>JAZJXM010000014.1:0-126178 GCA_040390915.1 Pseudomonadota bacterium
CGAGTTTTTCAGGCCGTCAGACGCTGGCTGCCGACTTGTGTATAACGAGGTGCCCTGAGGCAGTAATGGGATTTGTACTCAAGATGTTTGCATGGCTCTCAGTGCTCGGGGGCGCGATTGCTTTCTTTGTCTTCCTTCCTGGAGAAGCCCAGCCAGTTGCCGCATTCATTCCATCAGTAACAATTCTAGGTGCTGGAATCGCCCAAGCTTTGCTGTTGGGCGCCCTTTCCGTTATCGTGGATTATCTTGCAATAATCGCGGCGAAAGAATAATTGCCATTGAACTGCCAGTGCCAGCTGTTCAATGGCATTTTTCCAACCGAGACTGGTCAACGAAGTGAGATGGATTCTGGTTGAGCAGTCCCGATGTCGCTGCGAAGATGTCAGATTCTCCCGCACACAGACGCAAAAAAGCCCCGAAAACGGGGCTTTTTTGCTACTACTCAAGCACGCTAAGTACTTGATTTTACTGGCGGAGAGGGTGGGATTCGAACCCACGGTACGATTTAACGTACGCCTGATTTCGAGTCAGGTACATTCGACCACTCTGCCACCTCTCCGGTGTTCTATTCGAGCTCTTGACTAGTGAACT
Organism: Pseudomonadota bacterium; assembly: GCA_040390915.1. Taxonomy (GTDB): domain Bacteria; phylum Pseudomonadota; class Gammaproteobacteria; order Burkholderiales; family Burkholderiaceae_D; genus Telluria_A. The sequence continues at coordinate 592 of JAZJXM010000014.1, forward strand.
AACCAAGCGTGGTCTTCAAATTCTTTTCGCTTGCTGCTGCGAGGACAGAATTATAGCAAACTCCGCGCAAAACGGAAGAGCAAATTCAAAAAAGATTTGTCCTCCCCGCCCTTACGCGGCCGGAACCAATTTCTCCAGCCCGCCCATATACGGACGCAACGCTTCCGGAATGACCACACTGCCATCAGCCTGCTGATAATTCTCCAGCACCGCCACCAGCGTGCGCCCCACCGCCAGGCCCGAGCCATTGAGCGTATGCAGCAGCTCCGGCTTGCCAGCGGCATTGCGGAACCGTGCCTGCATGCGGCGCGACTGGAACGCTTCGCAGTTCGACAACGACGAAATTTCGCGATAGGTGTTCTGCGCCGGCAGCCATACTTCCAGGTCATACGTCTTGGTCGCGCCAAAGCCCATGTCGCCGGTGCACAGCGCCATCACACGGTACGGCAAGCCCAAACCCTTGAGGATCGCTTCCGCATGCCCGACCATTTCTTCCAGCACATCGTACGAAGTATCCGGATGCACCACCTGCACCATCTCGACCTTGTCGAACTGATGCTGGCGAATCATGCCGCGCGTGTCGCGGCCATAGCTGCCCGCTTCCGAACGGAAGCACGGCGTATGCGCGGTCATGCGCAATGGCAGCGCGTCCAGTGCCACGATCTCGTCGCGCACGATATTGGTCAGCGACACTTCCGAGGTCGGGATCAGGTAGAAGGTTTCGCCCTCGCCTTCGGCGCCGCCCTTCTTCACCGAAAACAGGTCGGCTTCGAACTTGGGCAGCTGGCCGGTGCCGCGCAGCGAATCGGCGTTGACCATGTACGGCGTGTAGCACTCGGTGTAGCCGTGCACGTCGGTATGGGTGTTGAGCATGTACTGCGCCAGTGCGCGGTGCAGACGGGCGATGCCGCCCTTCATGACGGAAAAGCGCGAACCGGTCAGTTTGGTGGCCACGTCGAAATCGAGGCCCAGCGCGGCGCCCACGTCGACGTGGTCGCGCACTTCAAATGCAAATACAGGCGGGGTGCCTACTTTGCGTACTTCCACGTTACCGGCCTCATCGGTTCCCACTGGCACGGACGCGTGCGGCAGGTTGGGTACCGATTCCATGAAGGCGGCCAGCTTGGCCTGCACTTCGGTCAGCGCGATTTCGTTTGCCTTGAGCTCATCGCCCAGGCCGCCCACTTCGGCCATCACGGCGGAAGTATCTTCGCCTTTGCCCTTGAGCATGCCGATCTGTTTCGACAGCGAATTGCGCTTGCTTTGCAGTTCTTCGGTCCGCGTCTGGATCGCTTTGCGTTCGGCTTCGAGGGCGTTGAATCCTGCCACGTCGAGCTGAAACTTGCGGGTCGCCAGGCGCACTGCGACGTTGTCGATATCTTTGCGTAGAAGTTGAATGTCTATCATTGTCGAATTGCCGGTGTGCTAAAACCGCAATTGTACCAAGTAGACCGTCACTGCTGACGATTTGCTTGCTGCCAGATCAGTTCAGTGCGGCTTTCTCGGCGGCGCTCAGGCGATGGCCTTTGACAACCACCACTTGCGGTGCGCTGGCGGCGCTGCTTGCTGCAGGCGCTGCGACCAGCGGTGCTTCAGCGGTGGCAAACGCGGTTACGTTGAGCAGGACGGCTGCTGCAAGGAACAGGGCTTCGAAGTTTTTAGGTGCTTTCATGATCATCTCCAGTGGGTGTTTCGGGTTGGTATGGTGGTACTTTACCCACCCGCCCCTGGCGATGCCATCGAGATGCGATGAAGCGCGGAAAATGCAGGACAGGCCGCTAAAATTCGCGCCTGTCCTGCGTTCACCTCAGCCTTTGCGCGCTTCCTCGTCCTGGCTGCGCAGCCAGGCCAGCTTGTCGGCGATCTTGGACTCGATCCCGCGCGGTACCGGCTCGTACCAGCGCGGCTCGGCCATGCCATCTGGCAGGTAAGTCTCGCCTGCGGCGTAGGCATTGGGCTCGTCGTGCGCGTAACGGTACTCGTGACCGTAGCCCAGTTCTTTCATCAGCTTGGTCGGCGCGTTGCGCAAGTGCACCGGCACTTCGCGCGACTTGTCCTTCTTGACAAACGCCATCGCGCGGTTGACCGCGTTGTAGCCGGCGTTGCTCTTGGCCGCGATGGCCAGGTAGATCACCGCCTGCCCCAGCGCCAGTTCGCCTTCCGGTGAACCCAGCCGCTCGTAGGTGGCGGCGGCGTCATTGGCGATCTGGATCGCCCGCGGGTCGGCAATGCCGATGTCTTCCCACGCCATGCGCACGATGCGCCGCATCAGGTATTGCGGGTCGGCGCCGCCGTCGAGCATGCGGCACAGCCAGTACAGGGCCGCGTCCGGATGCGAGCCGCGCACCGATTTGTGCAGCGCCGAGATCTGGTCGTAGAAGTTGTCGCCGCCCTTGTCGAAGCGGCGCGAGTTCAGCGTCAGCGCGTTGTCGACGAATTCGCCCGTGATGTGGCTGATGCCGGACGTCTCGGCCGAGGTCCGGGTTTGCTCGAGCAGGTTCAGGAAGCGGCGCGCGTCGCCGTCGGCGTAGCCGATCAGGGTGGCCACGGCCACCTCGTCAAACGTCAGCTGACCCAGGCCGTATTGCTTGGCCCGTTCGAGCAGCAGCAGCATTTCGCTGTCGCTCAGCGCCTTTAATACATACACCTGGGCGCGCGAGAGCAGCGCCGAATTGACTTCGAACGAGGGGTTTTCGGTGGTGGCGCCAATCAGCGTCACCAGGCCGGACTCGACAAACGGCAGCAAGGCGTCTTGCTGCGATTTGTTGAAGCGGTGGATTTCGTCGATGAACAATATCGTGTGCTTGCCGCTGGCCAGGTGATGCTCGGCCTGCTCGATGGCGGCGCGGATGTCCTTGACGCCCGACAGCACCGCCGACAGCGCGATGAATTCGCAGCCAAACGCATTGGCGGTCAGGCGCGCCAGCGTAGTCTTGCCCACGCCAGGCGGGCCCCACAGGATCATCGAGTGCGGCTTGCCGGACTTGAACACCAGCCGCAAGGGTTTGCCTTCGCCCAGCAGATGGCTCTGGCCGATCACGTCTTCGATGCTGGCCGGGCGCAGCGCTTCGGCCAGGGGCGGGGCCGGTTCGGTTTTAAAAAGGTCGTCCATGCGCGTATTCTTTGATGTCAGGCCCGTAGTCTAGCGCATGGCGCAAGATGCTATCCTTAAAACTCCCGCGCTTATGAGGAATGCCATGAAAATCGCCGATTTGCTTGATGGCCTGGAACTGGTGCGGGACTTCAGCTATCCGGAACTGGAAACCATGGCCGGCTACATGTCCTTGCACGCCACGCCCAAGGGCGGCGTGATCTTCGAGGAAGGCGACCTGGGCGACTTCATGCTGATCGTGGTCGACGGCCGCATTGGCATCTACAAGGGCGGCGAACATGGGCGCCAGTTGCTCTCGAGCGAGGCCAAGGGCCGCATCATCGGTGAAATGGCAATGATCGACCATGAGCGCCGCTCTGCCACCTGCGTGGCCGAAACCGATTGCGAGCTGTTGATCCTCACCAGCACCAACCTGAAGAACCTGGCGCTCGAGCGGCCCATGCTGGCCTTCCACTTCATGACCAGCCTGGCGCGCATCCTGTCGCGCCGCTTGCGCCGCGCGTCGGGCATGATGGCCGATTTCCTTGACCGCTAATACGTCGCCCTTGGCGGCGCCTGCGCAAGGGCGATGTACGATTTATTTGTTGATCGACAGCACGCGCCCGAACACGGTGTCGGTTTTTTCGCCCGGCATGGCCGGATCAAGCGCGAAGCGGCAGCGCTTGACGTATTCTGCCGCGGCCGCGCCCGCTTCCTGAAACGCACCATCGGCCTCGGCCTTGACGCCGATCGGCTCGCCCTTGGGGTTGACCAGGAAGCGCAGCAGCACGCCGTCGCGTGCGGTGGCGTTGCGGTTGTAGGGCTGGAACTTGGAAAAGCGGGCCGATGGCGCGCAACTGTCTTCCACTAATTGCGGACGCGCGCTGGGCGGGCCGGACAGGGTCCACACGAACTGGATGGTGTAGGTGGCGTCGCGCTCGGCTGCCAGCCCCGGCTTGAACTTGCATTGCACCAGCGAACGCAGCGCTGCCTCGTCCAGCAACTTCCAGCTGCTGGTGCCGGCCACCTTGGCGCCGTCGATGCCGCCGTCGTCCCCGATATGAAAGTGCAGCAGCGTGACGCCTTCGATTTCGTAGCGCCGCGCTTCCATCGGCCATTCGGGAGTGGTGCAGGACGCTTTCGACACCAGCAGCTTGGCCGGGAAGGCGCGCGCCAGCACCCGGTTGTCAGACTGCGCCAGCGTGGCGCTGGCGATCCAGGCTGCAATGGCGGTCAGCGCCGTTGCCCTGATGATGGTGCGCGCTTTCATTGCAACCTTGTTTAGTTCTTGAACACGTCCGCGCCCTTGGGCGTTACGAATTTGAACTGCTGCGCGCCCAAGCTCGGGTTCTTTTCGAATTTGCTGAACATCAGCACCGAGGTCTGGCCGAACGCATCGCGCAATTCCATCGCTGCAGGCGTGCCGTTTTTCAGGCCGATGCTGATCTGCTGGAACTGGCTGTCCTTGGCTTTGGGCACCGCGTTGAGCCACTCCAGGCCGTCACGGGTGGGCGCTTCGCTGAGCGTGAAATTCTTTTCCAGGTCGTTGCTGCCGAACAGGATGGCCGCTGGCGACGAGCCGAGTGCGTCGCCCAGCTTCTTGACCGTGACCTGGTTCAGGTCCTTGTCGTAAATGTACAACTGTTCGCCATCGGCCTGCAGCAGCTGCTCGTAGGGCTTGGTGTAGGTCCAGATGAACTTGCCGGGGCGGGCGAAGATGAAGCTGCCGGATGCCGGCGGGGTCGCCTTGCTGGTGGCCGATTTCTTGACCTGGGTCTGGACGAACTCGCCGCGCGCCGCATTGGTCGCGCTGACGAAGGATTTGAACTGGTCCAGCGCGCCAGCCTGCGCCGCGCCGGCAAACGCCAGGCTCAGCGCCACGGCGCGCAATGTTGTCTTGAAAGTTTGCATAATTGCCTCGTATTCGTCCGTCGTCCTCGCGAACGCGGGGACCCATACTGAGTTAAGAGAGTATGGGTCCCCGCTTTCGCGAGGACGACGTGGGTTTGCTTGTTCTGCCCTGACCTTCTAACGGTCGAGCGGGCAATCCGTGCACAGCGCTGGTTCTGTTGCTTCTATTCTGCGCTGGCGGCCGGCACCAGAATGTCCCGGTTGCCGTTTGATTGCATACTGGAAACTACACCGCTGTTTTCCATCTGCTCGAGCAGGCGCGCGGCGCGATTGTAGCCGATACGCAAGTGACGCTGCACCAGCGAGATCGACGCGCGGCGGTTCTTGAGCACCACCTGCACTGCCTGATCGTACATCGGATCGGCTTCGCCACCCGCGTCGCCAGCCGGCGCGCCGTCGGCCCCGCCCTCGCCTTCCAGCGTGCCGCCCTCGAGGATGCCCTCGATATAGTTCGGCTCGCCGTTCATTTTCAAGTGCTTGACCACGCGGTGTACCTCCTCGTCGGACACGAACGCGCCGTGCACCCGGACCGGCAAGCCGGTGCCCGGTGGCATGTACAGCATGTCGCCCATGCCCAGCAGGGCTTCGGCGCCCATCTGGTCGAGGATGGTGCGCGAGTCGATCTTGGACGAGACCTGGAACGCGATCCGCGTCGGGATGTTTGCCTTGATCAGGCCGGTAATGACGTCCACCGACGGGCGCTGGGTTGCCAGGATCAGGTGCAGGCCGGCCGCGCGCGCCTTTTGCGCGATCCGGGCAATCAATTCTTCCACCTTCTTGCCAACGACCATCATCAGGTCAGCCAGCTCGTCGATGATGATGACGATGGTGGGCAGCTTGTCGAGCGGCTCGGGCGAGTCGGGCGTCAGGCTGAACGGATTCGGGATGTGTTCTTCGCGCTTGGCCGCTTCGGCAATCTTGGCGTTGTAGCCGGCCAGGTTACGCACGCCCAGCTTGCTCATCAGCTTGTAGCGCCGTTCCATCTCGTTGACGGCCCAGTTCAGCGCGTGGCCGGCCTGGCGCATGTCGGTCACCACCGGCGCCAGCAGGTGCGGTATGCCTTCGTAGACCGACATTTCCAGCATTTTCGGATCGATCAGGATCATGCGCACGTCAGCCGGGTCGGACTTGTACAGCAGCGACAAGATGGTCGCGTTGATGCCCACCGACTTGCCCGAACCGGTGGTACCGGCCACCAGCAAGTGCGGCATCTTGGCCAGGTCGGCGATGACGGCCTTGCCGGCAATATCCTTGCCCAGCGCGATGGTCAGCTGCGAGGCGCTGTCGTTGTAAATCTTGGAGCCGACGATTTCGGTCAGGCGCACGATCTGGCGCTTCGGATTGGGCAGCTCCAGCGCCATGTAATTTTTGCCGGGAATGGTTTCGACCACGCGGATCGAGGTCAGCGACAGCGAACGGGCCAGGTCGCGCGCCAGGCCGACAATCTGGCTGCCCTTGACGCCGGTGGCCGGTTCGATCTCGTAGCGTGTCACCACCGGGCCCGGATAGGCGGCCACGACCTTGGCTTCGACGCCGAAGTCCGACAGCTTTTTCTCGATCAGGCGGCTGGTAAATTCCAGCGTCTCGACCGACACGGTCTCCTGGTAGGCCGGCGGCTCGTCCAGCAGCGACAATGGCGGCAGGCTGGAGTCGCCCGGCAAGTCCTGGAACAGCGCGGCTTGCTTTTCCTTTTGCACGCGCTCGGATTTGACCACTTCCACCACTTGCGGCTCGATCTTGACGGGCGGCGCGGCGATATGCTTTTCCACGTGCTTGGCGCGCTCGATGACCACCACTTCGTCGCGCTTGACGGCTGCCACTTCGCCCTGCTTGCGGTCTTCGCGGTCCTGGTAACGCAGGCGGAACCAGTCGATCACGCTTTCCAGGGCGGCGCCGATGCGCTCGGCCACGGCCATCCACGACACGTGGAAGAACAGGCTGAAGCCCAGGCCGAACAGCAACAGCAGCAGCAAGGTGGCGCCGGTGAAGCCGAATGCGTTATGGGAATTGCTACCGATGATCTTGCCCAGCACGCCGCCCGGGGCGCGCGGCAATTGCACCGTGATCGACCACATGCGCAGGTATTCCAGGCCCAGGCTGCCGATGAACATGATGGTAAAGCCAACCCAGCGCACCGTCGCCTCGTGCTGGTGTTCGGGATCGAGCTCGGCCTGCATCACATATTTGTTGGTCAGCGAGCGATAGCCCTTCCACACCAGCCGCAGAAAGCAGATGCACCACCACCAGGCCGAAAAGCCGAAGATGAACAGCATCAGGTCGGCAAGATAGGCACCCGCGCGCCCGCCCAGGTTGCTCACCTGCGCCACTTCGACTTCGTGCGACCAGCCCGGATCGCCCTTGTTGTAGCTGAGCAAGATCATGACGAAGTACAGGAACACGACAGCCAGCGCAATCCAGCGCGCTTCGGACAGCAGGCGCACCAGGCGGTTCGGCAGCGGCTGCCGGATCACTTCTTTACGGGTGTAGGTTGAGGCTTGGGGTTGGCTGTTCTTTGTCATTCTTGCTACGGCTGAAACTACAATTCGTCGATTGTAAGCCATATATCGGGCCACAGGCCCAGATTCATACTCGCGTGCATCATCGTCTATAATCGCGGCTAGTTCATTGTTACCTTGATCTGGCCGCAACCGCCCCCAGTTTCCTTCAATACACACTCGCACAGACCCCGCCATGACCACTACCAAACACGCCAAAGTCCTGATTCTCGGTTCCGGCCCCGCCGGCTACAGCGCCGCCGTGTACGCCGCCCGCGCCAACCTGAACCCGATGATGGTGACCGGTATCGAACAAGGCGGTCAGCTGATGACCACCACCGACGTCGAAAACTGGCCTGGCGATCCCCTCGGCGTGCAGGGTCCGGAACTGATGCAGCGCATGCTGCAGCACGCAGAACGTTTCAAAACTGACATCGTTTTTGACCACATCCATACCGCCAAGCTGAACGAAAAGCCATTCCGCCTGATCGGCGACAGCCAGGAATTCACCTGCGACGCCCTGATCATCTCGACCGGCGCCTCGGCCCAGTACCTGGGTCTGCCATCGGAACAGGCGTTCATGGGCAAGGGCGTGTCGGCCTGCGCCACCTGCGACGGCTTCTTTTACCGTGGCCAGGAAGTGGCCGTAGTCGGCGGCGGCAATACCGCAGTCGAGGAAGCGCTGTACCTGGCCAATATCGCCACCAAGGTCACGATCATCCACCGCCGCGACAAGTTCCGCGCCGAAGCCATCCTGATCGACCGCCTGAACGCCAAGGCTGCCGAAGGCAAGATCGTCATCAAGTACAACCACACGCTCGAAGAAGTGGTCGGCGACGACAGCGGCGTGACCGGCATTCGCATCAAGTCGACCGTCGACGGCGAGATCACGCCATTGTCCGTGCATGGCCTGTTCGTGGCGATCGGCCACAAGCCGAACACCGGCATCTTCGAAGGCCAGCTGGAAATGAAGGACGGCTACATCACCACCAGGACCGGCTTGCAAGGCATGGCCACGGCCACCAACATCCCGGGCGTGTTTGCCGCCGGCGACGTGCAAGACCATATCTACCGCCAGGCCATCACCAGCGCCGGCACCGGCTGCATGGCCGCGCTGGACGCACAGCGCTACCTGGAAAGCCTGGAAGACTGAGCATGAAAGACTTCGCCGACCTGAAAGCCCTGAAGGAAGCTCTGAAGGGCCAGGACGCTGCGCGCGCGGCCGAAAAGGCGGCGCGCGAGGAACGCGAACGGCTGGCAGTGCAGGAAGCCGGGCTGTTTCGCAATGCGCTGGGCGGGGTCAAGAAGATCGCCCAGTCGGACCGCTATGTGCCCAACGCGCCAACCACCGTCAACGTGGCCGTCAAGCCGGCGCGCCCGCGTACCCAGGCCGAGGACAACGCGGCCGTGCTGCGCGAGTCGCTGTCGGACGCGTTCGAAGTCGATCATCTGCTGGAAGACGATCCCAGTCTCAGTTTTACCCGGGCCGGCATTGGCGCGGACGTGGTGCGCAAGCTGCGCAAAGGCGCCTGGCCGGTGCAGGACGAACTCGATCTGCACGGCATGCGGCGCGATACTGCGCGCGACCAGCTGGGCGACTTTCTATCGCGCGCGGCCAAGCGCAAGCTGCGCTGCGTGTGCGTCATTCACGGCAAGGGCCTCGGCTCGGCCGGCGGCGAACCGGTGCTGCGCTCGATGGTGCACAGCTGGCTCGAGCAAAAAGACGACGTGATCGCGTTCTGCGCGGCCAACGTCGACGGGCGCAGCCATGGCGCGCTGCTGGTATTGCTCAAGGCCGCTCTTACCGCAAAGTAATTGCGCGTGTTAGGCTAGCGGGCATGACCCTTATTAAGTTTATTGAAATCCTGGCGATCCTGGTGGGTGCGTTCTCGGGCTTTATCGAAGCGCGCCGCAAACGGATGGACCTGGTTGGCGTGTTTACCGTCGCTTTCATCACCGCGTTTGGCGGCGGCACGCTGCGCGACATCTTGCTCGACCGGCGTCCCCTGTTCTGGGTCACGCACCAGGAATACGCGATCCTCATCTTCATTCTGGCACTGGTGGCCGCGCCGGCCATCCGAACGCTGCGCCAGGTGGTGTCCGAGCGCATGATCGTCATTGCCGACGCAATCGGCCTGGGACTGTTCTCGATCGCCGGCGTGGCCGCGGCGCTGGACGCGAACATGCCGATTTTCATCGCCTCGATGATGGGCGTAATCACGGGTATTTTCGGCGGCGTGCTGCGCGACATCGTCTGCAATGAAGTGCCGATGGTGTTCCGCGACGGCAAGCCGTATGCGATCTGCGCCTTCATCGGCAGCTGGGGTTTCCTGATCATGAAAAAATTCGGCGTCGACCCCGATTTCGCACTGTGGTCAAGCGCGATGGTGATCATGTCGCTGCGGCTGATCACGTGGAAATTCGATATGCGCCTCGGGCGCTAGCTCGCGTTGAGCGACTTCGCCTGATAGGCCCGGCCGCAAACGCCCTATTGCTGCGCTGCTGACGAATCCAATTCGACCAGCCAGAAAGATAGCGACCTGCTCTTCCATTGGGCGTATGCTTGACGATTCCACACGCATTTCCGAACTCAACTGCGAAGGATTCGACCATGTCCAGGATGCGTTTTCCCGTCGTTCTCTCCATACTGGTTTTCGCAGGGTTTAGCTACGCTCAGCAGCCCGGCCCAAGCGAAAGCAAGGGAGTCAGCAACAAGCCCTTGGCGATCATGGAACTTGGTCCGGAAATCGAAGGAATGAGCACCCGCCAGCTGCGCTTGCGCATAGTTACGCTTGCTCCGGGTGGCACAATTGCCATCCATATTCATAAAGACAGGCCGTCGATTGAATACATCCTTCAGGGAACAGTGACCGAGTATCGCAATGGCGTGGCAAAAGAATATGGCCCTGGTGAATTCATCACCGCAGACAAAAGCACCTCTCATGGTTGGGAAAACAAAGGTATGGTGCCTGCGATTCTTTTGCCATTTGACATCTTCAAACCGTAACGGCATCACTCTAAAACAGGAACTGATGCTGACCGCTTGGCCTCCAATACCACGCAGCCCAAGAGCAGCGATGCCAATACTCCACCCACTACATAATTGATAATCTTTAACGGGTTTGCAGAAGTGATGTGATCTTGGGCGACGTCCATTGCTTAGACCGCTTCCGGCCCCGTCTCGCCAGTACGAATCCGGATTACCTGCTCCACTTCCTGCACGAAAATCTTGCCGTCGCCGATCTTGCCGGTGCGCGCAGCCTTGATGATGGCGTCGACCACTTGCTCGCACATGCTGTCATCCACCACGACTTCGATCTTCACCTTCGGCAAAAAATCGACCACGTATTCGGCGCCGCGGTACAGTTCCGTATGGCCCTTCTGGCGTCCGAAACCCTTGACCTCGGTCACGGTCAGGCCCGTCACGTTGACTTCGGCCAGCGCCTCGCGCACTTCGTCCAGTTTGAATGGCTTGATCACGCAGGTAATCTGTTTCATGGCTACTCCTCAATTATCGTTTCGCTATTTTAGCCGAGGAGCGGCCATGCAAGTTTGAATACGTGCGCCGCCCATGCAGCGCCCAGACTGAGCGCCAGCCCCAGCGCGACGCGCAAGCCGTACGCGCGCCCGCCTGACGCCATTGCCGTCACCATCCTGCTGCCCGTGTTGGCCGTCAAGGCAAACAGCAACGCCAGATGCGCATCGGGCACCGGCAGGCTGCCGGCCGCCGCCAGCGACAGCACCGAGGCCGCCGCCGCGTGCACGTCCAGCAGGCCGGCCAGCGCGGAACCGGCCAGCGCCGCCGATTGCCCCAGGTAGGTATTCGCATAGGCCAGCGCCACCGTCGCGCCACTGAGCACGAACGCGAAGCCCAAGGCCTGGCGCACGCTGAACGCGTGGCGCTCGCGCGTCGCATGCACCGCCGTCCCGTTCTGCAATGCCACGCTGATCCCGGCCCCGGTCGCCGCCCCGAGCATGCCGCACGCCAGTATCGGCAGCACGCCACCCAGCAATGCCGGCGCCACCGTCGCGGTGACGATGCCAAGTAGCGCAAAGGTGGACATGGTCGACATCAGCGCCGCACTGACACACACGTCCAGCAAGCCCGGTTCGCGCCGGCAGCGCGTTCCCATCGCCGCCACCGTCGCCAGGCTCGATACAAAACCGGAGGCCAGCCCGGACAGCGCCATCCCCAGTCTGGCCCCAGCCACGCGCAGCGCGACGTGGGCGCCGAACTGGATCGCCATGATGGCAATGGCCAGCCCAAGCAGGCGCTTGGGATTGACGCCTAGCAGCCAGGCGCTGCCCGCGTTTGGCAGCAGCGGCAGCACCACCAGCGCAGCGCCGGCCAATACCAGCGCGTCGTGCAGTTCGGCCGCCTTGATCGACACCCGCGCGAAGTGGTGCAAGCGGCTGCGTAGGTTCAGCATGCCGGCCACGATGACGGCCACGCCGGCCGACAGTTCCGGGTTCTCAATCGCGGCCACCCCCAGCAGGTAACTGAGCAGCAATGCCAGTTCGGTAGTAATGCCGGGATCATCCAATCGGTCGCGCCAATAGGCCATGGCGCTAAGCACGATGACCAGCGCCGCTCCGGCCAGCACCAGCCCGCCGCCCAGCACCTGCGCCAGCGCCCCGCACAGTGAGGCAATCGCAAAGCTGCGCAAGCCGGCATAGGCGCGCCCCACGCCCCTGCCCTTGCGGCGCTCGCGGTCGATGCCGATCAGCGCGCCGCAACCGAGTGCGACTCCCAAACCGATGACCACGGAGGTAGACAAAGCCATAGTAAGCAATCATCCTGAAATGAGGGGATGCGGGCCGTGCCTAAGGCAAGCTCGCACAGTCGCCAGAATAGCAGGCATACCCGCCACGCCCTGCGCGCTTGGCCTGGTACATCGCCATGTCGGCATCGCGCAGCAAGCTTGCGCTATCGCTGGCGTCGTCCGGATAGAACGCCAATCCCAGGCTGGCGCCCGACTGCACTTCATGTTCGGCCAGCTGGAAACTGGCATGCAGCAGCGGCAGCAGTTTGGCCGCCACGCCGACCGCATCGCTGCACTTTGCCAGATCGCCCAGCAGCACGGCGAATTCATCGCCGCCCAGGCGCGCCAGTACGTCATTGCCACGCAATACACCGACCATGCGTTCGCCCGCCTGGCACAGCAGTGCGTCGCCGGCCGCATGGCCAAAACTGTCGTTGATGGTCTTGAAGTGGTCCAGGTCGAGCACAATGACGGCCGTCCTGGTGCCGGTGCGCGCCGACCTGGCTATGGCTTGCTCGAGCTGCAGCTTGAACATCCAGCGGTTGGGCAATCCGGTCAGTTCGTCGTGGGTGGCCTTGTGGCGCAGCGATTCTTCCAGCTTGCGCCGCTCGGAAAGGTCGCGGATAAAGGTGATCGCATGCACCTGTCCGTCTTCGTCGGCCCAATGCCCCAGCGAGATGTCCACCGCCAGCGTGCTGCCATCCTTGCGCAGCAGTTCCAGGTTGAGCATCCCCATCGGCCGTTCGCTGGGCTTGGCGAAGTACTTCCCCATCGCTTGCGCATGCCGTTCACGCAAGTGGGATTGAATCAGCAGCGCGATGTTTTGTCCTTCCAGTTCGCCCTCGGCGTAACCGGTCAGCGCAGCCGCGGCTGGATTGGCCATCCGGATGCAGCCGCCGGGTTCAACCCACAAGATGGCGTCGGGCGATGTTTCCAACGTCACCTTCTCGCGCAGGTGCTGGCGCTCCAGCGTGCGCAGGTAGGCGATCACGATCGCCAGCACACCGAGCATGAATGCCATCCCGTACAGGAACAGGAGCGGCGCGGCGTCGGTGAACATCATTCGCCCTGGATCGTGAACAAATGCTCCTGCGACTGCGCGTACGCCAGCGCATAGGCCAGTTCGCCGGGCGACTCGGCATGCAACGTAAATAGCGGCTGCCCTACTTCCACCTCGGTGCCGAGCGGCGCTTCGAACGTGAGGCCGGCATTGGCCGCCATCGGCGCGCCAGCCAGCTTGGCCACGCGCGCGAGCACCCGGTTGTCGACCGCGACCACGGTACCGCGGTGCAGCGCGCCGACTGCGTGGGTGTACGCCGCGCGACCTGGCTCGCGCATGCCACCCTGGGCGTCGCAAATGGCCTGAAACTTGCGCCATGCCGCACCAGACGCCAGCACGTCGGACGCCATTACCAGTCCCGCCCCGGGCGCCGCCTTGCCCCCCATTTCGAGCACCATCCCGGCCAGCATCAGGGCGCGCTGGCGCAGGTCGTCCGGCGCGCCGGGCGCGTTATTCAGGACCGCCAGCACGTCGTGCGCTTCGAGCGCCGGGCCGACGCCGCGTCCGACCGGCTGCGCGCCGTCGGTCAGCACCACCTTGACGACGATGCCCAGCGCCTGCCCCACCGCGGTGAGCCGTTCGGCCAGCGCTGCGCCGGCTGTGCTTGAGCGCACCTTGGCCGTGCGCCCGACTGGAATGTCGATCACCACATGGGTCGAGCCGGCTGCGATCTTCTTGGACAGCACCGACGCCACCAGCATGCCATCGCTGTCGAGCCCCAACGGGCGTTCGACCCGGATCAATAAATCGTCGGCGGGACTGAGCGCGACCGCGCCGCCCCAAACAATGCAGCCGCCTTCACGCCCGACCACGCGCCGCATGCTGGCCACGTCGAGTGACACCGGGGCCAGCGTTTCCATCACGTCGGCCGAACCGGCCGGCGACGTGATCGCGCGCGAGGACGTCTTGGGGATGGTCAGGCCGCAGGCGGCCACGATCGGCACCACCAGCAAGGTGGTGCGGTTGCCGGGCAGGCCGCCGACGCAATGCTTGTCAACGACGACGCTGTCATCCCACTGCAGGCGTTGGCCGGCGCCGATCATGGCGCGCGTGAGGCCGATCGTTTCGGCCACGTCCATCCTCCCGCCGGAACAGGCAGTGATGAAGGCTGCCATTTCGATGTCCGAATAGCGCCCGCCGCAGATGTCGGTGATGATCGCGCTGGAGGCGTCGGCGCTCAGCGCGCGCCCGTAAATCTTGGCGCGTACGCCGGAAAACGACAGCAGCGGCGCCGGATGGGCAAGCTGCGCCAGCTCGCCGTCAACCCCGCCGAGCGCGCGCCATGCCGCTTCGGACAGGCCGATCTCGTCTTCCCCAAGCAAATCGAAATGGACCACGTTCAAGGTGGCCACAATGGCCGTGCCGTTGCGCCGCACTTCGATTCGCGATTGCGCTTCGAAGCCTTCCGACTTGCACACCGGGCAGGCGCTGCGCATGTACACCACCATTTCCTGGTAGGTGTCGATGCCGAGCCGCCGGATCTTCAGTGCATTGATGCTCATTACAGCTCCACTTCATCCAGGTAAGCCGGCACTTCGCACGGCCAGTCCAGTTCACCCTGCAGGCGTCGGCGCAGTCCTTCGGCCGCCTCCGGTTCGCCGTGCGTGATGAAGGTGCGCAGCGGACGGCGTTCAAAGTGCTTCAGCCAGGTGACGATTTCATCGCCATCGGCATGCGCCGACAGATTGCTGATCTGGCTCACGCGCGCCCGTACCGGCACATACTGACCATGGATCTTGATCGCGTCGACGCCTTCGATCATCGCCGCGCCGCGCGTGCCGGCAGCCTGAAAGCCGGCAAACAGAATAGTGTTGCGCGGGTCGGGGGCAAACGCCGTCAAGTGGTGCAGCACGCGCCCGCCGGTGGCCATGCCGCTGGCCGCCACGATCACCATCGGCACCTGCTTTTGATTGAGCGCGATCGACTGTTCGACCGTGTTGACGATGGTTGCTGCATGGCGCATCGCATAGCACTGCGCGTGACTGAGGCGATGGTCCTGCAGGTGCTTCTGGTACAGCGCTGTAGCGTCGGCCGCCATCGGGCTATTCAGGTAGACCGGCACATGGGCCGGAATCTCGCCGCGCTCCTTGAGCCGGTGGATGTCGTACAGCAGGGACTGCGCACGCCCTACAGCGAACGACGGGATAATGGTCACGCCGCCGCGCCCGGCCGTCTCGCGGATCGTCTTGCCCAGCAAGATGAGCGGGTCGGCCGGGTCGTGCTGGCGGTCGCCATAGGTCGATTCGACCAGCAGGTAGTCGGCCTGCGCCACGGCCGCCGGCGCCAGCATGATCTGATCGTTCTGGCGTCCCAGGTCGCCCGAAAACACGATCGTCTTGTCCTCGGCGCGGATGCTGACGATGGCCGCGCCCAGGATATGGCCTGCGTGCGCCAGTTCTGCCGTCATGCCAGGTGCGACTTCAAAGCGCTGGCCGAACGGCATCGGGCAAAAATGGGACAGCGAGCGCACCGCATCGGCTTCCGAATACAGCGGCAGCGCCGGCGTGTGCTTGCTGTAGCCGTGGCGGTTGGCGTAATTGGCCTCCTCTTCCTGCAGGTGGCCGCTATCGGGCAGCAGGATTTTGCACAAATCGTAGGTGGCGGCGCTGCAGAAGATCTTGCCGCGAAAGCCGTTCTTGACCAGCAAAGGCAGATAGCCGCTATGGTCGAGGTGAGCGTGGGTCAGCACCACGGCCACGATCTGCGACTCGTCCACCGGAAACTGGGCGCGGTTGCGCAAGCGCAGTTCCTTGTAACCCTGGAACAGCCCACAATCAACCAGTACCCGGGCGGTGGAAGTGGTCAGCAAGTACTTCGAACCGGTCACCGTGCCCGTGGCGCCGAGAAATTTGAGTTTCATTACAGACCCTTTCCAGTGTCGATACTGGAATATGGGTCTTTTAGCTCTCAAAAACCTTGACGTGGATCAAAAACGGCAAAGTTGGAAGGTGCTAGTCCGGAATGTTGCGCAGGTCGTCCAGCCAGACGGTCGCTTCCGAGTCGCTTGGCGCGCGCCAGTCGCCACGCGGCGACAGCGAACCGCCATTGCCGACCTTGGGCCCGTTCGGCACGCAGGAGCGCTTGAACTGGCTGGTCTTGAAGAAGCGGTACACAAAGGTGCCCAGGTGCTTCTTGATGTCGGCCAGCGCGTAATTTTGCTGCCACGCCGAGTACGACAGGAAGGCCACCTTGGACGGCGCGAAACCGTAACGCAGGATGTAGTACAGGTTGAAGTCCTGCAGTTCATACGGCCCGATACTGTCCTCGGTGCTTTGGGTGACCTTGCCCGGCACCAGCTCCGGGCTGATTTCGGTGGCCAGCACGGCCAGCAGCGTGCTTGACCCTTCGCTGCCGATCGCGCCCGTGTCGGCGACCCAGCGCACCAGATGGCTGATCAGCGTTTTCGGCACACTGGCGTTGACGTTGTAGTGCGACATATGGTCGCCCACGCCGTAAGTGCACCAGCCCAGCGCCAGTTCGGACAAGTCGCCGGTGCCGATCACGATCGCGTGGTGGTGGTTCGCCAGCCGGAACAAATGGCTGGTGCGCTCGCCCGCCTGCACGTTCTCGAACGTGATGTCATATTCCAGCTGGCCGCTGGCGTACGGGTGGCCCAGATCCTTGAGCATCTGCTCGCAGCTTGGACGAATGTCGATTTCATGCGGCGTGCTGCCGACCGCTTCCATCAGTTCGCGCGCCTGCTTCAAGGTGCGTTCGCTGGTGGCAAAACCGGGCATCGTGTACGCCAGGATGTTCGCGCGCGGCAGCGACAAGCGGTCCATCGCCTTGGCGCATACCAGCAGCGCGTGGGTCGAATCGAGCCCGCCCGAAACGCCGATCACGACCTTTTTGATCCCGCTCGACGAGAGCCGCTGCACCAGCGCCTGCACCTGGATGTTATAGACCTCGGTGCAGCGTTCGTCGCGCCGCGCCAGGTCGGACGGCACGTACGGGAAGCGCTCGACCGCGCGCGCCAATGGCAGCGCGGTGGCGCGTTCGATGGCCAGCTCGAATCGCACCACCCGGAACGCCGCCACTTCGGCCGCATGCCGGCGCACCGAATGGGCAAAGGTGGTGGTGTGCATGCGTTCGCGCGCCAGCCGTTCCAGGTCGACGTCGGCAAAGATGATGTGCGAATCGTCCTGGAAGCGCGCCGCTTCGGCCAGCAGTTCGCCCTTTTCGTAGATCAAGGCCTGGCCGTCCCACGCCATGTCGGTGGACGACTCGCCCAGTCCGGCCGAGGTGTACAGGTAGGCAGCCAGGCAGCGCGCCGACTGCTGCGCCACCAGCTGGTGGCGGTAGCCGCTCTTGCCGGCCAGGACGTTCGAGGCTGACAGGTTGACCAGCACCGTGGCGCCGGCCAGTGCCGCGAACGACGACGGCGGAATCGGCACCCACACGTCTTCGCAGATCTCGATATGAAAGCGCAGCGAGGCCACATTGGCCACTTCGAACAGCAGGCCGGCGCCGAACGGCACGTCCTGGCCCAGCAAGCGCACCTGGGTCGATACCGCGTTGTCGGCGGCGCTGAACTGGCGCGCTTCGTAGAATTCGCCGTAGTTGGGCAAATAGCTTTTCGGGACCAGGCCGAGAATACGCCCGCCGGCCACCACCGCCGCGCAGTTGAACAATTGATGATCGACCCGCAGCGGCAGGCCGACGATCAGCGCCAGCGGCAGCTCGACCGAGGCGGCAACAATCTGCGCCAGTGCGGCCTCGCACGCGTCCAGCAGCGCGGCCTGATGAAACAGGTCGTCGCAGGAATAGGCCGACAGGCCCAGTTCGGGGAACGCGGCCACCACTGCGCCCTGTTGCTGCGCCTGTTTGGCGAGGGCGATGGTCTGGGACGCGTTGAAGGCCGGATCGGCGATGCGGCAGCGCGGCGTGGCCACGGCGACGCGTGCAAAGCCATGCGAATAGAGATTGAAAAAATCGTTCTTCATGCAGGATATTCCCGGTTGCGTAGAATGGCACCATGAATTATCGCACGCATATTGTTTCTTCCCTTGCCGAGATCGGCCAGGCGGCTTGGGATGGCTTGCTGGTCATGCAGGACAAGCCCAATCCTTTCCTGTCGTTCGCCTTCCTGCATGCGCTGCACGAATCGGGCAGTGCCTGTGCGCAGACTGGCTGGCAGCCCCAATTCCTGGCGCTGTACGCCGGCGCCGATCTGGCCGCGGCCATGCCGCTGTATGTCAAGTCGCACTCGTACGGCGAATACGTGTTCGACTGGGCCTGGGCCGACGCCTACCAGCGCCATGGCCTCGAGTACTACCCCAAGCTGCTGTCGGCGATTCCATTCACGCCCGTCACCGGCCCGCGCCTGATGGCGCGCGATGCGCCAGCGCGCGCGGCGCTGCTGGAACTGCTGCGCGCCACCCAGCAAGCGTCCGAAGTGTCGTCGACCCACATCCTGTACCCGCCCGAAGACCAGGTGCAGCAGCTGGCCGACGCCGGCTACATGCTGCGCAGCGGCGTGCAGTTTCACTGGCTGAATGCGGGCTACGCCAGTTTCGATGAATTTCTGGCCACGCTGGAAAAGAAGAAACGCAAGAATATTCGCGCCGAACGGCGCAAGGTCATAGAGGCTGGCGTAACGCTGCGGCGCGTGCGCGGCGTCGACGCCACCGATGCCGACTGGCGTTTGTTTAACCGCTGCTACCAGAACACCTACGCCGAGCATCGCTCCACGCCGTACCTGAACCTGGATTTTTTCCTGCGCATCGGCGCCAGCATGGCCCACAATATTTTGCTGGTGATCGCCGAACGCGCCGGCCGGCCGATTGCCGCATCGATGGTGATCCACAGCGCCGACACCCTGTTCGGGCGCTACTGGGGCGCGCTCGAGCATGTACCCTGCCTGCATTTCGAAACGGCCTACTATCAGCCGCTGGAGTTCTGCATCGAGCAGAAAATCGCCGTATTCGAAGGCGGCGCCCAAGGCGAGCACAAGATGGCGCGCGGCTTTTTGCCGACCCGGACCTGGTCGGCGCACTGGCTGGCGCATCACGCGTTCGCCGACGCCATCGAGCGCTTCCTGGAGCGCGAAAAAGGCGGCATCGACGACTACATCGACGAACTGAACGACCGCAACCCGTTCCGCTAGAAACAGAGGGTCCTTTTATTTATGCAGGAACAGCTCCGGCTGGCCATCCGAATATTCGCGCAGCATGTTCCACACGGCCCGCACGCGCTGCAGCCGGTACAAGTCGGTCGGTGCCGCGAGCCAGAATGAGCGCTCGGCGAAGAACTGGTCCAGCACCGGCACCAGGCGGCCGTCGTCCGGCACCGCGTATGGCGGCGCCATGATCAAGCCCATGCCCAGCGACGCGGCCTCGATCTGGGCCGGCATGCCGGTGCAGCACAGGCGCCGGCGCGGCGTGAATCCCAGTTCATCCAGATAACTGAGCTCGCGGCTGGCCAGCCGGTCCTGCACGTAGTCGACGAAGTCGTGCTGCGCCAGGTCGGCGTGCGCGCGTATCGGCGCATGCCGCGCCAGATAGCCAGGCGAGGCATACAAGTACATGCGAAACGTGGCCAGCTTGGTGATCATGTAACGGCCCGTAGTCGGTGGATCGAGCATCACGCCCAGGTCCGCTTCGCGGTTGGCCAGGTTGGCGAAACGCGGCAGCACCAGCAAGTCCACCGACAGGTCGGGATTCGATTGCAGCATCCCCACCAGCAGCGGCGCCACCACCCGCACCGCGAACAGTTCCGGCGCGCCCAGGCGCACCACGCCGTGCACCGCGACTTCGGTTCCGCTCAGCTGCTCGGTGGCCGCCAGCGCCGCGCTCTCCATCGCTTCGGCATGCGGCAGCAGGGCCAGTCCCATCTCGGTCAGTTCATAGCCTTCGCGCGAACGGTCGAACAATGTGGTGCCCAGCTGGATTTCCAGGCGGTCGATGCGGCGCGCCACCGTCGTGTGCTCCACCACCAGCCGGCGCGAGGCGCCCGACAAGGTGCCAGCGCGTGCCAGCTCCAGAAAAAAGCGCAGGTCGGTCCATTCAGGCAGGCTGTTCATGTGCTGGCGTCTCTTGTGTGTTATGTGTTTTGCATATTGTGCACCACTGCACAAGCTGAACGCAAATCGGCAAAACAACACCTTGATGTGGCTCAATATTGCGCATGATTTTGTACATACACCCTGTTGTAGCATGGGCAGAGCTCGCCCTGTGCATTTATGCACAACGGTTGGGCGTGTTGTTATCTTTCGCATCAAAACGAATGAAGGCACACTGCATGCCATGCGATCTTGACCGCATACCACTAATAATATGAAGGGGACATCCGCCATGCGCATTACCGCTACAAAAATGAAGTTGCTGAATCGCTCCGTTGCCGCCGCCATCGCCTTGATGGGCACCACGATGGGCGTCGCCCACGCACAGACTGCCAGCGCCGATGCGCCGGCTGCCACCAGCGACAAGGTCGATGTGGTGCGCGTGACTGCGCGCCGGCGCGAAGAAACGCTGCAGGACGTGCCGGTCTCGGTCACTGCCTTCAGCGCCGACCAGCTCTCCAAGCAAGGCATCCCCGACATTACCGCGCTGGCCGTGGCGCTGCCCAACACCACGCTCAAATCGTCGCGCGCAACCAACTCCACGCTGACCGCGTTCATCCGCGGTGTCGGCCAGCAAGATCCGCTGGCCGGTTTCGAAGCAGGCGTCGGCATCTACCTTGACGACATTTACCTGGCCCGCCCGCAAGGCGCAGTGGCCGACATCTACGACATCGAACGCATTGAAGTACTGCGCGGACCGCAAGGCACGCTGTACGGGCGCAACACCATCGGCGGCGCCGTCAAGTACGTGACGCGCAGGCTGGGACCGAAAACTGACATCCGCATGCGCGGCACCGTTGGCACCTACCAGCAGCGCGAAGCGGTCATCACCGCCAGCACGGCTTTGGCCGACACGCTGCGCGTGGGCGGCTCGTTCGGCCGCTTCAAGCGCGGCGGCTTCGGCACCAACCTGACCAACGGCCAGCCCAACTACGACAAGGACGTCACCGCCGCGCGCGTGTCGGCTGAATGGAACGCCACGCCAGACCTGTTCATCCGGGTTGCGGGCGACATCACGCAAGACGATTCGCATCCCCGCAACGGCCATCGCCTGACCGTCGGACGCACGAGCGGCGCGCCTATTCTGGATAACGTGTACGACACCCAGGCCAACCTGAACCTGGCGCTGGGCCACGAACAGCAGGTCAAGGCCCACGGCGTGTCGGCCATCGTTGAATACCGCGTCAGCGACGAGCTCTCGCTCAAGTCCGTCACCGCCAACCGCCATGACACGTCCTACGCACCGATCGACTTCGACTCGCTCGCGGTGACCGACATGCACGTGCCGGCGCTGTACAAGAACAAGCAGTTCAGCCAGGAGTTGCAGGCCACGTACACCGGCGACAAGCTGCAGGGCGTGGCAGGCATCTACTACATCGACGCCAACGCCTTCAACATCTTCGACACCATCCTGGTCACCCCGCTGCCGAGCGGCCCGTTCCCGACGTCGACTTTCACCAAGGGCGACATCGATACCAAAGCCTGGGCGATTTTCGCCGATGCCAACTACAAGCTCACCGATGCCTTGAGCCTGTCGCTGGGCGGGCGCTACACGGTCGACAAGCGCGAAGCATCGATCCTGCGCCAGAACTACCTGGGCGCGGGCGGCTCGCCGGTGATGGGCAATCCGGGCGCAGTGCCGTTCGGCGCGGCACAGACCGACTATACCCATGGCGAATTGCAGCGCGAGGACAAGAAATTCACGCCGAAGCTCGGGCTGGCATACAAGGCATCGGCAGATCAGAACATTTATGCCAGCTGGGCGCGCGGCTTCAAGGGCGGCGGTTTTGATCCACGCATGGTAGGCATCAAGATCAGCGCGGCCCAGGCCAAAGCCGGCTACCGCCCCGAGACCATCGACACCCTCGAGCTGGGCCTTAAATCGGCCTACAATGGCGGCCGCTTCCTGACCAACATCGCCGTCTTCGACAGCAAGTACAAGGACGTGCAGATTCCTGGCTCGGTGGCGATCGACACCAACGGCGACGGCATCGACGACAGTTTCGCCGGTCTGGTCACCAACGCCGGCAAGGCCAAGATCCGCGGTATCGAACTGGAAGCGTCGGCGCGCATTACCAATGCGTTCTCGCTGTCGGGCATGTACAGCCATATCAACGCCAAGTACACCGAGTTCATGGCATTGCAAACAGTCGGCGGTGTGTCGACATTGGTCAACGTGGCCGACCAGCGCTTTTTCCAGAACACCCCGAAAAACTCGGCCAACCTGCGCGCCAGCTACGATATCGCCATGGGCAGCGGCAAGGTCACGCTGATCGGCAGCGCTTCGTACAGGGACAAGGTCTACCAGTTCGAAGCGGCGTCCCCGCTGGACCAGGATGCGTACACCCTGTATGACGCCAGCGTCGTATGGACCAGCGCCAACAACAAGATCCGCGCCGGCCTGCACGGCAAGAACCTGGGCAATGAGCACTACAAGACCGGCGGCTATTTGTTCCCGACGCTGGGCTACGAAGGCACGCTGACCGCCTTCTACGGCAATCCGCGCACGGTATCGGCCACGCTCGAATACCGCTTCTGATCCACCCACTGATGTAACCCGCAGCACCCCACGGCTGGCCTTCGGGCCAGGCGCGGGAAGCTGCGCTCTATTCGAACAGGATGACGTCTTCCGTGTCCACTTTCACCGACCTCAGTTACACCAGCACCGATGGCCTGACGCTGCATGCGCGCGACTATCCGGCGCACAGCGGGCCGGCCAGGCTGCCCGTCATCTGCATCCACGGGCTGACCCGCAACGCGTCCGACTTCGACGAGCTGGCGCCCTGGATCGCCAGCCTGGGACGGCGCGTGATCGCGATGGACGTGCGCGGGCGCGGCCAGTCCGAGCACGACCCCGATCCATCCCAATACAATCCCATGGTGTACGCCGGCGACGTGATCAAGCTGGCGCGCGACCTGGGCATCGAGCGCGCCGTGTTTGTCGGCACCTCGATGGGCGGCATCATCACCATGACGCTGGCGCTGCGCCGTTTAAGCCTGATCGCCGCCGCAGTGCTTAACGACGTCGGCCCGGTGATTTCCGAAAAAGGCCTGGCGCGCATTTCCGCCTACGCCGGCAAGGGCTGCGTATTGACGTCATGGGAGGAGGCCACCGATTACATCATGACCATCAACCAGCAAGCCTTCCCTTCCAACGACATGGAAGAATGGCGCAAGTGGGCACGGCGCGCGTTTGCCGAAAACGAACAGGGCCAGCTGGTCCTGAGGTACGATCCGAATATCGCATTGCCTTTGCAGGCCGGGAAGCTGAAACCAACTTCCTGGATGGGACGGATGGCGTTTCGCAGGCTGGCGCGCAACCGCCCGGTGCTGCTGGTGCGCGGCGCCCTGTCCGACCTGGTGGAGGACCAGCAGGCCATCTACATGCAGCGCGCCGCGCCAGCCATGCAGTACGCGCTCATTCCCGGCGTAGGCCACGCACCGATGCTGAGCGAGCCGCTGGCCCGTTCGGCAATCCAGCAATTTTTGTCGCAAGTGGACTAAGGAGACAGCATGCACCACAAGACCATCCTCGCATTAGCAGTCCTGGCCGCATTCGCCGGCGCGCCCGCGCTGGCCGCCCCCGATTTCAAAGTAGCCCTGATCGCTGGCAAGACCGGCGTGCTCGAGCCGTATGCAAAGGAGACCGAGACCGGCTTCATGCTGGGCCTTGAATACCTCACTGGCGGCAAGATGGAAATCAATGGCCGCAAACTCAAGGTGATCGTCAAGGACGACCAGAGCAAGCCTGACCTGGGACGCGCCATGCTGGCCGAAGCCTACGCCGACGACAAGGTCGACATCGCGGTCGGCACCAGCTCGTCCGGCTCGGCCATTGCGATGCTGCCGGTGGCGCTCGAATACAAAAAAGTGCTGGTGGTCGAACCGGCAGTGGCCGACGCCATCACCGGCGACAAATGGAACCGCTACATCTTCCGCACTGCCCGCAATTCGATGCAGGACGGGCTGGCCGCCGCCTCGACCATCAAGTCCGGCAGCGTCGCCTTCCTGGCCCAGGACTACGCGTTCGGCAAGGATGCAATCAAGGCCGGCAAGGAAGCACTGGCCGCCACCGGCAGCAAGGCCAAGGTAGTGCACGAAGAATACGCGCCGCAAACCACGTCCGACTTCACCGCCCCGGCGCAGCGCATCTTCGAAGCGCTCAAGGACAAGCCGCAACCGCGCGTGCTGGCCATCGTGTGGGCCGGTCCCAACCCGATGAACAAGCTGGCCGACATGAAGCCCGAGCGCTACGGCATCGTGCTCGCCCCCGGCGGCAACATCCTGCCGGTCATGAAGACCTGGAAGAACTACGCCGGCACCGAAGGCACGATCTATTACTACTACGCGTTCCCGAAAAACAAAATGAACGACTGGCTGGTGGCAGAGCACACCAAGCGCTTCAAGTCGCCGCCCGACATGTTCACCGCCGGCGGTTTCGCCGCCGCCAGCGCGGTCTACGCGGCGCTGACCAAATCGCCATCGACCGACGCCGAGAAGCTGATCGCGACCATGGAAGGCATGGAGTTCGATACGCCCAAGGGCAAGATGAACTTCCGCAAGGAAGATCACCAGGCGATGCAGTCGATGTATCACTTCCGCATCAAGAAACAGCAAAAGGACGAGTGGGACTTGCTCGAACTGGTGCGCGAGATCCCGGCCAGCGAACTGCCGGTCCCTGTCAAGAACAAGCGATGACCCAAGCTTCTCTATCGACCCGCGACCTGACCATCCGCTTCGGCGGCCACGTCGCGGTCAACCAGGTCACGGCCGATTTTTATCCGGGCACGCTGACCGTCATCGTCGGCCCCAACGGCGCCGGCAAGACCACTTACTTCAACCTGATGTCGGGCCAGTTACCGGCCACCTCCGGCCAGGTGTACCTGAACGGGGTCGACATCAGCAAGCATGGCGCGGCCAAACGCACCCGTCTCGGCATCGGACGCGCTTTCCAGCTGACCAATTCGTTCCCGCACCTCTCCGTGATCGAAAACGTCAGGCTGGCGGTGCAAAGCCGCGCTGGCACAGGCATGAATTTCTTTTCGATCTGGTCCAGCCACAAGGAACTGATCGAACGCGCGCAGCACTATCTGGAACGGGTGGCGCTGGCCGACCGGCGCGACTCCTGCGTGGCGGCGCTGTCGCACGGCGACAAGCGCAAGCTCGAAGTGGCGATCCTGCTGGCACTGGAGCCATCGATCATGATGTTCGACGAACCAACCGCCGGCATGAGCGTGGACGAAGTGCCGGTGGTGCTGGAGCTGATCCAGCAGGTCAAGACCGAGCGTAACAAGACCATCCTGCTGGTCGAGCACAAAATGGACGTGGTGCGCCAGCTGGCCGACCGCATCATCGTATTACACAACGGCACCCTGGTCGCCGACGGCAATCCGTCCGACGTGATGGCATCATCCATCGTCCAGGAAGCCTATCTTGGAACACCCGAACATGTCTGAACCGCTACTCCAACTGTCCGGCGTCCACACCCATATCGGCGAATACCACATCCTGCAAGGCGTGGACCTGGTGGTGCCGCGCGGCGGCCTATCGGTGCTGCTGGGCCGCAATGGCGCCGGCAAGACCACCACGTTGCGCACCATCATGGGCCTGTGGAAGGCGTCCGCCGGCGCCGTGCGCTTTGACGGGCGCGACATCACGGCGCTGTCCACGCCCGACGTCGCGCAGGCCGGTATCGCCTATGTACCGGAATCGATGGCCGTGTTTTCCGACCTGACCGTGCGCGAAAACCTGTACCTGGCCGCGCGCAGCGGGCCGCTCGACGAGGCCCGCGTGGAATGGATCTTCGGCTTTTTCCCGGCCCTGAAGAAATTCTGGCATTACCCGGCCGGCAATCTGTCGGGCGGCCAGAAGCAGATGGTAGCGATCGCGCGCGCCATCGTCGAGCCACGCAAGCTGCTGTTGATCGACGAGCCGACCAAGGGCCTGTCGCCGGCCATCATCCAGAGCCTGATCGCAGCGTTTCGCGAGCTCAAACAAAGTGACACCACGATCCTCTTGGTTGAACAGAATTTCAGCTTCGTCAAATCGCTCGGTGACACCGTCTCGGTGATGGATGACGGCCGCATCGTGCACGCCGGCGCGATGCAAGAGCTGGTCGAGGACCAGGATCTGCAACAGCGCTTGCTCGGGCTCGCGCTCGACTCGCACCAATAGGACGCCACAGTGAATCTACAGACTCCTCCCGCCAGCGTGCTGGCACCCGACACCGCACTGCCGGCTGCCAGGCGCGACATCGCCCCGCTGCTGCTGGTGCCGATCCTGATGCTGGCCATGCTGCCGCTGGTGGGCAGCATCCCGACCTGGATCACGCTCACCGTCGCTGGCCTGGCGATGGGCATGATGATCTTCATCATGGCCAGCGGCCTGACGCTGGTGTTCGGCCTGATGGACGTGCTCAATTTCGGCCATGGCGCCTTCGTCTCAGTGGGCGCGTACGCGGCCACCATGGTCCTGATCCCGATGAAAGCCTCGCTCGAAGCCGATTCGGTGCTGCTCAACCTGGGCGTGCTGGGCCTGGCGATCCTGGTGGCGATGCTGGCCACGGCGCTGCTGGGCTGGGCGTTCGAGCGCATCATCATCGCGCCGGTCTACGGCCAGCACCTCAAGCAAATCCTGATCACCATGGGCGGCATGATCGTGGCCGAGCAGCTGATCAGCGTGATCTGGGGCGCCGAGCAGATCGCCCTGCCCTTGCCGACCAACCTGCGCGGCGCGATTGTGCTGGGCGACGCCGCGATTGAAAAATACCGCCTGGTGGCAGTAGTGGTCGGGCTGCTGGTGTTCGCCACCATGTTCCTGGTCCTGAACCGCACCAAGATCGGGCTGTTGATACGCGCCGGCGTGGAAAACCGCGAGATGGTTGAAGCGCTGGGTTACCGCATCCGGCGCCTGTTCGTGGCCGTGTTCGCGGCCGGATCAGCCCTGGCCGGCCTGGGTGGCGTCATGTGGGGCCTGTACAAGGAAACGCTGAGCGCCTCGATGGGCAGCGAGATTATCGTCATGGTATTCATCGTGATCATCATCGGTGGCCTCGGTTCAGTGGGCGGCTGCTTCATCGGCGCGCTGCTGATGGCGCTGGTGGCCAATTACGCCGGCTTCCTGGCGCCCAAGTTCGCGCTGGTATCGAACATCGTCCTGATGATCACCATTTTGCTGTGGCGTCCCGCCGGCATGTTTTCCAACCTGCGCCGCTAACGGAGTTTTTATGCTGACCCGAATCCTCTCCGGCGACCTGCCGCGCAGCCGCACGCTGTCGACCGTACTGCTGCTCATTTTGCTGGGCCTGGCGCTGGCCCCGTTCCTGACCAGCGGCGCGCGTCCGCTCAATACCGCCGCCACCATCTGCGTCTACATCGTGCTGGTGGCCTCGTATGACCTGCTGCTTGGCTACACCGGCATCGTGTCGTTCGCGCATACCATGTTCTTCGGGATCGGCGCCTACGGCGTTGGACTGGGGCTGGCCAGCGTCGAACAACCCACCTTTACCGCCATCATCACCGGTCTGCTGGCCGCGCTGGCGCTGGCGCTGGTGCTGGCACTGGTCGTTGGCCTGTTCGCGCTGCGCGTGCGCGCCATCTTTTACGCGATGATCACACTGGCGGTGGCCTCCTCGTTCGCGGTGCTGGCTTCGCAGCTGTCTGACTTTACCGGCGGCGAAGACGGCAAGACCTTCAGCGTGCCCGAACAGCTCTCGCCCGGATTTCAGTTGGGCGAATTGTTCGGACGCGCGATCGATGGCAAGCTGATTACCTACTACATCGTGTTCGTGGGTTGCCTGCTGCTGTTCCTGTTCTTGCTGCGGCTGGTCAATTCGCCGTTCGGCCGGGTGCTGCAGGCGATCCGCGAAAACGAATTTCGCGCCGAGGCGCTCGGCTACCGCACGGTGCTGTACCGGATCTGGGCCAACTGCCTGGCCGCGCTGGTAGCGACGCTGGCCGGCGCGCTGATGGCGCTGTGGCTGCGCTACGTGGGTCCCAAGACCATGCTCGGCTTCGAAGTGATGACCGATATCCTGCTGATTGTCGTCATCGGCGGCATGGGCACGATGTATGGCGCGGTGATCGGCGCCACGCTGTTCATCATCGCCCAGAACTACTTGAAGTCGCTGATGGCCGAGGGCTCCAGCGCGCTCGAAGGCGTGCCCCTGCTGGCCCAGGCCCTGCATCCGGACCGCTGGATGCTGTGGCTGGGCGTGCTGTTCGTGCTGTCGATCTATTTCTTCCCTGCCGGCATCGTGGGCAAGCTGCGCATGATGAAATCGCCAGCCAAGCGCTAAAACCGTTCAGCGGCCTGGCCTGCCATCAACCAGGACCTGTCGCACCAGGTCAAGCCCAACGCCGACCTGACCTATACCCTGCTGCAGGATATCGGCCGGTAAAAAAAAGGCCGGCACGCGCAATGCGTGCCGGCCTTTCCATGGAAGCGCGTGGCTTACAGGCCTTCGGCCTTGTTGAACGCCGCTACGCCGTCCATAATTTCTTGTTTCGCGTCTTCAGGACCGAACCAGCCTTCGATCTTGACCCACTTGCCCGGCTCCAGATCCTTGTAATGCTCGAAGAAGTGCTGAATGGTCTGCAGGCGCAGCGAATTCATGTCTTCCGGCTTTTGCCAGTGCTTGTAGATCGGCAGGATCTTGTCGACCGGGACAGCCAGGATCTTGGCGTCGCCGCCGGCTTCGTCAGTCATTTTCAGCACGCCAATGGCGCGGCAGCGCACCACTACGCCAGGGATCAGCGGGAACGGGGTAATCACCAGCACGTCGCACGGATCGCCATCGGCCGACAGCGTGTTCGGCACGTAGCCGTAGTTGCACGGATAGTGCATCGCGGTACCCATGAAGCGGTCCACGAAGATCGCGCCCGATTCCTTGTCGACTTCGTACTTGATCGGATCTGCGTTCATCGGGATTTCGATAATCACATTGAAATCGTTCGGCACGTCGCGGCCGGAAGAGACTTTATTCAAACTCATGGGATGTCCTTAGTGCGGATGGATGACTGATGCCGTCATTATATCGAATATTGACAGACAATTGGTGCGCCGCAGCAGCGGCGCACCTTTTTAGAGGATGGTGGCCAGTGCGCACTGGCGGAAGTGGGCGCCAGCCTGCTCCGGCTGGTCGAGCGCTTCATGCATCTGGGCCAGCTTCAAGTGCGCCTCGCGCACCATGCGCGCCTCGCTCGCGTCCGACAGCGCCTGCTCCAGGTAGCGCTGGGCCTTGCCCCACAATTTTTGCTTCAGGCACAGCGATCCCAGCGTGAGCGCCAGTTCGGCGTCGGTCGGGCGTTCCTTGATCCAGGTTTCGCAATGCTCGATCTGGGCCAGCAGCGAAGTCGAACCGGCACTGGCGGCAGCGTCGCGGTAGGCCCGCACCACGCGGTCGTCCCATTCGGCAGCCAGCGCTTCCTCGGCGGTGAAGCGCGCTTCCTCGTGCAGGCCGCGTGCGTTGAGTGCGGAGGCCGCGCGCGCCGCGATATACGGCTTGATGCGGTCGGCCGTCGGCACGGTCGCCCACACCCGCTGGATCGACTCGGCATCGTGCGCGGAGTCCGACAGCATCGCGTCATAAGCTAGTTCACGCAGGCGCGCCGACAGCGCCGGATGCAGCGCCTTGTGCTTGTCGAGCATGCGCACCAGGCGCAGCACCTCGGGCCAGTTCTTGGCCTGCTGGTGCGCCTTGAGCGACCATTGCAGCGCGTGGATGTGGCGCTGGCCGCTGGCGGTCAGTTCTGCCACGGCGTCGAGCGCCGCTTCCGGCTGGTGGTCGTCGACCAGCAGCTCGGTGATCGTCATCAGGCGCGCGGTTTTGAGCGCGTTGTCGTTGACCACGCCGGCCAGCCAGTTGTCGCGGCGGCTGGCCTGGCGCATGCGGTGCGCGGCGCGCGCGCCGATTAGTGCAGCCAGGCCGGCGTTTTCCGGCAGTTCGGCGGCGCGGATGGCAGCCTTTTCGGCATGCCCGAAACGGCCTTCGAACAGTGCCTTGAGCGCATCGCGCAAGCCCTTGTTGCCGTCGCGCTCACGCTTGCGCTGGCGGTAGGCGGCCACCTTGGACGGCATGGCGACGGTGGCGCGCAAGGCGCGCAGCAAGCCATACACGAACATGAACAGCAGCGCTGCCAGCACCACGAACAGGTTGAGCGACATGTCGATCCGGTACGGCGGATAGAAGAAGACCACGTTGCCGGGATTGTATTGGGCCGAGACGGCGATGCCGATCGCAACGGCCATCAGGGCGACTAACCAGAGGAGGAGACGCATGTTAAGGCTTCGACTTGTAGTTGCGCACAGCGTTCAGGCTGTCGGACAGCGACGGCATGTCGATCGCTACGTTGTTGGCCTGCACCTGGCGCAGCAGCGCCTGGGCTGCCAGGGTGCCTGTGGCGCGCCCGTCGAAGTACTTGACCAGCGCATCCTGGGCCGCCACCAGGTCGGTGCGAAAGGCCGCTTCATTGCGGGCCATCAGCGCCAGGCGGGCATTGAGCAGGCGCAGCTTCAAGTTCTCGCGCAGGAAATAGGCTTGCTCGGGCGAGACCATCAGCGCGTCCGGCGTGGTGACCTTGCGCACCCGGATCAGCGAGCGCACATCGGTCCACATTTCGTCGCTCCAGGCGCGCCAGGTGGTTTGCGCGCGCGTGAGCATCGACTCCGGCGCCGGCGGCCCGACCGGTGCCGCGCCTGGCTTGGGCAGTTTGTCCATCTGCAGCGCGCGCGGCGCGGCGGCCGCCAGGGCCGGCTTTTCGTCTGCCAGCATCGGCAGCGTGTCGACCTGCGCGATCACGTTATCGATGCGCAGCGCCACGCCGACGATATCGAGCGAAGGCAGCGCCTTGAGTTTTTCAGTGTCCTTGGCAATCGCGCGCCGGATCGTGATGAACTGCGGCTTGTCCGAGCGCGACAGCGAACGGTCGGCGTTTTGCAGCGCGATCAGCGCGCCTTGCACGTTGCCGGCCAGTTGCAGCTGCTGGCTGGCGGTCGACAGCACCTGCTCGATTTCAGCCAGCGCCCATTCGTCGCGGTTCTTCGACAAGTCCTGATACAGCTGTTCGAGCGCCAGTTGCTGGCTTTGCGCTTCGATCTGGCGGTTTTCCAGCAGCGCGACCTTGCCTTGCAAGTCCTTGGCCAGGTCCTGCACCGAGATCACGGTCGCCTCGGTGCGGGCATTGGCCAGTTCGTCCTTTTGCAGGCTTTTTGCCATTTCGGTGCGCAGGCGCTGCATGTTGTTGCGGGTCGACCAGACTTGGGCGGCCAGCAGCAGCGCCAGCACAACCACCGCCACCGTCAGCGGACGCTGGAAAATCTGGGTGATGGTTTCGGCCGTGGGCGCGCGTGGCGGCGCACTGGTGGGGGCCACTTGCGCAGCAGGTTGGGGAGCGGCGACAGGCGCGCCGGTTTGGTCAGGTAAGGTAGGCAATTCGTTCATGGTCGTGATTGTAACGCGGCAAGCAGACGTTCGTCGCCTGAACCGCAGAGTGTCAGTCGGGCCAGGCCCAGCGTTTTTGCCGTTTCGGCTATCCGGGCATGGGGCACGATGACGTGCTGTTGTTGCATTTTTGCTACAGCGGCCGGCTGATCGAGCTGGTCCACCAGCGCCAGCAAGCCGCGCAGCGCTTCCGAACTGGTGATGATCCAGTCGTTGTCGCGCGCGAGCAGGTCCTGCAATTGGGCCCGCAAGGCCGGCGTCAACACCGGCACGCTGCGCCGGTACGCGGCCACCGTGGTGACGATGGCGCCGGCCTCGCGCAAGCCGTCGGCCATCAGTTCGCGCCCGCTTTCGCCGCGCACGATCAGCACCTCGCGCCCGGCCAGCGCGGCCAGGTCGAGCGACTGCAGCAGGTTTTCCGAGTCGCTGCGGGCCGCGTCGCGCGGACTGATGATGGTCGCATTGCTGCTGTCGACGCCATGCCGCGCCAAGGCGGCGCGGCTGCCCTCGCCCAGCACCGCCAGCGCCACCCCGGCCGGCCAGGCCGGGAGGTGGGCAAAGGCGGCGTCGATCGCGTTGGGCGACACGAACGCCACCAGCGCGTAGCGCGCCAAATCGGACAAGGTCGCCGCCAGCGCCGACTGGTCCGCCAGCGGATAGATTTCCAGCAGCGGCAGCAGCACGACGGGGCGCCCCAGCGCAGCGACTTGCTGCGCCAGCGCGCCAGCCTGCGCTTGCGGGCGCGTGATGATGACTGCGTCAGGCATCGGCGGCGTCAGCTTCGGCTTTGCACACGGCCAGAATCGCTTCGGCGTCCTGGGCCGCCAGCAGTGCTGACACCTGCTCGCCCAATTGCTCGGGCAAGTTGGCCGGGCCGGTCAGCTCGGCGCTGGCCATGCGGGTGCCGTCGGGCGTGGCCACCATGGCGCGCAAGTGCATGATGCCGTCGTCGACGGTGGCAAACGCGGCCAGCGGAATCTGGCAGCTGCCGCCAAACACCTTGGACACCTTGCGCTCGGCCGCTACTGCTTGTGACGTGGCCAGGTGGTTGAGCGGCGCCAGGACCGCGTGCAGGTCGAGGCCATCGGCGCGTTCGGCGATTTCAATGGCCATCGCGCCCTGGCCGGCGGCCGGCAGGCTGTCTTGCGGGTCCAGCAGCGAACGGATGCGCTCGGGCAGGCCAAGGCGTTTCAGGCCGGCCGCGGCCAGGATGATGGCCGCGTAATCGCCCCGGTCCAGCTTGGCCAGACGGGTATCGAGATTGCCGCGCAGCGGCTTGATCACCAGTTTCGGGTAGCGCACCGCGATCAGCGCCTGGCGCCGCAAGCTGCTGGTGCCGACCACGGCGCCGTCGGGCAGCTCGGCCAGGCTGGCGTAGTCGTTGGACACGAAGGCGTCGCGCGGATCTTCCCGTTCGAGCACGGCGGCCAGCGCGAAGCCGGCTGGCAGCTCCATCGGCACGTCCTTGAGCGAATGGACGGCCAGGTCGGCGCGCCCTTCTTCCATGGCTACCTCGAGTTCCTTGACGAACAAGCCCTTGCCGCCGACCTTGGACAAGGCACGGTCGAGGATCTGGTCGCCCCGGGTTGTCATGCCCAAGATGGAAATGCTGCACTGCGGATATAATAGTTCAAGACGCGCGCGAACGTGCTCGGCCTGCCACATGGCAAGACGGCTTTCACGCGAAGCGATGACGAGCTTGGAGGGGTGAGCAGGGGTTTGGTGCGGTGTACCGCGCCCCTGCGGAACGAGACTGCCCTGCGAGGCAGGCTTCCCTTGCTCGTTATCATAGAGCGGCTGCGTTACTGTAGTTGCTTTCAAAACGGATTCTTTCACTGTCGTTACGCCGTAAGCGGGGTGGCCTCAGTTACCGGCGTGTGCATAAGATCACAAATTTTATCATGCGCCTCCTTTGCAGACCCTGGCCATAAGCCTTTGCACCAACACTCACTCTGGTCCAACATGGTAAATCTAGCTGCTGCACACGAAAATAACGCTGTCCTCGACAAGGACGCACCGCTCAAGGAAGACATCCGCCTGCTTGGCCGCCTGCTCGGCGACGTGCTGCGCGACCAGGAAGGCGAAGACGTCTTCACCATCGTCGAAACCATACGCCAGACGGCGGTGCGCTTTCGCCGCGAGGCCAATGTGCAGGCCGGGGCTGACCTCAACACCATGCTGGAAAAGCTGACGCGCAACCAGACCATTTCGGTGGTGCGCGCGTTTTCCTACTTCTCGCACCTGGCCAACATCGCCGAGGACCAGCACCACATCCGGCGCCGCCGCGCCCACCTGCTGGCCGGCTCCAAGCCGCAGCAGGGCAGTGTCAGCTTCGCGCTGTCGAAGTTGAAGCAAGCCGGCGTGGCTGGCGACACCGTGCGCTCGTTCTTCCAGGAGGCGCTGATTTCACCCGTGCTGACGGCCCACCCGACCGAGGTGCAGCGCAAAAGTATTCTCGACGCCGAGCACGACATCGCGCGCCTGCTGGCCGAACGCGACCTGCCGCTCACGCCCAAGGAACGGGTGGCCAACATGGCGCTGCTGCACGCGCGCATCGCCACGCTGTGGCAGACGCGCATGCTGCGCTACTCCAAGCTGACCGTGGCCGACGAAATCGACAACGCCCTGTCCTACTATCGCATCACCTTCCTGCGCGAGCTGCCAGGCCTGTACGACGACATCGAAGAAGAAATTGGCGCCCACTATCCGGGCGAAGCGTCATCGCTGGGCGACGCCTCGTACGTACAAATGGGCAGCTGGATCGGCGGCGACCGCGATGGCAACCCGAACGTCAACGCCGGCACCATGCAGCACGCACTGGCGCGCCAGGCCACGACGATTCTCGATTTCTACCTGGACGAAGTGCACGCGCTGGGCGCCGAGCTGTCGATTTCGACGCTGATGGTGGGCGCCAGCGCCGAACTGCAGGCACTGGCCGACGCCTCGCCCGACCATTCGCCACACCGCAGCGACGAGCCATACCGGCGCGCGCTGATCGGCATCTATGCGCGGCTGGCAGCGACCGCGCGCGCACTGGGGGCGACCAACATCCTGCGCAAGGAAGTCGGCATAGCCGCGCCCTATGCCAATTCATGCGGCTTCAAGGACGACCTCAAGGTGCTGGCCGATTCGCTGGCCGCCAACCACGGCGCGCTGCTGGTCAAGCCGCGCCTGGCGACGCTGCGGCGCGCGGCCGGCATCTTCGGCTTTCACCTGGCCTCGCTCGACATGCGCCAGACGTCCGACGTGCACGAGCGCGTGCTGGCCGAACTGTTTGCCAGCGCCGGCGTCGAGAGCGCCTACGCCAGCTTGACTGAAGAGGCCAAGGTCAAGCTGCTACTGGCCGAACTGGCCCAGCCACGCCTGCTCTATTCGCCATACATGCAGTACAGCGAAGAAGCCGATTCCGAACTGACGATCCTGCGCGCGGCCAAGGATATCCGCCAGCGCTACGGCGCGCGCGCGATCCGCAACTACATCATCTCGCACACCGAAGAAGTGTCCGACCTGCTCGAAGTGCTGCTGCTGCAAAAAGAAACCGGCCTGCTGCGCACCGCCAGCGGCGAACTCGATGCGATGGTCATTCCGCTGTTCGAAACCATCCCCGACCTGCAGCGCGCGGCCGGCATCATGGACGCGTGGATGGCGATCCCGCTGGTCAAGGCGCTGATCGAAAAACAGGGCCAGCTGCAGGAAGTCATGCTGGGCTACTCGGACTCGAACAAGGATGGCGGCTTTTTGACGTCCAACTGGGAGCTGTACAAGGCCGAGATCCACTTGGTCAAAGTGTTCGAACGGGCCGGCGTCAAGATACGCTTGTTCCATGGCCGCGGCGGTACCGTCGGCCGCGGCGGGGGACCGAGCTACGAAGCGATCCTGGCGCAGCCGCCGGGCACCGTCAATGGCCAGATCCGCCTGACCGAACAGGGCGAAATCATCGCCTCCAAGTTCTCCAACGCCGACATCGGCCGACGCAACCTGGAGCTGCTGGTGGCCGCCACGCTGGAAGCGTCGCTCACGCCGCATGCGCCCGAGGGCGACCAGGCGCAGCGCCTGGCCGGTTTTGAGTCCATCATGGCCGACCTGTCCGAGCGCGCCTACAAGGCTTACCGCAACCTGGTCTACGAGACGCCAGGCTTTACCGACTATTTTTTTGCCGCCACGCCGATCGCCGAAATCGCCGAACTCAATCTCGGTTCGCGTCCGGCCTCGCGCAAGTCGACCAAGCGCATCGAAGACTTGCGCGCCATTCCATGGGGCTTCTCGTGGGGCCAGTGCCGCTTGCTGCTGCCGGGCTGGTATGGCTTCGGTTCGGCCATCACAGAGTGGCTCGACGAAGGTCCGCGCGAAGAGAAAACGGCAACGCTGCAATCGATGTTCAAGGAATGGCCATTCTTTGCCACGCTGCTGTCGAACATGGACATGGTGCTGGCCAAGACCGACCTGGCGATCGCCTCGCGCTACGCCGAGCTGGTGGCCGACGTCGAACTGCGCGAACGCATCTTCAAGCGCATCGCCTTCGAACACGGCACGACCCTGCGCTGCCTGCAGGCGATCACCGGCGCGCAGGAACGGCTGGCCGGCAATCCGC
Organism: Pseudomonadota bacterium; assembly: GCA_040390915.1. Taxonomy (GTDB): domain Bacteria; phylum Pseudomonadota; class Gammaproteobacteria; order Burkholderiales; family Burkholderiaceae_D; genus Telluria_A. The sequence goes on from JAZJXM010000014.1 coordinate 37,003, forward strand.
TGCTGGCGCGCTCGATCCAGAACCGCTTCGCCTACCTCGACCCGCTGAACCACTTGCAAGTTGAGCTGATCCACCGCCATCGCGCGACGGCGAGCGACCCGGCCCAGATCGACGAACGGGTCCATCGTGGCATCCACCTGTCAATTAACGGCGTGGCGGCGGGCCTGCGCAACACCGGCTAAATCCTGCGCTTTTGCAACGACTGTTGCGCGCTTGAAGAGATTCAAGCGCGCTTTTTTTCGCCCGTCACTCTGCAGCCATCAAAAAGTTAGTATTTTACCAACTTGATCAAGTATTGACGGGGGTGTACAACAACATTGTCAACTCGAAAGTGCTTATCAGGAGAATACTGTGAAATTCACCATTGCGGCATTGTTGATCGTGGCCTGCCTGCCGGCGCCGGCGCTGGCCCAGAATTCGGTGACGTTCTACGGCATCGTCGACTTGGGCGTGGTCGCCGACCGCGACAGCGGCCAGTCCAGCACCCGCGTCGACAGCGGCAACCAAACGGCGTCACGGCTCGGCTTTACCGGCGAGCATGACCTCGGCGGCGGGCTCAAGGCGAGCTTCATGATCGAGTCCCAGATCGAAGCCGATACCGGCGCCTCCTCGTTCTCCGGGCGCCCGTTCGGCAGCCAGACCTGGGTCGGCCTGTCGGGACGCTTCGGCAGCCTCAAGGCGGGGCGCATGTTCACGCCCTACTTCGGCGCCATCGCCACCAATGACCCGTTCGACGCCAAGGGACCGGGCGAATCGACCCGTGTGTTCCAGGATTCCGGCGTGCGCATGGACAACACGGTCAAGTACTCGTTGCCGTCCGGCTTGCACGGCTTTTATGGCGACCTGGCCTACGGCGCCGGCGAAGTGTCGGGCAATTCGGCGGCACTACGCCAGATCAGCATGGACGCCGGCTACCGCGCGGGCCCGCTGAACCTGCAGCTGGCCTACCACAACAGCAACGACGCGGCCGGCGCGCTGGCCGTGCGCAGCACGATGGTAGGCGCTAATTACGACTTTGGACGGCTGCGCGGCTGGATGATCCTGGCGCAAAACCGCAATGACACGACGCTCGACACGCGCGACAGCCTGATCGGCATCAGCCTGCCGGTGCATGGCGGCACGCTGGCCGCCGACTACGTGCGCAAGAGCGACCGCATGCTGAGCGACGCCAATGCGACCCAGGTGGCGCTGGGCTTTTATCACACGCTCTCCAAGCGCACCAATGTCTACCTGGTCGGCTCGCGTTTGCGCAATGGCAGCATGGCGCGCTACCAGACCACGCTGCTTGGCGGCACCAGGCAACTGCTGTCGCTCGGCGTCCGCCACCAATTCTGAGACGGGGAACTCCCATGAACGCCACCCAATTCCTACGCAATGCCGCCGGCGCGGCCGCCCTGCTGCTGGCCTGCCTGACGCCAGCCCGCGCGGCCAACGTCAGCATGGCGTTCGGCGAAAAAATTCCCCCGTTCTGTTTCCCGGAAACGGACACCGGCATCGAACTGGAAGTGATGCGCGAAGCGCTAGCCTATCGCGGCCATGTGCTGATGCCGCGCTATTTTTCGTTCGCGCGCATTCCGGTCGCCTTCAAGGCGCGCGACGTGGACGCGGCCATGACCGACCTGGGCGAGGAAATGACGGCCTGGGGCGCGTTCTACGGCGACCCGGCGGTGTTTTATGACAATGTGTTCTTCACGCTGAGCGATCGCAAGCTGGTGATCCGCAAGCCGGAAGACTTGAAGGGACTGAGCGTGCTCTCGTTTCCCGGCGGCGCCAAGCGTTATCCGGAATGGCTGGACGGCGTCAAGCGCGCCGGGCGCTACTTCGAACAGAACGACCAGGCCTTGCAGGTGCTCACGCTGGACCGCGGGCGCTACGACGTGGTGCTCAGCGACCGCAACATCTTTCACTACTTCACCATCGTGCTCAAGCTGAACAAGACCTTCAAGCCCAAGGCGGTGAGCATGCACAGCTTCGTCAAGCTCAACCCGATGGATTACCGGCCCGTGTTTTGGGACAAGAAAGTGCGCGACGACTTCAACGCCGGCCTCAAGCATCTGAAAGAGAGCGGACGCTTCGAACTGATTTATCAAAAATACCTGGCCGATGAAGCGGCCGGCCATTAAACACGTGAAAAATGTTTATTTTTGAAACAATTGGAGAGACTTTAGACGAAAGTGGCTGGGTAGAATACAGCCTGGATAGTATAAAGGCGTGACACCCTCGCGCCTTTCTCCTGACTAGCCTATTGGCGCGCCCGCAGCATGGGGCGCGCGTTTTTTTGCCTGCCAGAGCGCATCTCCCGGCTTCTTTACGTAGTGCTTGAACACGTAGCCCCAAGGCACGACAAGGTAGACCAGCACCACAAAGGACAAGTCAAAGATCTGCTGCTGGACTGGCGCCTCGATATGGCCGGACAACCATTGCGGCAGCGCGACGATGGCAAGCCACATCGTCTTCCAAACGATTTCCCACAACAGTATCGGCAACATCTGCAGCGGATAACGCAGGCCGAATGCGCACAGCACGGAAAACGCAGCCATCATGCAAATGACCGTACCGCGCGCCAACTCCCACGGCCGTTCGTGGTGGAGGATGCCGGGCCACAAAACGATGCCAAGCCCGACGACGACGAGCAGGTACATGGCGCGCAGCAGATGCAAACGGAATGCAGACACTTCATTCATGGTCATTCTCCGACAGTGGGTGGGACTACTCGACTTCCTTCAATACTTTTTCCACCGTGGCCAGGCGCGCCTTGACCTCGGCCAGGTTGGCATCCATCGACGCGAGCGACGCGGCCGCGGCGGCCTGGGCGGCGGTGGCCTGCTCGGCCAGCTGGCGATACGCCTCGTCATGGCCGAAGCGGGCGCGCGCCTGCAGCACCGCCGACAGATAGCGCATGCCGAAGATCAGCACGATCGTCAGCAGCGGCAAGGAAATGGTGAGCAAAAAGATGGTGGGATGCATGGCGATTCCTACGATTCAGGGTTGGTAGTAAGCGACGCTGCCGCTGCGGCGATGAGCGCCGGAGTCAGCTCGACATCGAACAGAACGACGGAAAAATAATTGCGCGCCTTGCCATCCTCGGCCAGCTCCAGCTCGCTGCTGACCAGGCCTGACGCTTCCAGCTTTTGCAAGTGCAGGTGCAACAACGGCCGACTGATGCCGAGTTCGCGTGCCATCTGGCTGACGTAATTGCGCCCGCCATTGGCCAGCGCCGCGACGATGCGCAGCCGGTGCGGATTGTCCAGCGCCGCCAGGATGGCCAGCAACTGATCGCCCGTCAAATGTAGTTTTTTATCTTTCACGTGTAAATATTATCTGACATGTAAATCCAAGTCAAGCGCCAATCGCCTAAAACCGGGGTCACCCCGGTTTGCTCGGGCCGAAAAAAAACGCTCCGAAGAGCGTTTTTTTGTGTGGCTTAGTGGTTGTGCAGGAAGCTTTTCAGCTTGTCCGAGCGCGAAGGCTGGCGCAGTTTGCTCATCGCTTTCGCTTCGATCTGGCGGATCCGCTCGCGCGTGACGTCAAACTGCTTGCCCACTTCTTCCAGCGTGTGGTCGTTCGACATTTCCACGCCGTAGCGCATGCGCAACACTTTCGCTTCGCGCGGGGTCAGCGAATCGAGCACTTCCTTGATCACATTGCGCATCGAGGCGTGCAAGGCGGCGTCCAGCGGCGCCAGCGTGGTGTTGTCTTCGATGAAGTCGCCCAGCTGGGAATCGCCATCTTCGCCCATCGGCGTTTCCATCGAGATCGGTTCTTTGGCGATCTTCATGATTTCGCGCACTTTGTTTTCCGGCATTTCCATCTTCAGCGCCAAGGTCGCCAGGTCCGGCTCGCTGCCCGTTTCCTGCATGATCTGACGCGAGATGCGGTTCATCTTGTTGATCGTTTCGATCATGTGCACCGGTACCCGGATGGTGCGCGCCATGTCGGCGATCGAACGGGTAATCGCCTGGCGAATCCACCAGGTGGCGTAGGTCGAGAACTTGTAGCCGCGGCGATACTCAAACTTGTCGACCGCTTTCAGCAGGCCGATATTGCCTTCCTGGATCAAGTCGAGGAACTGCAGGCCGCGGTTGATGTATTTCTTGGCAATCGAAATTACCAGGCGCAAGTTGGCCACCGTCATTTCACGCTTGGCGTGGCGGGCACGCTTTTCGCCGGCAGCCATCTGCTTGTTGATCTTGCGCAGGTCGGCCAGCGGCAGCGCCACGCGCGCCTGCAGGTCGATCATGCGCTGTTGCAGTTCCTTGATGGCTGGCACGTTACGGCCGAGCACGGTGCTGTACGCATAGGCGCAATCGACTTCGCGGTCGACCCAGGCCAGGTCCGTCTCGTTGCCCGGGAATACCTTGATGAAGTGCGCGCGCGGCATGCCGCAGCGGTCCACGCAGATTGCCAGCACGGCTTTTTCAATGTGGCGCACTTCGTCCATCTGGCCGCGCAGCGTGTCGCACAGCTTTTCGACCACCTTGGCGGTGAAGCGAATACCCAGCAGTTCGTTGGAAATGACTTCCTGCGCCTTGACGTACTTGGCCGAACCGTAGCCTTCCTTGGTGAAAGCGGCTGCCATCTTGTCGAATTCGGATTCGATCAGCGCGAATTTCTCGAGCGCGCCCTTTTTCAGCTGGTTCAGCTGCTCGGCCGAGAAGCCGGCCGCGCCGCCATTGGCGTCGCCGTCTTCTTCTTCGTGCTCTTCTTCGTCTTCTTCATCGTCGTCCGACGCGGCCACGTGCGGCGCTGGCGCTTGCGGCGTGTTCGATTCGTTCAGGTCGACGAAACCGTCTACCACTTCGTCAACCTTGATGGTGTCGGCGGCAATCTTGTGCGACAGCGCGATGATCTCGGCGATCGTGGTCGGGCAGGCGGAAATGGCCTGGACCATGTCCTTCAGGCCGCCTTCGATGCGCTTGGCGATTTCGATCTCGCCTTCGCGGGTCAACAGCGCAACGGCGCCCATTTCACGCATATACATGCGCACCGGGTCGGTGGTACGGCCGAAGTCGGAGTCGACCGTCGACAGCGCAGTGGCGGCAGCCGCTTCGACTTCATCGTCACTGGTGGCGGTGGCGACCGTGTCGGTCAGCAGCATCATTTCGGCGTCAGGGGCGCGCTCGTAGACGGCGATGCCCATGTCGTTGAAGGTGGCGATGATACCTTCGACCGCTTCCGGATCGATGATGTTCTCGGGCAGCTGGTCGTTGATCTCGGCGTAGGTCAGGTAGCCGCGCTCTTTACCCATGTTGATCAGGTTCTTGATCTGGGTACGGCGACGCTCCATGTCCGCTTCGGTCGCTTTCGGGTCGGCCGCCAGTACCACGCCGCCCTTGGCTTTGCGTTCCTTGGCTTTCGATACCGCTTTCAGTTCGGCGCGCTCGACCGCGTTCAGTGCCGCCACTTCGTCGTTTTCAGGCGTGAATTCGGACGGCTTGCGGCCACGGCGGCCAGGGACCTTGACCGACGGCAGCAAATAGCCGGAAGTGTCGATCTGCGCCAGCGCGGCGGCGTCGGTGGTCTGGCTGACCGACTGGCCGGCGGTCTGGATCACGGTTGGTTCGGTTTCCAGCAGTTTTTTGACAGCGCGCGGCTTGGCCGGGGCCTTGGCGACCACCTCGACCACGGCTTCGGCAGTCATTTCGTCGCGCGCAGCCAGGCGGGAGCGCTTGCGCACCACGACCGGGGTCGCCACGCCTTCATTGGCAGCCTCATTGACGTCACCGGCATCGGTGGCCGCGTCGACCGCAGCCAGGCGCGATGCCTTTTTGACCACCGTTACCTTGGCCTCGGCTTCCGTTTCCAGGAAATAAGAGGTCGCGGTTTTCGGCACTGCCAGCGTGGCGGCGTTTTTACGCGGCGCTTTGGTGGCGGTCAGGGTCAAGGTTTTGGCTTTGGTCGTCATTAAAACTCCAGTCAATAATCCACCGGGACCCCGGCATGGGCCCGACGAACGGTGTTCAGGGTGGCCCCCGCTAAGGGCGATGTTGGCCGTGCTGGCCGCGGGATCATGCAGAACGAAAAAAAGCCCGCTAGCTGAAACGGGCTCATAACTCACCAACCTAGGAAGGAGAGAAGACAAAGACCATTATGCCCGAATACAAGTTATCGCGATAATTGATATCCTGAATACCAGATATCACAATAGCTAATAACTGCGGGACGGTGGTATGCCCTCTTTCAACTAGCTGTCACGTCTGCGTTGCCGCAACCCACGCGCAAGGCAAGAGGCGGATGATACACGATTTCGGGGCCCGCGGCACATCGGCGGAGCGGCGCATGTCGAATAAAATCCCCGCACCTGCCAATGTGCGCATGCTATCCTTCCGGTTCCAGCTCTTACAATGAAGTCAATGAATATAACTAGTCCTGTCGCCCAGTCGGCCGACACCCCGGTTGCTGCCACCCCGGCAGCGGCCAGCCCGCCAAGCGCGCGCACCCTGCTCAAACAGTTACAGCAACAGTTTCCCGCCTTCCGCGATTGCCTGCCGCTGGCCATCGGTATTGACAAGCAGATCCTGGCGCGCCTTCCCGACCTGGACCGCAAGACCATGCGCACCGCGCTGGGCATCCATACCGGCTCGCTGCGCTATCTGCGCGCGATGGAAAAAGCCACGGTGCGCTTCGACCTGGACGGCACGGCCGGCGCCGAAGTAACAGATACGCATCGCGCGCACGCCAAGGAAACCTTGCAGCAGCGCTTCAAGAAAGAAGCCGAGCGCAAAAAAGCCGAACGCGACGTCGCCGCCGCTGCCGAAGCGGACAAGCTGCGCCAGGAAAAGCTGCTGCTGCTGGCGTCCAAGTTTTCGCGCAACGGATAAGCACCCGATGATGCCCGACGCAGAAGAATTGTTGCCGCCCTACGACGGCATCAAGCTCGCTGACGTGCGCATGGTCAAGACCGACAAGGACGCGGCCGAAGCGCTGGCGGCCTTGCTGGCGATGGACGTGCTCGGCTTCGACACCGAATCGAAGCCGACCTTCCTCAAGGGCGAAGTGTCGACCGGGCCGCACCTGGTGCAACTGGCAACGGATGAAGCGGCCTATCTGTTCCAGATCGGCGCTGCGCCGGCCGTCGACGTGCTCAAGGCGGTGCTCGAATCGCGCACCATCCTGAAAGTCGGCTTCGGCTTGCAGGACGACGTCAAGCGCCTGCGCGCCAAGCTGGGCATCGACGCGCTCAACGTGCTCGATCTGTCGACCGCGCTGCGCAAGGGCGAACGCAACACGCTCGGCGCCAAGACCGCCGTGGCCAAGTTCTTCGGCCAAAAGCTGCAGAAATCGAAAAAGATCACGACCACCAACTGGTCTTTGCCGCGGCTGTCGGAAAAGCAGATCCTGTACGCTGCCGACGACGCCCACGTGGCACTGAAAATCTACCGCCGCTGGCGCGCCGACTTGACCTGAGGGTCAGTGCCGACATTCGTGACCTGAGGGTCAGTGCCGACATTCGGACACGGGCCCATCAGTAGCGCGCTACTGATGGGCCCGTGTCCGAATGTCGGCACTGACCCTCAGCTTCTGCGACAATAGCGGCATGCCTACATTTCCCCGCTTCGCCGCTCTGCTGACCGCGCTATGCATTGTCACGCCCTTGCGCGCCGCCGACCGCCCCGCCGTCCTCCCCGATACCATGGCCCAGCGCGTGCTCGCCTGCGCATCCTGCCATGCCAAGAAGGATGTCAACGACCAGTACTTTCCGCGCATCTCGGGCAAGCCGGCCGGCTACCTGTTCAACCAGATGGTCAATTTCCGCGATGGCCGGCGCCAGGTCCCGATGATGAGTTATATGGTCGGCCATTTGCCCGAACCATACCTGCGCGAGATCGCCGCCCACTTCGCCGCCCAGCACCTGCCCTCGCCGCCCGCCCAGCCTAGTGACGCCAGCGCTGCCGTGCTCGAACGCGGCCGCACCCTGGTGCTGCACGGCGACACCGCACTCAAGGTGCCGGCCTGTATCGCCTGCCATGGCCAGCAACTGACCGGCGTCAATCCCGCCATTCCCGGTTTGCTGGGACTGCCGCGCGATTACATCAACGCCCAGTTTGGCGCCTGGCGCAACAAGACCCGCCACGCGCTCGCGCCCGACTGCATGGCCGACATCACGACGCGCCTTTCGCTGTCGGACGTGAACGCCATTTCGAGCTGGCTGGGACTGCAGCCGGTGCCGTCCGAGGCGCGCCCGGCCGACAGCATCGCGCGGCCCTTGCCGCTGGCCTGCGGGAGCGTCCCATGAAGAAAATTATCTTCGCCAGCCTGGGCTTGACGTTCGCAGTGCTGCTAGTGCTGGCCGCCATCGCCTGGCCGCGCGACGAGCAGGTCGCATCGACTTCACCGGCCGCGTACGCCGTCACGCCCGACAACATCGCGCGCGGCGCCTACCTGGCCCGCGCCGGCGACTGCATGGCGTGCCATACGGTGCGCGGCGGTGCGCCCTTCGCCGGCGGCCGCGCGATCGACACGCCATTCGGGCGCGTGCTGGCGCCCAACATCACGTCCGACCGCCAGCACGGCATCGGCGCCTGGAGCGCAGACGATTTCTGGCAGGCGCTGCACAACGGCAAATCGCGCGACGGGCGCCTGTTGTATCCGGCTTTTCCGTTCACCAGCTATACGCGCATCACGCGCAGCGACGCCGATGCCCTGTTTGCGTTCATGCAGACCATTCCCGCATCGACGGCCGCGAGCCAACTTCACGAGCTGCGCTTTCCGTATAACCAGCAAGTGATGCTGTCGGCGTGGCGCCTGCTGTATTTCAAACCGGCCGTGTATGCCGAACACAAAGGACAGAACGCGCAGTGGAATCGCGGCGCCTACCTGGTCGAAGGACTTGGTCATTGCGCGGCATGCCACAGCAGCCGCAATAGTCTGGGCGCTTCCGAAGGTGGCCTGTCGGGCGGCATGATCCAGACGCTGGGCTGGTATGCGCCGTCGCTGACGTCGGACGCCGAAGCCGGCTTGGGTAGCTGGGAAGTGCCGCACATCGTCAGCTTGCTGCAAACGGGCGTGTCGCCGCGCGCCACCGTGTTCGGGCCAATGGCCGAAGTGGTGCAAGCGAGCTTGCAGCACCTGGACACGGCCGATGTGACGGCGATGGCGGTCTATCTGAAGGCGCTACCAGAGGACAAGGCCGAACCGGTCGAGATGCCCAGTGGCCCGCTGGTGGACCGGGTGATGGCACAGGGGAAGGCGCTGTATGGCACCCACTGTATCGATTGTCATGGCGCCGATGGCAAGGGCTTGCCGCCGCACTATCCGCCGCTGGCGGGCAACCGCGCCATTACCATGGACGCGTCGGTCAATGCGGTGCGGATCGTGCTCAATGGCGGGTTTGCGCCTGGGACAGCCGGCAATCCGCGTCCGTACGGGATGCCGCCGTTCTCACATGCGCTCAATGATCATGAGGTGGCGGCGGTGGTCACGTATCTGCGTGGCAGCTGGGGCAATCGCGCCGGGCCGGTGACGGCCTCGCAGGTCAATCAATATCGCAGCGTACCGCTCGACTAACCCGTCGCCCTCGCGAACGCGGGGGCCCATACTGAATTAGCTCAGTATGGGCCCCCCGCGTTCGCGAGGACGACGTGCTTAGGCAGCGTCCAGCATGGCGCTGTAGCACGCGTCGGCAAAACCGATCCGGTCGGTAGTCGCGTTGCGCGCGTCTTCCATGCTGATCTTTTTATCGCGCAGCAGGTTCACCAGCGCCGAATTCATCGAGTGGCAGCCAGCGTTGAACTTGCCCGTGCCGCCATCCATCAGCGCGCGCACTTCGCCGAGGCGCCCCGATTCGATGATGCGCACCACTTCCGGATTTGACGTCAGGCATTCGGTGGCCAGGTAATAGCGTTCGCCTTCCATCGACGGCAGCAAGGCCTGGCACAACACGCCGCGCAAGGCGGCCGCCAGCGCTTGCGACTGCGCTTCGGAATTGCCCAGCAGGCGCAGCATCTTTTGCAGACCCAGTTCGGTCGAGCGCGCGTGCAGCGAGGCCAGTACCAGCGGACCGGATTCGGCCAGCGCCAGCGCTTCCTGGGCCGTTTGGGCGTCGCGAATTTCGCCGATGACAATCACGTCCGGGCGCTCGCGCAGCGCGTCGAGCGCGCCGGCGTAGTAGCTGGCAACGTCGCCGTCCTGTCCCACTTCGCGCTGCGTGATGATGCACTTGCGCTGCGGGATCAGGGTTTCGACCGGGTCTTCAATGGTGATGATGTGGCCTGAACGGGTCTTGTTGATCTGGTCCAGCATCGAGGCGATGGTGGTCGACTTGCCCTGACAGGTGTCGCCGATGATCAACAGCAGGCCGCTGGTGAGCTTGGAAAAATCCTGTTCGGCCGCGCGCAGGCCCAGCTTGTTCAATTCGAGCGGCTCTTTCGGGAAGCGCCGCACCACGCAGCCGAGGCGCTTCTTGCCCTGGAACGTGAAGCAGTTGGCGCGGATGCGCGCCGTGTGCAGGTCGATCGAGCGGTCGAAGGCGCGGTCGGCGATCCGTTCGGACCAATCCGGCTCGATGACTTCGAAAAATTCTTCCAGTTCTTCCTTGGTGATCGGCGAATCGCTGACCGCCACCAGCCCGCTCGGCTGACGCAGCATCAAGGGGCTGTTCTGGTGGATGATGATGTCGCTGAAGATCAGCTTTGAATTGAGCAGGTGCAAAATCTGCTCGACCAGGGTGCCGAACACCGGATGGTCTTCGTTTTCAATGTAGCTAAGGGTGCGAATTTGCGAGGACTGGTGGTTTTCCATCTGGTTTCGTCTCTGGTAGTCTGCGTCAAAATTGTGCGACTAATTATAAGACGAGTATGGCAATGCGGTGAGGAAAGATTGCGGTCCGGATACAAAGTTGATGCGGAAAAACAGCACTCTGGCGAAGGCTCCCGGACTCAAAGCGTATTTACCCAGCCGCGCCTGCCAAACAGGATCCTTGCGCATCGTGCGCACGACATTATCCACGTCGTCGCGCTCTTGCTGCATTCCACCCGAAAGATCACGTGCCGGCTGAATTCACAAAGGTTCGCCGAGAATAAAACTACCCAGCGGTACCTTGCTCTTGGAAATCGTCCCTAGCGTTCCGACTGGCCAAAGACGTCTGTCAGTAATTCAGCGAGTTGCTCTTCGGCCTTCGGGCATCCCCCAACTCCGGAGTCGTGACTAAGGAAGTACAAGGTATCTTTAGCCAAAGTGCTTGCATCATTGCGATCCACAACCCGCACAGACGTGCGTGACAGCCATGCACCACCAAAACCAAAGGGGGCCGGGTAATTCTGACCGGTCTCGCCGAGTACTAATTCATACCGAGCTTTTACAGCGGGAACAATCTCCCCTTCGCCCTTCGCGCAGGCGTCATACCGTCGGATTTCGGGCGTGAAGCCCTTTTTTTCCCTATCGTATACTTCGTAATTCCCTTCTAGGGCCAAAAGGCCTGTCCGAGCACATCTTGTTGGGTTCTTTTGAAGGTATTCCGCCACGGCACCCGCGTTAAAGTAAATCTGCTTGGCCGTGAACTGACTTTCGAACCTCACATAAACCGTACGATCACCCTGCCGGCTGGCTGACTCCAGGGGCGCCGTCGCGAATACCTTGCGTTGACGGTCCTTGCAGAAAAGCGAGAACGCTTGCTCGTTTTTCGTCTCCCCAACCCTATATTCCGCATACACCTCGGCGTTGTGCCGAGAGGTCGCGTTTAGTTCGAAAGCGATCCAGGCTGCAGGAGCAACAATGTAGACAGGCAGTGCAAATCGACATCCCTTTGACCTCACTGCCCCGATAACTAGCACAATCAAACCAAGCAAGTAGCCACCAACCCAAATAAGCAAACCGCCAATATCAAAAGGAGCCGAGGTGCCCGCGAAACAACACGTGGGGAGCGCAAACAAGAGCGCTGCTAGTCGCAAGTGAGGGGATCGAAGATGCATCGCTGACTGCTGACGTTTCACGCTAATCGATACAAGATGGCTCAGCACTAATTCCACCACCCGGCACTCGCGGACGGTTCTGCGGTCGCGACAACATTGGTCAGGTCCGTCGAGAGTCCAGTTAATTTTTTCATGTTATTTTTTCGTATCAGTGCGCATCTTGTGAGTGGAACGGGTCTCAATCGCACTTATGAATCATGATCAATCACGCACGAGGTGCTGACTGCTCGCTGGAGGCCGGCAGCCACCTGATTTTGGAACGCCCCAACCCACCTGACAACCTGTGTCAGATCGAGTCTGAGCAACGTCAAATCACCGCACCCGGTGGGTACGCCGGAATCCCGTCTTCAAATCGGTTGACACCTTGGCGCCGCTGCCCTCGTCGACAAACACTTCGTCGGGCGGCTCGTCGCCAGCCAACGCGCCGGAAATGGTGGCCAGGCCCTCGCCTTTGCGCACCAGGTCGTCGCAACGTTCGTACACGTTCGGGCAGCCGATCTCGGCGATCAGGCTTTGCACGATCGGCACTTTCCACGCATCGACGCCGGCGGCCTGGAATTCGCAGATCACATAGCCGCTCTTGCCGCCGTACTGCTCCACCAACAAGCCCGGCAAGCCATCGGCCTCGGCATTGATCAATTTGACGATCTGGTCCGGGCGGGCTTTCTTGGCCGCGGCCGCGCTCTTGGCCAGCGCTGCCTTGACCCGGCGCTTGATCAACGCATGGTCGACCGGCTCGTTTTCGTCAAACGTCCATACACGAGCGCGGATCTGCGACTTGGAATTGTAGGCCGCGCGCGCCAGGAACTGCTGCGACGAGCTTTGCACGATCGCGGTGGCGCCGCCCTTCATTTTTTCGTTGGGCTTGCCGTCGACTTTTTCGACTGCCGAGGCGTAAATCCACGGTTCGCGGGCGAGCAGGCTCTTTTCCTTGCCCTGTTTGATGGTGATGATCAGCATGAGAATTCCGTGAGAACGATTGCAAGCGCACATGATACCGCCTCCAGCCGGTTTAGAGACCCGCCTCTAGCGCGGTCGATAGTGATTGCCACTAGACCGATCGGTCTGTAGCATCTGCCACATGACTACTTCCGATGCCCGCGAACGCCTGATCGGCGCCATGATCACCGCCCTGCAGCGCCGCGGCCTGCATGGCAGCGGCCTGACCGAACTGCTGGCTGCCGCCCAGGCGTCCAAGGGTGTGTTGTATCACCATTTCCCGGGCGGCAAAACGGAATTGGCCGTGGCCGCCATCGAGGCCACCGTCGCCCGCCTGTGCGATTTGCTCGACCAGCGCATGGTCGCCGCCGACGCCCCTGCCGCTGCCGTGATGACCTGGATTGCCGGCGCCCAGCAACGCCTTGAAGCGAGCGGCTATGAACGCGGCTGCCCGCTGGCCACGATCGCGCTTGAAACCACGGCCGACGACGTCGAGATCCGCGCCGCGTTGGCGGCCGGCTTCGCCCAGATCCGGGCCCGCATCGCCGCCGCGCTGGTCAAGGCCGGCCATGCCGACGCCAGCGCCGATGCACTGGCCGCGCTGATCCTGGCCGCGTATGAAGGCGGCCTGCTGCAAGCGCGCGCCGCCGGCACGCCCGAACCGATGAACCTGGTAGGCGACGCCCTGCTCTCCCTGATGACCCTGCACCGCCCCAAGGAACCACGCCATGACAACTGACATCCAAAAACGCACCTTGACAACCGCCGACGGCTATCCCATCGCAGCCATGCTGTATCCCGCGCAAGGCGCTACCCGCGCGCACCTGGTGGTGGCCGGCGCCACTGGCGTGCCGCAGGGCTTCTACCGCCGCTTCGCCGAATTTGCCAGCAGCCAGGGCATCGCGGTGATGACGCTGGACTACCGCGGCATCGGCCAATCGCGCCCGGCCTCGCTCAAGGGTTTTCGCATGGACTACCTGGACTGGGGCCGCCAAGACCTGGCCGTCGCGGTTGACGCCATGAGCGTGCCCGGCCTGCCGCTGTACGTGGTCGGCCATTCCTACGGCGGCCACGCGTTCGGCCTGCTGCCCAACCACCACAAGGTCGACGCGCTGTACACCTTCGCCACCGGGGCCGGCTGGCATGGCTGGATGCCGCTGGCCGAACGCTTGCGCGTGATGCTGATGTGGCGCGTGGTCGGCCCGCTGATCGTACGCGCCAAAGGCTACCTGGCGTGGAACTGGATGGGCATGGGCGAAGACTTGCCGATCGACGTGTACCACCAGTGGAAGCATTGGTGTAACTTCCCGCGCTACTTTTTCCAGGACCCGGCCATGGCCCACCTCGCGGCAGGCTTTGACAGCGTGCGCAGTCCCATCATGGCCTGCAATGCGCTGGACGACTTGTGGGCCCGCCCCAAGTCGCGCGACGCCTTCATGGCCGGCTACCGCAATGTGCAGTGGCAAGCGACCGACATTGACCCGCGCCAGGCCGGCATGGGTCCGATCGGTCACATGGGCTATTTCAAGCAGAATTGCCTGCCGCTGTGGCAAGGCGCGCTGCATTGGCTGGAACAGCACGGGAGCGCACGGCACGCCGGACTATCGCGCTAAGGTGCATTCTGTCCGGCGCGCGCTGCACTTTGTCGCAAACGCGCGGCGGCCAGTGCCTGGTTTTCTTATGATCCATATCGTCAGAAAAACTCAGGAGACTCCCATGCATACAACGAATAATTTCGCCCTCGGCCTGCGCCACTTGATGCTGGCCGCTGCCATCGCCGCCTGCGCCATGCCGGTCAGCCAGGCGCTCGCCTCCCCGCTCGACTGGATTGCAGGCGAAAAGGTCCAGGGCAACGGCAACGTCAAGAAACAGGTGCGCGAACTGGCGCATTTCACCGGCATGTCGCTGAACTTGCCCGCCAGCGCCGAACTTCGGATCGGCAACACCGAAAGCATCAGCATTGAAACGGACGACAACTTGTTGCCGATGATCGAGACCGTGATCGAAAACGGCGTGCTGAAAATCCGCCCGACCAAGCGCAACGCGCAATTGCAGGTGCGCACGATGAAGATCGTGGTGTATGCCAAGGAGATCGACCGTGTGTCGCTGGGCGGCTCCGGCTCTATCGACGCCGATGCGCTGAAGGCGAACAAGCTGCAGTTCGACCTGGGCGGCTCGGGCTCGATCCGGGTCAAGAGCATCGACAGCGATAGCGTGGCCATTAACGTCGGCGGCAGCGGTACCCTCAAGAGCGGCGCCGGTAAGGCGGCCAGCCTGTCGGTGTCGATCGGCGGGTCGGGCGATGTCGATGTGGGCATGGTGCAGGTGAACGACGCCAGCGTCAGCGTCGGCGGTTCCGGCACGGCGGTGGTGTGGGCCAATAACGGCCTGAGCGTGTCGATTGCCGGTTCGGGCGACGTCAACTACTACGGCGACCCGAAAGTGAGCCGCACGGTGGTGGGGTCCGGCGGCACCAAACGCCTGGGCAGCGCACCGAAATAATCGATACGTCGTCCTCGCGTACGCGGGGACCCATACTGCGCACAATCAGCATGGGTCCCCGCTTTCGCGAGGACGACGCATTTTAGTGGTGCATCGGCCCTGGAGCCGTAGGGCTGACAAAACCGAGCGGCTTGACCGGCACCTTGACGGTGACGTTTTCGCGCTTGTGGTCCTTGCCCTGCAACTGCAAGGTGATCTCGATCGCTTCGCCCTGCTTCAACTGGTGCTTCAAGCCCACCAGCATGATGTGGTAGCTGCCGTTGGCCAGGTTAACGCCCTTGCCAGCCGGCAGCTCGATGCCCTCGACCTGGCGCATTTTCATCATGTCGCCCTGCATTTCCATCTGGTGCAACTGGACTGTGGCGGCCACAGGCGAGCTGACACCGACCAGCTTGGCGCCGTCGCGCGATAGCAGATGCATGTACGCGCCCGTGCTTTTCTGGGCCGCCACAGTGGCGCGCACCCACGGCGCGGTGACGATGACATCGGCCTGCGCCGACGCCATCAGAAACAGGCCTGCCATTGCGGCCAACAGATTTTTCTTCATCTTCATCAACGTTCTGCCTTGAAGTCCTCGCGCTCGACCAGCACCGTTTCCACGCTGTCGGTCAGGTAAATCTGGCCATCTTGTATGGTGCACTGCAACTGCATGTTCCGGTTGCACAGCGCCTGCAACTGCGCGCTGGCGTCGGCCGGGATGTTAATCACGGTCAGGTTCTTGGCCCGTTCCAGCTTGTTAGCGATCTGCTTGTACCAGATATGGCTGGTCGCACTATAACTGTACACGATCACCTTGGCGCTGCGCCCGCACGCCTTCATCAGACGCTTTTCGTCGGGCTGGCCCACTTCGATCCACAGTTCGATGGCGCCGGTCAGGTCTTTCTGCCACAAGTCCGGTTCCTCGGTGTCGAACAAGCCCTTGGTAAATGTGAGCGACTCGCTGGCATGGATCGCGAACGCGAGCAAGCGGATCATCATGCGTTCGTCGGTTTCGGACGGATGGCGCGCCAGCGTCAGCGCGTGCTCTTGGTAATAGTTGCGGTCCATGTCCGCAATTTGCAGTTCCGCCTTGTAGATAGTCGCTTTAAGTGCCATTGATACCAATACCTTTGAATTATTTAAAAACTACAGTCTTGTCGCCATTTTGCAAAATGCGGTGTTCGACAAACCATTTGACCGCGCGCGCCAGCACCACGCATTCGACATCGCGCCCGATCGCCGACAGCGTCTCGGCATCCATCGCATGGTCGACCCGCTCGACATCCTGCTCGATGATCGGGCCTTCGTCCAGGTCACCGGTGACGAAGTGCGCGGTGGCGCCGATCAGCTTGACGCCGCGCTGGTGGGCCTGGGCATACGGCTTGGCGCCCTTGAAGCTGGGCAGGAACGAATGGTGAATATTGATCGCGCGCCCGGACAATGCCTGGCACAGGCTGGGCGAGAGTACCTGCATGTAGCGCGCCAGCACCACCAGGTCGATCTGGTGAGTCGCCATCAAGTCCAGCACGCGCGCTTCTTGGGCCAGCTTGGCCTCGGGCGGCGCGCCCGCTGCCAGCGGCAAATGGTGAAACGGAATATTGTAGCTGGCCGCCAGCTGGTAGAAATCCATGTGGTTCGACACGATGGCCGGGATCTCGACCGGCAGCAAACCGCTCTTGTAGCGAAACAGCAAATCGTTCAGGCAATGCCCGATTTTCGACACCATCAGCATCACGCGCGGCTTGCTGCGCGCATCGTGCAACTGGCCCGACATGCCCATCTGCGTGCACAGTGCGACAAAAGCGGCGCGCAACTGGGGCTCGGCCACGCTTGCTTCTTCCAGCGCGAAATGCACGCGCATGAAAAACAACTTGCTTTCGGCATCGCCAAACTGGGCCGAATCGATGATGTTGCAGCCATGTTCGGCCAGAAAGCCGGACACGCGATGCACAATGCCGCGCTGGTCCAGGCAAGACAGGGTCAGGATGAATTCAGGATGCGTCATGGGCAGCGGCGTGAGGAATGCGAACCTTGCATTGTCGCACGGGTGCGCCGGATTGCGGAAAATCCGAAAATAGCACGCCCGTGCCTATTTAAGGTATAGTGGACGGATCGCCACCTCTGATAAGGACTTACGCCATGTCGACCACTGCACTGATGAACCAGCAATTCCGCCTCGCCGCCCGCCCGATGGGACTGCCCAAGCGCAGCGACTGGCAACAGACCACGGAAGAAGTGCGCGAACTGCTTGATGGCGAGATCACGGTCAAGGCGCTGTACTTGTCGCTCGACCCGGCCATGCGCGGCTGGATGAACGACGCCAAGTCTTACATCCGCCCTGTCGCCATTGGCGAAGTCATGCGCGCCGGCGGGGTCGGCGTGGTGGTGGCATCGAAGTCCGATAAGTTTGCCGTCGGCGACACCGTCTCGGGCGGGATCGGCGTGCAAGCCTATTGGACCGGCGCGGCCAACGACAAGAGCGCCGGCTTTTACAAGATCGACGCGCGCATGGCGCCGCTGACGACCTGGCTCAACGTGCTGGGCATGCCGGGCATGACCGGCTACTTCGGCCTGATCGAATCGGGCTTGCCGAAAGCGGGCGAAACGGTGGTGGTGTCGGGCGCGGCCGGCGCAGTCGGCATGACGGTCGGCCAGGTTGCCAAGCACCTGGGTTGCCGCGTGGTGGGCATCGCCGGCGGCAAGGACAAATGCGACTTCGTGGTCAAGGAACTCGGTTTCGACGCCTGCATCGACTACAAGAACGGCGACGTCAAGGAAGGCTTGAAGCAGCACTGCCCGCAAGGCGTGGACATCTTTTTCGACAACGTGGGCGGCGAGATCCTCGACACCGTGCTCACCCGCATCAACCTGAAAGCGCGCATCGTCATCTGCGGCGCCATCTCGCAGTACAACAACACCACTGCGGTCAAGGGCCCGGCCAACTACCTGTCGCTGCTGGTGAACCGGGCGCGCATGGAAGGCATCGTCGTGTTCGACTACGCCGACCGTTACCCCGTTGGCGTGGCCGCCATGGCCGCCTGGATGAAGCAAGGCACCTTCAAGAGCAAGGAAGACATCGTCGACGGCCTGGAGAATTTCCCCGAAGCGCTGCTGATGCTGTTTGAAGGAAAAAACTTCGGCAAGCTGGTGCTCAAGGTCGCCGCCGAATAAGAAAGCCGTACAGTTCTACCATCGGGGTCAGACCTCTTTCACAATGTGAAAGAGGTCTGACCCCGATGCTGCATTTTCCCTTCTCCCCCGCTTGACCAATCGCGCGCGCTGTCCAAGTTCATGGAACTTGGCGCGCCTTCGCACGTCTATCACCTGCTCCTATTTTCCATCGAGGTAGACCATGCCCAGCTATCCCACCATCCCAGCCTTGCGCTCGGGCCTCGACGCCCAGCTTGGCGCCATGACCGACTTCACCCGGCGCACCTCCGATGCGATGCGCAAGTTTAACGAGCTGCACCTGCAGTACGCACAGCAAGTCATGCAGGACGTGACCGACGCCAGCCGCGCCATCATCAACTGCAGCGATCCGTTCCAGGCAGCGGCGGCACTGGCCAGCTGCAGCAAGCCGGCCACCGAGCATCTGCTCAATTATCAGCAACAAGTGTTCGGTGTGCTCAGCGGGGTACAGCTTGAACTGGGCCGCAGCGCTGAAGCGTTCGTGCCCCATGCCGTCAGCGCAGCCGGCGCCGAGCGCTCCCATGCCGGCAACGGCAGCCGTTACACCCCAAGCTAAGCCTGCCCACCCTCACCGGAGTCCACTATGTCCACATCAGGCAAGCCACGCAAGCAGCGGCCGATCGACGCGCTCGATCTGCTCAAAGCCGACCACGGCAAGGTCAAGCAACTGTTCCGCGAATTTGAACGCATGCGCGGCGTCGATGACGACGATGACGAACGCAAAGCCGAACTGGTCGATGAAATCTGCTATGAACTCACCGTGCATAGCATGATCGAAGAAGAGATCTTTTATCCGGCCTTGCGCGCAGTGGCCGATGACGACGACATGATGGACGAAGCCGATGTAGAACACGCCGGCGCGCGCGACCTGATCAGCCAACTCGAAGTCATGTACCCGGGCGACGACCATTTCGACGCCACCGTCACCGTGCTGGGCGAAGAAGTGGCGCACCACATCGAGAAGGAAGAGAGCGAGCTGTTCGAGGCCGCGCGCGCGGCCGGCCTGAACCTCGCGGCGCTGGGCCAGCGGATGGCCGCGCGCAAGGACGAACTGGACGAGGACCTGGCGTCGCCACCGTCGTCCCTCAACGGCATCGATGGCATCGATGCGACGCTGCCGCACGAAGGCGCGCGGCGCGCGCCGCGTCCACCCAACTAGGCGGAACTATTCAATTTGACCGCACCTCTAATTCACGAGCGCGCCACATGGGGCGCTTCCGATACCAACACATGCACAAAGGAGATCAGCATGGCGACCAGCAAAGACAATGGCGGCAAGAGCGGCGGCAGCAGCGGCCCGGCCAAACGGGGTTTTGCCGCAATGGATGAAAACCAGCAGCGCGAAATTGCCAGCAAAGGCGGCCAGGCGGCCCACCAGAAAGGCACGGCGCACGAATTCGATTCCGAGGAAGCCAGGCGCGCCGGCCAAAAAGGCGGCGAAGCGGTCAGCCGCGACCGCGAGCACATGGCCGATATCGGCCGCAAGGGCGGCGAAAGCCGCCAGTCTGCCGCGCGCGGCACCAAGGATAACGCCAGCAGCGCAGCGAAGGGCTCGCGCCAGGGAGGAAAAATCGACGAGTGAGCCAGTGATGCTCGGCGCTGTGTTGATCGCGGGCCGGTCCATCCGGCTGGCCTCTTTTCCTGCGCCTTACAGCAGGTCGACCGACCTGACGTTGCCCACGCCGGTATAGCCGATACGGCGGTCCATCGTGCCATCCTGGTTGCTGTCGACCAGGGAATGGGTGATCTTGCCCAGCGTGTAAAAATCAACTTTTTGCACCTGGCCGGTGGCCGGATTGACATGCTCGACCGACACCACGACGCCATTCTCGTAATGGGTCTTCAGGTCGACCAGGCCATCGCCGTCGGTATCTGCCTCGCCCAGGTAGGGGTTGCCCTGCCGGTAGCTGGTGACCGACTCGAACACGCCGTCGAAATCGTCGTCGGCCTCGTTGCTGTCGATGCCACCCATGGCATCGTAGCGCACGATCAGGTCGATCTTGCCGTCCCGGTTGCGATCGAGCTCGGTGCGCAGCGGCGCGCCCTCGGCAGCAAACATGGCTTTGCTTTCGAACACGCCATTGTGGTCGCGGTCAATGCCCTGCTGGTGCAGCGGCGCCCGATACCAGGCCACGGCGCACAACAGGCCGATGACCAGCCCGGCCGCAAACACGCCGGCCCGTGCGCGAGCGGTCGTTGGCGCCAGCGGCGCCGGCGCTTCCATGCTGGCCGGCTGCTGCGCGTCCCATTGCGTCACGATCGCTTGCGCTTGCGCGAAATCGTCTTCGGCCACCATCACCCGGACCAGCCCGAATGCTGGCAGGTCGCCGATGCCGCCCTGCAGGTATTCGCCATCGATGCGCGCTGCCACACCTTGCTGTTCGAGCAGGTTGACGATCATGTGCGCTTCGACGCTGTGGGCCGCCTGGTATAGCAATTTCATGGGTAAAACTCTCCTGGTCTGCTGCGCAGTGTACGGTCCAAAGCCACTTGTGTCTATCCGACAATGCCATACCGGCCACCCGCACCAGCCCGGCTACGCGCGCCAGTTCCTCATGTTAAGATTTCCTATCAGACGCATCTAGAGCATGCCGCGCGCGCATGAACGCACTATGAATTCGCAGCACCACGAGGCCATGCCAGCACCACACGACGCTACGTCCGCAGCACCGGGCCGCGATGCGCTCGTGCATGCGCTGGCGGCGCTGTACAAGGAACGCAAGCCGCGCCAGTTCGACAATCCCAACCTGCTCAATGCGGACGGCGAAGATCCACTCGATGCGATCTGCGTCTGGCAGCGCGCCGAACCGGTGCCGCACTGGCACTATGTGACGCTCGGTTTTTCGGAACTGTATGCCAAGCGCACCGGCAATCCCTTCATCAGCGGCTTCGGTTTCGAACTGACGTTCCGCCTGGCGAGCGAAGTCGGCGCCAGCGAGCCGCCGATCTGGCCCATGCACCTGCTGCAAAGCCTGGCGCGCTACGTCTTCAAAAGCGGCAACGGTTTTCACGCCGGCCACCGCCTCAGCACCAACGGCCCCATTTCGCTGGGCAGCCCGACCGCCCTGTGCGCGCTCGGTTTTGCGTTCGACCCGGAACTGCCGGCCATCGACACGCCCAACGGCCACCTCGCGTTCCTGCAGGTGATCGGCCTGACCGACGATGAAGAACGCGCCGCGCAGCAGTGGGACACACGCAAATTGCTCGACTTGCTGCTGCCGGCCATGCCGCTGTGGATCACCGACCTGCGCCGCCCGTCGCAGCTGATCGCGCCCGGCCTGCAGGCCACGATCGCCGAAGCGGTCCGCCAGGATGGCTCTTCCTGCGTGGGCGTGCATGCCGATGCGCTCAACATCAAGACCAGCAAGCGAATGCTGCGCCGCACCAGCATCGACGTCACGCTGGGTGCGCGCCAGATCGCGCAACTGGCCGAACTGCTGCCGCTGCGCTTGCCCTTCGGACGCCCCTTCACGCTGTCCGGGCCGCGCTGGAAATTGCAGTTCCAGATAGCCAAGCGCGACAAGTGGGTGCTCGAGCCTGGCGTGCTCAAGCTGTTCGTGACGCCGGCCAGCGTGCAGGAATTCGCCACCCTGCTGCACCCGCACCAGGGCGTCTACAAGCTGCCGGCGTTCCAGAACATCCGCTGGGACGTCCTGCAAACCACGATCCGCAACCCGCAGGGCGACATCGTCGACATCGTCGGCGCCGACCGCCGCCAGCGCCCGCGCGACTAATTCTTTTTTTCCAACCTGGATCATGGACAGCGCCGCGGCAGCGGCGTAAGCGCGCCTGTTTGTTTTGTTCTATAATTTCAGTAATTCCTGAAAATTCAAAACTTACCGGCGATCAACATGGTCAATCTGACACCCCTGGCACAGAAATTCATCCTCCACTTCGGCGAAATGGGCAGCCGCTGGGGCATCAACCGCACTGTCGGCCAGATGTACGCGCTGCTGTACGTGCTGGGCAAGCCGCTCAACGCCGACGAAATCGCCGAGCATTTGCAGTTTTCGCGCTCGAACGTGTCGATGGGACTGAAGGAACTGCAGTCGTGGCGGCTGGTCAAACTGCTGCACCAGCCGGGCGACCGCCGCGAATACTTCGAGCCGCCCAAGGACGTGTGGGACATCTTCAAGGCCCTGATCGAAGAACGTCGCCGGCGCGAAGTCGAACCGACGCTGTCGATGCTGCGCGACGCCCTGCTCGAAACCCCCACCACCGAGGCCGATGTCAATGCGCAGCAGCGCATCCGCGAGATGTACGAACTGATCGAACTGTCCTCGTCCTGGTTCGACGACGTCCAGCGCCTCTCGCCCGAGACGCTCACCTCGCTGATGAAAATGGGCGCCACCGTCGGCAAGCTGCTTGACGTGGGCGACACCGTGCGCGGCACCTTCCGAAAAAAGAAAGACACGCCTGCGCCAGCCGGCGGCGAGGAAAGCTGACATGCGGCCCCGCCGCGGCGGCATGTCACTGACGTTGGCGATCACGCTTGCGCTGGTGCTCAAGGTCATCCTGTTAACGCTGTTGTACCAGGCCTTCTTCGCGGCCCCCCAAGCGAAAAAAATGCGCGTGCCGGCCGCCCAGGTCGAGCAGCACCTGTTGGGCAATACCGCTCCCTCTCCCGCACCAAAGGACCACCAGCCATGATTCCGATCGACGACGTCGTCAGTTTGTCGCGCCTGCAGTTCGCCGCGACCGCCATGTATCACTTCCTGTTCGTTCCACTCACGCTGGGCCTGTCCTGGATCCTGGTGATCATGGAATCGGTGTATGTGATGACCGGGCGCGAAATCTACCGCGACATGACCAAATTCTGGGGCAAGCTATTCGGCATCAACTTCGCCATGGGCGTGACCACCGGGATCACGCTCGAATTCCAGTTCGGGACCAACTGGGCCTACTACTCGCACTATGTGGGCGACATCTTCGGTACCCCGCTGGCAATCGAAGGGATGATGGCCTTCTTCCTCGAATCGACCTTTGTCGGCTTGTTCTTCTTCGGCTGGTCGCGCCTGTCAAAGGTACAGCACCTGGGCGTGACGTTTCTGGTCGCGCTGGGATCATCGCTGTCGGCGCTGTGGATCCTGATCGCCAACGGCTGGATGAACAACCCGGTCGGCGCCGCCTTCAACGTCGACACCATGCGCATGGAACTGACCAGCATCGCCGACGTGATCCTCAACCCGGTGGCCCAGGTCAAGTTCGTGCACACGGTCGCTGCCGGTTACGTGACCGCGTCCATGTTCGTGCTGGGGATCTCGGCGTTTTACCTGCTGCGCGCACGCGACATTCCGTTCGCACTGCGCTCGTTTGCCATCGCCGCCGGCTTCGGGCTGGCCTCGACGCTGTCGGTGATCGTGCTGGGCGACGAATCGGGCTACACCGCCGGTGAAGTGAACAAGGTCAAGCTGGCCGCCATCGAAGCCGAATGGGAAACCGAGCCGGCGCCGGCCGGGCTGACACTGGTCGGCCTGCCCAACGACGCCACCCAGCGCACCGATTACGCGCTCAAGATCCCGTACGCGCTGGGCCTGATGGCAACTCGTTCGACCGACAAGCAAGTCACCGGAATCAAGGAACTCAAGCAGCTGCACGAGGTGCGCATCCGCAACGGCATGCTGGCGTATGCCGCGCTGACGAAAATCAAGGGTGGCGACAACTCGCCCGAGGCGCGCGCCGCCTTCCTGGCATTGCAGCCGGACCTGGGTTATGGCCTGCTGCTGAAGAAATACACGGCGCGCGTCATCGACGCCAGCGAAGCGCAGATCGCCGCAGCCGTCGCCGACACCATCCCCAAGGTGGCGCCGATATTCTGGTCGTTTCGCATCATGGTCGGCCTGGGCCTGCTGTTCCTGCTGATTTTCAGCGCCTCGTTCTACTTTTTGGTGCGCAAGCGCCTGGCCAAACAGCGCTGGCTGCTGCGCCTGGCCGTCTGCGCCATTCCGCTGCCGTGGGTGGCCGCGGAACTGGGCTGGGTGGTGGCCGAATACGGCCGCCAGCCGTGGACCATCGCCGGCATCCTGCCGACCCATTTGTCGGCGTCGACCTTGCAGCCGGCAAGCCTGTATTTCAGCCTGACGGGCTTTCTCGGCTTTTACACGCTGCTGCTGGTCATTGAAATGGGGCTGATGATCAAGTACACGCGCCTGGGGCCGAGCAGTCTGCACACCGGCAAATATCACTGGGAACAAAAGGAGGCAGCATGATCTTCGACTACGTGACACTCAAAGTGATCTGGTGGTGTTTCGTCGGCCTGCTGCTGATCGGCTTCGCGCTGACCAATGGCTTCGACTTCGGGGTCGGCATGTGGCTACCCTTCCTGGGCAAGAACGACATCGAACGGCGCGTCATCATCAACGTGGTGGGCCCGACTTGGGAAGGCAACCAGACCTGGTTCATCGCCGCCGGCGGCGCCATGTTCGCGGCCTGGCCGCTGGTGTACGCGGCAGCGTTTTCCGGCTTTTACGTGGCGCTGATGCTGCTGCTGTTCGCGCTGTTCCTGCGCCCGGTCGGCTTTGACTACCGCAGCAAGCTGGCGGACCCGCGCTGGCGCAGCGCCTGGGACTGGGGCTTGTTCGCCGGTGGCGTGGTGCCGCCGCTGATCTTCGGCATCGCCTTCGGCAACCTGCTGGCCGGCGTGCCGTTCCATTATGACGAGACCATGCGCATGGAGTACACCGGCAGCTTCCTCGACCTGTTCAATCCCTTCGGCCTGCTGGCCGGGGTGCTGGGCGTGGCAATGCTGGCGATGCACGGCGCCACGCGCCTGCAGCAAAAGACCGACGGCGTGATCGCCGCGCGCGCGCGCCGCGCCGGCATCGCCGCCGGCGCCGTCACGCTGATCGCCTTCGCGCTCGCTGGCGTGTGGGTGGCCACCGGCCTGGAAGGCTACCGGATCGTGAGCGCGCCGCCGCTCGACACGGCCTTCATGCCGATCGCGAAAACCGTGGTGCGCGGCGCCGGCGCCTGGATGGACAACTACAGCCGCTGGCCCGCCACCTGGCTGCTGCCGGCCATGGGCTTGGGCGGCGCCGCGCTGGCAATCCTGTGCAGCCTGCTGCGGCGCAGCCTGGCCGCATTCCTGTCCAGCGCCGTCTCGGTGGCCGGCATCTTGCTCACCGCCGGCGCGGCCATGTTCCCGTTCATCATGCCGTCCTCGCTGGCACCGGGCAGCAGCCTGACCGCGTGGGATGCAGTGGCCAGCCACAAGAGCCTTAGCGTGATGTTCTGGGTGCTGGCGATCATGCTGCCAATCGTGATCGGCTACACCAGCTGGGTGTACGCCATCATGCGCGGCAAGGTCACCGCGGCCTATATCCGCGAAAACGAACACGAATCATATTAGGAGCAGCGCATGTGGTATTTCGCCTGGATGTTAGGAGTCGGACTGGCCTTGTCGGCAGCCATCATCAACGTCATGTGGCTGGAAGCGAATTACGCTTTTGGCCAACGTGACGAGCTTGCCACGCGAGCCAGTTTCGAGCAGGCCAGCCGGGACGACTAGCCCGGAAAACCGGCGTCACAGCGGGACCACACACCGGGGTCAGACCACTTTAGTACGTCGATATCGACGTACTAAAGTGGTCTGACCCCGGTGTGTGGTCCCGCTGTGACGCCGGTTTTCCGGGCTAGTCGTCCCGGCTGGCCTGCTCGAAACTGGCTCGCGTGGCAAGCTCGTCACGTTGGCCAAAAGCGTAATTCGCTTCCAGCCACATGACGTTGATGATGGCTGCCGACAAGGCCAGTCCGACTCCTAACATCCAGGCGAAATACCACATGCGCTGCTCCTAATATGATTCGTGTTCGTTTTCGCGGATATAGGCCGCGGTGACCTTGCCGCGCATGATGGCGTACACCCAGCTGGTGTAGCCGATCACGATTGGCAGCATGATCGCCAGCACCCAGAACATCACGCTAAGGCTCTTGTGGCTGGCCACTGCATCCCACGCGGTCAGGCTGCTGCCCGGTGCCAGCGAGGACGGCATGATGAACGGGAACATGGCCGCGCCGGCGGTGAGCAAGATGCCGGCCACCGAGACGGCGCTGGACAGGAATGCGGCCAGGCTGCGCCGCAGCAGGCTGCACAGGATTGCCAGCGCGGCGCCGCCCAAGCCCATGGCCGGCAGCAGCCAGGTGGCGGGCCAGCGGCTGTAGTTGTCCATCCAGGCGCCGGCGCCGCGCACCACGGTTTTCGCGATCGGCATGAAGGCCGTGTCGAGCGGCGGCGCGCTCACGATCCGGTAGCCTTCCAGGCCGGTGGCCACCCACACGCCAGCGAGCGCGAAGGCGATCAGCGTGACGGCGCCGGCGGCGATGCCGGCGCGGCGCGCGCGCGCGGCGATCACGCCGTCGGTCTTTTGCTGCAGGCGCGTGGCGCCGTGCATCGCCAGCATTGCCACGCCCAGCACCCCGGCCAGCAGGCCGAAGGGATTGAACAGGTCGAGGAAGCTGCCGGTGTACTCCATGCGCATGGTCTCGTCATAATGGAACGGCACGCCGGCCAGCAGGTTGCCGAAGGCGATGCCGAAGATCAGCGGCGGCACCACGCCACCGGCGAACAAGCCCCAGTCCCAGGCGCTGCGCCAGCGCGGGTCCGCCAGCTTGCTGCGGTAGTCAAAGCCGACCGGGCGCAGGAACAGCGCGAACAGCAGCAGCATCAGCGCCACGTAAAAGCCGGAAAACGCTGCCGCGTACACCAGCGGCCAGGCCGCGAACATGGCGCCGCCGGCGGCGATGAACCAGGTCTGGTTGCCTTCCCAAGTCGGGCCCACCACGTTGATGATGACGCGCCGTTCGATGTCGTTCTTGCCCAGGAAGGGTAGCCACATGCCGACCCCGAAGTCGAAGCCATTGGTCAGCGCGAAGCCGATCAGCAGCAGGCCGACGAAACACCACCAGATCACTTTGAGTGTCACGTAGTCGAAGATCATGCTGCCTCCTTTTGTTCCCAGTGATATTTGCCGGTGTGCAGACTGCTCGGCCCCAGGCGCGTGTACTTGATCATCAGCCCCATTTCAATGACCAGCAGCAGCGTGTAAAAGCCGAGAAAGCCCGTCAGGCTGAAATACAGGCTTGCCGGCTGCAAGGTCGACGCCGACAAATGGGTCGGCAGGATGCCGGCGATGGTCCACGGCTGGCGGCCGTATTCGGCCACCACCCAGCCCAGTTCCGCGGCCACCCACGGCAGCGGAATGGCGCAGACGGCCAGGCGCAGCAGCCAGCGCTGTTTGGCCAGGCGCTTGCGCACCAAAAAGTAGAACGAGGCGCTGAAAATCAGCAGGAACAGCAGGCCCAGGCCGACCATGATGCGAAACGACCAGAATATCGGCGCCACCTTGGGGATGGTGTCGGCGACGGCTGCGGCGATCTGCGCTTCGCTGGCGTCGATGACGCGCGCCGTGTATTTCTTCAGCAGCAGGCCATAACCCAGGTCCGGCTGCAATGCCAGGAAGGCGGCGCGCGCCTCGGGCGAGTTGTCGCCACCCTTGATTTTCGTCAGCGCGGCATACGCCAGCATGCCGTTGCGGATGCGCACCTCGTGCAGCTGCTTGAGTTCCTTGATTCCGGTGACTTGCTTGTCGGTCGAACGAGTTGCCATCAGGCCCAGCGCGTACGGGATCTTGAGCGCGTAATCGGTGCGCTGGGTGGCGTCGTTGGGCAGGCCGACCAGTGTCAGCCCGGCCGGCGCCGGCTCGGTTTCCCATTCGGCTTCGATGGCGGCCAGCTTGACCTTGTTCACTTCACCGGCGGTGTAGCCCGATTCGTCGCCCAGCACGATCACCGACAGCGTCGAGGCCAGCCCGAAGCCGGCGGCGATGGCAAACGAGCGCAGTGCGAACGGAATGTCGCGTGCGCGCAGCAGGTAAAACGCCGAGATCCCCAGCACGAACATGGACGCGGTCACGTAACCGGCAGCGACCGTGTGCACGAACTTGACCTGGGCCACCGGGTTGAGGATCACGTCGGCGATGCTGGTCAGTTCCATGCGCATGGTGTCGACGTTGAAGGCGGCGCCGACCGGGTTGTTCATCCAGCCGTTGGCGATCAGGATCCACAGCGCCGACAGCGATGATCCCAGCGCGACCAGAAACGTCACGCCCAGGTGCTGTACCTTTGACAGGCGCGACCAGCCGAAGAAGAACAAGCCGACAAAGGTCGATTCGAGGAAGAAGGCCATCATCCCTTCGATTGCCAGCGGGGTACCGAAGATGTCGCCCACATAGTGCGAGTAGTAGGCCCAGTTGGTCCCGAACTGGAATTCGAGCGTGATCCCGGTGGTCACGCCCATGGCGAAGTTGATGCCGAATAGCTTGCCCCAGAATTTGGTCATGTCGCGGTAGATTTCGCGCCCGGTCATCACATACACCGATTCCATGATCACCAGGATCCAGGACAGGCCCAGCGTGAGTGGAACGAACAGGAAGTGATACATGGCGGTCGCGGCGAACTGCAGGCGCGACAAACTGACGACGTCGTCGATCGGAATCATGGCTGGTGGTCCTTTGGTGCGGGAGAGGGAGCGGTATTGCCCAACAGGTGCTGCTCGACCTGGGCGGCCGGCACGCGCATTTTTTTCGCTTGGGGGGCCGCGAAGAAGGCCTGGTACAACAGCGTTAACAGGATGACCTTGAGCACCAGCGCAAGCGTGATCGCCAACGTCAGTGACATGCCGCCGCGGCGGGGCCGCATGTCAGCTTTCCTCGCCGCCGGCTGGCGCAGGCGTGTCTTTCTTTTTTCGGAAGGTGCCGCGCACGGTGTCGCCCACGTCAAGCAGCTTGCCGACGGTGGCGCCCATTTTCATCAGCGAGGTGAGCGTCTCGGGCGAGAGGCGCTGGACGTCGTCGAACCAGGACGAGGACAGTTCGATCAGTTCGTACATCTCGCGGATGCGCTGCTGCGCATTGACATCGGCCTCGGTGGTGGGGGTTTCGAGCAGGGCGTCGCGCAGCATCGACAGCGTCGGTTCGACTTCGCGCCGGCGACGTTCTTCGATCAGGGCCTTGAAGATGTCCCACACGTCCTTGGGCGGCTCGAAGTATTCGCGGCGGTCGCCCGGCTGGTGCAGCAGTTTGACCAGCCGCCACGACTGCAGTTCCTTCAGTCCCATCGACACGTTCGAGCGCGAAAACTGCAAATGCTCGGCGATTTCGTCGGCGTTGAGCGGCTTGCCCAGCACGTACAGCAGCGCGTACATCTGGCCGACAGTGCGGTTGATGCCCCAGCGGCTGCCCATTTCGCCGAAGTGGAGGATGAATTTCTGTGCCAGGGGTGTCAGATTGACCATGTTGATCGCCGGTAAGTTTTGAATTTTCAGGAATTACTGAAATTATAGAACAAAACAAACAGGCGCGCTTACGCCGCTGCCGCGGCGCTGTCCATGATCCAGGTTGGAAAAAAAGAATTAGTCGCGCGGGCGCTGGCGGCGGTCGGCGCCGACGATGTCGACGATGTCGCCCTGCGGGTTGCGGATCGTGGTTTGCAGGACGTCCCAGCGGATGTTCTGGAACGCCGGCAGCTTGTAGACGCCCTGGTGCGGGTGCAGCAGGGTGGCGAATTCCTGCACGCTGGCCGGCGTCACGAACAGCTTGAGCACGCCAGGCTCGAGCACCCACTTGTCGCGCTTGGCTATCTGGAACTGCAATTTCCAGCGCGGCCCGGACAGCGTGAAGGGGCGTCCGAAGGGCAAGCGCAGCGGCAGCAGTTCGGCCAGTTGCGCGATCTGGCGCGCACCCAGCGTGACGTCGATGCTGGTGCGGCGCAGCATTCGCTTGCTGGTCTTGATGTTGAGCGCATCGGCATGCACGCCCACGCAGGAAGAGCCATCCTGGCGGACCGCTTCGGCGATCGTGGCCTGCAGGCCGGGCGCGATCAGCTGCGACGGGCGGCGCAGGTCGGTGATCCACAGCGGCATGGCCGGCAGCAGCAAGTCGAGCAATTTGCGTGTGTCCCACTGCTGCGCGGCGCGTTCTTCATCGTCGGTCAGGCCGATCACCTGCAGGAACGCGAGGTGGCCGTTGGGCGTGTCGATGGCCGGCAGTTCCGGGTCGAACGCAAAACCGAGCGCGCACAGGGCGGTCGGGCTGCCCAGCGAAATGGGGCCGTTGGTGCTGAGGCGGTGGCCGGCGTGAAAACCGTTGCCGCTTTTGAAGACGTAGCGCGCCAGGCTTTGCAGCAGGTGCATGGGCCAGATCGGCGGCTCGCTGGCGCCGACTTCGCTCGCCAGGCGGAACGTCAGTTCGAAACCGAAGCCGCTGATGAAGGGATTGCCGGTGCGCTTGGCATACAGTTCCGAAAAACCGAGCGTCACATAGTGCCAGTGCGGCACCGGTTCGGCGCGCTGCCAGACGCAGATCGCATCGAGTGGATCTTCGCCGTCCGCATTGAGCAGGTTGGGATTGTCGAACTGGCGCGGCTTGCGTTCCTTGTACAGCGCCGCCAGCGCATGCACGAGCGCATCGCGGCCCGGTGCTGCGGACGTAGCGTCGTGTGGTGCTGGCATGGCCTCGTGGTGCTGCGAATTCATAGTGCGTTCATGCGCGCGCGGCATGCTCTAGATGCGTCTGATAGGAAATCTTAACATGAGGAACTGGCGCGCGTAGCCGGGCTGGTGCGGGTGGCCGGTATGGCATTGTCGGATAGACACAAGTGGCTTTGGACCGTACACTGCGCAGCAGACCAGGAGAGTTTTACCCATGAAATTGCTATACCAGGCGGCCCACAGCGTCGAAGCGCACATGATCGTCAACCTGCTCGAACAGCAAGGTGTGGCAGCGCGCATCGATGGCGAATACCTGCAGGGCGGCATCGGCGACCTGCCAGCATTCGGGCTGGTCCGGGTGATGGTGGCCGAAGACGATTTCGCGCAAGCGCAAGCGATCGTGACGCAATGGGACGCGCAGCAGCCGGCCAGCATGGAAGCGCCGGCGCCGCTGGCGCCAACGACCGCTCGCGCACGGGCCGGCGTGTTTGCGGCCGGGCTGGTCATCGGCCTGTTGTGCGCCGTGGCCTGGTATCGGGCGCCGCTGCACCAGCAGGGCATTGACCGCGACCACAATGGCGTGTTCGAAAGCAAAGCCATGTTTGCTGCCGAGGGCGCGCCGCTGCGCACCGAGCTCGATCGCAACCGGGACGGCAAGATCGACCTGATCGTGCGCTACGATGCCATGGGTGGCATCGACAGCAACGAGGCCGACGACGATTTCGACGGCGTGTTCGAGTCGGTCACCAGCTACCGGCAGGGCAACCCCTACCTGGGCGAGGCAGATACCGACGGCGATGGCCTGGTCGACCTGAAGACCCATTACGAGAATGGCGTCGTGGTGTCGGTCGAGCATGTCAATCCGGCCACCGGCCAGGTGCAAAAAGTTGATTTTTACACGCTGGGCAAGATCACCCATTCCCTGGTCGACAGCAACCAGGATGGCACGATGGACCGCCGTATCGGCTATACCGGCGTGGGCAACGTCAGGTCGGTCGACCTGCTGTAAGGCGCAGGAAAAGAGGCCAGCCGGATGGACCGGCCCGCGATCAACACAGCGCCGAGCATCACTGGCTCACTCGTCGATTTTTCCTCCCTGGCGCGAGCCCTTCGCTGCGCTGCTGGCGTTATCCTTGGTGCCGCGCGCGGCAGACTGGCGGCTTTCGCCGCCCTTGCGGCCGATATCGGCCATGTGCTCGCGGTCGCGGCTGACCGCTTCGCCGCCTTTTTGGCCGGCGCGCCTGGCTTCCTCGGAATCGAATTCGTGCGCCGTGCCTTTCTGGTGGGCCGCCTGGCCGCCTTTGCTGGCAATTTCGCGCTGCTGGTTTTCATCCATTGCGGCAAAACCCCGTTTGGCCGGGCCGCTGCTGCCGCCGCTCTTGCCGCCATTGTCTTTGCTGGTCGCCATGCTGATCTCCTTTGTGCATGTGTTGGTATCGGAAGCGCCCCATGTGGCGCGCTCGTGAATTAGAGGTGCGGTCAAATTGAATAGTTCCGCCTAGTTGGGTGGACGCGGCGCGCGCCGCGCGCCTTCGTGCGGCAGCGTCGCATCGATGCCATCGATGCCGTTGAGGGACGACGGTGGCGACGCCAGGTCCTCGTCCAGTTCGTCCTTGCGCGCGGCCATCCGCTGGCCCAGCGCCGCGAGGTTCAGGCCGGCCGCGCGCGCGGCCTCGAACAGCTCGCTCTCTTCCTTCTCGATGTGGTGCGCCACTTCTTCGCCCAGCACGGTGACGGTGGCGTCGAAATGGTCGTCGCCCGGGTACATGACTTCGAGTTGGCTGATCAGGTCGCGCGCGCCGGCGTGTTCTACATCGGCTTCGTCCATCATGTCGTCGTCATCGGCCACTGCGCGCAAGGCCGGATAAAAGATCTCTTCTTCGATCATGCTATGCACGGTGAGTTCATAGCAGATTTCATCGACCAGTTCGGCTTTGCGTTCGTCATCGTCGTCATCGACGCCGCGCATGCGTTCAAATTCGCGGAACAGTTGCTTGACCTTGCCGTGGTCGGCTTTGAGCAGATCGAGCGCGTCGATCGGCCGCTGCTTGCGTGGCTTGCCTGATGTGGACATAGTGGACTCCGGTGAGGGTGGGCAGGCTTAGCTTGGGGTGTAACGGCTGCCGTTGCCGGCATGGGAGCGCTCGGCGCCGGCTGCGCTGACGGCATGGGGCACGAACGCTTCAGCGCTGCGGCCCAGTTCAAGCTGTACCCCGCTGAGCACACCGAACACTTGTTGCTGATAATTGAGCAGATGCTCGGTGGCCGGCTTGCTGCAGCTGGCCAGTGCCGCCGCTGCCTGGAACGGATCGCTGCAGTTGATGATGGCGCGGCTGGCGTCGGTCACGTCCTGCATGACTTGCTGTGCGTACTGCAGGTGCAGCTCGTTAAACTTGCGCATCGCATCGGAGGTGCGCCGGGTGAAGTCGGTCATGGCGCCAAGCTGGGCGTCGAGGCCCGAGCGCAAGGCTGGGATGGTGGGATAGCTGGGCATGGTCTACCTCGATGGAAAATAGGAGCAGGTGATAGACGTGCGAAGGCGCGCCAAGTTCCATGAACTTGGACAGCGCGCGCGATTGGTCAAGCGGGGGAGAAGGGAAAATGCAGCATCGGGGTCAGACCTCTTTCACATTGTGAAAGAGGTCTGACCCCGATGGTAGAACTGTACGGCTTTCTTATTCGGCGGCGACCTTGAGCACCAGCTTGCCGAAGTTTTTTCCTTCAAACAGCATCAGCAGCGCTTCGGGGAAATTCTCCAGGCCGTCGACGATGTCTTCCTTGCTCTTGAAGGTGCCTTGCTTCATCCAGGCGGCCATGGCGGCCACGCCAACGGGGTAACGGTCGGCGTAGTCGAACACGACGATGCCTTCCATGCGCGCCCGGTTCACCAGCAGCGACAGGTAGTTGGCCGGGCCCTTGACCGCAGTGGTGTTGTTGTACTGCGAGATGGCGCCGCAGATGACGATGCGCGCTTTCAGGTTGATGCGGGTGAGCACGGTGTCGAGGATCTCGCCGCCCACGTTGTCGAAAAAGATGTCCACGCCTTGCGGGCAGTGCTGCTTCAAGCCTTCCTTGACGTCGCCGTTCTTGTAGTCGATGCAGGCGTCGAAACCGAGTTCCTTGACCACGAAGTCGCATTTGTCCTTGCCGCCGGCGATGCCCACCACGCGGCAACCCAGGTGCTTGGCAACCTGGCCGACCGTCATGCCGACTGCGCCGGCCGCGCCCGACACCACCACCGTTTCGCCCGCTTTCGGCAAGCCCGATTCGATCAGGCCGAAGTAGCCGGTCATGCCCGGCATGCCCAGCACGTTGAGCCAGGTCGTCAGCGGCGCCATGCGCGCGTCGATCTTGTAAAAGCCGGCGCTCTTGTCGTTGGCCGCGCCGGTCCAATAGGCTTGCACGCCGATCCCGCCCGAGACGGTGTCGCCGACGGCAAACTTATCGGACTTCGATGCCACCACCACGCCGACCCCGCCGGCGCGCATGACTTCGCCAATGGCGACAGGGCGGATGTAAGACTTGGCGTCGTTCATCCAGCCGCGCATGGCCGGGTCGAGCGACAAGTACAGCGCCTTGACCGTGATCTCGCCATCAAGCAGTTCGCGCACTTCTTCCGTGGTCTGTTGCCAGTCGCTGCGCTTGGGCAGTCCCATCGGGCGGGCGGCGAGGCGGAATTGCTGGTTCATCAGTGCAGTGGTCGACATGGCGTAAGTCCTTATCAGAGGTGGCGATCCGTCCACTATACCTTAAATAGGCACGGGCGTGCTATTTTCGGATTTTCCGCAATCCGGCGCACCCGTGCGACAATGCAAGGTTCGCATTCCTCACGCCGCTGCCCATGACGCATCCTGAATTCATCCTGACCCTGTCTTGCCTGGACCAGCGCGGCATTGTGCATCGCGTGTCCGGCTTTCTGGCCGAACATGGCTGCAACATCATCGATTCGGCCCAGTTTGGCGATGCCGAAAGCAAGTTGTTTTTCATGCGCGTGCATTTCGCGCTGGAAGAAGCAAGCGTGGCCGAGCCCCAGTTGCGCGCCGCTTTTGTCGCACTGTGCACGCAGATGGGCATGTCGGGCCAGTTGCACGATGCGCGCAGCAAGCCGCGCGTGATGCTGATGGTGTCGAAAATCGGGCATTGCCTGAACGATTTGCTGTTTCGCTACAAGAGCGGTTTGCTGCCGGTCGAGATCCCGGCCATCGTGTCGAACCACATGGATTTCTACCAGCTGGCGGCCAGCTACAATATTCCGTTTCACCATTTGCCGCTGGCAGCGGGCGCGCCGCCCGAGGCCAAGCTGGCCCAAGAAGCGCGCGTGCTGGACTTGATGGCGACTCACCAGATCGACCTGGTGGTGCTGGCGCGCTACATGCAGGTACTCTCGCCCAGCCTGTGCCAGGCATTGTCCGGGCGCGCGATCAATATTCACCATTCGTTCCTGCCCAGCTTCAAGGGCGCCAAGCCGTATGCCCAGGCCCACCAGCGCGGCGTCAAGCTGATCGGCGCCACCGCGCACTTCGTCACCGGTGACCTGGACGAAGGCCCGATCATCGAGCAGGATGTCGAGCGGGTCGACCATGCGATGGATGCCGAGACGCTGTCGGCGATCGGGCGCGATGTCGAATGCGTGGTGCTGGCGCGCGCGGTCAAATGGTTTGTCGAACACCGCATTTTGCAAAATGGCGACAAGACTGTAGTTTTTAAATAATTCAAAGGTATTGGTATCAATGGCACTTAAAGCGACTATCTACAAGGCGGAACTGCAAATTGCGGACATGGACCGCAACTATTACCAAGAGCACGCGCTGACGCTGGCGCGCCATCCGTCCGAAACCGACGAACGCATGATGATCCGCTTGCTCGCGTTCGCGATCCATGCCAGCGAGTCGCTCACATTTACCAAGGGCTTGTTCGACACCGAGGAACCGGACTTGTGGCAGAAAGACCTGACCGGCGCCATCGAACTGTGGATCGAAGTGGGCCAGCCCGACGAAAAGCGTCTGATGAAGGCGTGCGGGCGCAGCGCCAAGGTGATCGTGTACAGTTATAGTGCGACCAGCCATATCTGGTACAAGCAGATCGCTAACAAGCTGGAACGGGCCAAGAACCTGACCGTGATTAACATCCCGGCCGACGCCAGCGCGCAGTTGCAGGCGCTGTGCAACCGGAACATGCAGTTGCAGTGCACCATACAAGATGGCCAGATTTACCTGACCGACAGCGTGGAAACGGTGCTGGTCGAGCGCGAGGACTTCAAGGCAGAACGTTGATGAAGATGAAGAAAAATCTGTTGGCCGCAATGGCAGGCCTGTTTCTGATGGCGTCGGCGCAGGCCGATGTCATCGTCACCGCGCCGTGGGTGCGCGCCACTGTGGCGGCCCAGAAAAGCACGGGCGCGTACATGCATCTGCTATCGCGCGACGGCGCCAAGCTGGTCGGTGTCAGCTCGCCTGTGGCCGCCACAGTCCAGTTGCACCAGATGGAAAT
Organism: Pseudomonadota bacterium; assembly: GCA_040390915.1. Taxonomy (GTDB): domain Bacteria; phylum Pseudomonadota; class Gammaproteobacteria; order Burkholderiales; family Burkholderiaceae_D; genus Telluria_A. The sequence continues at coordinate 73,492 of JAZJXM010000014.1, forward strand.
GCAGGGCGACATGATGAAAATGCGCCAGGTCGAGGGCATCGAGCTGCCGGCTGGCAAGGGCGTTAACCTGGCCAACGGCAGCTACCACATCATGCTGGTGGGCTTGAAGCACCAGTTGAAGCAGGGCGAAGCGATCGAGATCACCTTGCAGTTGCAGGGCAAGGACCACAAGCGCGAAAACGTCACCGTCAAGGTGCCGGTCAAGCCGCTCGGTTTTGTCAGCCCTACGGCTCCAGGGCCGATGCACCACTAAAATGCGTCGTCCTCGCGAAAGCGGGGACCCATGCTGATTGTGCGCAGTATGGGTCCCCGCGTACGCGAGGACGACGTATCGATTATTTCGGTGCGCTGCCCAGGCGTTTGGTGCCGCCGGACCCCACCACCGTGCGGCTCACTTTCGGGTCGCCGTAGTAGTTGACGTCGCCCGAACCGGCAATCGACACGCTCAGGCCGTTATTGGCCCACACCACCGCCGTGCCGGAACCGCCGACGCTGACGCTGGCGTCGTTCACCTGCACCATGCCCACATCGACATCGCCCGACCCGCCGATCGACACCGACAGGCTGGCCGCCTTACCGGCGCCGCTCTTGAGGGTACCGCTGCCGCCGACGTTAATGGCCACGCTATCGCTGTCGATGCTCTTGACCCGGATCGAGCCCGAGCCGCCCAGGTCGAACTGCAGCTTGTTCGCCTTCAGCGCATCGGCGTCGATAGAGCCGGAGCCGCCCAGCGACACACGGTCGATCTCCTTGGCATACACCACGATCTTCATCGTGCGCACCTGCAATTGCGCGTTGCGCTTGGTCGGGCGGATTTTCAGCACGCCGTTTTCGATCACGGTCTCGATCATCGGCAACAAGTTGTCGTCCGTTTCAATGCTGATGCTTTCGGTGTTGCCGATCCGAAGTTCGGCGCTGGCGGGCAAGTTCAGCGACATGCCGGTGAAATGCGCCAGTTCGCGCACCTGTTTCTTGACGTTGCCGTTGCCCTGGACCTTTTCGCCTGCAATCCAGTCGAGCGGGGAGGCGAGCGCCTGGCTGACCGGCATGGCGCAGGCGGCGATGGCAGCGGCCAGCATCAAGTGGCGCAGGCCGAGGGCGAAATTATTCGTTGTATGCATGGGAGTCTCCTGAGTTTTTCTGACGATATGGATCATAAGAAAACCAGGCACTGGCCGCCGCGCGTTTGCGACAAAGTGCAGCGCGCGCCGGACAGAATGCACCTTAGCGCGATAGTCCGGCGTGCCGTGCGCTCCCGTGCTGTTCCAGCCAATGCAGCGCGCCTTGCCACAGCGGCAGGCAATTCTGCTTGAAATAGCCCATGTGACCGATCGGACCCATGCCGGCCTGGCGCGGGTCAATGTCGGTCGCTTGCCACTGCACATTGCGGTAGCCGGCCATGAAGGCGTCGCGCGACTTGGGGCGGGCCCACAAGTCGTCCAGCGCATTGCAGGCCATGATGGGACTGCGCACGCTGTCAAAGCCTGCCGCGAGGTGGGCCATGGCCGGGTCCTGGAAAAAGTAGCGCGGGAAGTTACACCAATGCTTCCACTGGTGGTACACGTCGATCGGCAAGTCTTCGCCCATGCCCATCCAGTTCCACGCCAGGTAGCCTTTGGCGCGTACGATCAGCGGGCCGACCACGCGCCACATCAGCATCACGCGCAAGCGTTCGGCCAGCGGCATCCAGCCATGCCAGCCGGCCCCGGTGGCGAAGGTGTACAGCGCGTCGACCTTGTGGTGGTTGGGCAGCAGGCCGAACGCGTGGCCGCCGTAGGAATGGCCGACCACGTACAGCGGCAGGCCGGGCACGCTCATGGCGTCAACCGCGACGGCCAGGTCTTGGCGGCCCCAGTCCAGGTAGTCCATGCGAAAACCCTTGAGCGAGGCCGGGCGCGATTGGCCGATGCCGCGGTAGTCCAGCGTCATCACCGCGATGCCCTGGCTGCTGGCAAATTCGGCGAAGCGGCGGTAGAAGCCCTGCGGCACGCCAGTGGCGCCGGCCACCACCAGGTGCGCGCGGGTAGCGCCTTGCGCGGGATACAGCATGGCTGCGATGGGATAGCCGTCGGCGGTTGTCAAGGTGCGTTTTTGGATGTCAGTTGTCATGGCGTGGTTCCTTGGGGCGGTGCAGGGTCATCAGGGAGAGCAGGGCGTCGCCTACCAGGTTCATCGGTTCGGGCGTGCCGGCGGCGCGCGCTTGCAGCAGGCCGCCTTCATACGCGGCCAGGATCAGCGCGGCCAGTGCATCGGCGCTGGCGTCGGCATGGCCGGCCTTGACCAGCGCGGCGGCGATGCGGGCCCGGATCTGGGCGAAGCCGGCCGCCAACGCGGCGCGGATCTCGACGTCGTCGGCCGTGGTTTCAAGCGCGATCGTGGCCAGCGGGCAGCCGCGTTCATAGCCGCTCGCTTCAAGGCGTTGCTGGGCGCCGGCAATCCAGGTCATCACGGCAGCGGCAGGGGCGTCGGCGGCGACCATGCGCTGGTCGAGCAAATCGCACAGGCGGGCGACGGTGGCCTCGATGGCGGCCACGGCCAATTCCGTTTTGCCGCCCGGGAAATGGTGATACAACACACCCTTGGACGCCTGGGCGGCAGCCAGCAGTTCGGTCAGGCCGCTGCCATGCAGGCCGCGGCGCTGCAGGGCGGTGATCATGGCGCCGATCAGGCGTTCGCGGGCATCGGAAGTAGTCATGTGGCAGATGCTACAGACCGATCGGTCTAGTGGCAATCACTATCGACCGCGCTAGAGGCGGGTCTCTAAACCGGCTGGAGGCGGTATCATGTGCGCTTGCAATCGTTCTCACGGAATTCTCATGCTGATCATCACCATCAAACAGGGCAAGGAAAAGAGCCTGCTCGCCCGCGAACCGTGGATTTACGCCTCGGCAGTCGAAAAAGTCGACGGCAAGCCCAACGAAAAAATGAAGGGCGGCGCCACCGCGATCGTGCAAAGCTCGTCGCAGCAGTTCCTGGCGCGCGCGGCCTACAATTCCAAGTCGCAGATCCGCGCTCGTGTATGGACGTTTGACGAAAACGAGCCGGTCGACCATGCGTTGATCAAGCGCCGGGTCAAGGCAGCGCTGGCCAAGAGCGCGGCCGCGGCCAAGAAAGCCCGCCCGGACCAGATCGTCAAATTGATCAATGCCGAGGCCGATGGCTTGCCGGGCTTGTTGGTGGAGCAGTACGGCGGCAAGAGCGGCTATGTGATCTGCGAATTCCAGGCCGCCGGCGTCGATGCGTGGAAAGTGCCGATCGTGCAAAGCCTGATCGCCGAGATCGGCTGCCCGAACGTGTACGAACGTTGCGACGACCTGGTGCGCAAAGGCGAGGGCCTGGCCACCATTTCCGGCGCGTTGGCTGGCGACGAGCCGCCCGACGAAGTGTTTGTCGACGAGGGCAGCGGCGCCAAGGTGTCAACCGATTTGAAGACGGGATTCCGGCGTACCCACCGGGTGCGGTGATTTGACGTTGCTCAGACTCGATCTGACACAGGTTGTCAGGTGGGTTGGGGCGTTCCAAAATCAGGTGGCTGCCGGCCTCCAGCGAGCAGTCAGCACCTCGTGCGTGATTGATCATGATTCATAAGTGCGATTGAGACCCGTTCCACTCACAAGATGCGCACTGATACGAAAAAATAACATGAAAAAATTAACTGGACTCTCGACGGACCTGACCAATGTTGTCGCGACCGCAGAACCGTCCGCGAGTGCCGGGTGGTGGAATTAGTGCTGAGCCATCTTGTATCGATTAGCGTGAAACGTCAGCAGTCAGCGATGCATCTTCGATCCCCTCACTTGCGACTAGCAGCGCTCTTGTTTGCGCTCCCCACGTGTTGTTTCGCGGGCACCTCGGCTCCTTTTGATATTGGCGGTTTGCTTATTTGGGTTGGTGGCTACTTGCTTGGTTTGATTGTGCTAGTTATCGGGGCAGTGAGGTCAAAGGGATGTCGATTTGCACTGCCTGTCTACATTGTTGCTCCTGCAGCCTGGATCGCTTTCGAACTAAACGCGACCTCTCGGCACAACGCCGAGGTGTATGCGGAATATAGGGTTGGGGAGACGAAAAACGAGCAAGCGTTCTCGCTTTTCTGCAAGGACCGTCAACGCAAGGTATTCGCGACGGCGCCCCTGGAGTCAGCCAGCCGGCAGGGTGATCGTACGGTTTATGTGAGGTTCGAAAGTCAGTTCACGGCCAAGCAGATTTACTTTAACGCGGGTGCCGTGGCGGAATACCTTCAAAAGAACCCAACAAGATGTGCTCGGACAGGCCTTTTGGCCCTAGAAGGGAATTACGAAGTATACGATAGGGAAAAAAAGGGCTTCACGCCCGAAATCCGACGGTATGACGCCTGCGCGAAGGGCGAAGGGGAGATTGTTCCCGCTGTAAAAGCTCGGTATGAATTAGTACTCGGCGAGACCGGTCAGAATTACCCGGCCCCCTTTGGTTTTGGTGGTGCATGGCTGTCACGCACGTCTGTGCGGGTTGTGGATCGCAATGATGCAAGCACTTTGGCTAAAGATACCTTGTACTTCCTTAGTCACGACTCCGGAGTTGGGGGATGCCCGAAGGCCGAAGAGCAACTCGCTGAATTACTGACAGACGTCTTTGGCCAGTCGGAACGCTAGGGACGATTTCCAAGAGCAAGGTACCGCTGGGTAGTTTTATTCTCGGCGAACCTTTGTGAATTCAGCCGGCACGTGATCTTTCGGGTGGAATGCAGCAAGAGCGCGACGACGTGGATAATGTCGTGCGCACGATGCGCAAGGATCCTGTTTGGCAGGCGCGGCTGGGTAAATACGCTTTGAGTCCGGGAGCCTTCGCCAGAGTGCTGTTTTTCCGCATCAACTTTGTATCCGGACCGCAATCTTTCCTCACCGCATTGCCATACTCGTCTTATAATTAGTCGCACAATTTTGACGCAGACTACCAGAGACGAAACCAGATGGAAAACCACCAGTCCTCGCAAATTCGCACCCTTAGCTACATTGAAAACGAAGACCATCCGGTGTTCGGCACCCTGGTCGAGCAGATTTTGCACCTGCTCAATTCAAAGCTGATCTTCAGCGACATCATCATCCACCAGAACAGCCCCTTGATGCTGCGTCAGCCGAGCGGGCTGGTGGCGGTCAGCGATTCGCCGATCACCAAGGAAGAACTGGAAGAATTTTTCGAAGTCATCGAGCCGGATTGGTCCGAACGGATCGCCGACCGCGCCTTCGACCGCTCGATCGACCTGCACACGGCGCGCATCCGCGCCAACTGCTTCACGTTCCAGGGCAAGAAGCGCCTCGGCTGCGTGGTGCGGCGCTTCCCGAAAGAGCCGCTCGAATTGAACAAGCTGGGCCTGCGCGCGGCCGAACAGGATTTTTCCAAGCTCACCAGCGGCCTGCTGTTGATCATCGGCGACACCTGTCAGGGCAAGTCGACCACCATCGCCTCGATGCTGGACCAGATCAACAAGACCCGTTCAGGCCACATCATCACCATTGAAGACCCGGTCGAAACCCTGATCCCGCAGCGCAAGTGCATCATCACGCAGCGCGAAGTGGGACAGGACGGCGACGTTGCCAGCTACTACGCCGGCGCGCTCGACGCGCTGCGCGAGCGCCCGGACGTGATTGTCATCGGCGAAATTCGCGACGCCCAAACGGCCCAGGAAGCGCTGGCGCTGGCCGAATCCGGTCCGCTGGTACTGGCCTCGCTGCACGCGCGCTCGACCGAACTGGGTCTGCAAAAGATGCTGCGCCTGCTGGGCAATTCCGAAGCGCAGTCGCAAGCGCTGGCGGCCGCCTTGCGCGGCGTGTTGTGCCAGGCCTTGCTGCCGTCGATGGAAGGCGAACGCTATTACCTGGCCACCGAATGCCTGACGTCAAATCCGGAAGTGGTGCGCATCATCGAATCGGGGCGCCTCGGCGAAGTGCGCGCGCTGATGGATGGCGGCACGGGCAAGTTCAACGCTGGCTGCCACTCGATGAATTCGGCGCTGGTGAACCTGCTGCGCGATAAAAAGATCAGCATGGAAGACGCGCGCAACGCGACTACCGACCGGATCGGTTTTGCCGACGCGTGCTACAGCGCCATGCTGGACGCTGCCTAAGCACGTCGTCCTCGCGAACGCGGGGGGCCCATACTGAGCTAATTCAGTATGGGCCCCCGCGTTCGCGAGGGCGACGGGTTAGTCGAGCGGTACGCTGCGATATTGATTGACCTGCGAGGCCGTCACCGGCCCGGCGCGATTGCCCCAGCTGCCACGCAGATACGTGACCACCGCCGCCACCTCATGATCATTGAGCGCATGTGAGAACGGCGGCATCCCGTACGGACGCGGATTGCCGGCTGTCCCAGGCGCAAACCCGCCATTGAGCACGATCCGCACCGCATTGACCGACGCGTCCATGGTAATGGCGCGGTTGCCCGCCAGCGGCGGATAGTGCGGCGGCAAGCCCTTGCCATCGGCGCCATGACAATCGATACAGTGGGTGCCATACAGCGCCTTCCCCTGTGCCATCACCCGGTCCACCAGCGGGCCACTGGGCATCTCGACCGGTTCGGCCTTGTCCTCTGGTAGCGCCTTCAGATAGACCGCCATCGCCGTCACATCGGCCGTGTCCAGGTGCTGCAAGCTCGCTTGCACCACTTCGGCCATTGGCCCGAACACGGTGGCGCGCGGCGACACGCCCGTTTGCAGCAAGCTGACGATGTGCGGCACTTCCCAGCTACCCAAGCCGGCTTCGGCGTCCGACGTCAGCGACGGCGCATACCAGCCCAGCGTCTGGATCATGCCGCCCGACAGGCCACCTTCGGAAGCGCCCAGACTATTGCGGCTGCTGTGGCATGCCGCGCAATGACCAAGTCCTTCGACCAGGTAGGCGCCGCGATTCCACTGCGCGTTCTGTCCTTTGTGTTCGGCATACACGGCCGGTTTGAAATACAGCAGGCGCCACGCCGACAGCATCACTTGCTGGTTATACGGAAAGCGCAGCTCGTGAAGTTGGCTCGCGGCCGTCGATGCGGGAATGGTCTGCATGAACGCAAACAGGGCATCGGCGTCGCTGCGCGTGATGCGCGTATAGCTGGTGAACGGAAAAGCCGGATACAACAGGCGCCCGTCGCGCGATTTGCCGTTGTGCAGCGCCTGCCAGAAATCGTCTGCGCTCCAGGCGCCGATGCCGTGCTGGCGGTCGGACGTGATGTTGGGCGCCAGCACGCGCCCGAATGGCGTGTCGATCGCGCGGCCGCCGGCGAAGGGCGCACCGCCGCGCACCGTATGGCACGCCATGCAGTCGCCGGCGCGGGCCAGGTAGGCGCCGCGCGCGATGTTGTCGGGCGTGACGGCGTACGCGGCCGGTGAAGTCGATGCGACCTGCTCGTCGCGCGGCCAGGCGATGGCGGCCAGCACTAGCAGCACTGCGAACGTCAAGCCCAGGCTGGCGAAGATAATTTTCTTCATGGGACGCTCCCGCAGGCCAGCGGCAAGGGCCGCGCGATGCTGTCGGCCGGGCGCGCCTCGGACGGCACCGGCTGCAGTCCCAGCCAGCTCGAAATGGCGTTCACGTCCGACAGCGAAAGGCGCGTCGTGATGTCGGCCATGCAGTCGGGCGCGAGCGCGTGGCGGGTCTTGTTGCGCCAGGCGCCAAACTGGGCGTTGATGTAATCGCGCGGCAGTCCCAGCAAACCGGGAATGGCGGGATTGACGCCGGTCAGTTGCTGGCCATGGCAGGCGATACAGGCCGGCACCTTGAGTGCGGTGTCGCCGTGCAGCACCAGGGTGCGGCCGCGTTCGAGCACGGCAGCGCTGGCGTCACTAGGCTGGGCGGGCGGCGAGGGCAGGTGCTGGGCGGCGAAGTGGGCGGCGATCTCGCGCAGGTATGGTTCGGGCAAATGGCCGACCATATAACTCATCATCGGGACCTGGCGCCGGCCATCGCGGAAATTGACCATCTGGTTGAACAGGTAGCCGGCCGGCTTGCCCGAGATGCGCGGAAAGTACTGGTCGTTGACATCCTTCTTGGCATGGCAGGATGCGCAGGCGAGCACGCGCTGGGCCATGGTATCGGGGAGGACGGCGGGGCGGTCGGCGGCGCGCAAGGGCGTGACAATGCATAGCGCGGTCAGCAGAGCGGCGAAGCGGGGAAATGTAGGCATGCCGCTATTGTCGCAGAAGCTGAGGGTCAGTGCCGACATTCGGACACGGGCCCATCAGTAGCGCGCTACTGATGGGCCCGTGTCCGAATGTCGGCACTGACCCTCAGGTCACGAATGTCGGCACTGACCCTCAGGTCAAGTCGGCGCGCCAGCGGCGGTAGATTTTCAGTGCCACGTGGGCGTCGTCGGCAGCGTACAGGATCTGCTTTTCCGACAGCCGCGGCAAAGACCAGTTGGTGGTCGTGATCTTTTTCGATTTCTGCAGCTTTTGGCCGAAGAACTTGGCCACGGCGGTCTTGGCGCCGAGCGTGTTGCGTTCGCCCTTGCGCAGCGCGGTCGACAGATCGAGCACGTTGAGCGCGTCGATGCCCAGCTTGGCGCGCAGGCGCTTGACGTCGTCCTGCAAGCCGAAGCCGACTTTCAGGATGGTGCGCGATTCGAGCACCGCCTTGAGCACGTCGACGGCCGGCGCAGCGCCGATCTGGAACAGATAGGCCGCTTCATCCGTTGCCAGTTGCACCAGGTGCGGCCCGGTCGACACTTCGCCCTTGAGGAAGGTCGGCTTCGATTCGGTGTCGAAGCCGAGCACGTCCATCGCCAGCAAGGCCGCCAGCGCTTCGGCCGCGTCCTTGTCGGTCTTGACCATGCGCACGTCAGCGAGCTTGATGCCGTCGTAGGGCGGCAACAATTCTTCTGCGTCGGGCATCATCGGGTGCTTATCCGTTGCGCGAAAACTTGGACGCCAGCAGCAGCAGCTTTTCCTGGCGCAGCTTGTCCGCTTCGGCAGCGGCGGCGACGTCGCGTTCGGCTTTTTTGCGCTCGGCTTCTTTCTTGAAGCGCTGCTGCAAGGTTTCCTTGGCGTGCGCGCGATGCGTATCTGTTACTTCGGCGCCGGCCGTGCCGTCCAGGTCGAAGCGCACCGTGGCTTTTTCCATCGCGCGCAGATAGCGCAGCGAGCCGGTATGGATGCCCAGCGCGGTGCGCATGGTCTTGCGGTCCAGGTCGGGAAGGCGCGCCAGGATCTGCTTGTCAATACCGATGGCCAGCGGCAGGCAATCGCGGAAGGCGGGAAACTGTTGCTGTAACTGTTTGAGCAGGGTGCGCGCGCTTGGCGGGCTGGCCGCTGCCGGGGTGGCAGCAACCGGGGTGTCGGCCGACTGGGCGACAGGACTAGTTATATTCATTGACTTCATTGTAAGAGCTGGAACCGGAAGGATAGCATGCGCACATTGGCAGGTGCGGGGATTTTATTCGACATGCGCCGCTCCGCCGATGTGCCGCGGGCCCCGAAATCGTGTATCATCCGCCTCTTGCCTTGCGCGTGGGTTGCGGCAACGCAGACGTGACAGCTAGTTGAAAGAGGGCATACCACCGTCCCGCAGTTATTAGCTATTGTGATATCTGGTATTCAGGATATCAATTATCGCGATAACTTGTATTCGGGCATAATGGTCTTTGTCTTCTCTCCTTCCTAGGTTGGTGAGTTATGAGCCCGTTTCAGCTAGCGGGCTTTTTTTCGTTCTGCATGATCCCGCGGCCAGCACGGCCAACATCGCCCTTAGCGGGGGCCACCCTGAACACCGTTCGTCGGGCCCATGCCGGGGTCCCGGTGGATTATTGACTGGAGTTTTAATGACGACCAAAGCCAAAACCTTGACCCTGACCGCCACCAAAGCGCCGCGTAAAAACGCCGCCACGCTGGCAGTGCCGAAAACCGCGACCTCTTATTTCCTGGAAACGGAAGCCGAGGCCAAGGTAACGGTGGTCAAAAAGGCATCGCGCCTGGCTGCGGTCGACGCGGCCACCGATGCCGGTGACGTCAATGAGGCTGCCAATGAAGGCGTGGCGACCCCGGTCGTGGTGCGCAAGCGCTCCCGCCTGGCTGCGCGCGACGAAATGACTGCCGAAGCCGTGGTCGAGGTGGTCGCCAAGGCCCCGGCCAAGCCGCGCGCTGTCAAAAAACTGCTGGAAACCGAACCAACCGTGATCCAGACCGCCGGCCAGTCGGTCAGCCAGACCACCGACGCCGCCGCGCTGGCGCAGATCGACACTTCCGGCTATTTGCTGCCGTCGGTCAAGGTCCCTGGCCGCCGTGGCCGCAAGCCGTCCGAATTCACGCCTGAAAACGACGAAGTGGCGGCACTGAACGCGGTCGAGCGCGCCGAACTGAAAGCGGTATCGAAAGCCAAGGAACGCAAAGCCAAGGGCGGCGTGGTACTGGCGGCCGACCCGAAAGCGACCGAAGCGGACATGGAGCGTCGCCGTACCCAGATCAAGAACCTGATCAACATGGGTAAAGAGCGCGGCTACCTGACCTACGCCGAGATCAACGACCAGCTGCCCGAGAACATCATCGATCCGGAAGCGGTCGAAGGTATCATCGCCACCTTCAACGACATGGGCATCGCCGTCTACGAGCGCGCCCCTGACGCCGAAATGATGCTGCTGACCGACACGGTCGCCACCGCCACCAGTGACGATGAAGTCGAAGCGGCTGCCGCCACTGCGCTGTCGACGGTCGACTCCGACTTCGGCCGTACCACCGACCCGGTGCGCATGTATATGCGTGAAATGGGCGCCGTTGCGCTGTTGACCCGCGAAGGCGAGATCGAAATCGCCAAGCGCATCGAAGGCGGCCTGAAGGACATGGTCCAGGCCATTTCCGCCTGCCCGACCACGATCGCCGAGATCATCGCGCTGTCGCACAAGATTGCCGCCGACACCATCAAGGTTGACGAAGTGGTAGACGGTTTCGTCGACCTGAACGAATCGAACACGCCGCAAGCGCCAGCGCCGCACGTGGCCGCGTCGGACGACGATGAAGAAGACGAAGAAGAGCACGAAGAAGAAGACGGCGACGCCAATGGCGGCGCGGCCGGCTTCTCGGCCGAGCAGCTGAACCAGCTGAAAAAGGGCGCGCTCGAGAAATTCGCGCTGATCGAATCCGAATTCGACAAGATGGCAGCCGCTTTCACCAAGGAAGGCTACGGTTCGGCCAAGTACGTCAAGGCGCAGGAAGTCATTTCCAACGAACTGCTGGGTATTCGCTTCACCGCCAAGGTGGTCGAAAAGCTGTGCGACACGCTGCGCGGCCAGATGGACGAAGTGCGCCACATTGAAAAAGCCGTGCTGGCAATCTGCGTGGACCGCTGCGGCATGCCGCGCGCGCACTTCATCAAGGTATTCCCGGGCAACGAGACGGACCTGGCCTGGGTCGACCGCGAAGTCGATTGCGCCTATGCGTACAGCACCGTGCTCGGCCGTAACGTGCCAGCCATCAAGGAACTGCAACAGCGCATGATCGACCTGCAGGCGCGCGTGGCGCTGCCGCTGGCCGACCTGCGCAAGATCAACAAGCAGATGGCTGCCGGCGAAAAGCGTGCCCGCCACGCCAAGCGTGAAATGACGGTGGCCAACTTGCGCCTGGTAATTTCGATTGCCAAGAAATACATCAACCGCGGCCTGCAGTTCCTCGACTTGATCCAGGAAGGCAATATCGGCCTGCTGAAAGCGGTCGACAAGTTTGAGTATCGCCGCGGCTACAAGTTCTCGACCTACGCCACCTGGTGGATTCGCCAGGCGATTACCCGTTCGATCGCCGACATGGCGCGCACCATCCGGGTACCGGTGCACATGATCGAAACGATCAACAAGATGAACCGCATCTCGCGTCAGATCATGCAGGAAACGGGCAGCGAGCCGGACCTGGCGACCTTGGCGCTGAAGATGGAAATGCCGGAAAACAAAGTGCGCGAAATCATGAAGATCGCCAAAGAACCGATCTCGATGGAAACGCCGATGGGCGAAGATGGCGATTCCCAGCTGGGCGACTTCATCGAAGACAACACCACGCTGGCGCCGCTGGACGCCGCCTTGCACGCCTCGATGCGCAATGTGATCAAGGAAGTGCTCGATTCGCTGACCCCGCGCGAAGCGAAAGTGTTGCGCATGCGCTACGGCGTGGAAATGTCGAACGACCACACGCTGGAAGAAGTGGGCAAGCAGTTTGACGTCACGCGCGAGCGGATCCGCCAGATCGAAGCGAAAGCGATGAGCAAACTGCGCCAGCCTTCGCGCTCGGACAAGCTGAAAAGCTTCCTGCACAACCACTAAGCCACACAAAAAAACGCTCTTCGGAGCGTTTTTTTTCGGCCCGAGCAAACCGGGGTGACCCCGGTTTTAGGCGATTGGCGCTTGACTTGGATTTACATGTCAGATAATATTTACACGTGAAAGATAAAAAACTACATTTGACGGGCGATCAGTTGCTGGCCATCCTGGCGGCGCTGGACAATCCGCACCGGCTGCGCATCGTCGCGGCGCTGGCCAATGGCGGGCGCAATTACGTCAGCCAGATGGCACGCGAACTCGGCATCAGTCGGCCGTTGTTGCACCTGCACTTGCAAAAGCTGGAAGCGTCAGGCCTGGTCAGCAGCGAGCTGGAGCTGGCCGAGGATGGCAAGGCGCGCAATTATTTTTCCGTCGTTCTGTTCGATGTCGAGCTGACTCCGGCGCTCATCGCCGCAGCGGCAGCGTCGCTTACTACCAACCCTGAATCGTAGGAATCGCCATGCATCCCACCATCTTTTTGCTCACCATTTCCTTGCCGCTGCTGACGATCGTGCTGATCTTCGGCATGCGCTATCTGTCGGCGGTGCTGCAGGCGCGCGCCCGCTTCGGCCATGACGAGGCGTATCGCCAGCTGGCCGAGCAGGCCACCGCCGCCCAGGCCGCCGCGGCCGCGTCGCTCGCGTCGATGGATGCCAACCTGGCCGAGGTCAAGGCGCGCCTGGCCACGGTGGAAAAAGTATTGAAGGAAGTCGAGTAGTCCCACCCACTGTCGGAGAATGACCATGAATGAAGTGTCTGCATTCCGTTTGCATCTGCTGCGCGCCATGTACCTGCTCGTCGTCGTCGGGCTTGGCATCGTTTTGTGGCCCGGCATCCTCCACCACGAACGGCCGTGGGAGTTGGCGCGCGGTACGGTCATTTGCATGATGGCTGCGTTTTCCGTGCTGTGCGCATTCGGCCTGCGTTATCCGCTGCAGATGTTGCCGATACTGTTGTGGGAAATCGTTTGGAAGACGATGTGGCTTGCCATCGTCGCGCTGCCGCAATGGTTGTCCGGCCATATCGAGGCGCCAGTCCAGCAGCAGATCTTTGACTTGTCCTTTGTGGTGCTGGTCTACCTTGTCGTGCCTTGGGGCTACGTGTTCAAGCACTACGTAAAGAAGCCGGGAGATGCGCTCTGGCAGGCAAAAAAACGCGCGCCCCATGCTGCGGGCGCGCCAATAGGCTAGTCAGGAGAAAGGCGCGAGGGTGTCACGCCTTTATACTATCCAGGCTGTATTCTACCCAGCCACTTTCGTCTAAAGTCTCTCCAATTGTTTCAAAAATAAACATTTTTCACGTGTTTAATGGCCGGCCGCTTCATCGGCCAGGTATTTTTGATAAATCAGTTCGAAGCGTCCGCTCTCTTTCAGATGCTTGAGGCCGGCGTTGAAGTCGTCGCGCACTTTCTTGTCCCAAAACACGGGCCGGTAATCCATCGGGTTGAGCTTGACGAAGCTGTGCATGCTCACCGCCTTGGGCTTGAAGGTCTTGTTCAGCTTGAGCACGATGGTGAAGTAGTGAAAGATGTTGCGGTCGCTGAGCACCACGTCGTAGCGCCCGCGGTCCAGCGTGAGCACCTGCAAGGCCTGGTCGTTCTGTTCGAAGTAGCGCCCGGCGCGCTTGACGCCGTCCAGCCATTCCGGATAACGCTTGGCGCCGCCGGGAAACGAGAGCACGCTCAGTCCCTTCAAGTCTTCCGGCTTGCGGATCACCAGCTTGCGATCGCTCAGCGTGAAGAACACATTGTCATAAAACACCGCCGGGTCGCCGTAGAACGCGCCCCAGGCCGTCATTTCCTCGCCCAGGTCGGTCATGGCCGCGTCCACGTCGCGCGCCTTGAAGGCGACCGGAATGCGCGCGAACGAAAAATAGCGCGGCATCAGCACATGGCCGCGATAGGCTAGCGCTTCGCGCATCACTTCCAGTTCGATGCCGGTGTCCGTTTCCGGGAAACAGAACGGGGGAATTTTTTCGCCGAACGCCATGCTGACGTTGGCCGCGCGGGCTGGCGTCAGGCAGGCCAGCAGCAGGGCGGCCGCGCCGGCGGCATTGCGTAGGAATTGGGTGGCGTTCATGGGAGTTCCCCGTCTCAGAATTGGTGGCGGACGCCGAGCGACAGCAGTTGCCTGGTGCCGCCAAGCAGCGTGGTCTGGTAGCGCGCCATGCTGCCATTGCGCAAACGCGAGCCGACCAGGTAGACATTGGTGCGCTTGGAGAGCGTGTGATAAAAGCCCAGCGCCACCTGGGTCGCATTGGCGTCGCTCAGCATGCGGTCGCTCTTGCGCACGTAGTCGGCGGCCAGCGTGCCGCCATGCACCGGCAGGCTGATGCCGATCAGGCTGTCGCGCGTGTCGAGCGTCGTGTCATTGCGGTTTTGCGCCAGGATCATCCAGCCGCGCAGCCGTCCAAAGTCGTAATTAGCGCCTACCATCGTGCTGCGCACGGCCAGCGCGCCGGCCGCGTCGTTGCTGTTGTGGTAGGCCAGCTGCAGGTTCAGCGGGCCCGCGCGGTAGCCGGCGTCCATGCTGATCTGGCGTAGTGCCGCCGAATTGCCCGACACTTCGCCGGCGCCGTAGGCCAGGTCGCCATAAAAGCCGTGCAAGCCGGACGGCAACGAGTACTTGACCGTGTTGTCCATGCGCACGCCGGAATCCTGGAACACACGGGTCGATTCGCCCGGTCCCTTGGCGTCGAACGGGTCATTGGTGGCGATGGCGCCGAAGTAGGGCGTGAACATGCGCCCCGCCTTGAGGCTGCCGAAGCGTCCCGACAGGCCGACCCAGGTCTGGCTGCCGAACGGGCGCCCGGAGAACGAGGAGGCGCCGGTATCGGCTTCGATCTGGGACTCGATCATGAAGCTCGCCTTGAGCCCGCCGCCGAGGTCATGCTCGCCGGTAAAGCCGAGCCGTGACGCCGTTTGGTTGCCGCTGTCGACGCGGGTGCTGGACTGGCCGCTGTCGCGGTCGGCGACCACGCCCAAGTCGACGATGCCGTAGAACGTCACCGAATTCTGGGCCAGCGCCGGCGCCGGCAGGCAGGCCACGATCAACAATGCCGCAATGGTGAATTTCACAGTATTCTCCTGATAAGCACTTTCGAGTTGACAATGTTGTTGTACACCCCCGTCAATACTTGATCAAGTTGGTAAAATACTAACTTTTTGATGGCTGCAGAGTGACGGGCGAAAAAAAGCGCGCTTGAATCTCTTCAAGCGCGCAACAGTCGTTGCAAAAGCGCAGGATTTAGCCGGTGTTGCGCAGGCCCGCCGCCACGCCGTTAATTGACAGGTGGATGCCACGATGGACCCGTTCGTCGATCTGGGCCGGGTCGCTCGCCGTCGCGCGATGGCGGTGGATCAGCTCAACTTGCAAGTGGTTCAGCGGGTCGAGGTAGGCGAAGCGGTTCTGGATCGAGCGCGCCAGCAGCGGATTGCCGGCCAGCCGTTCCTGCGCGCCGGTGATCGCCTGCAGGCAGCGCAGGGTCGTGCCGTGTTCGAAGGCGATGCGCTTGAAGATGCGTTCGCGCAGTTCGACGTCGGCCACCAGCTCGGCGTAGCGCGAGGCGATCGCCAGGTCGGTCTTGGCCAGCACCATGTCCATGTTCGACAGCAGCGTGGCAAAGAATGGCCATTCCTTGAACATCGATTGCAGCGTTGCCGTTTTCTCTTCGCGCGGACCTTCGTCGAGCCACTCTGTGATGGCCGAACCGAAGCCATACCAGCCCGGCAGCAGCAAGCGGCACTGGCCCCACGAGAAGCCCCATGGAATGGCGCGCAAGTCTTCGATGCGCTTGGTCGACTTGCGCGAGGCCGGACGCGAACCGAGATTGAGTTCGGCGATTTCGGCGATCGGCGTGGCGGCAAAAAAATAGTCGGTAAAGCCTGGCGTCTCGTAGACCAGGTTGCGGTAAGCCTTGTAGGCGCGCTCGGACAGGTCGGCCATGATGGACTCAAAACCGGCCAGGCGCTGCGCCTGGTCGCCCTCGGGCGCATGCGGCGTGAGCGACGCTTCCAGCGTGGCGGCCACCAGCAGCTCCAGGTTGCGTCGGCCGATGTCGGCGTTGGAGAACTTGGAGGCGATGATTTCGCCCTGTTCGGTCAGGCGGATCTGGCCATTGACGGTGCCCGGCGGCTGCGCCAGGATCGCTTCGTAGCTCGGTCCCCCGCCGCGGCCGACGGTACCGCCGCGGCCATGGAACAAGCGTATCTTGACGCCGGCCCGTTCGAACACTTTGACCAAGTGGATCTCGGCCTTGTACAGCTCCCAGTTGGACGTCAAAAAGCCGCCATCCTTGTTCGAGTCCGAGTAGCCCAGCATGACTTCCTGCAGCTGGCCCTGTTTTTCGATCAGCGCCTTGACCAGCGGGATCGCCATCCACGCGTCCATGATGCCGGCCGCGCGCTGCAGGTCGGGGATGGTTTCGAACAGCGGAATGACCATCGCATCGAGTTCGCCGCTGGCGGTGCGCAGCAGGCCGGTTTCTTTTTGCAGCAGCAGCACTTCGAGCAGGTCGGACACTTCTTCGGTGTGCGAGATGATGTAGTTGCGGATCGCGCGCGCGCCGTAGCGCTGGCGGATATCCTTGGCCGCGCGCAGGATCGTCAGTTCGGAATCGGCTTCTTCGCTGTACTGCATGTATGGCGAATAGAGCAGGCGTGGCTGGGCCAGTTCGGCCAGTAGCAGCTTGACCTTGGCCTCTTCAGTCAAGCTGGCGTAGGCGCTCTCGACGCCGGCGCTGGCAAACAGTTCGGCCAGCACGCGCTCGTGCACGTCGGACGTCTGGCGCATGTCGAGCGAGGCCAGGTGAAAGCCGAAGATGCCGGCCGCGCGCCGCAGCGTCGCCAGGCGCGGCTTGACCAGCAGCGCGCCGTGGTTGGCGGCCAGCGAATCGGCCAGCACCTTGAGGTCGTCCTTGAAGCCGCATGAATTGGCATAGGGCGCGGCTATGCCGACTTCCTTGCGCAGGATGTTGGTCGCCCCCAGTGCGCGCGCGGTCGCTGCCAGCCGCGCATAGATGCCGATCAGCGCGCGCCGGTATGGCTCGTCGCTGCGGTGTGGCGAATGGTCGGGCGAGGCGTCGGCCAGTGCCTGCAGTTCGGCGCTGGCGCCCACCATCAGCGTCGAAATCGACAGCTCGGCGCCCAGCGCGTGCACTTCGTCCAGGTAGAAATCGAGAATCGTCGTGGCCTGGCGCGCCAGTGCGTGCTGCATGGTGCCGGCGTTGACGTTCGGGTTGCCATCGCGGTCGCCGCCGATCCAGCTGCCCATTTGTACGTACGAGGCGTCGCCCAGCGATGACGCTTCGCCCGGATAGTGGGCGCCAATTTCTTCTTCGATGTCGTCGTACAGGCCTGGCAGCTCGCGCAGGAAGGTGATGCGATAGTAGGACAGGGCGTTGTCGATTTCGTCGGCCACGGTCAGCTTGGAGTAGCGCAGCATGCGCGTCTGCCACAGCGTGGCGATGCGCGCGTGCAGCAGCGCCATGTTGGCCACCCGTTCCTTGGGCGTGAGCGGCAGGTCGCGTTCGGCCAGCAGGCGCGCGATGTCGTGCTCGGCGTCGAGAATACTTTTGCGCTGCACCTCGGTCGGGTGGGCCGTCAGCACGGGTGAAATCAGCGCCTCCTGGAAGAACGAGCGCACGGTGTCGCCAGCCACGCCGGCTTGCTTCAACTTCGACAGCGCGAAGCTGACACTGCCCTGCTGCGGCTTGGAGCCGGCCAGCAGGTGGGCGCGGCGGCGCCGGATGTGGTGCTGGTCCTCGGCGATGTTGGCCAGGTGCGAGAAGTAGGAAAACGCGCGCACCACCGAAATGGTCTGGTTGCGCGTCAGCTTTTCCAGCATGGTGTTGAGGTCAGCCCCGGCCTGCACATTGGCCTCGCGGCGAAAGCGCACCGCCGTCTGGCGTATGGTTTCGACGATGGTGAAGACGTCTTCGCCTTCCTGGTCGCGCAGCACGTCGCCGAGCAGGCGGCCAAGCAGGCGGATGTCTTCCTTGAGCGGTGCGTCCTTGTCGAGGACAGCGTTATTTTCGTGTGCAGCAGCTAGATTTACCATGTTGGACCAGAGTGAGTGTTGGTGCAAAGGCTTATGGCCAGGGTCTGCAAAGGAGGCGCATGATAAAATTTGTGATCTTATGCACACGCCGGTAACTGAGGCCACCCCGCTTACGGCGTAACGACAGTGAAAGAATCCGTTTTGAAAGCAACTACAGTAACGCAGCCGCTCTATGATAACGAGCAAGGGAAGCCTGCCTCGCAGGGCAGTCTCGTTCCGCAGGGGCGCGGTACACCGCACCAAACCCCTGCTCACCCCTCCAAGCTCGTCATCGCTTCGCGTGAAAGCCGTCTTGCCATGTGGCAGGCCGAGCACGTTCGCGCGCGTCTTGAACTATTATATCCGCAGTGCAGCATTTCCATCTTGGGCATGACAACCCGGGGCGACCAGATCCTCGACCGTGCCTTGTCCAAGGTCGGCGGCAAGGGCTTGTTCGTCAAGGAACTCGAGGTAGCCATGGAAGAAGGGCGCGCCGACCTGGCCGTCCATTCGCTCAAGGACGTGCCGATGGAGCTGCCAGCCGGCTTCGCGCTGGCCGCCGTGCTCGAACGGGAAGATCCGCGCGACGCCTTCGTGTCCAACGACTACGCCAGCCTGGCCGAGCTGCCCGACGGCGCCGTGGTCGGCACCAGCAGCTTGCGGCGCCAGGCGCTGATCGCGGTGCGCTACCCGAAACTGGTGATCAAGCCGCTGCGCGGCAATCTCGATACCCGTCTGGCCAAGCTGGACCGGGGCGATTACGCGGCCATCATCCTGGCCGCGGCCGGCCTGAAACGCCTTGGCCTGCCCGAGCGCATCCGTTCGCTGCTGGACCCGCAAGACAGCCTGCCGGCCGCCGGCCAGGGCGCGATGGCCATTGAAATCGCCGAACGCGCCGATGGCCTCGACCTGCACGCGGTCCTGGCGCCGCTCAACCACCTGGCCACGTCACAAGCAGTAGCGGCCGAGCGCAAGGTGTCCAAGGTGTTTGGCGGCAGCTGCCAGATTCCGCTGGCCGCGTTTGCCACCGTCGACGACGGCATCATGCACTTGCGCGCCATGGTGGCCACGCCCGACGGCACCCGCATGGCCAGCGCCGAGCTGACCGGCCCGGCCAACTTGCCCGAGCAATTGGGCGAGCAGGTGTCAGCACTGCTGGCGGCCCAGGACGCCGAAGCGATTCTGGCCGTGTGCAAAGCCGAAGCTGACGCCGCCGATGCCTGACGCAGTCATCATCACGCGCCCGCAAGCGCAGGCTGGCGCGCTGGCGCAGCAAGTCGCTGCGCTGGGGCGCCCCGTCGTGCTGCTGCCGCTGCTGGAAATCTATCCGCTGGCGGACCAGTCGGCGCTGGCGGCGACCTTGTCCGATTTGGCGCGCTACGCGCTGGTGGCGTTCGTGTCGCCCAACGCGATCGACGCCGCCTTTGCCCACCTCCCGGCCTGGCCGGCCGGGGTGGCGCTGGCGGTGCTGGGCGAGGGCAGCCGCGCCGCCTTGGCGCGGCATGGCGTCGACAGCAGCAATGCGACCATCATCAGTCCGCGCGACGCGGCCCGCAGCGACTCGGAAAACCTGCTGCAGTCGCTCGACCTGGCCGCGCTGGCCGGGCGCGAGGTGCTGATCGTGCGCGGCGAAAGCGGGCGCGAACTGATGGCCGACGGCTTGCGCGAGGCCGGCGCCATCGTCACCACGGTGGCCGCGTACCGGCGCAGCGTGCCGGTGTTGACGCCGGCCTTGCGGGCCCAATTGCAGGACCTGCTCGCGCGCGACAACGACTGGATCATCACCAGTTCGGAAGCGCTGCGCGGCTTGCTGGCGCTGGTGGACCAGCTCGATCAGCCGGCCGCTGTAGCAAAAATGCAACAACAGCACGTCATCGTGCCCCATGCCCGGATAGCCGAAACGGCAAAAACGCTGGGCCTGGCCCGACTGACACTCTGCGGTTCAGGCGACGAACGTCTGCTTGCCGCGTTACAATCACGACCATGAACGAATTGCCTACCTTACCTGACCAAACCGGCGCGCCTGTCGCCGCTCCCCAACCTGCTGCGCAAGTGGCCCCCACCAGTGCGCCGCCACGCGCGCCCACGGCCGAAACCATCACCCAGATTTTCCAGCGTCCGCTGACGGTGGCGGTGGTTGTGCTGGCGCTGCTGCTGGCCGCCCAAGTCTGGTCGACCCGCAACAACATGCAGCGCCTGCGCACCGAAATGGCAAAAAGCCTGCAAAAGGACGAACTGGCCAATGCCCGCACCGAGGCGACCGTGATCTCGGTGCAGGACCTGGCCAAGGACTTGCAAGGCAAGGTCGCGCTGCTGGAAAACCGCCAGATCGAAGCGCAAAGCCAGCAACTGGCGCTCGAACAGCTGTATCAGGACTTGTCGAAGAACCGCGACGAATGGGCGCTGGCTGAAATCGAGCAGGTGCTGTCGACCGCCAGCCAGCAGCTGCAACTGGCCGGCAACGTGCAAGGCGCGCTGATCGCGCTGCAAAACGCCGACCGTTCGCTGTCGCGCTCGGACAAGCCGCAGTTCATCACGATCCGGCGCGCGATTGCCAAGGACACTGAAAAACTCAAGGCGCTGCCTTCGCTCGATATCGTCGGCGTGGCGCTGCGCATCGATAACGTGATCGCGCAGGTCGACACGCTGCCGATGCTGGCAGACGAAAAGCCGGCCCTGGCGGCCGCCGCGCCGCGCGCGCTGCAGATGGACAAACTGCCCAAGCCAGGCGCGGCACCGGTCGGGCCGCCGGCGCCGGAGTCGATGCTCACGCGCGCGCAAACCACCTGGCGCGCCTGGAGCGACGAAATGTGGACCGATGTGCGCTCGCTGATCCGGGTGCGCAAGGTCACCACGCCGGACGCGCTGATGGTCTCGCCCGAGCAAGCCTATTTCCTGCGCGAGAACTTGAAGCTGCGCCTGCTCAATGCCCGCCTGGCGCTGATGGCCCGCAATGAAGCGGCCTTTCGCACCGACCTGGTGGCGGCCCAGGATGCGCTGGTCAAGTACTTCGACGGGCGCGCCACAGGCACCCTGGCAGCCCAGGCGCTGCTGCGCCAGGTGCAGGCCAACAACGTAGCGATCGACATGCCGTCGCTGTCCGACAGCCTGAACGCTGTGCGCAACTACAAGTCGAAGCCTTAACATGCGTCTCCTCCTCTGGTTAGTCGCCCTGATGGCCGTTGCGATCGGCATCGCCGTCTCGGCCCAATACAATCCCGGCAACGTGGTCTTCTTCTATCCGCCGTACCGGATCGACATGTCGCTCAACCTGTTCGTGGTGCTGGCAGCGCTGCTGTTCATGTTCGTGTATGGCTTGCTGCGCGCCTTGCGCGCCACCGTCGCCATGCCGTCCAAGGTGGCCGCCTACCGCCAGCGCAAGCGTGAGCGCGACGGCAACAAGGGCTTGCGCGATGCGCTCAAGGCACTGTTCGAAGGCCGTTTCGGGCATGCCGAAAAGGCTGCCATCCGCGCCGCCGAACTGCCGGAAAACGCCGGCCTGGCTGCACTAATCGGCGCGCGCGCCGCGCACCGCATGCGCCAGGCCAGCCGCCGCGACAACTGGCTGGCCGGCGTGGTCAACGACAACGCGCTCAAAACCGCGCGCCTGATGACGATCACCGAGCTGCTGGTCGACGACCACCAGCCGGAAGCGGCGCTCGACGCCGTGGCAGAACTGACCGCCAGCGGCCAGCGCCACATCCACGCGCTGCAATGGTCGCTCAAGGCGCACCAGCAGGCCAAGAACTGGCCCGAGGTGCTGCGCCTGGTGCGCATGCTCGACAAGCACAAGGCGCTGCATCCGGCGCTGTCGGCGCGCCTGCGTGAACTAGCTTATGACGCGATGCTGTCGGACTCCGCGCACGATGCCGAGTCGATCCAGCGGGTGTGGGCGACCGTGCCGACGGCCGACCGCATCAAGCCGTATATCGCGGCGCGCGCGGCCTCCGCACTCAACGCACGCGGCCTGCACGAGGAAGCGCGCTTCACCGCCGAGGAAGCGCTGGCTGCCGAATGGGACGACCGCGTGGTGCGGGCCTACCGCGACGCTGCCGCCAGTGCCGGTTCGACTTCGCTGCTGGCCCAGATCGAGCATTGCGAAACCTGGATCAAGGAACGCCCGACCGACGCCGAACTGGCGCTCACGCTGGGATCGCTGTGCCTGAAGCAAAAATTGTGGGGCAAGGCCCAGCGCTACCTGGAGCAGGCGCTGTCGGACGCGAGCGAGGCGCGCATGGTGCGCGAGGCGCACTTGAAGCTGGCCCAGATGCATGAAGCGCTCGACCAGCCGGAGCAGGCTGGCGCCCACTTCCGCCAGTGCGCACTGGCCACCATCCTCTAAAAAGGTGCGCCGCTGCTGCGGCGCACCAATTGTCTGTCAATATTCGATATAATGACGGCATCAGTCATCCATCCGCACTAAGGACATCCCATGAGTTTGAATAAAGTCTCTTCCGGCCGCGACGTGCCGAACGATTTCAATGTGATTATCGAAATCCCGATGAACGCAGATCCGATCAAGTACGAAGTCGACAAGGAATCGGGCGCGATCTTCGTGGACCGCTTCATGGGTACCGCGATGCACTATCCGTGCAACTACGGCTACGTGCCGAACACGCTGTCGGCCGATGGCGATCCGTGCGACGTGCTGGTGATTACCCCGTTCCCGCTGATCCCTGGCGTAGTGGTGCGCTGCCGCGCCATTGGCGTGCTGAAAATGACTGACGAAGCCGGCGGCGACGCCAAGATCCTGGCTGTCCCGGTCGACAAGATCCTGCCGATCTACAAGCACTGGCAAAAGCCGGAAGACATGAATTCGCTGCGCCTGCAGACCATTCAGCACTTCTTCGAGCATTACAAGGATCTGGAGCCGGGCAAGTGGGTCAAGATCGAAGGCTGGTTCGGTCCTGAAGACGCGAAACAAGAAATTATGGACGGCGTAGCGGCGTTCAACAAGGCCGAAGGCCTGTAAGCCACGCGCTTCCATGGAAAGGCCGGCACGCATTGCGCGTGCCGGCCTTTTTTTTACCGGCCGATATCCTGCAGCAGGGTATAGGTCAGGTCGGCGTTGGGCTTGACCTGGTGCGACAGGTCCTGGTTGATGGCAGGCCAGGCCGCTGAACGGTTTTAGCGCTTGGCTGGCGATTTCATCATGCGCAGCTTGCCCACGATGCCGGCAGGGAAGAAATAGATCGACAGCACGAACAGCACGCCCAGCCACAGCATCCAGCGGTCCGGATGCAGGGCCTGGGCCAGCAGGGGCACGCCTTCGAGCGCGCTGGAGCCCTCGGCCATCAGCGACTTCAAGTAGTTCTGGGCGATGATGAACAGCGTGGCGCCGATCACCGCGCCATACATCGTGCCCATGCCGCCGATGACGACAATCAGCAGGATATCGGTCATCACTTCGAAGCCGAGCATGGTCTTGGGACCCACGTAGCGCAGCCACAGCGCCATCAGCGCGCCGGCCAGCGTCGCTACCAGCGCGGCCAGGCAGTTGGCCCAGATCCGGTACAGCACCGTGCGGTAGCCGAGCGCCTCGGCGCGAAATTCGTTTTCGCGGATCGCCTGCAGCACCCGGCCGAACGGCGAATTGACCAGCCGCAGCAAGAACA
The DNA here is from genome assembly GCA_040390915.1 of Pseudomonadota bacterium. Classification (GTDB taxonomy): domain Bacteria; phylum Pseudomonadota; class Gammaproteobacteria; order Burkholderiales; family Burkholderiaceae_D; genus Telluria_A. The sequence continues at coordinate 97,400 of JAZJXM010000014.1, forward strand.
GGAACAGCAGCAGGCAACCCACGAACACGATGTAGTAGGTAATCAGCTTGCCATCGATCGCGCGTCCGAACAATTCGCCCAACTGAAATCCGGGCGAGAGCTGTTCGGGCACGCTGAAGGTCTTGCCGTCTTCGCCGCCGGTAAAGTCAGACAGCTGCGAAGCCAGCACCGCGAACGAGGAGGCCACCGCCAGTGTGATCATCGCGTAAAAGATGGCGCGCACGCGCAGCGCGAACAGGCCAACGACCAGTGCCAGCACCAGCGCCAGCGCCAGCGCGGCCAGCAGACCGGTGATGATGGCGGTAAAGGTGGGTTGTTCGACGCTGGCCAGCCCCAGTCCAACGCCGTAGGCGCCGATCCCGAAGAACATGGTATGCGCGAACGACACGATGCCGGTGTAGCCAAGCAGCAGGTCATACGAGGCCACCAGCACGATGTAGACGCAGATGGTGGCGGCGGTATTGAGCGGACGCGCGCCGCTGGTCAGGAACGGGGCCAGCGCCAGGCCCAGCAAAATGAGCAGCAGTACGGTCGACAGCGTGCGGCTGCGCGGCAGGTCGCCGGAGAGGATTCGGGTCAGCATAAAAACTCCGTTAGCGGCGCAGGTTGGAAAACATGCCGGCGGGACGCCACAGCAAAATGGTGATCATCAGGACGATGTTCGATACCAGCGCGAACTTGGGCGCCAGGAAGCCGGCGTAATTGGCCACCAGCGCCATCAGCAGCGCGCCGATGAAGCAGCCGCCCACTGAACCGAGGCCACCGATGATGATCACGATGAATACCATGACGATAATCTCGCTGCCCATCGAGGCGCTCAGCGTTTCCTTGTACAGGCCCCACATGACGCCACCCAGGCCGGCCAGGGCTGATCCGGCCGCGAACACGGCCACGAACAGGCGCCGGATGCGGTAACCCAGCGCTTCAACCATCTCGCGGTTTTCCACGCCGGCGCGTATCAACAGCCCGATCTTGGTGCGGTTCAGGACCAGGAACATGGTGGCGAACACCAGCAGCCCGACCACTACTGCCACCAGGCGGTATTTTTCAATCGCGGCGTCGCCCAGCACAATCGCGCCGCGCAGGTTGGTCGGCAAGGGCAGGGCGATCTGCTCGGCGCCCCAGATCACGCTGATCAGCTGCTCGGCCACGATCATGCCGCCCATGGTGATCAGGATTTGCTTGAGGTGCTGGCCGTAGACCGGCGCGATGATGATGCGCTCGAACGCCCAGCCCAGCAGCGCCGTGGCCAGCATCGCCACCAGGATCGCCAGGCCCAGCACGCCCAGGTTGAGCAGCACCGAATCGGCTTCGAGCGAGGCTTTCATCGGGATCAGGACCATGGTGGCCGCGTACGCGCCCACTGAGACGAAGGCGCCATGGCCGAAATTGAGCACGTCCATCAGGCCGAACACCAGCGTCAGGCCGCTGGCCATGATGAAGATCATCATGCCCATCGCCAGGCCAGCGACGGTGAGCGTGATCCAGGTCGGGATGCTGCCCACCAGCGGCAGCATGGCCAGCATCAGGATCGGCACCAGCAGCAGCGGGGCGATGTCGCGCCTGGCAGCCGGCAGTGCGGTGTCGGGTGCCAGCACGCTGGCGGGAGGAGTCTGTAGATTCACTGTGGCGTCCTATTGGTGCGAGTCGAGCGCGAGCCCGAGCAAGCGCTGTTGCAGATCCTGGTCCTCGACCAGCTCTTGCATCGCGCCGGCGTGCACGATGCGGCCGTCATCCATCACCGAGACGGTGTCACCGAGCGATTTGACGAAGCTGAAATTCTGTTCAACCAAGAGGATCGTGGTGTCACTTTGTTTGAGCTCGCGAAACGCTGCGATCAGGCTCTGGATGATGGCCGGCGACAGGCCCTTGGTCGGCTCGTCGATCAACAGCAGCTTGCGTGGCTCGACGATGGCGCGCGCGATCGCTACCATCTGCTTCTGGCCGCCCGACAGATTGCCGGCCGGGTAATGCCAGAATTTCTTCAGGGCCGGGAAAAAGCCGAAGATCCATTCCACGCGGGCCTCGTCGAGCGGCCCGCTGCGCGCGGCCAGGTACAGGTTTTCGCGCACGGTCAGGTCGGAAAACACGGCCATCGATTCCGGTACATAGGCGATACCGGCCTGCGCGACGTCGGGCGTGGACAGCGCCGTGATGTCGCGCCCGTCAAAGCGCACGGCGCCGGCGGACGCCTTCCACAGGCCCATGATGGTGCGCAACGTGGTGGTCTTGCCGGCGCCATTGCGGCCCAGCAGCACCGATAGGCCGCCGCGCGGCACCACCAGGTCCACGCCTTGCAGGATGTGGTATTCGCCGATATGGGTGTGGACGCCGGACAGTTGGAGTAGCGGTTCAGACATGTTCGGGTGTTCCAAGATAGGCTTCCTGGACGATGGATGATGCCATCACGTCGGACGGATTGCCGTCGGCGACCAGGGTGCCGTTGTGTAATACGATGATGCGGTCGGCCAGCTGGCGCACCACGTCCATTTTGTGCTCGACCAGCAGGATGGTCTTGTTACGCTCGGTCTTGACCTGCTGGATCAGCTCCAGCACCACCGGCACTTCGTCCACGCTCATGCCGGCGGTTGGTTCGTCGAACATCATGATCGATGGCTCCAGTGCCAGCAGGATCGCCACTTCGAGCTTGCGCTTGTCGCCGTGCGACAGCGCCGCCACGCAGGAGTCGCGCCGGTCGGCCAGCGCCACCCGTTCCAGATAGTGCTGCGCGCGTTCGATCAGTTCCTTGTGGCTGGACCAGATCGAAAAGAAATTCATGCCTGTGCCAGCGCGGCTTTGCACCGCCAGCCTGACGTTTTCGATCACGGAGAGGTGCGGGAACGAATTGGTCAGCTGGAAAGCGCGTCCGATGCCGAGACGGGTGCGTTTGGCCGCGCCATGCTTGCTGATGTCGACCCCGTTCAGGTACACCTGGCCGGAGGTGGCCGGTAACTGGCCCGACATCAGGTTGAAGTAAGTGGTCTTGCCGGCGCCGTTGGGGCCGACGATGACGGTCAGCGTGCCCGGATAAAAATCGGCCGTGACCTGGTTGACCGCGACGTGGCCGCCGAAGCGGATGGTCAGGTCGCGGGTCGATAGAGAAGCTTGGGTCATCGCTTGTTCTTGACAGGGACCGGCAGTTCGCTGGCCGGGATCTCGCGCACCAGTTCGAGCAAGTCCCACTCGTCCTTTTGCTGTTTCTTGATGCGGAAGTGATACATCGACTGCATCGCCTGGTGATCTTCCTTGCGGAAGTTCATCTTGCCCTTGGGCGTATCGAACTCCATGCCTTCCATGGTCGCGATCAGCTTCTCGGCGTCGGTCGATGGCGATTTGGTCAGCGCCGCGTAGACCGCGCTGGCGGCGGCGAAACCGCCGGCGGTGAACATGTCGGGCGGCGACTTGAAGCGCTTGGTGTGCTCTGCCACCAGCCAGTCGTTCATTTTGTTTTTCGGGAACGCGTAGTAGTAATAGATCGTGCCTTCGGTGCCGGCGTAGTTCTTCCAGGTCTTCATGACCGGCAGGATGTTGCCGCCGGGGGCGAGCACGATGCCGTAGCGCTCGGGCTTCATGTCGGCCAGCTTGTTCATCGGGTTGGGACCGGCCCACACGATGGCCAGCACGCGCGGTTGCGGCTTGTCCTTGAGCGCTTCGAAGATGCGCTGCGCCGGGGCGGTGAAGTCGGACGTGGTTTGCGGCGCGTATTCTTCGTGCACTACCTTGGCCTTGCTGCCGGTGGCGGCCAGTGCTTCCTTGCCGGCCTTGATTGCATCCTTGCCGAACGCGTAGTCCTGGGCCAGGAAGGCGACGCTGCCGGACTTGATGGTCGAGGCGGCGGCCAGCCCGTCCTGCATCGAATTGCGGGCAGTGCGGAAGATGTAGCGGTTCCATTTGTCGCCGGTGATGGCGTCGGCCACTGCCGGTTCGACCACCAGCACTTTTTTGTATTCGAGCGCCACCGGCAGCATCGCAATGGCCGAGCCGGACGAGCTGGTGCCGACCGCGATGTCGACCTTGTCGTCGGCGTAGGCTTCGGCCAGCATGGCGCGTCCCAGGTCAGGCTTGCTCTGGTCGTCCTTGACGATCACCTTGAGTTTGCGGCCATTGATTTCCATCTTGCCGCCAGTGAGGTATTCAAGGCCCAGCATGAAGCCGGTCTCGGTCTCCTTTGCATACGGCTCGAGCACGCCGGTCTTGCCAGCGATCAGGGCTACTTTGAAATCGGGGGCGGCCAGCGCGGGCGCGCCGGCGAATGCGGCCAGGACTGCTAATGCGAGGATGGTCTTGTGGTGCATGCTGTCTCCTTAGTCCACTTGCGACAAAAATTGCTGGATTGCCGAACGGGCCAGCGGCTCGCTCAGCATCGGTGCGTGGCCTACGCCGGGAATGAGCGCGTACTGCATGGCTGGCGCGGCGCGCTGCATGTAGATGGCCTGCTGGTCCTCCACCAGGTCGGACAGGGCGCCGCGCACCAGCAGCACCGGGCGGTTGCGCGCCAGCCTGCGAAACGCCATCCGTCCCATCCAGGAAGTTGGTTTCAGCTTCCCGGCCTGCAAAGGCAATGCGATATTCGGATCGTACCTCAGGACCAGCTGGCCCTGTTCGTTTTCGGCAAACGCGCGCCGTGCCCACTTGCGCCATTCTTCCATGTCGTTGGAAGGGAAGGCTTGCTGGTTGATGGTCATGATGTAATCGGTGGCCTCCTCCCATGACGTCAATACGCAGCCCTTGCCGGCGTAGGCGGAAATGCGCGCCAGGCCTTTTTCGGAAATCACCGGGCCGACGTCGTTAAGCACTGCGGCGGCGATCAGGCTTAAACGGCGCAGCGCCAGCGTCATGGTGATGATGCCGCCCATCGAGGTGCCGACAAACACGGCGCGCTCGATGCCCAGGTCGCGCGCCAGCTTGATCACGTCGCCGGCGTACACCATGGGATTGTATTGGGATGGATCGGGGTCGTGCTCGGACTGGCCGCGCCCGCGCACGTCCATCGCGATCACGCGCCGTCCCAGGCTGGCGATCCAGGGCGCCAGCTCGTCGAAGTCGGACGCGTTGCGGGTCAGCCCGTGGATGCAGATGACGGGCAGCCTGGCCGGCCCGCTGTGCGCCGGATAGTCGCGCGCATGCAGCGTCAGGCCATCGGTGCTGGTGTAACTGAGGTCGGTGAAAGTGGACACGGAAGACGTCATCCTGTTCGAATAGAGCGCAGCTTCCCGCGCCTGGCCCGAAGGCCAGCCGTGGGGTGCTGCGGGTTACATCAGTGGGTGGATCAGAAGCGGTATTCGAGCGTGGCCGATACCGTGCGCGGATTGCCGTAGAAGGCGGTCAGCGTGCCTTCGTAGCCCAGCGTCGGGAACAAATAGCCGCCGGTCTTGTAGTGCTCATTGCCCAGGTTCTTGCCGTGCAGGCCGGCGCGGATCTTGTTGTTGGCGCTGGTCCATACGACGCTGGCGTCATACAGGGTGTACGCATCCTGGTCCAGCGGGGACGCCGCTTCGAACTGGTAGACCTTGTCCCTGTACGAAGCGCTGCCGATCAGCGTGACCTTGCCGCTGCCCATGGCGATATCGTAGCTGGCGCGCAGGTTGGCCGAGTTTTTCGGGGTGTTCTGGAAAAAGCGCTGGTCGGCCACGTTGACCAATGTCGACACACCGCCGACTGTTTGCAATGCCATGAACTCGGTGTACTTGGCGTTGATATGGCTGTACATGCCCGACAGCGAGAACGCATTGGTAATGCGCGCCGACGCTTCCAGTTCGATACCGCGGATCTTGGCCTTGCCGGCGTTGGTGACCAGACCGGCGAAACTGTCGTCGATGCCGTCGCCGTTGGTGTCGATCGCCACCGAGCCAGGAATCTGCACGTCCTTGTACTTGCTGTCGAAGACGGCGATGTTGGTCAGGAAGCGGCCGCCATTGTAGGCCGATTTAAGGCCCAGCTCGAGGGTGTCGATGGTCTCGGGGCGGTAGCCGGCTTTGGCCTGGGCCGCGCTGATCTTGATGCCTACCATGCGTGGATCAAAACCGCCGCCCTTGAAGCCGCGCGCCCAGCTGGCATAAATGTTCTGATCTGCCGATGCCTTGTATGCCAGCCCGAGCTTCGGCGTGAATTTCTTGTCCTCGCGCTGCAATTCGCCATGGGTATAGTCGGTCTGTGCCGCGCCGAACGGCACTGCGCCCGGATTGCCCATCACCGGCGAGCCGCCCGCGCCCAGGTAGTTCTGGCGCAGGATCGATGCTTCGCGCTTGTCGACCGTGTAGCGCCCGCCCAGCGACAGGCTCAAGGCATCGGTGAGCTTGTAGTTGGCATCGGCGAAAATCGCCCAGGCTTTGGTATCGATGTCGCCCTTGGTGAAAGTCGACGTCGGGAACGGGCCGCTCGGCAGCGGGGTGACCAGGATGGTGTCGAAGATGTTGAAGGCGTTGGCGTCGATGTAGTAGATGCCTGCCACGCCCTGCAGCTTGTCGCCGGTGTACGTGGCCTGCAACTCCTGGCTGAACTGCTTGTTCTTGTACAGCGCCGGCACGTGCATGTCGGTCACCGCGAGCGAGTCGAAGTCGATCGGTGCGTAGGACGTGTCATGGCGGTTGGCGGTGACGGACTTGAGCGAGAGCTCGTCGCTGACGCGGTATTCAACGATGGCCGACACGCCGTGGGCCTTGACCTGCTGTTCGTGGCCCAGCGCCAGGTTCAGGTTGGCCTGGGTGTCGTACACGTTATCCAGAATAGGCGCGCCGCTCGTGCGTCCGACGGTCAGGCGATGGCCGTTGCGGGGATGCGAATCGTCTTGCGTGATGTCGCCCGCAACCCGGATGAACAGGTCTGGCGTGGCGTTCCATTCAGCCGACACGCGCGCGGCGGTGACGTCCTTGTCGTAGTTGGGCTGGCCGTTGGTCAGGTTGGTGCCGAAGCCGCCGCGCTTGAAGCGGCCGAACGAGCCGCCCACGCGCAGCGTGTCGGCCAAAGCCGTGCTGGCGGTGATGACCGCTTCGCGCTGCTGGTAGGTGCCAACGGTGCCGCGCATGCGGATGTCAGTTTTCGGTCCCAGCCTGCGCGTCACGTACTTGACGGCGCCGCCGATGGTGTTGCGCCCGTACAGCGTGCCTTGCGGTCCGCGCAGTACTTCAATGCGTTCGATGTCGTAGATGTCGGCCACTGCGCCTTGCGGGCGGGCCAGGTAAATGTCGTCAAGGTAGATGCCGACGCCTGCTTCGAAACCGGCCAGCGGATCTTGCTGGCCGACACCGCGGATGAACGCGGTCAGCGTGGAGTTGGTTGCGCGCGACGATTTGAGCGTGGTGTTGGGCAGCGCCACGGCCAGCGCGGTAATGTCGGGGATGCCTTGCTTGGAGAGCTGGTCGGCGCTGAAGGCAGTGACCGAGACCGGCACGTCCTGCAGCGTTTCTTCGCGCCGGCGCGCAGTCACGCGCACCACATCGACCTTGTCGCTGGTGGCAGCCGGCGCATCGGCGCTGGCAGTCTGTGCGTGGGCGACGCCCATCGTGGTGCCCATCAAGGCGATGGCGGCGGCAACGGAGCGATTCAGCAACTTCATTTTTGTAGCGGTAATGCGCATGGCGGATGTCCCCTTCATATTATTAGTGGTATGCGGTCAAGATCGCATGGCATGCAGTGTGCCTTCATTCGTTTTGATGCGAAAGATAACAACACGCCCAACCGTTGTGCATAAATGCACAGGGCGAGCTCTGCCCATGCTACAACAGGGTGTATGTACAAAATCATGCGCAATATTGAGCCACATCAAGGTGTTGTTTTGCCGATTTGCGTTCAGCTTGTGCAGTGGTGCACAATATGCAAAACACATAACACACAAGAGACGCCAGCACATGAACAGCCTGCCTGAATGGACCGACCTGCGCTTTTTTCTGGAGCTGGCACGCGCTGGCACCTTGTCGGGCGCCTCGCGCCGGCTGGTGGTGGAGCACACGACGGTGGCGCGCCGCATCGACCGCCTGGAAATCCAGCTGGGCACCACATTGTTCGACCGTTCGCGCGAAGGCTATGAACTGACCGAGATGGGACTGGCCCTGCTGCCGCATGCCGAAGCGATGGAGAGCGCGGCGCTGGCGGCCACCGAGCAGCTGAGCGGAACCGAAGTCGCGGTGCACGGCGTGGTGCGCCTGGGCGCGCCGGAACTGTTCGCGGTGCGGGTGGTGGCGCCGCTGCTGGTGGGGATGCTGCAATCGAATCCCGACCTGTCGGTGGACTTGCTGGTGCTGCCGCGTTTCGCCAACCTGGCCAACCGCGAAGCGGACCTGGGCGTGATGCTCGATCCACCGACTACGGGCCGTTACATGATCACCAAGCTGGCCACGTTTCGCATGTACTTGTATGCCTCGCCTGGCTATCTGGCGCGGCATGCGCCGATACGCGCGCACGCCGACCTGGCGCAGCACGACTTCGTCGACTACGTGCAGGACCGGCTGGCCAGCCGCGAGCTCAGTTATCTGGATGAACTGGGATTCACGCCGCGCCGGCGCCTGTGCTGCACCGGCATGCCGGCCCAGATCGAGGCCGCGTCGCTGGGCATGGGCTTGATCATGGCGCCGCCATACGCGGTGCCGGACGACGGCCGCCTGGTGCCGGTGCTGGACCAGTTCTTCGCCGAGCGCTCATTCTGGCTCGCGGCACCGACCGACTTGTACCGGCTGCAGCGCGTGCGGGCCGTGTGGAACATGCTGCGCGAATATTCGGATGGCCAGCCGGAGCTGTTCCTGCATAAATAAAAGGACCCTCTGTTTCTAGCGGAACGGGTTGCGGTCGTTCAGTTCGTCGATGTAGTCGTCGATGCCGCCTTTTTCGCGCTCCAGGAAGCGCTCGATGGCGTCGGCGAACGCGTGATGCGCCAGCCAGTGCGCCGACCAGGTCCGGGTCGGCAAAAAGCCGCGCGCCATCTTGTGCTCGCCTTGGGCGCCGCCTTCGAATACGGCGATTTTCTGCTCGATGCAGAACTCCAGCGGCTGATAGTAGGCCGTTTCGAAATGCAGGCAGGGTACATGCTCGAGCGCGCCCCAGTAGCGCCCGAACAGGGTGTCGGCGCTGTGGATCACCATCGATGCGGCAATCGGCCGGCCGGCGCGTTCGGCGATCACCAGCAAAATATTGTGGGCCATGCTGGCGCCGATGCGCAGGAAAAAATCCAGGTTCAGGTACGGCGTGGAGCGATGCTCGGCGTAGGTGTTCTGGTAGCAGCGGTTAAACAAACGCCAGTCGGCATCGGTGGCGTCGACGCCGCGCACGCGCCGCAGCGTTACGCCAGCCTCTATGACCTTGCGCCGTTCGGCGCGAATATTCTTGCGTTTCTTCTTTTCCAGCGTGGCCAGAAATTCATCGAAACTGGCGTAGCCCGCATTCAGCCAGTGAAACTGCACGCCGCTGCGCAGCATGTAGCCGGCGTCGGCCAGCTGCTGCACCTGGTCTTCGGGCGGGTACAGGATGTGGGTCGACGACACTTCGGACGCTTGCTGGGTGGCGCGCAGCAGTTCCAGCAGCGCCGCGCGCGCTGGCGCATCGCGCGCCATCAGGCGCGGGCCGGTGACGGGCGTGAATGGAATCGCCGACAGCAGCTTGGGGTAGTACTCGAGGCCATGGCGCTGGTAGGCGTCGGCCCAGGCCCAGTCGAACACGTATTCGCCGTACGAGTGCGACTTGACATACAGCGGCATGGCCGCGGCCAGATCGGCGCCGGCGTACAGCGCCAGGAATTGGGGCTGCCAGCCAGTCTGCGCACAGGCACTGCCCGATTCGTGCAGCGCATGCAGGAAGGCGAACGACAGGAAAGGATTGGGCTTGTCCTGCATGACCAGCAAGCCATCCCAAGCCGCCTGGCCGATCTCGGCAAGGGAAGAAACAATATGCGTGCGATAATTCATGGTGCCATTCTACGCAACCGGGAATATCCTGCATGAAGAACGATTTTTTCAATCTCTATTCGCATGGCTTTGCACGCGTCGCCGTGGCCACGCCGCGCTGCCGCATCGCCGATCCGGCCTTCAACGCGTCCCAGACCATCGCCCTCGCCAAACAGGCGCAGCAACAGGGCGCAGTGGTGGCCGCGTTCCCCGAACTGGGCCTGTCGGCCTATTCCTGCGACGACCTGTTTCATCAGGCCGCGCTGCTGGACGCGTGCGAGGCCGCACTGGCGCAGATTGTTGCCGCCTCGGTCGAGCTGCCGCTGGCGCTGATCGTCGGCCTGCCGCTGCGGGTCGATCATCAATTGTTCAACTGCGCGGCGGTGGTGGCCGGCGGGCGTATTCTCGGCCTGGTCCCGAAAAGCTATTTGCCCAACTACGGCGAATTCTACGAAGCGCGCCAGTTCAGCGCCGCCGACAACGCGGTATCGACCCAGGTGCGCTTGCTGGGCCAGGACGTGCCGTTCGGCGCCGGCCTGCTGTTCGAAGTGGCCAATGTGGCCTCGCTGCGCTTTCATATCGAGATCTGCGAAGACGTGTGGGTGCCGATTCCGCCGTCGTCGTTCGCGGCACTGGCCGGCGCCACGGTGCTGGTCAACCTGTCAGCCTCGAACGTCCTGGCCGGCAAGAGCGGCTACCGCCACCAGCTGGTGGCGCAGCAGTCGGCGCGCTGCCTGGCTGCCTACCTGTACACCTCGGCCGGACTGGGCGAGTCGTCCACCGACATGGCGTGGGACGGCCAGGCCTTGATCTACGAAAAGGGCGAACTGCTGGCCGAAGCGGCGCGCTTCCAGGACGATTCGCACATCATCTTTGCCGACGTCGACCTGGAACGGCTGGCGCGCGAACGCATGCACACCACCACCTTTGCCCATTCGGTGCGCCGGCATGCGGCCGAAGTGGCGGCGTTCCGGGTGGTGCGATTCGAGCTGGCCATCGAACGCGCCACCGCGCTGCCATTGGCGCGCGCGGTCGAGCGCTTCCCGTACGTGCCGTCCGACCTGGCGCGGCGCGACGAACGCTGCACCGAGGTCTATAACATCCAGGTGCAGGCGCTGGTGCAGCGGCTCTCGTCGAGCGGGATCAAAAAGGTCGTGATCGGCGTTTCGGGCGGGCTCGATTCGACCCACGCGCTGCTGGTATGCGCCAAGGCGATGGACCGCTTGTCGCTGCCGCGCGCGAACATCCTGGCGTACACGATGCCCGGTTTTGCCACCAGCGAACGCACCTTGAAGCAGGCGCGCGAACTGATGGAAGCGGTCGGCAGCACGCCGCATGAAATCGACATTCGTCCAAGCTGCGAGCAGATGCTCAAGGATCTGGGCCACCCGTACGCCAGCGGCCAGCTGGAATATGACATCACGTTCGAGAACGTGCAGGCGGGCGAGCGCACCAGCCATTTGTTCCGGCTGGCGAACCACCACCACGCGATCGTGATCGGCACCGGCGACTTGTCCGAACTGGCGCTGGGCTGGTGCACTTACGGCGTGGGCGACCATATGTCGCACTACAACGTCAACGCCAGTGTGCCGAAAACGCTGATCAGCCATCTGGTGCGCTGGGTCGCCGACACGGGCGCGATCGGCAGCGAAGGGTCAAGCACGCTGCTGGCCGTGCTGGCCACCGAAATCAGCCCGGAGCTGGTGCCGGGCAAGGTCACCCAAAGCACCGAGGACAGTATCGGGCCGTATGAACTGCAGGACTTCAACCTGTACTACATCCTGCGTTACGGTTTCGCGCCGTCCAAGGTGGCCTTCCTGTCGTACTCGGCGTGGCAGCAAAATTACGCGCTGGCCGACATCAAGAAGCACCTGGGCACCTTTGTGTACCGCTTCTTCAAGACCAGCCAGTTCAAGCGCTCCTGCGTGCCGAACGGGCCCAAGGTCGGCAATGGCGGTTCGCTGTCGCCGCGTGGCGACTGGCGCGCGCCAAGCGACTCGGAAGCGACCGTCTGGCTGGACGACCTGCGCAACATTCCGGACTAGCACCTTCCAACTTTGCCGTTTTTGATCCACGTCAAGGTTTTTGAGAGCTAAAAGACCCATATTCCAGTATCGACACTGGAAAGGGTCTGTAATGAAACTCAAATTTCTCGGCGCCACGGGCACGGTGACCGGTTCGAAGTACTTGCTGACCACTTCCACCGCCCGGGTACTGGTTGATTGTGGGCTGTTCCAGGGTTACAAGGAACTGCGCTTGCGCAACCGCGCCCAGTTTCCGGTGGACGAGTCGCAGATCGTGGCCGTGGTGCTGACCCACGCTCACCTCGACCATAGCGGCTATCTGCCTTTGCTGGTCAAGAACGGCTTTCGCGGCAAGATCTTCTGCAGCGCCGCCACCTACGATTTGTGCAAAATCCTGCTGCCCGATAGCGGCCACCTGCAGGAAGAGGAGGCCAATTACGCCAACCGCCACGGCTACAGCAAGCACACGCCGGCGCTGCCGCTGTATTCGGAAGCCGATGCGGTGCGCTCGCTGTCCCATTTTTGCCCGATGCCGTTCGGCCAGCGCTTTGAAGTCGCACCTGGCATGACGGCAGAACTGGCGCACGCAGGCCATATCCTGGGCGCGGCCATCGTCAGCATCCGCGCCGAGGACAAGACGATCGTGTTTTCGGGCGACCTGGGACGCCAGAACGATCAGATCATGCTGGCGCCGGCGGCCGTGGCGCAGGCCGACTACCTGCTGGTCGAATCGACCTATGGCGACCGCCAGCACGACCCGGCCGACCCGCTCATCTTGCTGGGCAAGACGATCCGCGAGACGGCCGGGCGCGGCGGCGTGACCATTATCCCGTCGTTCGCTGTAGGGCGTGCGCAGTCCCTGCTGTACGACATCCACCGGCTCAAGGAGCGCGGCGAGATTCCGGCCCATGTGCCGGTCTACCTGAATAGCCCGATGGCGGCCGACGCTACAGCGCTGTACCAGAAGCACCTGCAGGACCATCGCCTCAGTCACGCGCAGTGCTATGCGATGCGCCATGCAGCAACCATCGTCAACACGGTCGAACAGTCGATCGCGCTCAATCAAAAGCAGGTGCCGATGGTGATCGTGGCGGCCAGCGGCATGGCCACCGGCGGGCGCGTGCTGCACCACTTGACGGCGTTTGCCCCCGACCCGCGCAACACTATTCTGTTTGCCGGCTTTCAGGCTGCCGGCACGCGCGGCGCGGCGATGATCGAAGGCGTCGACGCGATCAAGATCCATGGTCAGTATGTGCCGGTACGGGCGCGCGTGAGCCAGATCAGCAATCTGTCGGCGCATGCCGATGGCGATGAAATCGTCACCTGGCTGAAGCACTTTGAACGCCGTCCGCTGCGCACCTTCATCACGCACGGCGAACCGGAGGCGGCCGAAGGACTGCGCCGACGCCTGCAGGGTGAACTGGACTGGCCGTGCGAAGTGCCGGCTTACCTGGATGAAGTGGAGCTGTAATGAGCATCAATGCACTGAAGATCCGGCGGCTCGGCATCGACACCTACCAGGAAATGGTGGTGTACATGCGCAGCGCCTGCCCGGTGTGCAAGTCGGAAGGCTTCGAAGCGCAATCGCGAATCGAAGTGCGGCGCAACGGCACGGCCATTGTGGCCACCTTGAACGTGGTCCATTTCGATTTGCTTGGGGAAGACGAGATCGGCCTGTCCGAAGCGGCATGGCGCGCGCTCGGCGGGGTTGACGGCGAGCTGGCGCAGCTTGCCCATCCGGCGCCGCTGCTGTCGTTTTCCGGCGTACGCGCCAAGATTTACGGGCGCGCGCTGAGCGCCGACGCCTCCAGCGCGATCATCACCGACATCTGCGGCGGGCGCTATTCGGACATCGAAATGGCAGCCTTCATCACTGCCTGTTCCGGCGGGAGGATGGACGTGGCCGAAACGATCGGCCTCACGCGCGCCATGATCGGCGCCGGCCAACGCCTGCAGTGGGATGACAGCGTCGTCGTTGACAAGCATTGCGTCGGCGGCCTGCCCGGCAACCGCACCACCTTGCTGGTGGTGCCGATCGTGGCCGCCTGCGGCCTGACCATCCCCAAGACGTCCTCGCGCGCGATCACGTCGCCGGCCGGTTCGGCCGACGTGATGGAAACGCTGGCCCCGGTGTCACTCGACGTGGCCAGCATGCGGCGCGTGGTCGGGCGTGAAGGCGGCTGCATTGTTTGGGGCGGCGCGGTCGCGCTCAGTCCCGCCGACGATTTATTGATCCGGGTCGAACGCCCGTTGGGGCTCGACAGCGATGGCATGCTGGTGGCGTCGGTGCTGTCCAAGAAGATCGCAGCCGGCTCGACCCATGTGGTGATCGACATTCCAGTCGGGCGCACGGCCAAGGTGCGCTCAAGCACAGCCGGCGCAGCGCTGGCCGAACGGCTCACCGCGGTGGGGCAGGCGCTGGGCATCGTCGTCAAGGTGGTGCTGACCGACGGCGCGCAGCCGGTCGGACGCGGCGTCGGCCCGGCGCTCGAAGCGCACGACGTGCTGGCGGTCCTGAATAACGCGCCCGGCGCGCCGGACGACCTGCGCCAGCGCGCCCTGATGCTGGCCGGGATGGTGCTCGAAATGGGGGGCAAGGCGGCGCCCGGGGCGGGACTGGTAATGGCGTCCGACGTGCTGGCGTCTGGTGCGGCATGGCGCAAGTTTCAGGCCATTTGCGACGCCCAGGGTGGCATGCGCGAGCCAGGTCGCGCGGCGTACACCCACGCAGTCGGCGCGCTGCACCGCGGTACCGTGGTCGCGGTCGACAACCGGGTGCTCGCGCGCGTGGCCAAGCTGGCTGGCGCGCCGATGGCGGCCAATGCCGGCCTCACGTTCGAAGCGCCGCTCGGCACCGAGGTGGAAGTAGGGCAGCCGCTATTTACGTTGCATGCCGAGTCGCCCGGCGAACTGGCCTATGCGCTGGCGTACGCGCAGTCGCAGGAGCATTTGTTCACGATCCAGGGCGAATGATGTTCACCGACGCCGCGCCGCTCCTGTTCCTGTACGGGATGGCATTCATGCTCGGTGTGCTGGCGATCGTGATCGCCTACCTGCGCACGCTGGAGCGCCAGCACCTGCGCGAGAAGGTGACGTTGGAAACATCGCCCGACGCCATCTTGTGGGTTGAACCCGGCGGCTGCATCCGGATGGCCAATCCAGCCGCGGCTGCGCTGACCGGTTACGCCGAGGGCGAACTGGAAGGACAAAACATCGCGCTGCTGATTCAATCCCACTTGCGTGAACGGCATGCGCAAGCGATGGGGAAGTACTTCGCCAAGCCCAGCGAACGGCCGATGGGGATGCTCAACCTGGAACTGCTGCGCAAGGATGGCAGCACGCTGGCGGTGGACATCTCGCTGGGGCATTGGGCCGACGAAGACGGACAGGTGCATGCGATCACCTTTATCCGCGACCTTTCCGAGCGGCGCAAGCTGGAAGAATCGCTGCGCCACAAGGCCACCCACGACGAACTGACCGGATTGCCCAACCGCTGGATGTTCAAGCTGCAGCTCGAGCAAGCCATAGCCAGGTCGGCGCGCACCGGCACCAGGACGGCCGTCATTGTGCTCGACCTGGACCACTTCAAGACCATCAACGACAGTTTTGGCCATGCGGCCGGCGACGCACTGCTGTGCCAGGCGGGCGAACGCATGGTCGGTGTATTGCGTGGCAATGACGTACTGGCGCGCCTGGGCGGCGATGAATTCGCCGTGCTGCTGGGCGATCTGGCAAAGTGCAGCGATGCGGTCGGCGTGGCGGCCAAACTGCTGCCGCTGCTGCATGCCAGTTTCCAGCTGGCCGAACATGAAGTGCAGTCGGGCGCCAGCCTGGGATTGGCGTTCTATCCGGACGACGCCAGCGATAGCGCAAGCTTGCTGCGCGATGCCGACATGGCGATGTACCAGGCCAAGCGCGCAGGGCGTGGCGGGTATGCCTGCTATTCTGGCGACTGTGCGAGCTTGCCTTAGGCACGGCCCGCATCCCCTCATTTCAGGATGATTGCTTACTATGGCTTTGTCTACCTCCGTGGTCATCGGTTTGGGAGTCGCACTCGGTTGCGGCGCGCTGATCGGCATCGACCGCGAGCGCCGCAAGGGCAGGGGCGTGGGGCGCGCCTATGCCGGCTTGCGCAGCTTTGCGATTGCCTCACTGTGCGGGGCGCTGGCGCAGGTGCTGGGCGGCGGGCTGGTGCTGGCCGGAGCGGCGCTGGTCATCGTGCTTAGCGCCATGGCCTATTGGCGCGACCGATTGGATGATCCCGGCATTACTACCGAACTGGCATTGCTGCTCAGTTACCTGCTGGGGGTGGCCGCGATTGAGAACCCGGAACTGTCGGCCGGCGTGGCCGTCATCGTGGCCGGCATGCTGAACCTACGCAGCCGCTTGCACCACTTCGCGCGGGTGTCGATCAAGGCGGCCGAACTGCACGACGCGCTGGTATTGGCCGGCGCTGCGCTGGTGGTGCTGCCGCTGCTGCCAAACGCGGGCAGCGCCTGGCTGCTAGGCGTCAATCCCAAGCGCCTGCTTGGGCTGGCCATTGCCATCATGGCGATCCAGTTCGGCGCCCACGTCGCGCTGCGCGTGGCTGGGGCCAGACTGGGGATGGCGCTGTCCGGGCTGGCCTCCGGTTTTGTATCGAGCCTGGCGACGGTGGCGGCGATGGGAACGCGCTGCCGGCGCGAACCGGGCTTGCTGGACGTGTGTGTCAGTGCGGCGCTGATGTCGACCATGTCCACCTTTGCGCTACTTGGCATCGTCACCGCGACGGTGGCGCCGGCATTGCTGGGTGGCGTGCTGCCGATACTGGCGTGCGGCATGCTCGGGGCGGCGACCGGGGCCGGGATCAGCGTGGCATTGCAGAACGGGACGGCGGTGCATGCGACGCGCGAGCGCCACGCGTTCAGCGTGCGCCAGGCCTTGGGCTTCGCGTTCGTGCTCAGTGGCGCGACGGTGGCGCTGGCCTATGCGAATACCTACCTGGGGCAATCGGCGGCGCTGGCCGGTTCCGCGCTGGCCGGCCTGCTGGACGTGCACGCGGCGGCGGCCTCGGTGCTGTCGCTGGCGGCGGCCGGCAGCCTGCCGGTGCCCGATGCGCATCTGGCGTTGCTGTTTGCCTTGACGGCCAACACGGGCAGCAGGATGGTGACGGCAATGGCGTCAGGCGGGCGCGCGTACGGCTTGCGCGTCGCGCTGGGGCTGGCGCTCAGTCTGGGCGCTGCATGGGCGGCGCACGTATTCAAACTTGCATGGCCGCTCCTCGGCTAAAATAGCGAAACGATAATTGAGGAGTAGCCATGAAACAGATTACCTGCGTGATCAAGCCATTCAAACTGGACGAAGTGCGCGAGGCGCTGGCCGAAGTCAACGTGACGGGCCTGACCGTGACCGAGGTCAAGGGTTTCGGACGCCAGAAGGGCCATACGGAACTGTACCGCGGCGCCGAATACGTGGTCGATTTTTTGCCGAAGGTGAAGATCGAAGTCGTGGTGGATGACAGCATGTGCGAGCAAGTGGTCGACGCCATCATCAAGGCTGCGCGCACCGGCAAGATCGGCGACGGCAAGATTTTCGTGCAGGAAGTGGAGCAGGTAATCCGGATTCGTACTGGCGAGACGGGGCCGGAAGCGGTCTAAGCAATGGACGTCGCCCAAGATCACATCACTTCTGCAAACCCGTTAAAGATTATCAATTATGTAGTGGGTGGAGTATTGGCATCGCTGCTCTTGGGCTGCGTGGTATTGGAGGCCAAGCGGTCAGCATCAGTTCCTGTTTTAGAGTGATGCCGTTACGGTTTGAAGATGTCAAATGGCAAAAGAATCGCAGGCACCATACCTTTGTTTTCCCAACCATGAGAGGTGCTTTTGTCTGCGGTGATGAATTCACCAGGGCCATATTCTTTTGCCACGCCATTGCGATACTCGGTCACTGTTCCCTGAAGGATGTATTCAATCGACGGCCTGTCTTTATGAATATGGATGGCAATTGTGCCACCCGGAGCAAGCGTAACTATGCGCAAGCGCAGCTGGCGGGTGCTCATTCCTTCGATTTCCGGACCAAGTTCCATGATCGCCAAGGGCTTGTTGCTGACTCCCTTGCTTTCGCTTGGGCCGGGCTGCTGAGCGTAGCTAAACCCTGCGAAAACCAGTATGGAGAGAACGACGGGAAAACGCATCCTGGACATGGTCGAATCCTTCGCAGTTGAGTTCGGAAATGCGTGTGGAATCGTCAAGCATACGCCCAATGGAAGAGCAGGTCGCTATCTTTCTGGCTGGTCGAATTGGATTCGTCAGCAGCGCAGCAATAGGGCGTTTGCGGCCGGGCCTATCAGGCGAAGTCGCTCAACGCGAGCTAGCGCCCGAGGCGCATATCGAATTTCCACGTGATCAGCCGCAGCGACATGATCACCATCGCGCTTGACCACAGTGCGAAATCGGGGTCGACGCCGAATTTTTTCATGATCAGGAAACCCCAGCTGCCGATGAAGGCGCAGATCGCATACGGCTTGCCGTCGCGGAACACCATCGGCACTTCATTGCAGACGATGTCGCGCAGCACGCCGCCGAAAATACCCGTGATTACGCCCATCATCGAGGCGATGAAAATCGGCATGTTCGCGTCCAGCGCCGCGGCCACGCCGGCGATCGAGAACAGTCCCAGGCCGATTGCGTCGGCAATGACGATCATGCGCTCGGACACCACCTGGCGCAGCGTTCGGATGGCCGGCGCGGCCACCAGTGCCAGAATGAAGATGAGGATCGCGTATTCCTGGTGCGTGACCCAGAACAGGGGACGCCGGTCGAGCAAGATGTCGCGCAGCGTGCCGCCGCCAAACGCGGTGATGAAAGCGACGGTAAACACGCCAACCAGGTCCATCCGTTTGCGGCGCGCTTCGATAAAGCCCGAGAACGCACCCACCAGGATCGCCAGGATTTCAATAAACTTAATAAGGGTCATGCCCGCTAGCCTAACACGCGCAATTACTTTGCGGTAAGAGCGGCCTTGAGCAATACCAGCAGCGCGCCATGGCTGCGCCCGTCGACGTTGGCCGCGCAGAACGCGATCACGTCGTCTTTTTGCTCGAGCCAGCTGTGCACCATCGAGCGCAGCACCGGTTCGCCGCCGGCCGAGCCGAGGCCCTTGCCGTGAATGACGCACACGCAGCGCAGCTTGCGCTTGGCCGCGCGCGATAGAAAGTCGCCCAGCTGGTCGCGCGCAGTATCGCGCCGCATGCCGTGCAGATCGAGTTCGTCCTGCACCGGCCAGGCGCCTTTGCGCAGCTTGCGCACCACGTCCGCGCCAATGCCGGCCCGGGTAAAACTGAGACTGGGATCGTCTTCCAGCAGATGATCGACTTCGAACGCGTCCGACAGCGACTCGCGCAGCACGGCCGCGTTGTCCTCGGCCTGGGTACGCGGGCGCGCCGGCTTGACGGCCACGTTGACGGTGGTTGGCGCGTTGGGCACATAGCGGTCCGACTGGGCGATCTTCTTGACCCCGCCCAGCGCATTGCGAAACAGCCCGGCTTCCTGCACTGCCAGCCGTTCGCGTTCCTCGCGCGCCGCCTTTTCGGCCGCGCGCGCAGCGTCCTGGCCCTTCAGAGCTTCCTTCAGGGCTTTCAGGTCGGCGAAGTCTTTCATGCTCAGTCTTCCAGGCTTTCCAGGTAGCGCTGTGCGTCCAGCGCGGCCATGCAGCCGGTGCCGGCGCTGGTGATGGCCTGGCGGTAGATATGGTCTTGCACGTCGCCGGCGGCAAACACGCCCGGGATGTTGGTGGCCGTGGCCATGCCTTGCAAGCCGGTCCTGGTGGTGATGTAGCCGTCCTTCATTTCCAGCTGGCCTTCGAAGATGCCGGTGTTCGGCTTGTGGCCGATCGCCACGAACAGGCCATGCACGGACAATGGCGTGATCTCGCCGTCGACGGTCGACTTGATGCGAATGCCGGTCACGCCGCTGTCGTCGCCGACCACTTCTTCGAGCGTGTGGTTGTACTTGATGACGATCTTGCCTTCGGCAGCCTTGGCGTTCAGGCGGTCGATCAGGATGGCTTCGGCGCGGAACTTGTCGCGGCGGTGGATGATCGTGACCTTGGTGGCGATATTGGCCAGGTACAGCGCTTCCTCGACTGCGGTATTGCCGCCGCCGACTACGGCCACTTCCTGGCCACGGTAAAAGAAGCCGTCGCAGGTGGCGCAGGCCGACACGCCCTTGCCCATGAACGCCTGTTCCGATGGCAGACCCAGGTACTGGGCCGAGGCGCCGGTCGAGATGATCAGGGCGTCGCAGGTGAATTCCTGGCTGTCGCCGATCAGGCGGAATGGCTTTTCGTTCAGCTTGGCGGTATGGATGTGGTCAAAAACGATGTCAGTTTTGAAACGTTCTGCGTGCTGCAGCATGCGCTGCATCAGTTCCGGACCCTGCACGCCGAGGGGATCGCCAGGCCAGTTTTCGACGTCGGTGGTGGTCATCAGCTGACCGCCTTGTTCGATACCGGTCACCATCATCGGGTTCAGGTTGGCGCGGGCGGCGTACACGGCGGCGCTGTAGCCGGCGGGGCCGGAACCGAGAATCAGGACTTTGGCGTGTTTGGTAGTGGTCATGGCGGGGTCTGTGCGAGTGTGTATTGAAGGAAACTGGGGGCGGTTGCGGCCAGATCAAGGTAACAATGAACTAGCCGCGATTATAGACGATGATGCACGCGAGTATGAATCTGGGCCTGTGGCCCGATATATGGCTTACAATCGACGAATTGTAGTTTCAGCCGTAGCAAGAATGACAAAGAACAGCCAACCCCAAGCCTCAACCTACACCCGTAAAGAAGTGATCCGGCAGCCGCTGCCGAACCGCCTGGTGCGCCTGCTGTCCGAAGCGCGCTGGATTGCGCTGGCTGTCGTGTTCCTGTACTTCGTCATGATCTTGCTCAGCTACAACAAGGGCGATCCGGGCTGGTCGCACGAAGTCGAAGTGGCGCAGGTGAGCAACCTGGGCGGGCGCGCGGGTGCCTATCTTGCCGACCTGATGCTGTTCATCTTCGGCTTTTCGGCCTGGTGGTGGTGCATCTGCTTTCTGCGGCTGGTGTGGAAGGGCTATCGCTCGCTGACCAACAAATATGTGATGCAGGCCGAGCTCGATCCCGAACACCAGCACGAGGCGACGGTGCGCTGGGTTGGCTTTACCATCATGTTCATCGGCAGCCTGGGCCTGGAATACCTGCGCATGTGGTCGATCACGGTGCAATTGCCGCGCGCCCCGGGCGGCGTGCTGGGCAAGATCATCGGTAGCAATTCCCATAACGCATTCGGCTTCACCGGCGCCACCTTGCTGCTGCTGTTGCTGTTCGGCCTGGGCTTCAGCCTGTTCTTCCACGTGTCGTGGATGGCCGTGGCCGAGCGCATCGGCGCCGCCCTGGAAAGCGTGATCGACTGGTTCCGCCTGCGTTACCAGGACCGCGAAGACCGCAAGCAGGGCGAAGTGGCAGCCGTCAAGCGCGACGAAGTGGTGGTCATCGAGCGCGCCAAGCACGTGGAAAAGCATATCGCCGCGCCGCCCGTCAAGATCGAGCCGCAAGTGGTGGAAGTGGTCAAATCCGAGCGCGTGCAAAAGGAAAAGCAAGCCGCGCTGTTCCAGGACTTGCCGGGCGACTCCAGCCTGCCGCCATTGTCGCTGCTGGACGAGCCGCCGGCCTACCAGGAGACCGTGTCGGTCGAGACGCTGGAATTTACCAGCCGCCTGATCGAGAAAAAGCTGTCGGACTTCGGCGTCGAAGCCAAGGTCGTGGCCGCCTATCCGGGCCCGGTGGTGACACGCTACGAGATCGAACCGGCCACCGGCGTCAAGGGCAGCCAGATTGTCGGCCTGGCGCGCGACCTGGCCCGTTCGCTGTCGCTGACCTCGATCCGCGTGGTCGAAACCATTCCCGGCAAAAATTACATGGCGCTGGAGCTGCCCAATCCGAAGCGCCAGATCGTGCGCCTGACCGAAATCGTCGGCTCCAAGATTTACAACGACAGCGCCTCGCAGCTGACCATCGCGCTGGGCAAGGATATTGCCGGCAAGGCCGTCATCGCCGACCTGGCCAAGATGCCGCACTTGCTGGTGGCCGGTACCACCGGTTCGGGCAAGTCGGTGGGCATCAACGCGACCATCTTGTCGCTGCTGTACAAGTCCGACCCGGCTGACGTGCGCATGATCCTGATCGATCCGAAAATGCTGGAAATGTCGGTCTACGAAGGCATACCGCACCTGCTGGCGCCGGTGGTGACCGACATGCGCCAGGCCGGCCACGCGCTGAACTGGGCCGTCAACGAGATGGAACGGCGCTACAAGCTGATGAGCAAGCTGGGCGTGCGTAACCTGGCCGGCTACAACGCCAAGATTGCCGAAGCGGCCAAGCGCGAAGAACACATCCCGAATCCGTTCAGCCTGACGCCCGACTCGCCCGAGCCGCTCGACAAGCTGCCCACCATCGTCATCATCATCGACGAGCTGGCTGACCTGATGATGGTCGTTGGCAAGAAGGTGGAAGAATTGATTGCCCGGATCGCGCAAAAGGCGCGCGCGGCCGGCCTGCACCTGATCCTGGCAACCCAGCGCCCGTCGGTGGACGTCATTACCGGCCTGATCAAGGCAAACATCCCGACGCGGATCGCGTTCCAGGTCTCGTCCAAGATCGACTCGCGCACCATCCTCGACCAGATGGGCGCCGAAGCCCTGCTGGGCATGGGCGACATGCTGTACATGCCACCGGGCACCGGCTTGCCGGTCCGGGTGCACGGCGCGTTCGTGTCCGACGAGGAGGTACACCGCGTGGTCAAGCACTTGAAAATGAACGGCGAGCCGAACTATATCGAGGGCATCCTCGAGGGCGGCACGCTGGAAGGCGAGGGCGGGGCCGACGGCGCGCCGGCTGGCGACGCGGGTGGCGAAGCCGATCCGATGTACGATCAGGCAGTGCAGGTGGTGCTCAAGAACCGCCGCGCGTCGATCTCGCTGGTGCAGCGTCACTTGCGTATCGGCTACAATCGCGCCGCGCGCCTGCTCGAGCAGATGGAAAACAGCGGTGTAGTTTCCAGTATGCAATCAAACGGCAACCGGGACATTCTGGTGCCGGCCGCCAGCGCAGAATAGAAGCAACAGAACCAGCGCTGTGCACGGATTGCCCGCTCGACCGTTAGAAGGTCAGGGCAGAACAAGCAAACCCACGTCGTCCTCGCGAAAGCGGGGACCCATACTCTCTTAACTCAGTATGGGTCCCCGCGTTCGCGAGGACGACGGACGAATACGAGGCAATTATGCAAACTTTCAAGACAACATTGCGCGCCGTGGCGCTGAGCCTGGCGTTTGCCGGCGCGGCGCAGGCTGGCGCGCTGGACCAGTTCAAATCCTTCGTCAGCGCGACCAATGCGGCGCGCGGCGAGTTCGTCCAGACCCAGGTCAAGAAATCGGCCACCAGCAAGGCGACCCCGCCGGCATCCGGCAGCTTCATCTTCGCCCGCCCCGGCAAGTTCATCTGGACCTACACCAAGCCCTACGAGCAGCTGCTGCAGGCCGATGGCGAACAGTTGTACATTTACGACAAGGACCTGAACCAGGTCACGGTCAAGAAGCTGGGCGACGCACTCGGCTCGTCGCCAGCGGCCATCCTGTTCGGCAGCAACGACCTGGAAAAGAATTTCACGCTCAGCGAAGCGCCCACCCGTGACGGCCTGGAGTGGCTCAACGCGGTGCCCAAAGCCAAGGACAGCCAGTTCCAGCAGATCAGCATCGGCCTGAAAAACGGCACGCCTGCAGCGATGGAATTGCGCGATGCGTTCGGCCAGACCTCGGTGCTGATGTTCAGCAAATTCGAAAAGAACCCGAGCTTGGGCGCGCAGCAGTTCAAATTCGTAACGCCCAAGGGCGCGGACGTGTTCAAGAACTAAACAAGGTTGCAATGAAAGCGCGCACCATCATCAGGGCAACGGCGCTGACCGCCATTGCAGCCTGGATCGCCAGCGCCACGCTGGCGCAGTCTGACAACCGGGTGCTGGCGCGCGCCTTCCCGGCCAAGCTGCTGGTGTCGAAAGCGTCCTGCACCACTCCCGAATGGCCGATGGAAGCGCGGCGCTACGAAATCGAAGGCGTCACGCTGCTGCACTTTCATATCGGGGACGACGGCGGCATCGACGGCGCCAAGGTGGCCGGCACCAGCAGCTGGAAGTTGCTGGACGAGGCAGCGCTGCGTTCGCTGGTGCAATGCAAGTTCAAGCCGGGGCTGGCAGCCGAGCGCGACGCCACCTACACCATCCAGTTCGTGTGGACCCTGTCCGGCCCGCCCAGCGCGCGTCCGCAATTAGTGGAAGACAGTTGCGCGCCATCGGCCCGCTTTTCCAAGTTCCAGCCCTACAACCGCAACGCCACCGCACGCGACGGCGTGCTGCTGCGCTTCCTGGTCAACCCCAAGGGCGAGCCGATCGGCGTCAAGGCCGAGGCCGATGGTGCGTTTCAGGAAGCGGGCGCGGCCGCGGCAGAATACGTCAAGCGCTGCCGCTTCGCGCTTGATCCGGCCATGCCGGGCGAAAAAACCGACACCGTGTTCGGGCGCGTGCTGTCGATCAACAAATAAATCGTACATCGCCCTTGCGCAGGCGCCGCCAAGGGCGACGTATTAGCGGTCAAGGAAATCGGCCATCATGCCCGACGCGCGGCGCAAGCGGCGCGACAGGATGCGCGCCAGGCTGGTCATGAAGTGGAAGGCCAGCATGGGCCGCTCGAGCGCCAGGTTCTTCAGGTTGGTGCTGGTGAGGATCAACAGCTCGCAATCGGTTTCGGCCACGCAGGTGGCAGAGCGGCGCTCATGGTCGATCATTGCCATTTCACCGATGATGCGGCCCTTGGCCTCGCTCGAGAGCAACTGGCGCCCATGTTCGCCGCCCTTGTAGATGCCAATGCGGCCGTCGACCACGATCAGCATGAAGTCGCCCAGGTCGCCTTCCTCGAAGATCACGCCGCCCTTGGGCGTGGCGTGCAAGGACATGTAGCCGGCCATGGTTTCCAGTTCCGGATAGCTGAAGTCCCGCACCAGTTCCAGGCCATCAAGCAAATCGGCGATTTTCATGGCATTCCTCATAAGCGCGGGAGTTTTAAGGATAGCATCTTGCGCCATGCGCTAGACTACGGGCCTGACATCAAAGAATACGCGCATGGACGACCTTTTTAAAACCGAACCGGCCCCGCCCCTGGCCGAAGCGCTGCGCCCGGCCAGCATCGAAGACGTGATCGGCCAGAGCCATCTGCTGGGCGAAGGCAAACCCTTGCGGCTGGTGTTCAAGTCCGGCAAGCCGCACTCGATGATCCTGTGGGGCCCGCCTGGCGTGGGCAAGACTACGCTGGCGCGCCTGACCGCCAATGCGTTTGGCTGCGAATTCATCGCGCTGTCGGCGGTGCTGTCGGGCGTCAAGGACATCCGCGCCGCCATCGAGCAGGCCGAGCATCACCTGGCCAGCGGCAAGCACACGATATTGTTCATCGACGAAATCCACCGCTTCAACAAATCGCAGCAAGACGCCTTGCTGCCGTTTGTCGAGTCCGGCCTGGTGACGCTGATTGGCGCCACCACCGAAAACCCCTCGTTCGAAGTCAATTCGGCGCTGCTCTCGCGCGCCCAGGTGTATGTATTAAAGGCGCTGAGCGACAGCGAAATGCTGCTGCTGCTCGAACGGGCCAAGCAATACGGCCTGGGTCAGCTGACGTTTGACGAGGTGGCCGTGGCCACCCTGATCGGCTACGCCGACGGCGACGCGCGCCGCTTCCTGAACCTGCTCGAGCAAACCCGGACCTCGGCCGAGACGTCCGGCATCAGCCACATCACGGGCGAATTCGTCGACAACGCGCTGACGCTGAACTCGCGCCGCTTCGACAAGGGCGGCGACAACTTCTACGACCAGATCTCGGCGCTGCACAAATCGGTGCGCGGCTCGCATCCGGACGCGGCCCTGTACTGGCTGTGCCGCATGCTCGACGGCGGCGCCGACCCGCAATACCTGATGCGGCGCATCGTGCGCATGGCGTGGGAAGACATCGGCATTGCCGACCCGCGGGCGATCCAGATCGCCAATGACGCCGCCGCCACCTACGAGCGGCTGGGTTCACCGGAAGGCGAACTGGCGCTGGGGCAGGCGGTGATCTACCTGGCCATCGCGGCCAAGAGCAACGCCGGCTACAACGCGGTCAACCGCGCGATGGCGTTTGTCAAGAAGGACAAGTCGCGCGAAGTGCCGGTGCACTTGCGCAACGCGCCGACCAAGCTGATGAAAGAACTGGGCTACGGTCACGAGTACCGTTACGCGCACGACGAGCCCAATGCCTACGCCGCAGGCGAGACTTACCTGCCAGATGGCATGGCCGAGCCGCGCTGGTACGAGCCGGTACCGCGCGGGATCGAGTCCAAGATCGCCGACAAGCTGGCCTGGCTGCGCAGCCAGGACGAGGAAGCGCGCAAAGGCTGAGGTGAACGCAGGACAGGCGCGAATTTTAGCGGCCTGTCCTGCATTTTCCGCGCTTCATCGCATCTCGATGGCATCGCCAGGGGCGGGTGGGTAAAGTACCACCATACCAACCCGAAACACCCACTGGAGATGATCATGAAAGCACCTAAAAACTTCGAAGCCCTGTTCCTTGCAGCAGCCGTCCTGCTCAACGTAACCGCGTTTGCCACCGCTGAAGCACCGCTGGTCGCAGCGCCTGCAGCAAGCAGCGCCGCCAGCGCACCGCAAGTGGTGGTTGTCAAAGGCCATCGCCTGAGCGCCGCCGAGAAAGCCGCACTGAACTGATCTGGCAGCAAGCAAATCGTCAGCAGTGACGGTCTACTTGGTACAATTGCGGTTTTAGCACACCGGCAATTCGACAATGATAGACATTCAACTTCTACGCAAAGATATCGACAACGTCGCAGTGCGCCTGGCGACCCGCAAGTTTCAGCTCGACGTGGCAGGATTCAACGCCCTCGAAGCCGAACGCAAAGCGATCCAGACGCGGACCGAAGAACTGCAAAGCAAGCGCAATTCGCTGTCGAAACAGATCGGCATGCTCAAGGGCAAAGGCGAAGATACTTCCGCCGTGATGGCCGAAGTGGGCGGCCTGGGCGATGAGCTCAAGGCAAACGAAATCGCGCTGACCGAAGTGCAGGCCAAGCTGGCCGCCTTCATGGAATCGGTACCCAACCTGCCGCACGCGTCCGTGCCAGTGGGAACCGATGAGGCCGGTAACGTGGAAGTACGCAAAGTAGGCACCCCGCCTGTATTTGCATTTGAAGTGCGCGACCACGTCGACGTGGGCGCCGCGCTGGGCCTCGATTTCGACGTGGCCACCAAACTGACCGGTTCGCGCTTTTCCGTCATGAAGGGCGGCATCGCCCGTCTGCACCGCGCACTGGCGCAGTACATGCTCAACACCCATACCGACGTGCACGGCTACACCGAGTGCTACACGCCGTACATGGTCAACGCCGATTCGCTGCGCGGCACCGGCCAGCTGCCCAAGTTCGAAGCCGACCTGTTTTCGGTGAAGAAGGGCGGCGCCGAAGGCGAGGGCGAAACCTTCTACCTGATCCCGACCTCGGAAGTGTCGCTGACCAATATCGTGCGCGACGAGATCGTGGCACTGGACGCGCTGCCATTGCGCATGACCGCGCATACGCCGTGCTTCCGTTCGGAAGCGGGCAGCTATGGCCGCGACACGCGCGGCATGATTCGCCAGCATCAGTTCGACAAGGTCGAGATGGTGCAGGTGGTGCATCCGGATACTTCGTACGATGTGCTGGAAGAAATGGTCGGGCATGCGGAAGCGATCCTCAAGGGTTTGGGCTTGCCGTACCGTGTGATGGCGCTGTGCACCGGCGACATGGGCTTTGGCGCGACCAAGACGTATGACCTGGAAGTATGGCTGCCGGCGCAGAACACCTATCGCGAAATTTCGTCGTTGTCGAACTGCGAAGCGTTCCAGTCGCGCCGCATGCAGGCACGGTTCCGCAATGCCGCTGGCAAGCCGGAGCTGCTGCATACGCTCAATGGCTCGGGCCTGGCGGTGGGGCGCACGCTGGTGGCGGTGCTGGAGAATTATCAGCAGGCTGATGGCAGTGTGGTCATTCCGGAAGCGTTGCGTCCGTATATGGGCGGGCTGGAGAAATTGGTTCCGGCCGCGTAAGGGCGGGGAGGACAAATCTTTTTTGAATTTGCTCTTCCGTTTTGCGCGGAGTTTGCTATAATTCTGTCCTCGCAGCAGCAAGCGAAAAGAATTTGAAGACCACGCTTGGTTAGTTCACTAGTCAAGAGCTCGAATAGAACACCGGAGAGGTGGCAGAGTGGTCGAATGTACCTGACTCGAAATCAGGCGTACGTTAAATCGTACCGTGGGTTCGAATCCCACCCTCTCCGCCAGTAAAATCAAGTACTTAGCGTGCTTGAGTAGTAGCAAAAAAGCCCCGTTTTCGGGGCTTTTTTGCGTCTGTGTGCGGGAGAATCTGACATCTTCGCAGCGACATCGGGACTGCTCAACCAGAATCCATCTCACTTCGTTGACCAGTCTCGGTTGGAAAAATGCCATTGAACAGCTGGCACTGGCAGTTCAATGGCAATTATTCTTTCGCCGCGATTATTGCAAGATAATCCACGATAACGGAAAGGGCGCCCAACAGCAAAGCTTGGGCGATTCCAGCACCTAGAATTGTTACTGATGGAATGAATGCGGCAACTGGCTGGGCTTCTCCAGGAAGGAAGACAAAGAAAGCAATCGCGCCCCCGAGCACTGAGAGCCATGCAAACATCTTGAGTACAAATCCCATTACTGCCTCAGGGCACCTCGTTATACACAAGTCGGCAGCCAGCGTCTGACGGCCTGAAAAACTCG
>JAZJXM010000015.1:0-145476 GCA_040390915.1 Pseudomonadota bacterium
CCCATCAGTAGCGTCGCTACTGATGGGCCCGTGTCCGAATGTTGGCACTGACCCTCGCTGCGGCCTTACAATGACGCATTGATTTCACCTTTCCTCCCCTTCCATGATTGTTCTCGGCGTCGAATCCTCCTGCGATGAAACCGGCCTTGCGTTGTACGATACGCAGCGCGGCCTGTTGTCCCACGCCCTGCACTCGCAGGTCGCCATGCACGAGGAGTACGGCGGCGTGGTGCCGGAACTGGCCTCGCGCGACCATATCCGGCGCGCCATCCCGCTGCTCGAACAGACGCTGGCCGGCGCCAACTTGGCCATGGCCGACATTGACGCCATCGCCTACACCCAGGGTCCGGGACTGGCCGGCGCGCTGCTGGTGGGCTCGTCGATCGCGTGCTCGCTGGCGCTGGCGCTCGACAAGCCGGTGCTCGGCGTGCACCACCTGGAAGGCCATTTGCTCTCGCCCCTGCTGGCGTCCGATCCGCCCGCGTTCCCGTTCATTGCGCTGCTGGTGTCGGGCGGCCATACCCAGCTGATGCGGGTCGACGGCGTCGGCCAGTACACGCTGCTGGGCGAGACGCTCGACGACGCGGCCGGCGAGGCGTTCGACAAGTCGGCCAAGCTGCTCGGCCTGGGCTATCCGGGCGGGCCGGCCATCTCGCGGCTGGCCGAATTCGGCGATCCGCTGGCCTACAAGCTGCCACGCCCGATGCTGCACTCGAAGGATTTCAATTTCAGTTTTTCCGGCTTGAAGACGGCGGTGCTGACGGTGGTGAAGAACCACGAAGAAAAAGTCATCGCCAATATCTGCGAGCAGGACAAGGCCAACATCGCGCGCGGCTTCGTCGACGCGATTGTCGATGTGCTGACCGCCAAATGCATCAATGCGCTGCGCCATAGCGGCCTCAAACGGCTGGTGATCGCCGGCGGCGTCGGTGCCAATGCGCAATTGCGCGCCTCGCTCAATGCCGCGGCGGCCGCCAAAAAATTCCGCGTCTATTATCCGGAACTGGAATTTTGCACCGACAACGGCGCCATGATTGCATTTGCCGGCGCCATGCGCCTGATGATCAATCCCAACGCTGCCACCAAGGATTACAGCTTCAATGTGCGCCCGCGCTGGCCGCTCGACGAAATCAAGGACGTCTGAACCTACCGTGTGGCCGCCTTCGCGCAAATAGTGTCACTATCTGCCCGTTGCGAGATCCCAGAGGTGCGGTATGCGTGTTGTCAGTTGGAATATTCATTGGGGTTGCGGCAAGGATAGCCGCATCCGCATCCATGCCATCATCGATGTGCTGCGCAGGCTGAACCCTGACGTCATCTGCCTGCAGGAAGTTGCGTCCAACCACGCCGAGCTCGAAGGCAATGCCAGCGCCAACCAGTTCCGCCAGCTGGCCGGCGCATTCGGCGGCTACCAGCCGGTGATCGAGCCGACCAGTGAAATCTACCAGAACAATCTGCCGCGCCAATTCGGCAACATGCTGCTGTCCAAGTTCCGCATCAACCAGGTGCAACGCCACTTGCTGCCATGGCCGCCAGACCCTAACAGTCCGGCCGGCATGCCGCGCGGGCTGATCGAGGCGGTCATCGACGCGCCCGGCGGCAAGGTGCGGGTCTTGACCACGCACCTGGAATATTATTCTCCCGTGCAGCGCATGGCGCAGACGCGCCATATCAAATACCTGCACTGGGAAGCGTGCGAACGGGCGCGCATCTTCCAGCCCGACCCCAGCCTCGATCCGCCGTTCCAGCTGGGCTTCCGGCCGGGTTCCGCGATCTATTGCGGCGACTTCAATTTCACGCCCGATACGCCTGAATACAACGAGCTGCTCGCGCCCGACGGCAGCATCGCCTTGCCGCTGGTCGACGCATGGCGGCTGCGCCATCCGAACATCGCGCGCGCGCCCACCGCCGGCATCCACGGTTTCAAGTGGCCGGTGCGGGCCGATTGCTTCGACTACTTCTTTGTCACCGAAGACCTGGCCGCGCGCGTGACGGAGTGCGAAGTGCAGTCGGAAACGTCGGCCTCGGACCACCAGCCGATCGTGCTCGACCTGGCCTAAAGTGAGGCGAGGCTCTCCTTGAGCGCCGGGTAGAGCGCACGCGAGACCGGAATGGCTTCGGAGAACTGAGTGGCCACCGAGTACTTGCCTCCGGCTTCGACATTCAAGCGCTTGAAATGGCGCATGTTGAACGCGTAAGAGCGGTGCACCCGCACAAAAAAGTCCGGCAACATTGCGATCAGCTTGTCGAGCGGCTTGTCGTGAAAATGCGCGGCGCCATCGCGCATCATCACCTTGCTGTAATGCCCGTCCGCCTGAATATGATCGATCTCATCGATCGGCAACAGTGCGATATTGCCCATCCGCTTGACCACCAGCGAGCCGGTGCGGCTGCGGTTGTCGTCGCGGCTGTCCTGGTAGCGCTGAAACGCCTGGAAGAGTCGGTCCTGGCTAAACGGTTTGGCGACAAAATCGAGTACGCCAAAGTCAAAGCCAGTAAGCGCGCGTTCGACGTGGGCAGAGACGATAATCGTCTGGAAGCGCGCCGCGCCGGCCAGCTTGAACAGATTGAATCCATCTTGCCCGTACAGATTCAGATCCAGCAGGACCAGGTCGAATCCGCCCGCGGCGACCGATTCGGCGAGCTCGTCGAGGTCGTCGTGATGGACCAGCCTTTGCACCGCAGCGCCAAAAAACGCGCGCACTTCGCGCACCAGGCGCGCCGCGATCAGCGGCTCGTCTTCGATAATCAGGATATTCATGCCGGCAGCTCCAGGCGCACGCGCCAGAAATTGTCCTCGGGGCCCGCGCTGTAGTGCGCCTTGCCCCCGAAT
This sequence comes from Pseudomonadota bacterium, assembly GCA_040390915.1. Classification (GTDB taxonomy): domain Bacteria; phylum Pseudomonadota; class Gammaproteobacteria; order Burkholderiales; family Burkholderiaceae_D; genus Telluria_A. Next base: position 2,834 of record JAZJXM010000015.1, read on the forward strand.
ACTTCCGCCAGACTTTGCCGGATGTAGTTCGACCCGGTTCCCGTCCCCGCGTGCACGCGCCGGTTCGCCAGCGGCATCAGCAAGGTCAGTGCGCTCGTCCCCGGCGCTGCGGCGATGTGCAAGGTAAAGTCGGCATCCTGGCGGTACTTATTGTGGGAAAACGCGTTCTCCAGCGTGGTCAGCAAGATCGCAGGGGGCAAGGCAATGGCGGCCGCGTTACCACTGACGTGCAAGCGGCATGCGATCTGCAGGCGCGCGCTCATGATGGCCAGATAGTTTCGGCACAATCCCAGTTCCTCGCTCAAGGCAATGGTGCGGCGCTGCGCAAAGTCGCTGAGCATTCTGAACTCGCCGCCCAGCGCTTCAATGAATTCTTGCGCCTGGGCAGGCGATTGATGCACCAGCTCGCCCACCAGGGCCAAGGAGTTCATCAAAAAATGGGGCTGCAAACTCCTGCGCAGCAGCTGATTTTCAAGCTGGGTTGCCAGTGCCGCCTTTTCGCGATCCCGTGTAAATTGCGTGACCATCTGCACCAAGATGCTCAACAACAAGAAACACACGACAAGGGCGAAGCCGGTTTCGGAAAAATCCTGCCCGGGCGCAAGGAACACGGCAATCGACAGGAACACCACGATCAGGCCGGTCTTGCTGCCGCCAAGGCCGCGCCGGAACGCGATCACATTGATGACTGCGCTGGCCACCAGGGAAATCAGGAACATGTACGCGCTCTTGGCATCGTAGTACGGGCACAACAAGGCCGGCGCCGTCATGGCCAGGGCCAGCGAGGCGGTGATCGGCAGCACCTGCCTGAACCGGAACGCCATCAGGAAATACAGCGGCAACAGCACCGAGATCATCCAACCGAGCAGCAACACCAGATTCAGGCGCACGATATGCAAGGGGTAGCCATACCCGGCCACGTTGCGCCAGACCTCAACCATCAGCAGCACGCTGGCTGCCAAGCACAAGAAAAGAAACACAATCCAATGGCTGGCGCGCTGATAGAACAGCGTCAGCCCGGCGAACATGAAGGCCACCAGCGCCAGCGCCCCAGCCAGCATCAACGCCAGCACATACTTGGGACCATGGGCCGCGCGCGCGCCCGCCTGGTCCAGAATCGACAGGTCGTAAAACTGCTGGCGCAAGCCAGTCGCGCCATGATAAGTCGACAGCTTCAACTGAAGCTGATGTTTTCCCGGCCGCAGCTGATCCGGCGTCAGGCTTGCCGAATAGTCGATCTGGCCGGGAATTTCTGTGCCCGCATCGGTCCCCGCAACGCCGTTCGTGCCTACCCTGACGCCATCAAGATACAGCTCGCTTGCCGCCAGCGCGGAGATGAACAAGACCTGGTTGGCCTCGGGCGCCGCGGCCATCTCGAACTGGCTCGCCAGGCAGTAGTGATGCCCCGCCCTGACCTGGGCTACGTCGAAATCGCGCTGCCCGTTCGTGGCCAAGGTGGCTGGCTGGCCACACTGCTGAAAATCGCCGTCACGCAGCTGAAAGCGCACGTCGGCAAGCGACGCTGGCGCTTTCGCCCAGGCCGCCGCCTGGAACAGCAGGCATAGTACAAGCAGTAGTCTTTTCATCCGGGCATTGTAGCTGGGTGCCGACTGCGCTGCGCAAGTGCAGCTGGTGCAGTAGTTGTTCACGCTGCCGGGTCACGCAGTCAAGATCGCCATGTCCCCATTACCTCGACCACGATCATGCCTATCCCATCCCAGTTTGTCCGCCGTGCCTTGCCCTTGCTCGCCTTGACGCTGCTGCCTTTCAGCGTCCAGGGCGCAGCCCCCGCGCGCGCCAGCCTGGCGCAATTCGACCAGTTCGTCGCGCGCGAGATGGCCAAGGAAAAAATCCCCGGCCTGAGCATCGGTTATCTCAAGGACGGTGTCGTATGGGCCAAGGGCTATGGCTACGCCGATCTGGAAAACAGGACCCCGGCGACAGCGCAGTCGAGCTATCGACTGGCCTCGGTCACCAAGCCGATGACGGCCACGGCCATCTTGCTGCTGGCCGAACAGGGCAAGCTTGACCTCGACGCGGAGGTGCAAACCTATGTACCGTACTTTCCGCGCAAACCGTTTCCCATCACGGTGCGCCAGCTGCTCGGCCACCTGGGCGGCATCAACGCCTATGTCGACAGCAAGGCCGAACAGCACTTCAAGGAACACAAGGACACGCGCCAATCGATCGCCGTTTTCGAAAACTTCGACTTGGTCGCCGAACCCGGTACGCGGTTTCGCTACACCAGCTATGGCTACAACTTGCTCGGTGCGGTGATCGAAGGCGTATCGGGCCAGTCCTATGGCGACTTCATGGCCACCCAAGTGTGGCGTCCATTGGCGATGACGACCATCCGCCTCGACGATCCCTATGACCTGATTCCCAATCGCGTGCGCGGCTACCAGTTGATTGACAAGCAGATCAAACTGTCTGAATTTGTCGACATCAGCAGCCGTTTTTCTGCCGGCGGCACGCGCGGCACCGTGATCGACATGCTCAGGTTCGGCGACGCCATCAGCCAGGGTCGCATGCTGTCGCAGGAGAGCCGCGCGCGCATGTTCACGTCCATGTCCACCAGAAGCGGTGAACTGACCGGCTACGGCATGGGCTGGGGCGTCCGTCCCATCGACGGCAAATTCGCCATTGCGCACGACGGCGTGCAGCCTGAAACGTCCACTTATCTGTTCAGCTTCCCTTCCAGGAAACTGACCATCGCAGTGGCCGCCAATCTGCAGCGGGTCGACACCAGCGCGTTTGCGCGCGCCCTGTTTGAATCGGTGACGGGCGAGGCATGGGAGCGCAAGGTCTACGTCCGCGATCAGCAACAACGTCCCTACCACCTGGCGATGCAGGCCATCTTCAACCAGGGACGCGCACACTTCGAGCGCACCCACAGCAGCTATACAGATGATGCACCGACCTTGAATCAGGCATTCGCCTCGATCAACAAAATGGCCAACCATCCCAAGGGCGAACTGCAGCAGGTCTTGGTCGGCAGCTACATCGCCCAGGTGCTCGCGCGCAAGGGGACGGACCTGAACAAGTATTCGAACAGCGGATCGATTGCCTTCATCTCCGACTACATTGCCTTGTACAACAAGGACAGCACCATCGCACCGGAACACCGGTTCGACCGGGCTTTCGAACGGGCAGTCGCGGCACTGGCCTCGCACCAAACCGGGACACCTCTCGCGCCATTGGATGCAAGCGACGGAATGGACGCGCTAGTGGCCAGTATGAAAGCGGCCTATGGGCACGCGCAAGTCTATCCGGATCACATGGCCGAACTCACGACGCTGGCCAATGATTTCCTCGCCAAGGGACAGTCCGCATCGGCGCGCCAGGCCGCCCGGCTCGCCGTTGAATACTATCCCGACGCCGATGCCGCGCACGCGCTCGTCAAGAGTATCGAAGGTGCTGCGCTTTGAAAGCCAGCTAGGCCGCTTCAGGCCTGGCCTGACGCTGATACAGAAACTCCAGCACCCGCGTGCGGTACTCCATGTACAGCGCGTCGTGCGCCAGCGCCACCCGCTCGCGCGGGCGCTCCAGCCTGACCTGCACGATGTCGCCGATGGTGGCCTTGGGCCCATTGGTCATCATCACGATCCGGTCCGACAGCAGCACCGCCTCGTCCACGTCGTGCGTGACCATCACCACGGTCGAACCGGTCTTGGCCACGATGCCCATCAACTCGTCCTGCAAGTGGGCCCGGGTCAGCGCATCGAGCGCGCCGAACGGTTCGTCCATCAGCAACACCTTCGGCTCCATCGACAAGGCGCGCGCGATGCCCACCCGCTGCTTCATGCCGCCCGAGATTTCATTGGGCCGCTTGGCGGCAGCCGCCGTCAAGCCCACCAGCGCCAGCGCGCGCGCAGTGCGCTCCTTGAGCTCGGTACGCGGTTCGCGCGCAGCGAACACGCGCTCCACCGCCAGGTACACATTGTCGTAGCAGCTCAGCCACGGCAGCAGCGAGTGGTTCTGGAACACCACGCCACGCTCGGGCGACGGCCCGGCGATCTCGCGCCCGGCGCAGATCAAGGCGCCTTCGGTGGCCACCGTCAATCCGGCCAACAGGTTCAGCAAGGTCGACTTGCCGCAGCCGGAATGCCCGATCAGGGTCACGAACTCGCCCTGCGCGATGGTCAGGTTGATGTCGGTGAGCGCGTGAAAGCTGCCCTTGCGCGTGTCGAATACCATTTCGGCATGCTGCACTTCGATGAATTTCTTGCTCATGTCAGCTCCCCGCGTCTTCATAGGTGAAAGCGGTGGCCAGCGCCACCAGCGCCTGTTCCAGGATCAATCCCACCACGCCGATGACGGCGATGGCGATCAGGATGTGCGGCACGTTCAGGTTGTTCCACTCGTCCCAGACCCAGAAACCGATGCCCACGCCGCCGGTCAGCATTTCGGCGGCCACGATCACCAGCCACGCGGTGCCGATTGCCAGGCGCACGCCGGTCAGCAAATACGGCAGCACCGACGGCAGCAATATCCTGGTGAAGATCTTCCATTCCGACAGCTGCAGCACGCGCGCCACGTTCATGTAATCCTGCGGCACGCGCTGCACGCCGACGGCGGTGTTGATGATCATCGGCCAGATCGAGCAAATGAAGATCGACCAGATCGCCGCCGGGTCGGCCGCCTTGAACACCAGCAGGCCAATGGGCAGCCAGGCCAGCGGCGAGACCGGCTTGAGCAGGCTGATGACGGGATTGACCATCCCGGCCAAAAAGGTGAAGCGCCCGATCAGAAAGCCAAGCGGAATGCCGACCAGCGCCGCCAGTCCAAAGCCCAAAGCGACGCGCTTGAGCGAAGCGAGGATGTTCCAGCCGATGCCCTGGTCGTTCGGGCCGTTGCGGTAGAACGGGTCGGAAAACATCCGGAGCGCTTCGGCAAACGTGACCGCCGGCGTCGGGAAGCTGCTGTTGTTGGCCGACAGGATTTGCCACACCAGCACCAGCAAGGCTATCCCCAGCAGCGGCGGCACGATCACCAGCGCCAGCGCGCGCAGGCGCGGGTGGCCGCGGCGCAGCGTGATGCCCTGGCTGGCCAGGCGCGCGCTGCGCAGCGGGCGCTCCACTGGCGGGGTACTGATCATTGATTCGAGCACTGCACTCATGATTAGCTCCCCTCAGACTTTGATCTTGAAGGCGTCGGCATACGCTTTGGGATTTTTGCCGTCCCACAGCGTGCCGTCGATCATCTTCACGCTGCGCATGGCCGATTTGGGCACGCTGACCTTGGCCATCGTGGCCGCCTCGGTGTACAGCGCGATCTGGTTGACGCTGGTGGCAGTGGCCAGGTAGTCCGGCTCGGTCTTGATCAGGCCCCAGCGCTTGTGCTGGGTCTGGAACCACATGCCGTCCGACAGATAGGGGAAGTTGACCAGGCCGTCGTTGAAGAACTTCATGTGATTCGGGTCGTCCCAGGTCTTGCCCATGCCGTTCTGGTAGCGTCCCAGGATGCGCTGGTTGATCACGTCGACCGAGGTATTCACGTAGGACTTGTCGGCGATGGTTTCGGCCATCTTGTTCTTGTTGACCAGGCCGGCGTCGATCCATTTGGACGCTTCAAGCACGGCAGCGATCAGTGCGCGCGCCGTGTTCGGATATTTTTTGGCCCAGTCGAGCGTCGTACCCAGCGTTTTTTCCGGGTGGTCACGCCAGATGTCCTGGGTGGTGGCGGCGGTGACGCCGACGCCGTCGACGATGGCGCGGTGATTCCACGGCTCGCCCACGCAAAAGCCGTCCATGTTCCCGACCCGCATATTGGCCACCATCTGCGGCGGCGGCACCGTGATCACCTTGGCGTCCTTCATCGGGTTGATGCCGTAGGTGGCCAGCCAGTAGTACAGCCACATCGCATGGGTGCCGGTCGGGAAAGTCTGGGCAAAGGAATATTCGCGCTTGTCGCTCTGCATCAGCTTGGCCAGCGAGGCGCCATCCTTGCCGCCCGCGTCAGCCACCTTTTTCGACAGCGTGATGGCCTGGCCGTTGTGGTTCAAATTCATCAGGATGGCCATGTCCTTTTTGGCGCTGCCGATGCCGTTCTGCACGCCGTAGATCAAGCCATACAGCACGTGCGCGGCGTCCAGCTCACCGTTGACCAGCTTGTCGCGCACGCTGGCCCAGGACGACTCCTTGCTGGGGATGATCTTGATGCCGTATTTCTTGTCGAAGCCCAGCACCGAGGCCATCACCACCGAAGCGCAATCGGTGAGCGGGATGAAGCCGACCTTGACGGTGTCGAGTTCGGGCTTGTCGGAGCCGGCGGCAAATACGCCGCCGCTGGCCAGGCCGGTCAGAGTGGCGCAGGCGCCCGCCTTGATCAGGGTGCGGCGGGTCGGGTTGGTCTTGTCGTCAGTGCTCATGATGTCCTCGTTGGCGCGCAATCACAGTGGGAAGCAAGCGCGAACGCCTGCCGTTACCAGTGCTTCAGCAATTGGCGTGCCAGCAGGATTCGAGGCAAAACGACGGGGAAGAGCGGGGATGGTGCTATGTTGACAAACAATCAGGCACTGTTTGTGTGCATCGCACCATTATGGCTAGGTCAAGCGGCGCTGGCTGCGGCGATTTCGCGCAACGCCTGCTCGAAAATTTCCGGGGTCTGGCCGCCAGAGATCAAGTGGCGCTGGTTGATGATGATGGCCGGCACCGCGCTAATGCCCTGGCGCTGGAAGAATTCCTCCTGCTCGCGCACCTCGTCGGCATAGGCGCCGCCAGAGAGCACGTCGGCCGCTTCGGAGGCGTCCAGCCCCACTTCGCCGGCCACGCGTGCCAGCACCTCATGCGAGGCCGGGTTCTCGCCTTTGGTGAAGTAGGTCTCGAACAGCGCCATTTTCAGTTCTCGCTGGCGGCCCTGCAGCTCGGCCCAGTGCAGCAGGCGGTGGGCGTCGAAGGTATTGTAGATGCGGCTGCGCTTGTCCATGTCGAAGCGAAAGCCCAGTTCGGCGCCGCGCGCGCGGATCATCTCGCGCGTCTGGGCACTCTGTTCTGCGGTGGCGCCATACTTGCGCTGCAAGTGTGAGGCTATGTCCTCGCCTTCGGGCGCCATCTGCGGATTGAGCTCGAACGGGTGGAAATACAGCTCGGCTTCGGCCACGTCGCCGACCTTGGCCAGCGCCTTTTCCAGCGACTTGAGGCCGATTGCGCACCACGGGCAGGAAATATCGGACACGAAATCAATTCGCAGCTTGTTCATGGCGGGCCTCCAGAAAAGTGTCTATTTTAAAGCCTGGCGCCGAATGCTGCCGCCGTCCTACTTCTTCTTGCGGGCGGCGCCAGTCGATTTGCTGCCGATGCGCGATTCCTTGCCGGCCAGCAGATTGCCGATGTTGTTGCGGTGGGTAAACAACAGCAGCAAGCTCATGATGATGATGGCAAACAGCTTTTCAATTTCTGTGGTGCCGTACAGCAGGCCAAAATAGAAAGGGGCGAACAGGGCCGATACCAGCGCCGCCAGCGACGAATAGCGAAACGCATAAGCGATCACCAGCCAGGTCGCCAGCGTGGCCAGGCCAAGCCAAGGATTGAGGCCCATCAACACGCCCAGCGCGGTAGCCACGCCCTTGCCGCCGACGAACTTGAAGAAGATCGGGTACAGGTGGCCGAGGAACACCGCCAGCGCAACGAGCGCGATGCCAACGTCGCCTACGCCATACTTACCGCCCAGGTACTGGGCCAGCCACACGGCGAACCAGCCCTTGGCAGCGTCGCCGATCAGTGTGGCGATGGCAGCCTTCTTGTTACCGCTGCGCAGCACATTGGTGGCGCCCGGGTTCTTGGAGCCGTAAGTACGCGGGTCGGACAGGCCGAACACGCGGCTCATGACGACAGCAAAGGAAATCGAGCCGATCAGGTAGGCGACGACGGTAAAGATGATGGTATACATGCGGTCTCTCTTGAATAATTCTTATGGGTGCCGGGTCGAGAATATACACCAACTTCGGGGTCAGACCTCAATTTGTAAATTGAGGTCTGACCCCGAAGTGTTGCAACATTTCCTTGGGGGGCCGCAAGCGTTAACCAGCGTGCAGTGGCGCGCCTTGGCGGCCAGTTGCGCGAGCAGCACACCAACTTCGGGGTCAGACCTCTATTTTCAAATTGAGGTCTGACCCCGAAGTGCCGAAGTGCCGAAGTGTTGCACTATTTCCTGGGAGCGGGTCTCAGGCGTCAGCCAGCGCACAGTGGACCGCCTTGGCGGCCAGTTGCCCGAGCAGCACCTGCGGGTCGAGCCCGACCAGGTAGCCGCGCCGTCCGCCGTTGATGTAGATTTTTTCCAACGCCAGGATGCTTTCCTCGACGTACAGCGGCAGCGCCTTGCGGGTGCCGAACGGCGAGGTGCCGCCAACCTGGTAGCCGGAATGGCGCTGCGCCACTTCCGGCTTGCACGGCTCGACCGTCTTGCAGCCGATCGCGCGCGCCAGGTTCTTGGTCGATACCTTGCAGTCGCCGTGCATCAGCACGATCAGCGGACGCGCCGCTTCGTCCTGCATCACCAGCGTCTTGACCACGTCGTGTTCGGGCACGCCCAGCGCGCGCGCCGACACCTTGGTGCCGCCGTGTTCTTCATACGGATACGGGTGTTCGCTAAATGCGATACCCTGCTTGCGCAGCCACTGGGTGGCGGGCGTTTCGGAAATGTGCTCTTTCTTGGCCATGCGTGATACGCTAATCGTTCAATGAGGAGTTTCTGATTATGCAGCAAGAAATCCGCTTTGCCACCTTCAATGTCTACAACCTGGCCCCGCCCGGCCAGCAACTGTATGACAATCTGTCTCCCATCTCCGCCGAACAATACGAAGCCAAGCTCGATTGGACGGCGCGCCAGATCGACTTGCTCGACGCCGACGTGATCGGCTTTCAGGAGATTTTTTCGCAAGCGGCGCTGCGCGCGGCGCTGGCGCGCACCACCAACTACCGCGACGCGGTGCAGATCGGCTTCGATCCCGAGCCGGGCGCCGAGCGCCTGACGCCGTCGGTGGCGCTGGTGTCGCGCTTGCGCCTGGCCAGCCCAGGCACCGCCATTGCGCGCTTTCCGGACGGCGTGGCGCTGCCCGACGGCGGCACCTGCTTTTCGCGCCCGGTGGTGCATGCGGCGCTGGTGCTCTCGCCCGAGTGCACGGTCGACGTGGTGGTGGTGCACCTGAAATCGAAGCGCCCCGATTACCGCAACGGCGACAACTGCGACGATGCGCTGTTGTTCGGCATGGCCTGCCTGCGCTCGCTGGTGCGGCGCGGCACCGAGGCCGTTGCGCTGCGCGTCTTGATGACGCGCATGGCGGCCGAACAGCGGCGCCCGCAAGTGGTGCTGGGCGACTTCAACGACGTGGCCGACGCGGTCACCACCAGCATCGTGACCGGCTGCGGCGCGCCGCTCCCGGGTCGCCTGTTCGATGCCTGCCAGCTGCAGCCGCGCCAGGACCCGCTGCGCCATGTGGGTTTTTCGATGATCAATGACGGCGCCTACACCACCATCGACCATATCCTGGTGTCGGAACACTTCAACCCGGCCGTGCCGGGCGCCATCGGCGAGGTGCTTGACGTGGCCTACCTGAACGACCACCTGCTGCTTGGCTTGCCGGCCGCCTCGGACCATGGCCAGGTGCTGGCGCGCCTACGCCTGTTTTAGCGGTGCCGGCGCGTCAGGTCGGGGTCGGGCGTGGCCATGCTGGCGTAGTAGCCCTGGTATTCGTCGCAGCCATGCTGCTGCAAGAAGCGTAGCTGTTCGGCCGTTTCGACGCCTTCGGCAATCACCCGCAAGCGCAAACTGCGCGCCACCGCGATGATGGCCGGGATGATGGCCGCGTCGTCCGGCTTGTGGGTGATGTCGTCGATGAACGAGCGGTCGATCTTGAGTTTGGACAGTGGGAAGCGGCGCAGATAACTGAGGCTCGAGTAGCCGGTGCCGAAATCGTCGATGGTCAGCTGCACGCCGCGCTCGCGCAGCGCGTTGATGGTGCCGATAATGGCCGCATCGTCCTTCATGATCACGCCTTCGGTAATTTCCAGGTCGAGGAACTCGGGCGCCAGCCCCGATTCGCGCAAGGCCTCGTCGACGCTGTGCACCAGGTTGTTATGCATGAACTGGTCGGTCGACAGGTTGACCGCCACCACCACCGGAAAGCCCTGGTCGCGCCAGTTGCGGGCGGCGCTGCAGGCCTGGCGCAGCACCCAGTCGCCGATCGGCACCATCAGGCCGCATTCCTCGGCGATGCTGAGGAACTGCTCCGGCAGCAGCAGGCCGCGCTGCGGGTGGCGCCAGCGCAGCAGCGCTTCGACCCCGATGGTCAAGCCGCTGGCGATGTTGATCTCGGGCTGGTAGGCCAGCTCGAACTCGTTGTTGGCCAGCGCCTGGCGCAAATTGTTTTCCATCTGCACCCGTTCGATCACGTGCGCGTTCATGGCCGCGTCGTAGAAGCTGAAGGCGTTGCGCCCGCTTTGCTTGGCATGATACATCGCCAGGTCGGCATCCCTCAAAAGTGTATCAAGATCTTCGCCGTCGCTTGGGTAGATACTGATCCCGATCGACACCGACAGGCTGAGCGTGGTGCCGTCGAACCTGACCGGCTGCGCCACCGCGTGCCTCACGCTGGCGGCCACGTGGGCGGCCTGGTCGACGCCGCCGATATCGGCCAGGATCACGACGAATTCGTCGCCGCCCTGGCGGCTGACGGTGTCGACCCCGCGCACGCAGCCGGTCAGGCGCGCCGCCACTTCCTTGAGCACGATGTCGCCCACATGGTGGCCGAAGCTGTCGTTGATGCCCTTGAAGCGGTCCAGGTCGAGGAACATGACCGCCACCTGGGTGTGCTTGCGCCTGGCCACGGCCAGCGCCTGGTGCAGGCGGTCGAGGAACAGCACGCGGTTGGGCAAGTCGGTCAGGAAGTCGTGTTCGGCCAGGTGGCGGGTGTGTTCCTCGACCCGTTTGCGGTCGGTGATGTCGGACAGGATCGCCATGAAGTTCGCGACCTGGTCGCGGCTGTCGCGAATCGCGGTTAGCGCCACCCACACCGGATATTCCTCGCCGTTGGCGCGCACGCTCCACACTTCGCCTTCCCAGTGGTCGTTGGCGGCCACGAAGTCCCAGATTTGCTGGTGCACGCCGGCCTCGTGCGCGTCATCGCGCAGCTGCGGCAGGTCGGCGCCGACGATGTCGGTCGCGGCAAAGCCGGTGATGTCGGCAAACGCCTGGTTGACTGCCAGCACCCGGTGCGCGTGGTCGGTAATGGCGATCGCATCGCGGCTGTTTTCGAACACCTGGGCCGCCATCAGCAGCGTGTTTTCAGTCGACTTGCGGGCCGAGATGTCGCGCACCACCGCGTATGACAGGAATTCGTGGTCCAGCGTCACCGAGGTCAGCAGCACCTCGGCCCAGAACGTGGCGCCGTCCGGCAAGCAGTATTGCCATTCGAAACGCCGGTTGCCTTCGATGAAAGTCTGCGCCGACGCGGCCGCGTCGGCCGCCATCGACGATTCGCCCGACGGCTGGTTGGGCGGAGAAAAGTCGAGCAGCGTCTTGCCCACCAGCGCGTCCAGGCTGGCGCAATGGAACAGGCCCAGCGCGGCTGGATTGGCGTCGATGATGGTGTTGCCTTCTATTAGGACGATCGCATCGTGCGAGCGTTCGAACAGCTGGCGGAAGTTGGCGCCCGCGTTGAGCAATGACTGTTCGTCAACCTTACGCTTGCTGATATCGACTTCCATGCAAAAAATCTGTTGCGGCTCGCCATTGCGCAGCACCGGGAAGTGGCTCGAATAGAGCCAGCGGTGGCTGCCGTCGAGGCGCTCGACTTCCCAGTCGCGCGGCGGAGGCGACTTGAGCGTGTGCCAGATGGCCGCCAGCGTGCTGTCGAACTCCTGCTCGCGTTCCAGGTGCGACACCAGGCTGGTCAGGGGACGGCCGATGGCGTCGCGCGCGCTGATGCCGAACACGGCCTCACAGCTGTGGTTCCAGAACCGCACCAGGCCGTCGCGGTCGATGCTGTGCACCGCCACCGTGGGCGTCAGTTCGAGCGCGGCGACAAAGCGGTACAGCGTGTCGAGCGCTTCACGGCCCGGCCCGTCAGGTTCGAAGACGGAGGGCGCAGCGGAGGTGTCAGCACTCACGGAGTATCCATTCTGGGTAAGATAGTCACCCGTCATTTTTGTCCATCGGCGCGGCCACGCGCTTGCGGGGGCGCAAACGCCATCCCGCCATTTGTTTCTTGTCTGCATATCGCGCGTCTTATCGCGCATTTTTGCAGTTCATCGTGCCGAAATGGCTTCCTGTCGCATACCACGCGCGGCCAAACGCATCCTTTTCTATAGTGTCAACATGCGCCCGTGGCTCCATCTTGCTGTCAAGACGGAGCCCAAGCGCCCCCGTCCCGCCCTCTCGATAAGAAAACCACGACCATGAAAATTGAAACCTTGCCGCGTGCCCCGTCCCAGCCCACTGTGCGCAGCGCGCGCTGGAAAAAGCCCGTCATTGGCGCTGTCGTGCTGGCGCTGGTGGCCGGCGGCTGGTATGCAATGAAGGGCAACAAGGCGCCGCCGAAGATGAACATGGATATGGCCGGCGCCAAACCGGTAGTCGATGTCTATGAATTGTCCAAGGGCGATGTGGTCGCGGTCGAAGCGCGCGCGCTCTCGATCAGCTTGCCGCTGTCGGGCTCGCTCACGCCGCTGGCCCAGGCCACCATCAAGTCCAAGACGTCCGGCGTGGTGCTCGAATCGACCTTGCGCGAAGGCATGAGCGTTTCCGCCGGCCAAGTGCTGGCGCGCCTGGACGCGGCCGACCAGAGCGCCCGCGTGGCGCAGCAGCAAGCCGTGCTGGACGAAGCCAATGCGCGCCTGGCACTGGCGCTGAAGAATAACCAGAACAGCCAGGCCCTGCTCAAGCAAAATTACATCTCGCAAAATTCGGTCGACACCAGCCAGAACTCGGTGGCGCTGGCCCAGGCCTCGGTCAAGTCGGCGCAAGCGCAGCTGCAGCTGGCGCGCAATGCCCTGAACGACACCCAGATTCGCGCGCCGCTCTCCGGCGTGATCAGCAAACGCCATGTGCAGGCAGGAGAGAAGCTCTCGCCTGACATGCCGGTTTTCACCATCGTCAACTTGCAGCAGCTGACGCTGGAAGCCCCGGTGCCGGCCTCGGAAGTGCCGCGCGTCAAAATCGGCCAGGAAGTGCAGTTCAAGGTCGACGGTTTTGCCGGCCGCACCTTCAGCGGCAAGGTCGCGCGCATCAACCCGACCGCCGAACTGGGCTCGCGTTCGATGATGGTCTACATCGCCGTCAACAATAGCGACAACGCGCTGTCGGGCGGCATGTTCGCCAAGGGCGGCATCACCACCCAGAAGTCAAACGTGATGCCGATCATCCCGGTGGCGGCGCTGCGCAAGGACAAGGATGTCGACGTGGTCTACAAGATCGAGAACGGGCGCGTCGTGTCGCAGCCGGTCACGCTGGGCCTGCGCAACGACGACGAAGGCAATGTTGAAGTGACCGACGGCCTGGCCGGTGGCGCCAGCCTGGTGATCGGCAAGCTCGAAGGCGTCAAGCCGGGCGTCAAGGTGCGCATGGCAGGCACGCCTGCCGCGCCGGTGCTGGTCGCTGCCGTCCAGAAAGGCTAAGCCATGTGGATCACTAAAGTCAGCATCAAACATCCCGTATTCGCCACCATGATCATGGTGGCGCTGGTCGTGCTCGGCCTGGCCTCGTATAGCAAGCTCAATCTGGAGAGCATGCCGAACGTGGAAATTCCGGCCGCCTGGATCGAAGTGCAATTCCCGGGCGCCTCGCCCGAGCAGGTCGAGAACGACGTCACCCGTCCGCTCGAAGAAGCGGTCAACACCGTCAGCGGCATCAAGCGCATCATGGCCAGTTCATGGGAAGGCCGCGCCGGCCTGTCGGTCGAATTCGAACTGTCGGTCAATACCGACAAGGCCATGATCGAACTGCGCGACAAGGTGGCGCGGGTGCGTCCGAGCTTCCCGAAAGAAGCCAAGGAGCCGTTCATCATCCAGGCCGAAACCGAGAACGCGCAGCCGATCATCGAGCTGACGCTGACGTCGGCCACGCGCAGCCTGCGCGACTTGTCGACGCTGACCGAACAGGTCATCAGCAAGCGCATTCAGGGTGTCGCTGGCGTGGGCCAGGTGCGCATCAACGGCAAGACCAATCGCCAGATCCTGGTCAGCCTCAAGCCGGACGCGCTGACCAGCCAGAACGTGGGCGTCGATGAAGTGCTGCGCGCGATCCAGTCCACCAATGCCAACCTGCCAGCCGGTAACATCAGCTACGGCAGCGCCGAGCGCCTGGTGCGCATCGAAGGCAAGATCAAGGATGCGCAGGGCTTCAACAAGATCATCGTGGCGCGCCGCGCCAACGGCCCGGTCTACCTGGACCAGGTGGCCGAGGTGATCGACGGCGAGCAGGAAGAACAGTCCTACACCCGCACCAACGGCGTGCGCGCCATTTCGCTGGAAATTTCCAAGGTCCAGGGCGCGAACGTGGTGGAAGTGGGCGAACGCATCAAGAAAGCGGTCAAGCTGTTGCAGAGCACGCTGCCCCCGGACGTCAAGGTGGCCATCTTGCGCGATGAATCGACCGAAGTGCAAGGCCAGCTCGACAACGTGAAACACACGATCGTGGAAGGCGCGCTGCTGACCATGCTGATCGTGTTCCTGTTCCTGCATTCATGGCGCAGCACCATCATCACCGGCCTGACGCTGCCAATCTCGGTGTTTGCCAGTTTCATCGCCATGAAGTTCTTTGGCTTTACGCTCAACTTCCTAACCCTGATGGCGCTGTCGCTGTGCATCGGCCTGTTGATTGACGATGCCATCGTGGTGCGCGAAAACATCGTGCGCCACCTGGCGATGGGCAAGAGCCATTTGCGCGCCGCCTACGACGGCACCAATGAAATCGGCATGGCCGTGATGGCCACCACGTTTGCCATCGTGGCCGTGTTCGTGCCGGTGGCCTTCATGGACGGCATCATCGGCAAGTTCTTCCTGCAGTTCGGCATTACCGTCGCGGTGGCCGTGATGGTGTCGCTGTTTGTCTCGTTCACGCTCGACCCGATGCTGTCGTCGGTGTGGCGCGATCCGGTCAAGGACCGCTTCAAGTATGTGCCGTGGCTGGGCCGCATGATGGAAAAAATCGAGCACGGCATCGACCGCGTGCATGGCTGGTACGGGGCGATCCTGGCCTGGGCCATGCGCTGGAAGAAAGTCACGCTGGCAGCGGCGTTCCTGATGTTCGTCGGCAGCCTGGCGCTGATGCCGTTCATCGGCGGCGAAATGGTGCCGGAAACCGATCACGGCTTCATCCACCTGCAATTCAAGACCGCGGTCGGCTCCAGCCTGGAATACACCGACAGCAAGGTGCGCCAGGTCGAAGCGGCGCTCAAGGATTTCAAGGAAATCGACACCATCATCGCCACTGCCGGCACCTGGGACGGGCGCAATGCGGGCCAGGTCAACCTCAAGCTGACGGACAAGAACGTGACCCACCGCATCAAGCAGAGCGAACTGGAGCAGCTGATCCGCAAGCGCCTCGAACCGATCGCCGGCATCAGCCTGACGGTAGGCCATCGTCCGATCTACATCGCGATCCTGGGCCAGGACGAAGCCAAGCTGGACGCAGTGGCGCGCAAGATGATGGCCAAGATGCGCGCCATCAAGGGCGTAGCCGATATCGAATACAGCCAGGAAGGCGCCAACCCGGCCACCATCGTCAAGATCGACAATGAAGTGGCCAGCGACCTGGGCCTGTCGGTGCAGCAGATCGGCACCGCGCTGCGTCCCTTCGTGGCCGGCGACCAGATCAGCCGCTGGCTGGCGCCGGACGGCCAGAACTACGACGTCAACGTGCAGCTGCCCAAATCCGGGCGCCAGCGCATTGCCGACCTGGGCGAACTGTCGGTGTCGTCGAGCAAGCATGACGCGGCCGGCAACCCGATCATGGTGCCGCTGCGCCAGGCGGTGCAGTTCGTCGCCTCGTCCAGCCCGCAAGTGCTCAAGCGCCAGGCGCTGGAGCGGCGCGTGGCGATCTACGCCGGCGTTGACGGCCGTCCCGAAGGCGACGTCAGCGACGACGTGCAAAAGGCCATCAAGAGCATCGAGATGCCCGAAGGCGTGCGCATTGCCGTGGGTGGCCAGGCCGAAGAAATGGCCTCCACGCTGGCCGCGGCCGGCACCGCGCTGGGCATCGCCGTGATCTTCATCTACCTGGTGCTGGCCTCGCAGTTCGGCAGCTTCCTGCAGCCGATCGCGATCATGGTGTCGCTGCCGCTGTCCTTGATCGGCGTGCTGGTGGCGCTGCTGGTGACGGGCAGCACCTTGAACATCTTCTCGATGATCGGCGTCATCATGCTGATGGGCCTGGTGACCAAGAACGCGATCTTGCTGGTCGACTTCGCCAACCACGGCCAGCGCGAAGGCAAGAACCAGTTTGACGCCATCCTGGCGGCCGGCCAGGTGCGCTTGCGTCCGATCCTGATGACGACGCTGGCGATGATCTTCGGCATGCTGCCCATGGCGATCGGCCTGGGCGACGGCGGCGAGCTGCAAGCGCCGATGGGACGGGCCGTGATCGGCGGCGTGATCACCTCGACCTTGCTGACGCTGGTGGTGGTGCCGGTGGCCTACAGCTACCTTGACCGCCTGGGCAAGTGCGTGGCGAAGTGGCTGCGCGGCAGCGATGAAGCGCCGCACGAGGAATTTCTGGAAGACGAGAAAATCGCCGAAGTGGCGTAAGTCAAACGGGGCCTGCTTGCAGGCCCCGTTTTTTATTCTGGACTACGCTTACTCGGCAGTTTCGGACGTGGCCTCTGGCGCATCGTCATCTTCAGGCGCGTCGCCCTGCTCGCCAGCTGGCGCGTTTTTCGCCTCGAGTTTCTTACGGGCCTTTTCCTCCGCCTTCTTCTTTTTTTCTAATTCTCGTTGCCGCTTTTCGTACGAAAAATTAGTTTTAGCCATGAATCACCTCTAGGGAAAAGAAAGAAAGGGGGTACTACCCCGACATTATGACGCAGTTATGCGCTTCCCATTTGAATTAACCACGTGGATGGTGCTCGGCGTGCAGCTGCTTCATGCGTTCACGCGCAACATGGGTGTAGATTTGCGTGGTGGAAATATCCGAATGCCCCAGCAATAGTTGCACAACCCGCAAGTCGGCGCCGTGGTTCAGCAAATGGGTGGCGAACGCGTGGCGCAGTGTGTGCGGCGACAGCGGCGCCGTGATGCCGGCCTTGGCCGCGTGCTTCTTGATGATGACCCAGAACATCTGGCGCGTCATGGCCGCCCCGCGCCCGGTCACAAACAGCGCATCATCGACCTGGCCGTCCAGGATCACGCCACGCGCCTCGATCAGGTAGCGCTCGATCCAGCGCCGCGCTTCCTGGCCGAACGGCACCAGCCGCGTTTTGCTGCCCTTGCCGGTGATGCGCAGCACGCCGTCGTTGAGCGACAGCTCCAGCAATTTGAGCGTGACCAGTTCCGACACGCGCAAGCCGCTGGCGTACATCAGCTCGAGCATCGTGCGTTCGCGCAAGCCCAGCGGCGTGGCCACGTCGGGCGCGGCCAACAGCGATTCGACCTGGGTTTCGGACAGCGTGTGCACGAAGCGCAGCGGCTGGCGCGCCGACACCAGTTTCAGGCACGGATCGACCGCCACCTGGTGGTTGCGCAGCGCCAGCTGGTAAAAACGCTTGAGCACCGACAGGCGCCGATTGGCCGAACTGGGCTTCGATTCGGCATGGCGCTCGGCGAAATAGGCGTCCAGGTCGCGCGGCTGGACGTCAAACAGCGCGCTACGCTCCGGGCGCGTCACTTCCAGCCAGCGCGCAAACAGCCGCATGTCGCGCCGGTAGGCGTCCAGCGAATTCTTGGCCAACCCCTGTTCCAGCCACAGGTTGTCGCAGAAATCGTCGATCAGCCGAAGATTGTCTGTTGTTGCCATGGGGAATTATTGACGCCTTCGTGGGACAGCAGCCAGCGCTTGACGCTCAGGTGGAAGCCATTTTCATCATCGTGGTTGGAAAAGCCGCCCAGCCCGCCCGCGGCGGTCACCCGGTGGCACGGGATGATCAAGGGGAACCAGTTGGCGCCGCAAGCCTGGCCGACCGCGCGCGGCGAGCCGCAACCGACGAACTTGCCGACCTGGCCGTAAGTACGCACCGTGCCGCGCGGAATGGCGCTGATCGCGTCCCACACCTTGCGCTGGAATGGGCTGCCCACTGGCGGCAGCGGCAGGCTGAAGCGGAAGTCCGGATCGGCCAGATAAGCGCTCACCTGGCGCGCGGCCAGTTCGGCGATCGGGTCGGTGGCGTCCTTGTCCCCAAAATGGGGCGGCAGGTAGACCAGCTCCTTGACCAGCCCCGTTTCGGTGCGGATGCCGATGGCGCCGAACGGCGCGTGGACGATGGCGGAAAACAGTTCACTGCCTTGCTGTGGTTTCATGATTGCTAGTTTAACGCGTTTCGACGGCCGAAAAAAAACGCACCTTGCGGTGCGTTCCAAATTTTGTTCACGTTCCCGGCCGTTTGGACTTGCCAACAGCATTCTGTAAAACGTGCGTCTCCTCGATATTTCTCCGGTATGAATTACCGTGCTCTTATCTACAACTCCCCAAAACTTTCAATTCTGTCTGACCGCGTGCACCATGGTGGTGCCCGGAAAGGTGCTCATCATAACGTATTTGAAAACGGGGATTGTGGCTTTTTAGGCACGGAGATTGAATTTCTTTCACTTGTAAATCAAATGTGGCAGCCACAACGAAATTTGTGGTACGTAAGTGACCAGCACCAAAAACCCCAGCATCGTGAACAACCATGGCAACACGGCCACAGTCAGTTCCGAGATCCCCATCTTGGTAATTCCGGAGGCCACGTACAGGTTCAGTCCCACCGGCGGATGGCACATGCCGACCTCCATGTTGACCACGATCAGGATGCCAAAGTGCACCGGGTCGATGCCCAGCTTCATCGCCACCGGGAACAAGATGGGCGCCATGATCAGCACGATCGAAGACGGCTCCATGAAGTTGCCGGCCATGAGCAGCAGCAGATTGACCACCAGCAGGAAGGCCACTACGCCCAGGCCCTTGCCGGTAATCCAGGCCGCCATCGCTTGCGGGATATTTTCGCTGGTCATCAGGAACGAGAACAGCATGGCGTTGGTGATGATGTACAGCAGCATCGCCGACAGCGAGGCCGAATCGAGCAGCACCTTGGGCACCTGACTCAGCTTCAAGTCCTTGTACACGAACACGGCGATATAGAAGGCGTACACGGCAGCCATCGCGGCCGCCTCGGTGGGCGTGAAGCGGCCACTGTAAATGCCGCCCATCACCACCACGACCAGCATCAAGCCCCAGGCGCTCTTGCGAAACGCCAGCCAGCGCGCGCCCCAGCTGGCTTTGGGCATGCGTGGGTAGTCATGCTTGCGCGCCAGGAACCAGGTCGTCAAGCCGAGCAGGAAAGCCAGCAACAGGCCCGGAATCACGCCAGCCATGAACAACTGGCCCAGCGAGGTATTGGTCGACACCGAATACATCACCATCACGATCGAGGGCGGAATCAGGATGCCCAGCGCGCCGGAGGTGGTGATCACGCCGGCGCCGAACGATTTCGGATAGCCCTGTTTGAGCATGGCCGGCAACACGATCGAGCCGATCGCCACCACCGTGGCCGGGCTCGAACCCGACACCGCCGCAAACAGCGCGCAGGCCAGCACGCCGGCCAGCGCCAGCCCGCCATGCCAGTGGCCGACCATCGCGGTGGCGAAGTTGATCATGCGCCTGGCCACCCCGCCATGGGTGAGGAAATTGCCCGCCAGGATAAAGAACGGGATCGCCATGATCTCGAATTTTTCGATGCCGGTGAACAGCTTCATGGCCACCGCTTCGATCGGCACGCTGGTCATGGTAAACAGGAACGTCAGCACCGTCAGGCCGAGCGCGATCGAAATTGGCATCCCGGTCAGCATCAGCAACATCAGCAGAATGAAAATGATGGCGGCGTTCATGCGGGCACCTCGTCCAATCCTTCGACGCGCGCCGGATCATGTTTGGGCAACTCGCCGGTACGCAGGAACGTGGCCAGCACTTGCAGGAAGCGAAAACTCATCAGCCAGGAACCGAGCGGCACGCACAGGTAGACGTAGCGCATGGGAATTTCCAGCACCTCGGAGGTCTGGTCGCCCGACAGATGCCAGATCAGGTAGGCGCCCAGCGTGCCGACGGTGCCGGTAAACAGGGCGCCGGCCAGCAGGCCGATCACCACAAAGTGGCTGCGCCAGCGCGCGCTCAAACGGTTGAGCAGCACGTCCACGCCCACGTGGATGCCGGTGCGCACGCCATAAGCGGCGCCGAATTTGGCCATCCAGATGAACATGAAAATGCACAGCTCCTGGGCCCAGCTGGTATTCAGGCTGATCAGGTAATTCTGGACCAGCGGAATATCCAGTCCGGACAGGTAGCGGTGCACGACGGCGACAAACACGACCAGCGTGGCCGCGCCCATCAAAGAGGCAATGAGCCACTCTTCCAGGTGATCGAGAAATTTCATTGGCTTACTTGCCGGCCTTGGCGATCGCGGCGATCAGTTCCTTGCCGACCCGCCCTTCCATGTCCTTCTGGACCGGCATCAAGGCTGCGCGCCAGGCCGCCTGCTCTTGCGCCGTCTGCACGTGGATGGTGGTCTTGCCGCTCTTGCGAATGGCATCCATGGCCATGTCGTTGTCGCGCTGGGCGATTGCCTTTTCATACGTGGTCGCTTCGGCCATGGCCTTGGTCAAGCTGGCCCGTATGTCCGCTGGCAAGCCATCCCAGAACTTCTTGTTGACGATAACGGCGTAGCCCAGATAACCGTGATTGGACACGGTCACATGTTTTTGCACCTCGTGCATTTTCTGCGTGTACATGTTCGACGGCGGGTTCTCGGTGCCGTCCACCACGCCGGTCTGCAGCGCCTGGTAGACCTCGGAGAACGCCAGCACTTGCGGATTGGCGCCCAGCGCGCGCATCTGGGCGTCCAGCACCTTGGAGGCCTGGACCCGCATCTTCTGGCCGCGGAAATCAGCCGGCATCAGCAGCGGCTTGTTGGCCGACATGATCTTGAAGCCGTTGTCCCAGAACGCCAGTCCGGTGATGCCTTTCGCGTCCAGCTTTTGCAGCAAGCCCTTGCCGATCGGGCCTTCGGTGACGTTGTACAGCGCCTGCTTGTTGGCGAACAGGTAAGGCAGGTCGAACACTTCGAACTCCTTCACGCCAAGCGGACCGAACTTGGCCAGCGACGGCGCCAACATCTGGACCGCGCCCAGTTGCAGCGCTTCGAGCTCTTCCTTGTCCTTGTACAGCTGGCTGTTCGGATAGACTTCGACCTTGACGCGCCCGCCGGTAGCCTTCTCGGCCAGCGTCTTGAAGCGCTCGGCCGCCTGGCCCTTGGGCGTATCGACCGCTACCACGTGGCTGAACTTGATGACGATGGGCGCCTGGGCCCAGGCATTGAAGCTGACGGCCACGGCAAGGGCCGCAACCAGCGATTTGATCTGCATGCTGTCTCCTGATGGATGGAATTTCTATTATTATGAAGGCCGAGTCTGAGCTGGTCTATTTTGCACCGCTATTGTGGAAAACCACAATAGTCAACCATATGGCAACGCACCAATCTATGGCATGAAGAAATCCTTTCCGCTCGCCGGACCCTGGCGCTGGCTGCTGCCGCTGCTGCTGGTATCGCTGTTTCTGGCCGTGCTGGTCTGGCTGCCGTGGCAAGCGCGTCAGATGGAAACCAACGAGCGCCAGGAACAGCTGATTGCCGACACCTTGTGGGTCGAGCAGGCGCTGCGCTTTGAACTGAGCCGCAACGAAGACAGCTTTTCCACGCTGGGCGGCGACCTGGAACCGGCCGCCATGCAGGCGCGCATGGACCAGCTGCGCAAGAACAGCCACGAACTGCTGCGCCTGGCCCTGCTGGACCAACAGGGCCAGCCAGTGCTGGTCAGCGGCCTGCCGATGCCGGCGCAGCTGGCCAGCACCTCCCACAACGCCTTGGAGGTGGCGCGCAAGACCGGGCGCGCGCGCTACAGCGAACCGTACCGCGCCGGCCAAAGCCTGATCGATTACCACTTGCCGCTGGCCAAGGGCAGCCTGGTGGCCACCTACAGCCTCAAGGCGCTGCTCGACGAAACCGTGCCCTGGTGGTTCGCCCAGGACAATGCGATTTCCCTGCTCGACCGCGACGACGCGCAACTGGCCCAGCGCGCCGCTGCCGGCCCGGGACGCGGCGTGTACACCCACCGGCGCGAGCTGGACCTGCCCGGCGCCAACGTGCGCCTGGCCACCGACAGCGTCAAGGGCGCGCCGCGCTTGCTGCCCAACCTGCTGGTCGGCTCGGTGATCGCGCTCGCGCTGGGCCTGCTGGTGAGCCTGATCGCGCTGTGGCGCCACATCGCGCGCCGGCTCGCTGCCGAAATCGCGCTGCGCCAGCAGATGGCGTTTCGCACCGCCATGGAAAATTCCCTGGTGACGGGCTTGCGCGCACGTGACCTGGAAGGCCGCGTCACTTACGTCAATCCCGCGTTCTGCCAGATGGTCGGCCTGCCGCCGGAAGAGCTGGTGGGCAAGGCGCCGCCGATGCCGTACTGGGCGCCCGAAGCGATGGCCGACTACCAGCAGCGTCTCGACAAGGTGCTGGCCGGCACCGTCACGCCGCAGTTCGAAACCACCTTCCGGCGCGCCGACGGCGAACGCATCCCGGTGCTCATTTTCGAAGCACCACTGGTCGACAGCGACGGCCGCCAGACCGGCTGGATGGGATCCATCCTCGACATTTCGGACCGCAAGCGCGCCGAAGAACTGAACCGCCAGCAACAGGAAAAACTGCAGGCCAGCGCGCGCCTGGCCACCATGGGCGAAATTTCGTCGATGCTGGCGCACGAGCTGAACCAGCCGCTGGCCGCCATCTCCAGCTACACCACCGGGGCCGTCAACCTGATCGCGCGCGCGGCCGGCGACGGCACCCCGGTCGACACTGCGCTGCTGCTGCCGGCGCTGGAAAAGGCCGGGGTCCAGGCCCAGCGCGCCGGCCAGATCATTCGCAGCGTGCACCAGTTCGTCAAAAAGCGCGAACCGCAGCGCCAGCAGCTCGACATCGCCAACGTCGTCGACGGCATCGCCACGCTGATCGAACTGCAAGCGCGCAAGTATTTCGTGGCCATCCGCACCAGCATTGCACCCGGCTTGCCGCAAGTGAGCGCCGACCGCATGATGCTCGAACAAGTGCTGCTGAACCTGACGCGCAACGCCATCGAAGCGATGCAGGACGTGGCGCCCGAACGGCGCATCTTGCGCATCGAAGCGGCGCAGGTGCAAGACCAGGTGAGCGTGGCGGTGATCGACCAGGGCCACGGCATCAGTGCCGAAGTAGGCGAACGCTTGTTTTCGCCGTTCTTCTCGACCAAGGCAGAAGGAATGGGCATGGGCCTGTCGATCTGCCGCACCGCCATCGAGTTTCATGGCGGCACGCTGAGCTACCGGGCCAATCCGGACGGCGGCACGGTGTTCACTTTTTCATTGCCAGGGAGATAGTCATGCTGCACATCGTGGACGACGAGGAAGTGATCCGTGACGCGCTGGCGTGGCTGGCCCAGTCGCGCGCCATACCGGCCCATTGCCATGCCAGCGCCCAGGGCTTCCTGGACAGCGTGGGCACGCGCTTCGACCCGGATGGCGACTGCGTGCTGCTGGACGTGCGCATGCCCGACATCAGCGGCGTGGCCGTGTTCGACCAGCTGAGCGCGCGCGGGCTGACGGCGCGCCTGCCGGTGATCTTCCTGACCGGCCACGGCGACGTGCCGATGGCGGTTGACACGCTCAAGCGCGGCGCCTTCGATTTTTTCGAAAAGCCGTTCAACGACAACGACCTGATGGACCGCGTGCAACTGGCACTGGCGGCCTCGCGCGCGGCCGGAGAACAGGCCCAGGTGCAAGCGCGCCTGGCCACCTTGTCGGCGCGCGAACGCGAAGTGTTGGAGCTGATTCTGGCCGGCATGATGAACAAGGTCGTGGCCGACAAGCTGGGCATCAGCATGCGCACGGTAGAAGTGCACCGCGCGCACATCCTCGATAAAATGCAGGTGAAGACCGCGGTCGAACTGGCCGGCTTGTTGAAATAGGTGAACCTTCGGCTGCGCGGACGATCCGATGAATAGGGAGGGTCCGAGCCATGAACGATAAAACGATTGCTGACAAGATGTACTTGAAGACGGCCAAATCGATGGCCGTGTTCAATGCCGCTGCGCATCCGGGCATCGTGGCGCAACTGCCGGACGAGCTGATCAGCGAAGACGACAGCCCGGCCGACGTGGTGCTGCTGCTGGCGCGCAACCGCAAGGAACTGGAGCAGTGGTTTCCGCAAGCGCTGGCCAGGCTGGGCGAGAAGGGTTCGCTGTGGATAGGCTACCTGAAGCATTCGGCGCCCAAGGCCACCGACATCGACCGCGATGCCATCTATGCGTTCGGCAAGGAGCACGGGGTCACTGGCGTGGCGCTTATTTCCATGGATGCGGACTGGTCGGCGGTGCGCTTGAAGCAACTCTAATACGTCATCCTCGCGCACGCGGGGATCCAAACGGACCACGCTCAGTATGGATCCCCGCTTTCGCGAGGATGACGATCGTGCCGGGCCAGCGCCCACGCCACGTGTTCACGCACCATGGCCGAGCCATCGTCGGCGCGTGCGCGCAGCGCCGCCACGATCTGCGCATCGCCTTTGGCCTGCGCGGCGGCGTTGCCCAGCCCGACGGCCAGGTTGCGCAGCCAGCGCTCATGGCCGATGCGGCGGATCGGGCTGCCTTCCAGGCGGCGGTTGAATTCCTCTTCGGTCCAAGCAAACAGCGTGACCATGCTGGAACTGCCAAGCGCATTGCGCTCTTCGAAATCGGGCACCACGGCGCGCTGCGCGAACTTGTTCCACGGGCACGCGGTCTGGCAATCGTCGCAGCCGTACACGCGGTTGCCGATCAACGGGCGCAGCTCGACCGGAATGCTGCTTTTCAATTCAATGGTCAGATAGGAAATGCAGCGCCGCGCATCGAGCCGCCCCGGTCCCAGGATGGCCTGGGTCGGGCACACATCAATGCACGCCTGGCACTGGCCGCAATGGGCGCTGGCCGGCTCATCGACCGGCAGCGGAATGTCGACCAGGATCTCGCCCAGGAAAAACATCGAGCCTGCTTCGCGGTTGAGCATCAAAGTGTGTTTGCCGCGCCAGCCCAGGCCGGCTTTTTCGGCCAGCGGCAATTCCATTACCGGCGCCGAATCGGTGAACACCCGAAAGCCCAGTTCGCCGGTCTCGGCCTGAATGCGTTCGGCGAGCTGCTGCAAGCGGTTGCGCAGCACCTTGTGGTAATCGCGGCCGCGCGCATAAATCGACACGACGGCCGCGCCCGGCTCCAGCAGGCGCGCCGTTTCCGTTTCGCGCCAGTCCGTTGGCGTGGTCATCGGCAAATAATCCATGCGCGCGCAGATCACGCGCACCGTGCCCGGCACCAGCTCGGCCGGACGGGCCCGTTTCATGCCATGGCTGGCCATGTAATCCATTTCGCCATGGCGGCCCGCATCCAGCCACGCCTGCAAGCCCGCTTCGGCGTCGGCCAGGTCGACGTCGGCGATGCGCACGTCGGCAAAGCCAAGCGCAAGTCCCCACTGCTTGATCGCAAGCGCAAGGCTGGAAAAGTCTGGTTGGGGTGGCGGCATGGGGTCGATTACAATGGCATGACTGAACCCACCATTCTATTCGATGCAGCATTTCACAGCCCACCTCCACGATGAAGCAGGCACCGCCGCCCTGGGCGCGGCGCTGGCGCGCGCACTGCTGCCGGGCCTGGCGATTCACCTGCATGGCGACCTCGGCGCCGGCAAGACCGCGCTCACGCGCGCCATGCTGCACGCGGCCGGGCATGCCGGCCACGTCAAGAGCCCCACCTACACGCTGTCCGAGCCGTACACGGTCACGCTGGAGGGACGGCCCGTCAGCGTGATCCACTTCGACCTGTACCGCATGGCCAGCGCGGAAGAGTTTCTCGACGCCGGTTTCCGAGAAGATTTCAACGCGGACAACATCTGCATCGTCGAGTGGCCCGAGAAGGCCGACCCGGTATTGCCGGCGCCGGACATCAATGTCTGGCTGAGCGTCGCCGGGCTCGGACGTGATGTAGAATTACAAGCGTTGTCACCCTTGGGTTTGCTATGCCTCGACCGCCTCAAATTCGCGCCAAACCTGTGATCACGCGGCGCACCGTGCTCAAGGCCGGCGGCACGCTGTTGCTGTCGGTGCTGCCTGCGCTGCCCGCCGCGGCCGCGCAGATCCTCGCCGTGCGCGTGTGGCCGGCCGAAGACTACACCCGCGTCACGCTGGAAAACGACAGCGAACTCAAAGTCACCCATTTCACCGTGCCCGACCCGCAAAGGCTGGTGGTCGACATCGAAGGGCTGGAACTCAATCCCACGCTCAAGGGCCTGGTCGCCAAGATCCAGTCGAACGACCCGTACATCAAGCAGGTGCGGGTCGGCCAGAACCGTCCCAACGTGGTGCGCCTGGTGTTCGACCTGAAAGAAGAAATCAAGCCGCAAGTGTTTACGCTCGCGCCCATCGGCACCTACAGCCACCGCCTCATTTTCGACCTGTACCCGGTCAAGCCGGTCGACCCGATCGCCGCGATGATCGAAAAAGGAGACTGGTCGCCGGCCGGCGCCCCGCCCGACCGCCCGGAACTGCCGGCGCCCGCGCCCGATCCGCTGGCGACCCAGCGCGCCCAGTTGCCGCCGGAAGCGGTGATCAAACCGAGCGCACCGGAGCCTGAAGCGGTCAAGCCGGGCAAGGTCATGCGCATGATTACCATCGCGCTCGACCCCGGCCACGGCGGCGAAGACCCGGGCGCCATTGGCGCTACCGGCGCGCGCGAAAAAGACCTGGTGCTGGCAATCGCCAAGCGCCTCAAGGTCAAGCTGGAAGAGCATCCCAACATCCGCGTCATGCTGACGCGCGACGGCGATTATTTTGTGCCGCTGGGCACGCGCGTGGAAAAGGCGCGCAAGGTGCAGGCCGACCTGTTCGTGTCGCTGCATGCGGACGCGTTCCTGCAGCCGTCGGCGCGCGGCTCGTCGGTGTTCGTGCTGTCTGAAAAAGGCGCCACCTCGACCGCGGCGCGCTGGCTGGCCAATAAGGAAAACCTGGCCGACTCGATCGGCGGCGTCAACATGAAGGGCCAGGACCTGCAGCTGGCCAGCGTGCTGCTGGACCTGTCGACGACGGCCCAGATCAACGACAGCCTCAAATTGGGCAAGGCCGTGCTGAGCGAAATCGGCGGCATCGCCCGGCTGCACAAAGGCGCGGTCGAACAGGCCGGCTTCGCAGTGCTGAAGGCGCCCGACATTCCATCGATCCTGATCGAGACCGCATTCATCTCCAACCCAGAGGAAGAAGCCCGGCTGCGCGACAACGGCTACCAGGACGAAATCGCAACTGCGATCACCAAGGGCATCAGGCATTACTTTTCAAAGAATCCCCCGCTGGCCAAGAGCCGTCTGGGCTAACCGGACACC
Source organism: Pseudomonadota bacterium (assembly GCA_040390915.1). Taxonomy (GTDB): domain Bacteria; phylum Pseudomonadota; class Gammaproteobacteria; order Burkholderiales; family Burkholderiaceae_D; genus Telluria_A. The sequence goes on from JAZJXM010000015.1 coordinate 30,428, forward strand.
CCGATGACGGCAATCGCCATGACCACCTACGGCGCGCTGCCGGCCATCCGCATTAGCTGCCCCAGTGGCGCCGAAGCGATCGTCACCCTGTATGGCGCGCACCTGGTGTCATGGAAAACAGCGAATGGTGCGCAGCAGCTGTTTTGCAGCGCCAAGTCGGCACTGGACGGCAGCCGCGCGATCCGCGGCGGCGTGCCGGTCATCTTTCCCCAGTTTGCAGAACGCGGCAGCGGCATGCGGCACGGCTTCGCGCGGGTCGCCACCTGGCGCCTGGCCGACAGCGGCATGGACCAGGGCGCCGCCTTCGCGGCGTTCACGCTGACCCAGGCCGAACTTGGGCCGGCCGCCATGCAAGCCTGGCCGCACCGTTTCGCATTGCAGTTGCGGGTAGCGGTGCAGGACGACACGCTCACGCTCGCTCTGGACGTGCGCAACAGCGGCACCGATGCGTTTGCGTTTTCCAGCGCGCTGCATAGCTACTTCCTGGTCGCTGCGCTGGACCAAGTAGCCATCGGCGGCGTGCAGGATGGCGCGCTCAAGATCGACGCCAAGATCGACCAGATTTACCATGACGTCAAGGGCGCGATCTCGGTGACGCAGCCGGGCAGCCGCCTGACGCTGACCCAGCAAGGCTTTCGCGACGCAGTGGTGTGGAATCCGGGGGCGGCCGATACCAAGGCGCTGGCGGACATGGAAGACGACGACTTCCTGCGCTTCGTATGCGTCGAAGCGGCCCTGATTGACCCGCACACGCTGCAGCCGGGCGCCGCCTGGCACGGCGAACAGCTGGCCACGGCCGGCTAGCATTGTTCAATTTGCAAATCGCTTGTATTTACTGTATTAAGGTAATGTAGCTTTTACTAACAAGTAAAAATGGACATTACACCGAAAATCACCATCGTGATTGTTGAAGACCATCCCGAATTCCGGGACGCGCTGTGCCGCACCTTTGCCACCGATGCATCGCTCCAGGTACTGGAAACGTGCCGCGATTTGCCGGCTGCGGCGCGCGTGCTCGAACAGCGCTGTCCGGCGGTCTTGCTGGTCGACCTGGGCTTGCCATCCGGCTCCGGCCTGGCGCTGATCCACCAGGCGCGCCAGCGCTGGGGCAACGCGTGCGCCAGCGCGGTGCTCACCGTCACCGGCAATGAAGAATTCCTGTTGCCCGCCATTGCAGCGGGCGCCAAGGGCTATGTCTTCAAATCCGATTTGCCGGCCGATCACCTGGAAGCGGTGCACTTGCTGGCGCAGGGTCAAAGTCCCTTGCAGACCAGCCTGGCCCAGCATTTCCACCAACTGCTGCTGCAGCGCAGCGACGCCGATGCGCATACGCTCGAACTGCTGCAATATATTGCGGCCGGCTACTCCTTGCACGAGGGCGCGGCGCGCCTGTCGCTGGCCCCGCGCGAAGCCGGACTGCGCATGCGCGCCGTGTATGACCTGTTCCAGCAAGACGACACGGCCTTGTCGAAACGCGAGCTCGAGCTGATGCATTTGCTGAACAAGGGCTACCCGTTCAAACACTGTGCCGAGCTGATGTCGATCAGCGAGGCGACCGCCAAGACGCTGGCCAGCCGCGCCTATCACAAGCTGGGGGTCAACAACCTGCAGTCGGCGCTATATGAGGCGCGCGCCGCCAATCTGATCTTTTGATGACCTCCCCTGGCGCGCGCCTGGCGCAGATGCTGTTCTGGTGGGTGGTCGCCATCTTCATTTTGCCGATCACGGCCTTTGTGGCGCTCGCCCTGCTGCAGGCCAAGCCGCATTCGCAGGTGCAGCGCGTCACGTCGGTCCAGCGCTGGATCGAGCCCTTGGGCGAGGTCGTCTTCACTGAACACTACCTGCAAAAGCTGGTACAGACCGCTCCCGACTTCTCCCGGGCGCAGTGGCGCACGGTGGTCCTGCCCGACAGCGTGGAACTGGACAGTTCGATCGCCCTGCCGGCCAATGCCGCCAAGGCCCGGGTCTGGTTTCGCGTGACGCTAGCGGCGGCGCTGCACGGCAGGCAAGCGCCGTTGGGGCGCTTGAGCATCATGGGCAATCGCGTCATGGGCGCGCCCTGGTCCGTGTGGACCAACGAGCACCTGTTGCAAGCGAACTTGGCCGACTGGCGCATCCAGTGGAACACACCGTTGCGCGTGGTACTGCCTGAAACGTTCAATCAGCAGTCCGGCGCCGGCGAGAACGCGCTGTTGATCGCCATCCCTTACGCAAAAGCGCAAGGCTACGCGATGGGATCGTTGTTCATCGGTGCCGCCGACGCGATCGACCTGGCTTGGCAGGACCGCAATTTCTGGCAAGCCGACGTGCCGCGTACAGCGTCGCTGGTGGCTTTGCTGCTGTTTTTCCTGAACCTGCAGCTGGCCGCGGGGCGCCGGCAAGAACCGGTGTTCGCCATCTTGTGCATCAACGCCTTGCTGCTGGCGCTGTCCAATCTCCAGTACTTCTATGATTTTACGGGACAGGATGACCTGTCCAAATGGTTCGGCTCCGTCATGGACGCCAGCATCAACTGGATCGTCGTATTCGACATGCTGTTCGCGCTCGAATTCCTGCGCATCCGCGCCACCCCGCTGCGCATTGCGCTGCTGCTGTATGGCGCCATCTCGACGCTGGCGACGCTGCCCGTGTGGCAGTGGGACGAGAACGCACTCATGGTGCAGCACTATCTGAACCTGTCCGTGTACCTGGCCGGCTACATCATGCTGACCTGGCATGTGGTGCGCAACACCACCCGCGAAGGCGTCATCATTCTGCTGGCCCTGGCGGTGCAGTTTGCCTTCGGCGTGCATACCCTGCTCAACGTCACCAGCCAGCTGCATCCCGACCAGATATTCACCTTCCCTTTCGGTCCCATCATGACGTTTGTGGCGTTCATGTACGCCAACAACCGGCGCGCCATCGGCGCCATCAACACTGCCGAGCGCGCCCAGGCGGAACTGGAAGCGCAGTTGGCGCAACAGCAGCGCCAGCTGCAAGAGCAGCATGCGGTGATGCAGCAACTGGAAGTGAAAAGCCGGCTCGCCTCCCAGCGCGAGCTGATGCTGCAAGACTTGCACGACGGGCTGGGCAGCAACCTGACCAGCGCCCTGCTGCAAGCCCGCAGCGGCGCTTTGCAAAAAGACGACACGGTATTGCTGCTGCAAGACCTGGCCGAAGAATTGCGCAACCTGAGCAAGGCCGCCCCCGAAGACGCGCGCAATCTCAATGAGGTGCTGGCCGACATCCGGCAACGCGTGCGGCACCGCTTGCTGCATGGCGGCATCGAGCTGGAATGGGATATCAGCCTCAATCTGCCGGCCGTGTGCCAGCAGCATCCTGCCAGCGGCCAGCACCTGCGCGCCATGTTCAGCGAAGCGATCGCCAACGTGATCAAGCACGCCCAGGCCAGGCGCATCCGGATCAGCGCCGCGCTGCACGCCGGCGCGGGCCAGCAACACGAGGTGCGCATCGAAATCGCCGACGATGGCCAAGGCTACGATCCGGCCCGGATCGAACGCGGGCGGGGCCTGCCCGGCATGCGCCAGCGCGCCGCGGCCATCGGCGCGCGCCTGGAAATTGCGTCCACGCTGGCCCAGGGGACGCAGTGGCGCTTGTACTTGCCGTGCTGACGTGCGCCGCCAAGCTGTAACTGCTTGTCATCCTTTGGGAGGACAGACAGCCCCCACGCTTTGCCATTAAGCTGCCTTCAACCACGTGATGGGCATGGCAAAAGCCGCGCCGTGCACCGTCACGGCCGGCCCCCATTCCCTTTTGAAAGCAGCCCATGACATTCCGCACCCTGATCCGTGCCCTCCCGATGCTGACCATGCTGGCCCTGAGCGCCTGCGGCGGCAGTTCCAGTCCGACCCCGGTCACGCCGCCGCCGGCCAACAGCAAGACCGGCACCTTCATCGATGCGCTGGTGGCCGGCATCGATATCTTTGTCGATGGCGAAAAAATCGGCAGCACCAATGCCAGCGGCGAATTCAGCTACCCCGAAGGCAAGACCGTCACCTTCAAGGTAGGCAAAGTCACGCTGGGCAGCAGCAGCAATCCGGCGGTGGTCACCCCGGGCGACTTGTCGGCCTCGCCGGTGGCCGTGCTCAATATCTTGAAATTCCTGCAGACGCTGGACCAGGATGGCAATCCGTCCAACGGCATCGTGCTGGCGGCCGACAAAGTGGCGCAAATCACCAGCACAATCAACCTGTCCCAGTCCGACGCGGGCGGGCTGACCAGCGCCCTGCAAGGGGTGAGCGTGACCGCCATCGTGTCCGATGCCGACGCACTGGCCCACTTCGCCGCCGCGTTTGCCACCGGCCACGCGATCAACAGCAGCGTCGAGCAGGCTGCCAGCGCACTGGTGGGGATCTGGCAGTTCAGCTGCAACGGCCAAGGCAAGTCCCAGATGATCGAATTCGAGCGCACTGGCGCCACTGTCCGCTTCGCTAAACTGCAGTCGCGCAATTACGCCAATGCCAACTGCAGCGGCGGCTTTGTCGACACGCCCGTAGTCACCTTCGCGGACACCGGCTTGAAGCTCGATATTCTGGGCGCGATCGTCAATGCGGGCGGGTCGATCGACGTGTTCGGCGTGAGCAGCAGCCTGACCAAGCCAATCACCCAGGAAAGCTTCAAGCTGGTGCCCGGTCAGACCATCACCATGCCGGCGGCTGCGGGCTGGACCAACGTCAAGAAGGTGGACAACTTTGCCTTCCCTGCCTTGCCTCCGAGCGCGCTGGGCACACTGACCGTCACGGCCGGCGTGGGCGCTGGCGAAACCTATGCGCTGCGCAGCAAATTGACCATCAATGGCGCAGGCTTGCTGACTGGCGGCAGCTATGATTTTCACACCACCGCGGGAGGCATGACGCCGTGCGAGGTAACGCCCGCCAATATCGCCACCTGTTTTGGCAGCAGCAGCAATTATGGCGCGCCGGCGGCCAGCTACACCTTCAGTGCGACCGGCGCCAATCCGCCCCAGGTCCTGACCACCGGCCAGGACCAGTTCGGGTTCACCTTTACCGGCACCCTGACCGGAACCGTCTGGAGCGGCACCTGGACCAAGGTGGCAGTCCCGATCGCTGACCTGGCCCAGTCGGGAACCTTCTCGGCCGAGGTCGTCATCACGGTGCAATAAGGCTAGTTCGATTCCTTGACCACGCGCCCGGAATTGGCCTGGACCGGGCGCGCATTGAACGGGTACAGGCGCGCGAACAAGGCCATCTGGCCTGGCGAAGCCTGCACCGGCTCCTTCATCACCAGCCACAGCACGCCCTCGCTGCAGGGCGGCGTGGTCAGCGACCCCATATACGTGAAATAGTCACGCCGCGCCGGCAAGATCTCGGCCGGATCGAGCACGATGGTCGGCTCGACCGTGTCATTTTTTTCCAGCGGCAGGTTGTTCCACACGGTCTGGATCAGGTTTTGCGCCTTGCCCCGTTCGAGCAGCACCGCCACCACCGCCAGCTTGCCCTCCATATCCTTGTGCACCATGTGCACCACCATCTCGAAGCCCTTGCCGTTGATGCGCTCTTCGGACGGACGATGGAAATGGAACTGAAGCAGCTCGAAGGAACGGTTCTGCAGCGAGACGAAATTGCCAGGGCCGACATTGACCTGGATCGTATGGCCATTGTCGGTGACGTTGAAGGACGACGGCTTGTAGTCGAACGCGATCGGTTCCAGATCGACCTTGATGCCATCGCGCAGATCGATCGGCGACTGGCGGCTGCCGGTGGCGCACTGAGTCCAGGCCGGATTGCGGCCCCAGTTGGCCGGGCCGGTCTCGCCCTCGTACGACCAGTGATTGCCGATGTACGGCTTGATGACGGGCGCCACCGGGGCGGCCGCGGCCTCCTCCTTGTGACGCGCTTCGGCCGCCTTGCGGGCCTTGGCGGCAGCGGCGGCGCGCGCGACCTGGTTGGCACGCATGGCAGCCAGGCGGGCGGCGATCTTGGCCGACAGTTCGGCTTCGGCCTCGGCTTCCTTGGCCGCCTGGGCCGCTGGCGACACGATGGCCGGCTTGATCGACGGCATGGCCGGCTTGATCGATGGCGTCTCCACCTTGACGCCGGCGGGCACGGATGCGGCGGGCGCGGGCGCGCCATGGGCCGGAACGGGATCGTTCGCGCTCGCCATCGGCATCACGAGGCTACAAGCGAACAGGGCGATCAGATTGCGCATGGGGTTCCAGAAAGAAGGTGGTCATTCCGGGTAACGGCCAACAAGGCCGTAAACTTGAGTGCTAGCAAGAAAAACCCCGTCGCGCGCGCACCCCAGCGCTAGCGGCTGAGCAGCCTGCGGCCGACCTTGTACAGCCCGCCCAGCGCCATCGGCACCACAGCCGCACCGATGCCGGACAGGACGATGAGAGTCAGGTGTTCCATGATCCACTTATTGCTGCCGAAGAAGAAGCCGGCAGTGACCAGCGACAGCACCCACAGCGAGGCGCCGGTGATGTTGAACATCTGAAAGCGCGCATGGCTCATGGCCGATACGCCCGCAACAAACGGCGCGAACGTGCGCACCACGGGCACAAAGCGCGCCAGGATAATGGTCTTGCCGCCGTGGCGCTCGAAGAAATCATGGGTGCGGCGCAGCGCATCCCGGTTGATCCAGCGGTAATTGTGGGTGTAGACGCGCTGGCCGATGCGCGCGCCTATCCAGTAATTGAGGGTGTTGCCCAGCACCGCAGCGGCAATCAGCAGCAGCGTCAGGATGCCGTAGTGCATATCGCCCTTGGCGCAATAGGCGCCGGCAATGAATAGCAAGGTGTCACCAGGAAAGAAGAACAACACGACCAGGCCGGTTTCGCAAAAGACAATGGCGAACAGGACCAGGTACACGTACAAGCCGTAATTTTCCAGCACCAGGTTCAGCGTCTTATCGATATGCACCAGCATGTCGAGAAATTGCATCAGATCCATAAATTTCCTAAAAGGTAGGGCCGCATCATACCACTGGCCGGATGCGAAATCAGGCTACGGGCCGCCCATCTCGTATTACAATTCCCCGGCGCCAAGTCCGAGCGCGACCAAGGGAGAGCGAAGCATGAGCGTGGCAAAACAGTGGCACATGACAATGGCAATGGGCGCAGCTGCGCTGATGGGAACGCTGACGCTGGCCCAGGCCGGCACGGTGCCGAAGCCGCTGCCGGTCAAGGCCAGCGTGGGCGACCTGGTCAAAGCGTCCAAGGCCAGCGACTGGCGTCCGCTGGACCCGAACAACACGCTCTACCTGCAGACCGCGGCCGGACGGGTGGTGATCGAACTGGCGCCCGTGTTCGCCCCCAACACCATCGACAACATCAAGACGCTGGTGCGCGAGCGCTATTTCGACGGGCTGGCCATCATCCGCTCGCAAGACAACTACGTGGCCCAATGGGGCGACCCGGACGAAGCCAAGCCGCGTCCATTGAAGAACGCCAAGGCCAGCGTGAAAGCCGAATTCACGGTGCCGATGAAAAACGACAGCAGCTTCGTGCGCCTGCCCGACCGCGACGGCTACGCGCCGCAGGTGGGGCACTCGAATGGCTTCCCGTCGGCGCGCGACCCGAAGACCGGGCGCGCCTGGCTGACGCACTGCTACGGCATGGTGGGCGTAGCGCGCGACAACGATCCTGACAGCGGCAACGGCTCACAGCTGTACGCCATCACCGGCCACGCGCCGCGCCACCTGGACCGCAACATCACGGTGGTGGGTCGGGTGGTAGCGGGCATGCCGCTGCTGTCGACGCTGGCGCGCGGCAACGGCGCGATGGGCTTCTACGACAAGCCGGAGCTGAACGTGCCGATCGTGTCGGTACAGATGGCAGCCGACGTGCCCGAAGCGGAGCGCAGCAAGCTCGAAGTGATGCGCACCGACAGCGCCGCCTACCAGGGCGTGGTGGAGGCCCAACGCAACCGCGGCGGTCCGTGGAACACCCACGCAGCCGGCTACATCGAGCTGTGCAACGCCCCTATCCCCGTGCGCGCGCAACCATAACATCCAACAACACCGGGGTCAGACCACTTTTGCCCAAAGCAAAAAGTGGTCTGACCCCGGTTTGTAAAAAGATATAATTCGTCGATGAATGCTCCCGTCCTTGCCCTTCGCCCGATCCAGGCCCTTCCCGACCAGTTAATTTCGCAAATTGCCGCCGGCGAGGTCGTGGAACGCCCTTCCGCCGTGGTCAAGGAGTTGCTCGAAAACGCGCTCGATGCCGGCGCCACCCAGATTACCGTGCGTCTTGAAGAAGGTGGCGTCAAGCGCATTGCCATCACCGATAACGGGCGCGGCATCGCGCCCGAACAGCTGCCACTGGCGTTGGCACGCCATGCGACGTCCAAGATCGCGTCCCTGACCGACCTTGAAAACGTTGCTACGCTCGGCTTTCGCGGCGAGGCGCTGGCGTCGATCGCCGCCGTGGCCGCCGTGTCGGTCACCTCGCGCACCGCCGACGCCCCCCACGCCTGGGAAATCGTCGGCTCGCACCATGGCGCGGTGGCGCCGTCGTCCGGCGCGCATGGCACCACCATCGATGTCCAGGACTTGTATTTCAATACCCCCGCACGCCGCAAGTTCCTTAAATCCGAGCAGACCGAGTACGGCCACTGCGCCGAGGTGGTGCGCCGCATCGCGCTGGCCCGCCCCGACGTGTCGTTTTCGCTGTCGCATAACGGGCGCACCATCGATCACTGGAACGTGAGCGAGATGGCCAAGCGCAGTGCGCATATCCTGGGCAACGATTTCGCCGAGGCGCGCCTGCATATCGACGAGGCGGCCGGTCCCTTGCGCGTGCACGGCTACGCCGGCCTGCCAACCGCGTCCAAGGCGCGCGCCGATGGCCAGTTCTTTTATGTGAACGGTCGCTTCGTGCGCGACAAGCTGCTGGTGCACGCGGTGCGCGCGGCCTACCAGGATGTGCTGCATGGCGACCGCTTCCCGTCGTATGTGCTGGCGCTTGACCTTGACCCGTCGCTGGTCGACGTCAACGTCCACCCGTCCAAGATCGAGGTGCGCTTTCGCGATAGCCGCGCGGTCCACCAGTTCGTGTTCCACGCGGTCCAGCGCGCGCTGGCGCAGACTTCGGCCACCGCTTATGGCACCGCGCCGGCGCCGCTGCCGGCCGCCGATGTGGGCAGCGCCGCTTCCATGTCCTGGATGCGCGACCGCCAGCAGGCCAGTTTCGGCGCCCAGTTTTCGTCCACCTTTTCGCCCTCGCCCTATCCGCCCGCCAGCCGCTACGACGGCGCTGGCGTGGCCCAGAGCGCCGACAGCTACGGCGCGCTGTTCGCCGCGTCAAGCGCCAGTGCGCCGGTGACGCCGTACACCGCGCCGGCCCAGACCATGTCCAACGACGAGTACCCACTCGGCTTCGCGTTGGCGCAGCTGCACGGCATCTACATCCTGGCCCAGAATGCCAAGGGCCTGGTGCTGGTCGACATGCACGCGGCGCATGAACGTATCCTGTACGAGCAGCTCAAGAACGCGCTCGACGCCCAGGTCGATGGCCAGGACATGCAGGTGCAGTCGCTGCTCATTCCGGTGACGTTCTTTGCCGATGCCATCGAAGTGGGCACCGTCCAGGAGCACCAGGGCACGCTCAAGTCGCTCGGCTTCGACATCGCCGCGATCTCGCCGACCACGCTGGCGGTGCGCTCGGTGCCGGTGCTGCTCAAGAATGCCGACGCCCAGACGCTGGCGCGCGACGTGCTGCGCGACGTGCGCGAATATGGCGGCTCGCGCGTGCTGATCGAGCGCCGCAACGAATTGCTCGGCACCCTGGCATGCCATACGGCGGTGCGCGCCAACCGCATCCTGTCCCAGCCCGAAATGAATGCGCTGCTGCGCCAGATGGAATCGACCGAACGCGCCGACCAGTGCAACCACGGGCGCCCGACCTGGGTCCAGCTGGAGATCTCGGCGCTCGACAAACTGTTTTTGCGCGGCCAATGAACGTAATCCGTCCGCTCGCCGCTTACGCGCACGCACCGATGCTGCTTCTGGTGGCCTGCTTCATGATGCTGCAGCCGCTGTCGACCGACCTGTACCTGGCGTCGCTTCCCAGCCTGGGCAGCGTGTTCAACGCGCCTGCCGCCACCGTGCAGCTGACGCTGTCGATGTTCGTGATTGCGTTCGGCGCCGCCCAACTGATCATCGGCCCACTGTCGGACCGCTTCGGCCGCCGCCCGGTCGTCATCACCGGGCTGGCGCTGTATGTGCTGGCCAGCCTGCTGTGCGCGCTCGCGCCCAGCATCGAGCTGCTGATCGCCGCGCGCTTCGTGCAGGCACTGGGCTGCTGCTCGGCGATCGTTTCCGCGCGCGCTATCGTGCGCGACGCCTATGCGCCAGAAGACAGCCCGCGCGTGCTGGCGCGCGCCAGCACCTGGCTGTCGGTGGCGCCGCTCACCGGCCCTATCCTCGGCTCCTACCTGCAGGTGACGTTCGGCTGGCGCGCCGCTTTCGTGGCCTTGTCGATGCTGTCGGCGCTGGTGCTGGCCGCAGTGCTGCTGCGTCTTCCAGAAACCAACCAGCACAAGAATCCACGCGCCACCGAGTGGGCCGGCCTGGCGGCAAATATCCAGCTGGTGCTGGGCACCCGCGAGTTCTGGCGCTACGCGCTGCCCGGCGCGCTGTCGTACGGTTCGATCTTCGCCTTCATTTCCGGCTCCTCGCCGGTGCTGATCGGGATTTTGCATGTGCCGGTCCAGTGGTTCGGCTACTGCTTTGCGTTCGGCGTGGCCGGCTACATGAGCGGCACCATCCTGTGCCGCCGCCTGCTGCCCCAATTCGGCCCCAAGCTGACGCTGCGCATCGGCAGCACCATGTCGCTCGCTGCCGGCGCGCTGTTCCTGACTGCTGTCGGCCTCGGCCTGGCCCACTGGGCGCTGGTGACGCTGGCGATCTTCCTGACGATGCTGGCCCATGGGGTCAATTTCCCCATCTCGCAATCGGGCTCGGTTACGCCCTTCCCCAAGCAGGCCGGTACTGCGGCCGGGCTGATGGGGGCGCTGTACATGAGCGTGGCGTTCGCGGTTGGCACCACGGTGGGCGCCACCTACAACGGCACCCTGTATCCGCTGGCGCTGATCGTCTGCATCCTTGGCGCCGGTGTGTTCTTTGCCGTGCGCATGGTCGGCAGCGGCGCGCGCGAGGTGGCTGCGTGAAGCCGCTCGCCGTCGCCATCATGGGTCCGACCGCGTCCGGCAAGACTGCGGCCGCGCTGGCCATTGCGCGCGCCATCCCGGCCGAGATCATCTCGGTCGATTCGGCGCTGGTCTACCGCGGCATGGATATCGGCACCGCCAAGCCGAGCGCCGAAGAACTGGCGGCCGTGCCGCACCATCTGATCGACATCATCGAGCCGACCGAATCGTATTCGGTGGCCCAGTTCAGCCTTGATACGGTGCGGCTGGTGGCCGAGATCAGCGCGCGCGGCAAGTTGCCGCTGCTGGTGGGCGGCACCATGATGTATTTCAAGGGCCTGACCGACGGCCTCGACGACCTGCCTACCGCGAATGCGGAGCTGCGGGTGGCGATCGAGGCCGAGGCGGCCCGCATCGGCTGGCCCGCCATGCACGACAAGCTGCGCGCGCTCGACCCGGTCACGGCCGACCGGCTGGCACCCAACGACGCCCAGCGCATCAACCGTGCACTGGAAATTTGTGAACTGAGCGGCCAGCCGATGTCGTCGCTGCTGGCCAAGCGCGCCAAGACCGAGCTGCCGTTCGAACTGCTGTCGTTCGCGCTCGAACCGTCCGAGCGCAGCGTGCTGCACGCGCGCATCGCGACCCGCTTCGACCAGATGCTGGGCACCAGCGACGACAGCGGCATCGTGGCCGAAGTGGCTGGCCTGCGCGCGCGCGGCGACTTGAACCCGACCTTGCCGTCGATGCGCTGCGTCGGCTATCGGCAGTCCTGGGATTATCTCGATGGCGTGATCGACCGTCCGACGCTGCGTGAAACCGGCATCATCGCCACGCGCCAGCTGGCCAAGCGCCAGCTGACGTGGCTGCGCTCGATGCCGGCGCGGGTCGTCATTGATTGTTTGGCCGACAACACGGCAGGCACGATGCTGGCGCACATCGCGGCCCGCGAAACGGATTGAGGCAGGGCGATTGCATGAAGGATCAGATTGCCAAGCCTAAGACCTTGGCAAGATAGTCGCTATTCCATCCTGCCTTTAGTCGCTTGCCAGCGACTCCGAGCTTCGTCGTCTTCTCGTTTTTCAGCAGATTGAGGGCAATTCGTCGCAAGATGGCAAAGTTTTGCGCTGCTTCGCCTACGCGGATGCGGCAGTCATCCTCCCGGAATGCCACGTCCAGGACCCAGTGCATGCAGTTTTCGATGCCCCAGTGTGCCCGGACAGTCTTGCCTAGCAATGCCGCCTTGGCGGGCAGACTGCTGATGTAGTATCGGCGTTCGACGCTGGCTGTGCCGGTACCGTTTCTGCCGATGATTTCCCGTGTCGATTCAATCATGATCAGGCTCTGGAGGCCTGCCCAATGCTGATTTTGTTGACTGAGCCAGGCAACGTCATTGGTCACCAGGCAACGCCGGGTTTCGATCCGTCCGTGATCTTTTTCGGTCTGGATGTCGTCCCAGAATGGACGATCCATCGTGCCGCCATCGGCGGCATCGAACCACAGCTTGACGGCCTCGGCCAGGCCAGGCTGGTTGTCCTTCACGCCCAGCACATAATCGGCGCCGCTGGCGACGATGTTGGCAGCGATGTCGTGGTGACACCCCATCGCGTCGATCGTGATGATGGCGCCTTTGATGTCGAGCGTCGCCAATAATTCTGGTATCGCGGTGATCTCGTTACTCTTGTCGGCAGTCTTGACCTGCCCCAGAGTCAAACCGCTCGCGCTGCTCCATGCCGACACCAGGTGAATCGCGCTCTGCTTGCCATCATGCGAGCCGCGTACGCACTTGCCGTCGATGGCAATGTGCTGTCCCTCAAGCGAGGGGCACATCGAACTCATCCATCGTACGAAGCACGCCTCGAACTGCGCCGCATCGAGCAGCGAAAAGACCCTCCCGAATGTGTCGTGCAAAGCGATACCATTGGCAAATGGCAGGTGCTGACGCAACCAGTCGAGCTTCATCTCACTCCATTCGACAACTGTCGTCCAGCTCTCCGCACCACTGATGACAGCGCAGATCGCGGCCAGCAGCAATTCGTCCAGTTGATAGGCGCATTCGCGCGCGCGCGGATCTCGCAATCCTTCGAACGCTTCCAGCAAGAATATCGGTGCGTTTGTCATCTTTTCGCTTAAATATCGAGAGTAAACGCCTTTCTTTTCGAGTTTACAAGCAATATTTCACGAATCGATCACAGGTAGGGGCCAGGCTTCATGCACTCGCCCTGCGGATTGAGGCCGGTTGCTTGACACTTCGTTTGGAAGTGCCTATAATGCTCGGCTGTTGGGTGATATAGCTCAGTTGGTTAGAGCACAGCATTCATAATGCTGGGGTCGGTGGTTCAAGTCCACCTATCACCACCAAGTACACGGCAAAGCACAACGTGGTTTGCCTTAAAACCCCCAAGAATTCAAACGCTTGGGGGTTTTTTTACGCCTGTAGCTTGCGCCGCCACTTCTGCCATCCCCGCTCCTCCACCTGAGTCCGATTGCGTTTCCGCGCCGCGCAGACATTGGAAATATAGATTAAGATATAATATTGCTCGTATATTAATTGATCTAGCCAGTCAGCGGAAGCCCACCATGTTGAACACCGCCCTATCGCGTTTGCTGAATCTGCCAGGCACGATTACCCAGGAAACCCGCCTGCTTCAACTGACGACGCCGCTTGGGAGCAACACGCTGCTGGCCGAGTGCGTGCGCGGCGAAGAAGGCATCGATCAGGGCTTCCGGTTCATCCTGAGCACGCTCTCGCCCGACGCCAGCATCACCCTGAAATCGCTGCTCGGCCAGCCGGCGCTATTGCAATTGCTCACCGCCGCCAGCCGCGACCGGCCGCGCCCGTTCCATGGCCACATCACGGGCGCCGAAATGAGCGGCGCCAATGGCGGCCTGGCGCGCTATCAGCTGACGCTGGAGCCCTGGCTCGTGTTCCTCGGCTACGGCCGCGACAGCCGCGTGTTTCAGGACATGACGGTGTTCGACATCCTCGATGCCATTTTCAGCGCCTGGCAAGGCAAAGGACGGCTGGTGCCAGCCTGGCGCTTTGACATCGCCGGGCGCGACCGCTATCGCGCGCGCAGCCTGACCACCCAGTATCAGGAAAGCGACCAGGCCTTTGTCGAGCGGTTGATGAACGAGGAAGGCCTGTTCCACTATTTCGAGCACGTGGGCGATCCCGACAGCCCAACGCTGGGTAGCCACACCATGGTCATTGCCGACCACAATGGCAGCTTCAAACCGAACAGCCAGCCGCACATCGACTTTAGCCAGTCCAGCGCAGTAATGAAGAAAGACAATCTGGACCGGTGGCGTACCGAAGTGCGCCAGCAAGCCAATGCGATTGAACTGAGCAGTTGGGACTATCGCACGCTGAGCCAGCGTCCAGTCAGCATCACTGGCGACAGCAACGCCGACGGCGCCGTGCTGACCGTGCGCGAAAGCTTGGGCGCGTATGCCTATGCAACGGACAAGCAAGGTCAGCGCATGGCCGAGCGGCTGATGCAGGCTCTGGCCGCGCGCAAGGAAGTGCACATTGCGGCGGGCACGGTGCGCACGCTCGCCCCTGGCACCCGCTTTACCGTGCACGGCCACGCCCGCCACGATGCCAGCCCGGATGACGACGGGCGCACGTTCGTCGTGCTGCGCGCCGTGCACCTGATGCACAACAATCTGAGTGCCAAGCTCAAGGCCGAGATCAGCCGTCACCTGGCGCCCGGCGCGCTGGCCCAACTGCTTGACGAGGAAACGTCGCACAGCCTGCACGCGGTCGGCAGCGAAATAGGCGAACGGCCCCTGTACCGCGTGCGCATCGATGCCATCCGCAGCAGCGTGCCATACCGCGGCAGCCGCGTCGACGCGCACGGCGCCCTGCGCTTTCCACGGCCGAGCGTACGCGGTCAGCAAAGCGCGATCGTGGTCGGCCCTGCCGGCAGCGTCATCCATACCGACCGCGACCACCGCATCAAGGTCCAGTTCCACTGGCAGCGCGGCGTGCGCAGCCATAGCCGCCTGGAACACCCTGCACCGGACGGCCACAGCGGCGCGCCGGGCGACGACAGCGCCGGCACCTGGGTGCGCGTGGCCACGCCGCTCGCCGGCGCCAACTGGGGCAGCAGCGCGCTGCCGCGCGTCGGCCAGGAAGTACTGGTCGACTTCATCGACGGCGACATCGACCGGCCCGTGGTCATCGG
Organism: Pseudomonadota bacterium; assembly: GCA_040390915.1. GTDB lineage: Bacteria > Pseudomonadota > Gammaproteobacteria > Burkholderiales > Burkholderiaceae_D > Telluria_A. The sequence continues at coordinate 45,729 of JAZJXM010000015.1, forward strand.
CAGCTTGTACAACGGCAGGGGCGCCAGCGACGCCCAGAACAACGCCGTGGCCACCGGCAATGCGCCGGCCTGGTTTCCCGGAACAGGCGGCGCGCACGCCCATCCGGCCACGCTGTCGGGCTTCAAGACGCAAGCCATGTCGGCCAGCCAGAGCGGAGGCGGCGCCTATAACCAGCTGGTGTTTGACGACAGCCCGGGCCAGTCGCGCCTGGCCTTGCAACGCCACGCGGCAGCGCACGGCGGCACCGATGAATTGAACCTGGGTGCTTTGCGCCATCAGGCCGACAACCAGCGCCTGGCGCCGGCCGGCTTTGGCGCCGAGCTCAAGACCGAACACAGCACCGCACTCCGGGCCGCACAAGGCTTGCTGCTGTCCGGCGATGCGCGCGATCACGGCGCCGGAACCCAGCTCGATTCGTGCGAAGCGCAGTCCCAGATCGCATGCAGCACACAACTGCAAACGGCGATGGCACTGGCCGCGCACAAGCACGAGGCGACGCTGAAGGACGCGCCGGCGCCGGAGCAGCTGCCGGCCATTGCGCAGATGGCGCACAGCGGCAACGTCATCGAGAGCACCGGCAGCGCGTACAGCGAGCCGCTGTTGCAACTGTCGGCTCCCGGCGGCATCACGGCAGCTACGCCGGCAAGCGCCGTGTTTTACGCAGGAAAGACCAGCAGCATCACGGCCGCACAGGACCTCAATTTTGCCGCGCAAGGCAACAGCTTCCATGCCGTGGCCGCGGGCATCAGCTTGTTCACCTATGGCAAAGCCGGCAGCAAGGACAAGCCCAACCAGGAAGTGGGCATCAAGCTGCATGCCGCTAGCGGCAAGGTCAGCAGCCAGAGCCAGTCAGACGACACGCGCATTAGCGCCGCCAACACCATTACCGTGGCCAGCGTGACCAAGAGCGTCACCATCGGCGCGAAACAGCACGTCATGCTGACGGCGCAGGGCGCGTTTCTCAAGCTCGAAGGCGGCAACATCATGCTGCACAGCCCGGGGAAAGTGGAGTTCAAGGCCAGCAAGAAGGAGTTGGCCGGTCCGAAGAACAGCAGCGCGGCGCTCGCCTTGCCCAAGGGCGAGCTCAAAGGATGTGCGCAGGCCAGCGCCGACGCCAGCGCCAGGCAGGCTGGCGCCCAAGTCATATGAACGACGCGATCGACACTGTTGATGTGCCTGCCTGGCAGGCGCATGTCGAGCACCTGCACCGGCACTTCCATGAGCACGCGCATGAGCGATGCCTGCTCTGGGTCAATCCTGCACAGGCCGATCCGTTCGCCGCCGACCCATTGGTGCAAGAGCGCCGCGTCCAGGTCGCCATCCTGCACCCGCGCTTTGATGTCGCACTGGGGCCCTACCTGGTGCCGCTCGACCTGTCCAGGAGTGCCGATGCGGACGTGTTGCGCTCGAGTATGGCGATCGCATGGCATGCGTGGAGCGGCGCGCAGCTGCGCGCCTGCCAGGGCCAGCCAGTGGCCGGCTGGGTGGCAAGCGCCGCGCCGCCCGGGCAACTGGCTGGCCACTGGGCCAGGCATTGCCATTTGCATCGGCACAACGGCCTGAGCAAGCTCCTGCGCTTTCACGATCCAGGCGTGCGCGAGTGGCTCTGGCCGGCGTTGACGGCGCAGCAGCAGCGCATCTTGCTCGGTCCGGCGGCCAGCTTGTTTTCGATCGGCCGCGCGCAATCGCTATTGCACCATCATGCCGCGCCCGCTCAGGACGATGCCTCGCTGGTCCTCGAAGCGTATCAATGGGCCCAGGTGGACGACTACGCTGTCGTGCACGCAGCATGGGTCGCGTGGAACGCTATGCAGCCGGCTGACAGCGCTACGCTGGCCATCAAGGGATGGGAGCAAGGCATTTTCAGCGCCTTGTCGCATGCCAGCCGCTACGGCGTGATGGACGCGCAGGACCGCCAGTTGTTTGCCCTGCATGCGCTGCAATTGAACGACGACTTCCACCGGTCCGAACGCATGGCTGCGGTGTGGGACAAGACACGCGCAGGCGACTTCTACAGCAGTGCGGTCGAGAACGTTTTCAAGCGGCCGGCGGATCAATTTCATACGCTCTCTCTCGGCGCCTAAGCAGCGGCGCATCAGGAACCATCATGGCTTGTACCAACCCAAACGACCCCAACTGCCCCAATTGCAACAAGAGCGGCCTGGCCATCTTGCCGGTGCGGTATGCAGTGGTGCCCAATGCGGTGGACGCGACGCTGCCGGCCACACTGGGAAACAAGGTCACCAGCGTCAAGCTCACGCATGCGAAGTATGCGCTGCGCACGCTGCGCCAAGGCTTCGTGTTCCTGTTTTACGAAAAGCATGCGCGCGGTTCGCACATCAAGTGGGAGGTGTACAGCGTGGCGCCGCGCGGCACGCTGTGGAAGCAGATACACAGGCACGCGGTGGTCCCGGTTAGCGATGACCCGGCCTGCGCCCGTCAGGGGCACAACATACCGGCCTCCGTCATCACCATTGACAAGCCCGAAAAATGCGGCCGCGTGTGGATGGCGTTCTCCGAGCATATGTGGAGCAGCGAGACTTTCGACGCCTTCGAGAACGACATGGCGCTGCGCGATCGGCGCATGCAGACTTTTGCCCCTGCCATCTGGATCACCAGGCGCGGCTACCGTCATGGCATGGAAGCGACTGAAGCCAACCTGAACGAGGTCGTCGAATACAAGACCGGCTTTTCGCTGGCGACGCTGGCCGGTGGCGGTGGCGGCATCGTGCCCGCCATTAGCAAGCCGGACGGGACGTACGACCCAGCCGCCATGCAAAAGCAAACCACGATTCATACGGTGCATGTGCGGCGCGACGACAAGAAGAAAACGGTCGACCTGATGCAACAGATCGGCGAAACCGCAGCCGGGCCGGATCACGCACCGATCATGGTGGCACTGTGGGACAGCGTGGGCATCACGCACGAACTGAACGGCTTCAGGAACGATGCCGCCGGCTGGATTGCGAAATACGCCCATGAGCGCGAGGTGGAAATTGGCGGCGCGGCGGCACTGCTGGGCGTGCGCAAGGCGCTTGAAGAGCGCGCCGGGCAGTCCGCTGGTGCGCGCGCATCCCAGGCGGTGTTTGCCTTTACCTGGACCGAAGAACAGACCAACCAGCGCCTGGCTGCCTACCAGAAAGCCTACCCTGCCAACTTGGCCGGCCTGGCACGCCAGCAAGACCTGTGCCGGCGCTGGGAACACGATGCGGCCCAGGGCGTTCCCAGCTTCACCGCCCAGGGACGCGAGCGGCACGCCTACGGGAACGATCTGGAGTGGAACCAGGGCAACGCCGAAGTCGACCGCCAGATTGCCGAGCTACATGCGCCGGCCGCCCAGAACGGCACCTCGTATCAGCAGCAACGCGAGCAACACGTGCGCAAGGCGACCCAGGCGGCGGTTGCCAAGGTCTGGCCCAAGTACCAGGAACACATCGACCAGGCGGCATTGACCGCCTTTAACAAGAATTACGCCGCCTTCAACAAGGACGCCGACGCCGTGGTGGACGGCCGTACCGAAGACCTGGTCGGCTGGCTCAAATCCACATGGCTAGTCAATGCGCTAACCGAATTCAACAAGAACAACGTCCATGATGGCGTCATCTTCGAGGACCAGATCGGCACCGCCTTGAACGGCATTGGCTCGACGTTCAGCGGCCAGGGCATGATTGACGAGTGGATCAAGGAAATGCAAGCCACGGAAGGCAATCTGCTGTGGCGCGCCATCGCGCTCAATCAGGAAGAAGGTATCAAGGTCATCGATGAGGCGTTGGCACATGGCTTGGGGAGCCCGAAGCCGCTGACGCAATCGGCGTGGGAACTGGTCGCCAAAGAGATCAAATGGAACAAGATCTTCGACCTGGGCAAGAAGTCGCTCGGCTTCTACAACACCAACATGAAGGCGATCAACGATCCCAAATCGGGCATGACGCCAGTGACTAAAACACGGGGGCTGGAGAAGATACTTGCCTCGGTCGGCCATCGTTTCCTTCAGCCATACGCAAAGGGTCTCGACTCTATTAACGGTACAGCTGTGAAATGGCTGCTCGCCGTACGTGCTGGCGCTTCCCCCGCCGTGGCGCTCCAGATCGCACATTATGAGATCCGAAGAAATACCGCGGACGCCGATGCGTTGATTCGTCGCCTGCGCAACAACGCTCACTATATTCCAGAAGCCGCCGACATGTTCCAAAAGGAGAAGACGGCACTCTGGGAAAAGCTGACCAAGGACGCGGACGTCCCAGACTCACAAAAGAAAAATTTCAATGCGGCGCGCGACGCAAGACTGTCGATTATCGTCGCATTATTAGAGAGCTACAATCTATACAAAACGTACGGCAAGCTTGGCGCCGACCCTTCAGACCCCACTGCGCAAACGCTTCTTGCTGCTGCCATCTTGGCTACCAGTTCCGCTGCAATGGACCTTGCAAGTGTCTACGTAAAGGGAATGCATACCCTCAAGGATGCCGCCGTAGGATTTCAAGCGCTGAAATTGGCGGGCGGCGGATTAAGTGTGGTCGCCTCATGCATTGGCGGCTACCTGGATCTGAAGAGCGCGGATGACGCGGATCAAAATTCGAAGCATCAGTTGGCGACGTTGTATTTAATACGCGGAGGTTTTCAATTTGTAAACAGTGCTTTGACGCTCCTGATGGCCCTGTCATATTGTTCGCCAATGATCGACGCATATGGCCAGCGCCTGGTAGGTCAGGCGGGCGGGAGCTTGATAAGAATTGTTACCGGAAACGTGGCGCAAGCAGCAGCCAAGCGCGTACTCGCGATGCGGGCAGCGCTTTTTCTGGCGACTATTGAGGTCTCGATTTTCGTACTTGCCGTGACTATTTTAATCTGGTCATTTGAAGATGACAGGTTGGAAAAATGGATCAAGCGTAGCGCTTTCGGACTTGAACGAAAAAAAGAACGGTTAGCGTTCACGTCCGCTGAAACGCAAGGACAAGAACTAGCCAATGCATTAGCTGACATAGCAAGGTAAATAATGAGCGATCACTTGAATAAGAAATTGGCACTCTTGACCGGTACTCTCAGCGACCTTCAAACCGGGAACGACGAAGAAAATTTCGTCTCGTCTGGAGGCGCGGAAATGGCCGCCGGCAGCGCTGCCATTGGCCTTGCGGCCGCTGGGCTCGCAGGTGCTGCGACAAACTCATTGATTGCGGCCTCTGGCGCAACAGACAGCGTTCAGTCTTTTACCGGGATCGTCAATGGCAAGCGCATTTCCGGTCGATTCTCAAAAATCTGGTTCAAGGACGGCGACCATCTCGAATGCGCGGTTGACCTGCAAAACGACGGCAGTTATGCGGTATACGCCGTGCGCCGCCCCTCCGATCAAACGCTCTGGATGTTCCCCCATTGTTCACGAGGACGCAAGAAGCACTGGAAGTATGCAAGCAAGATGTGCGTGATTCTTGCGCTCATAACGACGACATTTCTTCTTCTGGTTTTGATGCCACACTACGGAATTGCGCTGTGGGCCAACGAGAAGTCATACCATGCTGTAACGGTATTCTCGATCATGGGGGTGGTAATGGGGTTTTACTTCTCGTTAAAGACCGCATTCCGGTGGACGCCCTTCGTCGTCATGGCTGAATCCATATTCACCGCTTTCGGATACCCTGATCCGGCGCATGTAGACATGCCTGAACAAGACCGTGCATTCTGGAAGAAACAACCTTCCGCGGTATCGGAAGGGTCTGCTCCCTGGGTCTTTCGATACATTATTTAGAACAAGGTTTGATACGGGGCAGCGCTCGAGCGCCGCCGCCCCGTGACTTCAATTTACCCAGCTTTCTTGTACAGTCCCGCAAAGCGCAGACCAAAGTACAGGATGAAGGTATAGCAGGCCGCCGGCACCAGGAACGACCATTGCAGTCCGATGACGTCGGCCAGCTTGCCCTGCACGATAGGCACCAGCGCGCCGCCGACGATGGCCATGCACAGGATGCCCGAGCCCTGGCCGGTGAACTTGCCCAGTTTGTGCAAGGCCATGCTGAAGATGGTCGGGAACATGATCGAATTGCACAGGCCAACGGCGAGAATCGCCCACATCGCCAGCTGGCCGTGGCCGAAGATGGCAACCATGATCAGCGCAATCGAACCGGCCGCATTGAACGCCAGCGCTTTGCCCGGGCTGACGTAACGCATCACGCCAAAGCCGATGAAGCGCCCCACCATCGCGCCGCCCCAGTAGTAGCTGACGAAATGCGCAGCCGATGCCGGCGTCAGCGCTGCGATGCCAGGCTCGCCAAGGAAGTTGATCAGGAAGCTGCCGATACTGACTTCGCCGCCGACATACAGGAAGATGCCGATCGCGCCCATCAACAGGTGCGGGTGGGATAACGCTGACTGCCTGGCGCCGGCGTCAATTTTCTGCGCACCGTCGTCGGCGTGGCTCACCTTCGGCAGGCGGGCAAACCCGAACAGCACCGCCAGCACCAGCAGGGCGGCGGCCAGCGCAAGGTAAGGCCCTTGCACGCTTGCTGCCTGGGTGGCGCGGTAGGCCAGCTGCTGCGCTTGCGGCAGCTGCGCCAGTTCGGTCACGCTCAGCACACTGCCCGACAGGATCAGGATGCCGCCCAGCGTCGGCGCCACCGTGGTGCCAAGAGAATTGAAGGCCTGGGTCAGCGTCAGCCGACTCGACGCCGTCTGGGCGTCGCCCAGCACCGTCACGTACGGGTTGGCGGCTACCTGCAAGATGGTGATGCCGGCAGCGAGCACGAAAAAGCCAAGCAGGAACAGCGCGTAACCGCTGTTCGAGGCCGGGTAGAACAGAGCGCAGCCAGCGGCCGCGATGGCCAGCCCGGTCACGGCGCCCTTCTGGTAGCCGATCTTCTTGATCAGCATTCCGGCCGGCAGCGACACCACGAAATAGGCGCCGAAGAAGCAGAACTGCACCAGCATCGCTTGCGAGTAGCTCAGCGTGTAGAGCGCCTTCAGGTGCGGGATCAGCACGTCATTGAGCGCCGTCAGCAGGCCCCACATGAAAAACAGGATCGTGACGATGATCAAAGGCCCGGTGTTGCTGGCCCCTTCGGTGCGTTGCTGCGGCAGCGCGGACGGCTGCGAAACGTGTTCCATGCGGTGGTCTCCTGTCGTTATCGTTGTAATGGTGTGCGCGGTTTATTTGAACCCGTCGCAGGACTGCGCATCCTTGTCGTCGGCTGTGCCGCCGACAATCTGGATGTTGGCGAAAGCTGCCGTCAGGGCGCCTTCGCTGGCAATGCTGAACGGCGTGTCGATGTGCGCCAGGTCAGCGCCCCTGGCCACGAAACAGGCCAGCGGGATCTTGACCGCTTGCTTGCCCTTGCCGGCCATGGAGCGCAGCAGTGCCGTCGCATCGAGCGCGCCGCTGCCCACTGCCAGCGTCACGCCGGCCGCAGGTGCGCTGCTCACGATGATGTCGAACTGCAGCGCGCCGCCGGTGGTGGCGAAGGCCGGTAGCGCAATGGACCTGGCGCCGTGCGCTTCCAGCCTGGCGGCGCCGCTCCAGCTCACCAGCTTGCCGTCCTGCTGGGTGTTGACCTGGCTGGTTTCGACCTTCACTGCCGGCAGCGTGATGACCCGGTTCAGGTCAGCGCCAAGCGCCACGCGTTGCTGGCCACTGACGATGTACAGTGGCCACGTGGCGCGGTCGGCCTGGTTGAACACCGGGTACGAGGTCGTCACGCCGCAGCCCCCGGCCGGAAAGGCTGCATCGAGCTTGCCGACCTGCGAGTTGCGGCCGTACTTCAGTCCATAGCCGGTGGCAAACAGCGGCGCGTATCCCGGCTCGCCGGCGTTGAGCGTTGTCTGGCACACCGACTTCGGCCACGAGAACGACAGCGTGCCGGTGAAGCCTGCACGGTCGTTGAACAGCACATCGGCCACGCCGGTGCCCTCGGTGCCCGGCAGCCAGGCCATGACGAAGCTGTCGGACAGGTTCATCAGGTCGTTGGCGTAGACAGGACGCCCGCCCACCAGCACCGTGATCACCGGCTTGCCCTTGCCAGCCACCTGCTCGAGCACCGCCAGGTCTTCCGGATAGCGCCCGCTATGGCGCAGCGTGCCGGACGGCCCGATGTCGCCAGCGCCTTCCGCGTATGGCGTCTCGCCGATCACCGCCACCACCGCGTCAAACTGCGCTACGTCCACGCCAACCCCGTCCGCGCTGTAGGTCACATTGCTCATGCCGGCCTGGCTCATGATGCCGTCAAGGATGGTGTCGCCGTACGGGAAGTCGCTGTTCTGATTCTCGGTGCCTTGCCAGGTCAGGCTCCAGCCGCCGGTCTGGTTGGACATGCTGCGCGCGCTCTTGCCCACGACCAGAATGCGCTTGCCGTGCTTGAGCGGCAGCGCGCCGGTGTCGTTCTTGAGCAGCACCAGCGACTCGCGCACGGCTTCGCGGGCCAGCGCGCGCGCCAGCAGCGCCTCTGGCTTGCCGGCGTACTTGTTGTCGGACGGTTTGCGCAGGCCGGCGCGCAGCTTGACGCGCAGAATGCGGGTGACCGCGTCGTTGATGCGCGCCATCGGAATCTCGCCGCTTTCGACCTGCTTGATGGTGTTGGCTATGAACGCCTTCCAGTCGTCCGGCACCATCACCATGTCGATGCCGGCATTGATGGCGCGCGCGCAGCTGTCGTTGCTGCAGCCGGCAACCTGGCCGATGCCGTTCCAGTCGGAGACGACAAAGCCGTCAAAGCCCATCTTGGTCTTGAGGACGTCGGTCAGCAGCGCTTTTGCGCCGTGCATTTTTCCATAGTTGACGCCACCGGCGACGTCGTTCCAGCTGTTATACGAGGCCATTACGGTCTGCGCGCCGGCGGCCAGCGCGCTGTAGTAGCCGGCGCCGTGGATGTTGATCATTTGCGCCTTGGTGGCGCGCGTATCGCCCTGGTCCTTGCCCTGGTCGGTGCCGCCATCGCCCATGAAGTGCTTGGCGGTGGCGACCACGTTGGCGTCACTGGCGAAGCTGCCCTGCAGGCTGCGCACGTAAGCGCCCGCATACGCGTTCACCAGCGCCGGCTCTTCCGAAAAGCTTTCGTAGGTGCGGCCCCAGCGATCATCGCGCACCACCGCCAGCGTCGGTGCGAACACCCAGTTGATGCCGGTGGCGCGCACCGCCTGGCCGACCGCGGCGCCGATGCGCCCGACCAGCTTCGCGTCGTGCGCGGCGCCCAGGCCGATATTGTGCGGGAACAGCGTTGCGCCCAGCACGTTGCTGTTGCCGTGGATGGCGTCGATGCCCCAGATGACCGGTACCTTGGTCGTCATGTCGGTGCTCATCGAGGCGTCGTAGTAAGCGTCGGCCAATGCCACCCAATCGGCGGCGCTGGCGTGCTTGTTATTGTTTGGCCAGCTGCCACCGCCGTTGAGCACCGAGCCGAGGTAGTACTGCTTCACTTGGGCCGGGGTGGCGGTCTTGATTTCCGGCTGGGTCATCTGGCCGACCTTTTGCGCCAGCGTCATGCCGGCCACGATCTTGGCCACTTTCGCTTCCAGCGCGGCATCGGGACGGATCGCGCTGCGCACAGGCGGCCAGTCGGCCAGCGGCGCGGCGAGCGCCGTGTTGAACAATGCGGCGGCCGCAATGAGATAGATATTCTTGTGCATGGTGATTTCTCGTTTAGGCGGCGCAGTATTGCCGGATGAAGTCAGCGTGGGTGGGCATGTAGTCGACGCATTTCTGGATCACGGTTTCGACGTCGCCCAGGAATTCCGCCACTTCGCTGGCGGGACGCACGTCGGCGAACGGGTGATATCCCTTGGCCCGAACGCGCTGGCCGTGCATCACCTGCAGCCAGCTGGCCACGCCGAACAAATCGTTCTCGGCGTGCTGCAGGCGCCCATTGCTGCGGTACAGATCCATTTTGTGCTGCAGGGTGTCGGGAATGTCCATGGTGCGGCAGTAGTTCCAGAACGGCGAGTCGGTGCGCTCGGTGGCCTTGTAGTGCAGGACGATGAAGTCGCGTATGCGTTCGTACTCGCGCAGCGCCTGGGCATTGGCTTCGGCGATGTCGGCTTCGTCAAAGCCGGCGCGCGGGAACATGGTCAACAGGCGCAGGATGCCGGTCTGTATCAGATGGATATTGGTCGACTCGATGGGTTCAAAAAATCCCGCGGACAGTCCGATCGCCACGACGTTCTTGTCCCAGATTTTCTTGCGCCGTCCCGGCACATACGCAATATGGCGCGGCTCGGCCAGCTGTTGGCCATCGAGGTTGTTCAACAGGATGGACGTAGCCTCATCCTTTTCCATGAAACGGCTGGAATACACGTGGCCGTTGCCAATCCGGTGCTGCAGCGGAATGCGCCACTGCCAGCCGGCCGTGTGGGCGGTGGCGCGCGTCATCGGTATCAGAGGTTCGACCGAGCTGCATGGCACGGCAATGGCGCGGTCGCACGGCATCCAGTGCGACCAGTCGTCATAGCCTGCCTTCAAGGTTTGTTCAATCAGCAGGCCGCGCAGGCCGGAGCAGTCGACAAACAAGTCGCCGCTGATCTTTTCGCCCGACTCCATCACGACCGCTTCGATGAAGCCGTCGCCGGCGCGCTGCAGCACGTGCGCGACCTTGCCCTCGGTGCGCACCACGCCACCTTGCTCGGCCAGCTTGCGCAGGTAGCGCGCATACAGGCTGGCGTCGAAATGGTAGGCATGCACGATCTCGTTCAGGGGCGAGCCTGTGATGTCGGCCGGCGCGTGCATGTACTTCCCTTGCAGCGCCGCTGCCGTGTTGATGGAATACTTGGCCAGGTCGCCGGCCTGTCCTGATTGCGCCTGGCGCAGCCAGTAATGGTGGAACGGCAGGCCGTCCAGGTCGGGGCCCATCTTGCCGAAGCCGTGCACGTAACGGTCGCCGATGCCGCCCCAATTGACAAATTCGATGCCCAGCTTGAACGTGCCCTGGGTGGCACGCATGAATTCATCCTCGTCAATGCGCAGGATGGAATTGAAGGTGGCGATGTGCGGAATGCTCGCTTCGCCCACGCCGATGATGCCGATTTCGTCCGATTCGACCAGGCGGATGCGGTAGTCGCCCTTGAGGATGCGCGCCATCGCGGCCGCTGTCATCCAGCCGGCAGTACCGCCGCCGACAATCACGATATCGCGAATGTGCTTGTTTTGCATCTGTGTCTCAGGCTAAAGGAGAACCCTGCCGGGAATCCGGCAGGGGTTGACGTCAAGTCAGGGTCAGAACTTGTAGGAAGCGCCCAGCAGGACCGTGCGGCCGTAGCTGTTGTACTTCCACGGCAGCAGCCCTTGACCGTTGCCGCCCACTTCAGGTCCCCGCGTTTGCACTGCCGGCGCATCGGTCACATTGTTCACCTGCAGCAGCAGCGACAAGCCCTTGTAGGTGCCGTGCTCGAACGAGTAGCCGAGCTGGAAGTCCACCTGCTTCTCGGCGGCGATATGCGATGAGTGTTCCGTGCTCAGCAAAATGCTGCGCGACGACGCCGTGAAAGCGGAACGATAGCGGTGGCTGATCCGGGTGGAGAAACCATCTTTTTCGTAGTACGCCGTCACGCTGTTGACGATGCCGGAGAAACCATCGAGGTTGATCGGATTGCCGTTATTGTCATTCGGCAGACTATTCCTGGTCACCGATTCGCTGGCCACCACGCCAAAACCGTTCAGCATTGGCGAGAGCATCGAACCTTCGATCGATGCCGTCAGCTCCAGGCCATAAACCTTGCCGCCTTCGCCATTGGCCATGCCCGTCATGGTGCCCAGGTTCGGGTTGCAGTTAGGGTCGATTACCGAGCAGCCCGGCGTCAAATTCGAATAATTTGGAAAGCCGGTGAAATCGCGGGTGGTGGTCTGGCTGTAGATAAAGCTCTCCAGCTTCTTGTAGAACATGGCAGCTGCGATGTAGCCACTCTTGCCGAAATATTTTTCAAGCGAGAAATCGAGCGACTTGGCGCGCCACGGCTGCAGATCCGGCTTGCCGCCCCCATTGGACGCCCAGGTGCCGATGGTCGAGCCGATCGCAATTTCCGTGAGCTTGGGCTGATCGGCGCCGGCACGCATGTCATCCATGCGCGGGTGGGCCATGCTCTTGGCCAGGCCAACGCGCAAGTACAGGTCTGGCTTGAGCTCGAAATTGACGTTCAGGCTAGGCAGGTAATCGGTATAGTTCAAGCCGCCGGTGACCGGGACCACGCTGCCCGCCGGAGGCGCGCCAGGTGAACCGTTGGCGTCGTTCCAGGAAAAGCCATCCGAGCTTTGCTGGGTGTGCACCGCCTGCACGCCCACATTGCCGCGCATGGGAATGCTGCCCAGCGTGGTGTCGATATCGAACTTGGCGTAGCTGGTGGTGACCTTTTCGTGGACGGCGTAGGCTTGGTCCTGGGCGCTCCAGGGATCCTTGGACGTCGCGGTGTACAGATCCATGATGGCAGGCACGTTCCACGACAGGATATCGATGTTGGAGCCGCCCATGTTCAGATGGGTGTTGCCAGTCATTGCATTGGCCGGGATGGTCATGTTGTCGCTCGGCAGCGTCAGCCGGTACTTGGCAGACATGACGACCTTGTCGCGGCGCGACTGGTTCAGGCCAAAATGCACTTTGCTGAACCATTTGCTGTCGAGCTCACGCACGGCACTCAGGCGCAGGGACTTGATCTCGTCGGTGTAGTTCGGCGTGACCAATTGTGCCCAGTCAGGGCGGTTGGTCAGCTTGATGACGGCCGGATCGGTCAAGTCCTGGTTGGTCGACCAGGAAGGATGCGCATCGGTGTCAAGTCCGGAGAATGTGAACGTTGCGCTGCCAGGCGCACCGGAGGCAATCGACTCGATCATGCGTTCATCGCGCTTGGACTTGGACAAGCCCAGGTCCAGCGTGGCGGTCCATTTGTCGTCCAGCTTCAGTTCGCTCTTCCAGCCGATCGAACGGATATCGTCGACGCGGTGCTGGTTCTTGTTGTCGATGATATTGGTGCCATTGGCCACGGTGCCGCTGGCAACCACGGTATTGCCGTTCAGCTCGGACGTTTTGACGTTCGAGTAGGCCGAAGCCGGGTCGGACCACAGGCCCAGGTCGCCCGTCCATTGATTGGTGACGCGGTCCTGGGTGAACTTGGAGTAGTACATGTCCACTGCAGTGCGGAAATTCTTGGTTGGACGCCATTCCACCACGCTCATCACGCCATCGCGCACTTGCTTGCTGGCGACATTGCTCAGCGTGAAGCCTTGCGAAGCGACCGAACCTGCCGGCAAGCCGGTCGCCGGAGCGCCCCATTCGCCAACGTAGTTACCATAGCCCCAGGCTTCGTAATTTTTTGCCTGGCCGGGGGAATCGAGGTGGGCAAAGCCAATCGACACGCCCAGCGTGTTATCGAGGAACTGGTCGACGAAGGAAGCGCTGACCCGGTTACCCGTGCCACCCTTGCCATTGGCGTTCAGCTTGCCGTACGAATTCTTCTCGCCACGCACGTTGATCGACATCTGACGACCGCGCACGTCCAGCGGCATCAGGGGACGGATATCAATCGTGCCGGACAGGCCCTGGCCGATCAGCGCCGCATCGGGCGTCTTGTAGATCAGCACCTGGCTCACCAGTTCGGAGGGGAACTGATCGTACTCGGCCGCGCGGCCGTCGCCGGAACTGACCGCTTCGCGGCCATTGATCACCGAACCGGAGTAGTCAGAACCCAGGCCGCGAATCGAGATGGCCGAGGCGCGTCCATCGACGCGCTGCGCGGCCAAACCTGGCAGGCGGGCGATCGAGTCGGCAATGCTGGAATCGGGCAGCTTGCCGATGTCTTCGGCCGAAATCGCTTCAATAATCTGGTCCGCGCTTTTCTTGGCCGCGATCGCGCTTTCGATGCCTTTGCGAATACCCGACACGTGCACCGACTGGACCGATGGGTCAACCGCCGGCGCCGTATCCTGCGCATGGGCGCTGGCGGCAAACAGCAGCGCCGAACAGGCGGCCGCGATCGGGGTGATGTTGAATGCCGGACGATGTTGCCGACGCGCGCTGCCTGCTGTTGTTTTTTTCATGGGTTCCTGGTCTCCTCATTATTTTAACTACGGGTGCTGCCTGAACAACGATTTCAGCCCAATTGGAAACGCTCCCAATTCAGTAACTGAATAGTGCGACTTCGTCAAAATTTTGTCAATCAAAAACACCGCCAGTGTGTATGGGGCGACACATGGCAGCAGGCTTTACAGCGCGTCTTGCTGCAAAAAAGCGCGATACCATTTGCCGCTGCGCTTGAGGCGCCGCTGCTGGGTCGCGAAGTCGACGTGCGTCAGGCCGAAGCGGCGTACATACCCCTCGGCCCATTCGAAATTATCCAGCAGGCTCCAGGCGAAATAGCCCTTCACGCAAGACCCGCGCGCGATCGTGTCGCGCAGCGCCGCCAGGTGCTTGATCAGGTAGTCGCGCCGGTCAAGGTCGTCGATTTCGCCATCGGCGCCGACCGTGTCGTCCCAGGTCGAACCGTTCTCGGTGATGTAGATCGGGCCCGGCTGGTAGTCGGCCTGCACCCGCTCGACCAGCGCGCCCAGGCCTTCGGGCGACACTTCCCAGCCGAACGCGGTGCGCGCCACGCCGCTGCGCGCAACCACCCGCGCGTCCAGCGGCGCGGCGCCTCCGGCATGCTCGATCATCTCGGGGAAGTAGTAATTCACGCCCAGGAAATCGGTCTTGCCGGCGATCGCTTCCAGGTCGCCCGCCTGCACTTGCGGGGCCGCGTCGGCGCAGTAGTCGAGGATGTCGGCCGGATAGCCGCGACCATACAGGGGATCGAGAAACCAGCGGTTGCGCAAGCCGTCATGGCGCGTGGCCGCGGCCACATCTTCGGGCTTGCTGGAAGCGGCGCTCAATGGATGCAAGCTCAGTGCAATGCCAACCTTGGCATCGGGCACGTTGGCGCGGATCGCCGGCAGCGCCAATCCGTGCGAGAGCAGCACGTGGTGCGACACCTGCAGCGCGATGCGAAAGTCCTTGGTACCCGGCGCATGCACGCCTTCGAAGTGGCCGTGAATGGCGGTGCACCATGGCTCGTTGTGGGTGATCCAGTGCTTGACCCGGTCGCCCAGATGCGCGCTCATCACGTGCGCGAATTCGGCAAAGGCGTAGGCGGTGGCGCGCTCGTTCCAGCCGCCCTGCTCTTGCAGGTACTGCGGCAAATCCCAGTGGTACAGCGTCAGCCAGGGTTCCAGGCCGCGTTCGAGCATGCCGTCGACCAGGCGCGAATAGAATGCCAGCCCTTGCGGGTTGGGCGCAGCGCCAGGGCTTGAAAAGATGCGTGGCCAGGCTACCGAGAAGCGGTAGGCGTTCAGCCCCAGGTCGCGCCCGATGTCGAGGTCTTCGGGCCAGCGGTGATAGTGGTCGCAGGCGATGGCGCCGCTCGAACCGTCGCGGATGGCGCCCGGGCGTTCGCAAAAGCGGTCCCAGATCGACTCGACCCGCCCGCCTTCACGCACCGCTCCTTCGATCTGGTAGGACGACGTCGAACAGCCCCACAGGAAGTCGCGCGCAAAATCGCTGCGCGCAATGTCGGGGGCCGGGTCGTGGATTTGTGTGCTCATATTGTTCAATTTGGAATCGCTTCCAAGTGTAGCAAAGAATCGCCGCCATGTGCGCGAAAGCGCAGCATTTTTCAGCCCCTGGTTGGTGCGGCGGCCAGCGAAGCGCGTTGCGTGACGCGGATCGGGAAGGTGCGCTCGACCGGGCGCGTGCCGCCATAGCAGCGGTTGAGCACCACGTTGACGGCGCTCAGCGTCACGTCGCGCCATGGAATGTGCACCGACGTCAGGCGCGGCGCGGAGAACTCGGCGCTGGGCGTGTCGTCGTAGCCGAGCACCGATACCCTGCCCGGGACCGCGATGCCGGCTTGCTGGAAGAACGACAGCGCGCCCACCGCCATTTCGTCGTTGGCGCAAAACAGTGCCGTGAACGCGTGCCCCGCGCCCACCAGTTCGGCCGCCGCAGCCCACCCGCCCTCGGGCGAAAAGTCGCTTTCGGCGATCCACAGCGCGCCCGTGTCGATGCCGGCGCGCGCCAGTTCGGCCACAAAGCCGCCAATCCGCTCGACGTTGTCGGACGACGTGGACGGGCCGGCGATTACGGCGATCTGACGGTGACCCAGTTCGAGCAGCGTGCGCGCGGCCAGCACGCCGCCAGCCACATGGTCGGCGTTGAAGCACTGGCCGGCAATCGCAGCCGAGCTGTGATTGATTAGCGCCACGCGCGACTGTTTCGGGCCAAGTGCTGCGATGTCGGCGTCGGTCAGGTGATTGCTCATCGCGACCAGGCCGTCGCAGCCGCGTTCAATCAGAAATTCGATGCCCTCGATGGCCTGGCGCCGCGCGTCGCCGGTGCCGGTGCCGAAGGCGACCACCATGTGCAGGCCGCAAGCGCGCAGCTCGGTGTCGATCAGCTGCAGGATCGGGGTGTAGAAGGTGCCCTTCAGGATCGGTATGTACACGCCGATCATCTGCGACGTGCCCGACAACAGCGAACGGGCCGCGTGCGAGGGACGGAACTCGAGCTGCGCGATCGCCTTTCTGACCCGCGCCAAAGTGGCCGGCGCCACCGAGCCCTTGCCGCTCACCACGCGCGATGCGGTGCCCAGCCCCACTCCCGCCAGGCGCGCTACGTCTTTGATGGTTGCCACATTACCTCCAGGTGAAAGTGGCCACGCTGGCCGCCGGCAGCGCATACGCGAAACTGCGCTGCCCCACCCGCACCGAGAACGAACGCGCCTGTTCGGTGGCGACCACCAGCGCGATCGCGCCGTCCGCATTGCGGAACGCGACCGTTTCCATGCCGTCAACGCCGCTGCTCGAAGCGATCCGGCGCGCGCCGGGACGCACGAAGCGGCTGGCGTGCGCCAGCGCATAGTATTCGACGTTGCGCGTCACCGCGCCGGTGCGTGTATCGATCGTGACCACGCCGCGGCAATCGGTGCAGCCGCCCAGGTGCGGGCCGTAGTGTTCGTCCAGCGCCAGATTCCAGATCGATACCCCACGGGCCCAGTTGCGCGTGGTGCCGATGATCAGGCTGCGCGTGAAATACTGCAGGTTCTCGGCGAACTTGGTGGCCCATTCGCCACCCGAGCATTCGGTGAACCAGGTGTCCTTGCCGGGATAGGCATCGTGCACGGCTGACTGGACGCGCACGTCGCCTTCGTAGCAATGCCAGGCTACGCCGCTGATGAATTTGGCGGCCGCCGGATCGGCCAGCACCTTGGACGGCGACTCAGGCTGGTCCCAGTTGTGGTCCCAGTCGAAGATCACGGTGCCGGGATTTTGTTTGGCCAGCACCGGTCCCAGGTGGCCCCCGATGAAGGCGGCACGCTTGGCCGGGTCAACCCGCATGCCGGGGTAATCGGCCGGCTCGAAGTGCGGCTCGTTTTGCAGCGTCAGCGCGAAGATCGGCACGCCTTCGGCCTGGTAGGCCGCCACGTAGCGGCTCAGGTACTGGGCGAACGGCGCGAACGCTTCCGGCTTCAAGGTGCCCTGGATCAGGCTGTCGGTGGTTTTCATCCAGCCCGGCGCGCTCCACGGCGAGGCCATCACCTTGAGCTGGGGGTTGATCGCCAGCGCGCGTTTGACGGTCGGCAGCACCGTGTCGCGGTTGGGCGCAATCGAAAAGTGCGCCAGCGACGGATCGGTTTCGCCCTTGGGCATGTCGTCGAAACTGTAATGGGTGCTCGAGAAATCCGAAGCGCCGATGGTCAAGCGCGTGAACGACAAGCCAATGCCATTGCCGGCGCGCCCGAACAGTTCTTGCAGCAGCGCGTCACGCTGCTGCGGGTTCATGTTTTTCTGGATCAGCTGCGCCGAGGCGTCGGTGATGGCGGCGCCGAAGCCTGCCATCTGCTGGTAGCCGATGGATGGATCGACCACGATCACCAGCGGCGCCGGTTTGGCATTGCCGAACGCTGCATCCGGCTCGCGCGCAAGCAGCTTGGACTGGTCGCCCGTGGTAACCCAGGCCTGCACCGGCGTTGCAGCCACCGCGGCGTTGAGCGCGCATCCTGCCAACAACAGCAATCCATTCAATTTCAAAGCCATATACTAATCTCCTCGGAGTTACCGTCATCCTCGCGAAAGCGGGGATGACGTCAAATTCGCTGTTCGGTGAGTGGATCAAACAGCGAGGCCCGGCTCGCGTCGATCGTGAAATTGACTGCGTCGCCTGATGCGAATACGCGCCCATCGTGGACAATCGCCGACAACAAATGCCCGCCGGCGTCTATCCATACAATCTGGTGATTCCCCATCGGCTCGACCAGCGTGACCGTGCCGGCCAACGCAGCGCCGCATGCGATGTCGATATGTTCGGGACGGATGCCCAGCACCGCAGCACCGGCACGCGCCTGCGGCATGCCAAGCGTCAGCGCACCGGCCGTGAAACACGTGCCGTCATCGACCAGCCCGTGCACGAAATTCATCGCCGGCGCGCCCAGAAATCCGGCCACGAACAAATTGGCCGGGCGCTGATATACCTCGGCCGGTGTGCCGATCTGCTGCACCTGGCCGGCGCGCATGACGACGATGCGGGTCGCCAGCGTCATCGCCTCGACCTGGTCGTGCGTCACATAGATCATGGTCGAGCCGAGCGCCTGGTGCAGCAGCTTGAGCTCGCGCCGCAGCTCGGCGCGCAGCTTGGCATCGAGATTTGACAGCGGTTCGTCGAACAGGAACACGCCCGCCTCGCGCACCAGCGCGCGCCCGATCGCCACGCGCTGGCGCTGCCCGCCCGATAGCTGCGCCGGTTTGCGTCCCAACAGCGGCTCCAGCTGCAGCATGCCGGCGGCGCGCGCGATGCGGCGCTTGATCTCCGCTTTCGGGGTACCGCAAACGCGCAGGCCGAACGCCATGTTGTTCTCGACCGTCATGGTCGGATACAACGCATACGACTGGAACACCATGCCGATTCCGCGCTCGCTCGGATCGGCGTCGGTCATGTCGCGCCCGCCGATTTCCACGCTGCCGGCGCTGACGTCGATCAGGCCGGCGATACTGTGCAACAGGGTCGACTTGCCGCAGCCGGAAGGGCCGAGCAGCACCAGGAATTCGCCCTCTTCCACCGCCAGGTCCAGGTCCCTGATGATCGCGTTGCCGCCAAGGCTGATGCTCAAATTTTTCAGACGCACGTTCGACATCGATTAACCCTTTACCGCGCCGGCGGCGATGCCGCGCACGAACCAGCGGCCAGAAATGAAATAGATCGCCAGCGGCACCAGCGAGGTGAGGATGGTGGCGGCCATGTTGACGTTGTACATTCGGGTCCCGGTGGTGGTGTTGATCACGTTATTGAGCTGGACCGTCATCGGCAGGTTGTCGCGCCCGGCGAACACCAGGCCGAGGATGTAGTCGTTCCAGACACCGGTAACTTGCATGATGGCGGCGACCACGATGATCGGCAGCGACATCGGCAGCATCAGCTGCACGAAGATGCGCCAGAAGCCGCCGCCGTCAATGCGCGCCGCGTGGAACAGCTCTTGTGGAATCGCCGCGTAGTAATTGCGAAACAACAGCGTCATGACCGGCATGCTGAAGATCAGGTGCACCAGCACGATGCCCGGCAGCGAGCCGAAGATGCCGAGCGCGCCCAGTACCCGCACCAGCGGGAACATCATCACTTGCACCGGGATGAAGGCGCCCACCAGCAGCACCCCGAACAGCAGCGCAGCGCCGCGTGGCTTCCAGAACGACAGCGCGTAGCCGTTCAGCGCGCCCAAGAGGATCGGCAGGATAGTGCTTGGCACGGCAATCGCCACCGAATTCCAGAAGCCGGCGCGGATGCCTTCGCACGATGCGCCGGTGCAGGCGCCGCTCCAGGCGTCGCGCCACGGCGCCACGGTGATCTCGATCGGCAGTGCGAAGATATTCCCGAGCCGGATTTCTGCCATCGGCTTGAACGAGGTGACCAGCATCACGTACAGCGGCAGCAGGAAGAATAGCGCCGCCGTCAACAGGAAGGCGTAGATACCGAACCGGGCCGGCGTCCGGCGCCGGCTCATGCGCGCGCCTTGCGGCTGCGCGCGTACACGTAGGGCGCCATCACGGCCAGCACCGGCACCAGCAGCATCACGGCGCCTGCCGAAGCGAGTCCGATATTGGCGCGCCCGAACAAATTGTCCATGATGAATTTGGCCGGCACTTCGCTGGCGGTGCCGGGTCCGCCCTGGGTCATCGCCACCACGGCGTCGAACAGCTTGACCACCGCGGTTGCCAGCAGCAGAAACACGGTGGCGATGGTCGGCCCCATCATCGGCAGCACTACCGACAAGTAGACGCGCCATGGTGGAATGCCGTCCAGCCGCGCGGCTTTCCAGATATCGCCGTCGATGCCGCGCAGGCCGGCCAGCATCATTGCCATCACCAGTCCGGATGCCTGCCACACGGTGGCGATGACGATGGTGTAAATGACCATGTCCTGGTCGACAATCCAGTCGAACTGCAAGCCCAGCGCCGCACCTATGCCGCCGCCGGGCGTGAGCATCCATTGCCACACCAGGCCAGTGGCCACGAACGACATTGCGTACGGATACAGGAACACGGTGCGCAGCACGCCCTCGCCGCTGACATTCTGGTCGATGAAGACCGCCAGCAGGAAGCCGATCAGCATGCAGGCGGCGATGAACAGCACGCCGTACAGCGCCAGGTTATGCAGCGACAGCAGCCAGCGCTCGTTGCCGAACAGGCGTTCGTACTGCGCCAGCCCGACCAGCTTGTCGGACGGAAAGCTGCGCGAACTGGTGAACGAAATGAACAGGGACCACAGCACCGCGCCCAGGTAGCCGACGATCACAGTCAGCGCCATCGGCAGCAACGCGGCGAACGGGATGATCCGGCGAATGCGCATGGAATCAGTTCTTCAGCGCGGCAGCGATGCCTTGCTGGGCTTTTTCGACCGGCATGGAGGTATTCCAGTACGCAGTCAGCACGTCGGCCATGTCGCCATTCTGGGCTGGCGTCAGGTACACCTCGCCGTTGCCGACCAGGCGCGTGCGGTCTTTCATGATCGCCACCCCGGCCTGGGCGCAGATGTCCATGCTCGATGCGTCGACATCGGCGCGGATCGGGATCGAACCCTTGATGCGGTTGAATTCGAGCTGGGTGTTGGGCGCCACGATCACGCTGGCCAGCAGCTTTTGCGCCTTGAGCGCGTCGGCATTGCTGGTTTTTGGGAAGATGAAGGCGTCGCCCTGGATCAGGTACGGCGACTTGGGCCCGAAACCGACGATGCAGCCGTATTCCTTGCCTGCGCTCTGGTGCGCGGCGCCAAACTCGCCCTTGACCCAGTCGCCCATGATCTGCACGCCGGCTTTCCCGCTGATGAGCATCGCAGTCGCATCGTTCCAGTTGCGCCCCGGCGCGCCGGCATCGACATAATTATGCAGCCGCTTGAACGTGAGCAGCACGTTGCGCATGGCCGGCGAATTGATGGCGCCCGCGTCGCGATCGCGCATCACGCGCAGGTACAGGTCCTTGCCGCCGACGTTGGCCAGCACCGCCATGAATACGATATTTTCCTGCCACGACTGGCCGCCATGCGCGAGCGGCACCAGGCCGGCCGCCTTGAGCTTGTCGAGCGCGGCGAACAGTTCGTCCATCGTGGCCGGCTCCTTGGCGATGGCCGCTTTTTTGAAAGCCGCCTTCGAGTACCAGATCCAGGTCGGCATGTGCAGGTCGATCGGCACCGCGTAATAATGGCCCTTGACCTTGATGACGCCACGGATCGCCTCGGGCAGCGTGCTGTCCCAGTTCTGCTGCGCCGCGATGTCGTCGACGTTATTGAGCATGCCCTCTTCTATCACGTCGAGGAACTGCTTGGAGGTGTTGAATTGCGCCGCGGTGGGCGGATTGCCGCCCACCACGCGATTGAGCGCGACCGAACGCGCCTGCTCGCTGCCGGCAATGGCGGTGTCAACCCACACGCCGCCGGCGGCGCGATAGGATTCGGCCAGCTTCTTGACGGCGGCCGATTCGCCGCCCGAGGTCCACCAGTGGATCACTTCCGCTTTCGGCGCGGCCGCATGTGCCGCGTCGCTGAAAGCCAGCGCCAAAGCCAGCGCCAGCTTGTGTGCTCTGTACATCGTCTCTCCTTGTGCCGGGAGTAGCTTCCAGCCGTTGGAAACGATCCCATATTGTGCTCCGAATATACCACCCATCGTTTTTGAGTGTCAATTTTTTCACCTGTACTGACAGTGATCACTACGAGAAAAAACATCGCCATCGGGGCCTGGGAATGCTATATTCTGAAAAAGTGGAATCGCTTCCAGTTCACCACCGGAGACCGTAACAATGAACATCAATCGCATCATCGCCACCCTTTGCACACTGGCCGCCTGCGCCGCCAACGCCGCGCCGGCTGGCTACAAGCTGGTGTGGGCCGATGAATTTAGCCACAGCGGCCTGCCCGACCCGCGCAAATGGGACTACGAAGTGGGCATGAACAAGTCCGGCTGGGCCAACGACGAACTGCAGTACTACCCCAAGGCGCGCCTGAAGAACACGTGGGTCGCCAAAGGCAAGCTGCACATCACGGCGCGCAAAGAGCAACTGAGCGCGGAGCCGGACTACGGTGGCCAGGCTTATACCTCGGGACGTTTGTACACGCGCGGCAAATTCGAATTCACCTACGGCTTCGTCGAAGTGCGCGCCAAGCTGCCGTGCGGACTGGGAACCTGGCCGGCGATCTGGGCGCTGGGCACCGGCCCAGACTGGCCGGAGCGGGGCGAGATCGACATCATGGAGCACAGCAGCATGAAAAAGGGCGAGGTGCTGGCCAGCGTGCATACCGGCGCCTTCAACTGGCCTGCCAACACCCAGATTTCATTCCCGACCCGGGTCGAGAGCGTGTGCGACGCCTTCCATGTCTACCAGCTGACATGGGACGCCGAGCACATGGAGATCGGTGTCGACAACAAGAACTACTTCAAGTTCGACAAGCCGAAAGACGCCGATCACCACAAGTGGCCGTTCAGCGATCCGCAGTATTTGATCCTCAACCTGGCCATCGGCGGCATGATGGGCGGTCCGGTGGACGACAAGATCTTCCCTGCCACGATGGAAGTGGACTACGTACGAGTCTACCAGCGCTGATATGCCATCGATCCTGCCGAAACTGACCATAGTCGCCGCCCTGCTCGTCAGCGCGGGACTGCATGCGGCCGAGCCGTCCACGCGCGTGCGGCAGCTGTTGTCGCAGATGTCGCGCGCCGACAAGATGGCCGTCATCCGCGGCGCCGAAGAACCGGAGCAGGCGTCGCAGGGCCAGGCCGGATGGACCGCCGGCGTGCCGCGCCTGGGCATTCCCGATTTGCGCTTCGCCGACGGCCCGCCCGGCGTGCTGGTGCGCCAGGCCTCGACCGGCATGCCGTCCACCTTGTCGATGGCATCGACCTTCAGCCCGGCCGACGCGCATGCGACCGGCGCGCTGATCGGACGCGACGCGCGCGCGCTGGGCGTGGACGTGATCCTGGAACCGTTCATCAACATCTATCGCGACCCCACTTTTGAACGCGCCTACAATACCTATGGCGAAGACCCGGTCCTGACCGGCACGCTGGGCGCGCATTTCGTGCGCGGTGCGCAGGCGCAGAACGTCATGGCGCAGGCCAAGCACTTCATCGGCTACGACGGCGCGGGCGAAGTTCAGGTGGACGGCCAGGCGCTGCGCGAAATCTACCTCGCCCCATTTCATGACGTGGTCAAGGCTGGCGTGGCGTCCATCATGTGCTCGTACAACAAGGTCAACGGCCTGCACGTCTGCGGCAACGGGGCCTTGCAAAATGGTTTGCTGCGCAAGGAATCGGGCTTCAAGGGTTTCATCACATCCGACTGGGGCGCGACCCACGGCGCTGAATTCATCACCCAAGGGCTGGACATGGAGCAGCCGGGCATCGGTCCCGGCGCCTATTTCGCCATCGCGCAGGAAGCTGCCGCTCCCGCAACGGCCAAGGCCGGCGACAACGCCGACCTGCTCGAGATCCTGGCCGCTGGCGTGCCGGAAGAGCAGCCCTACATCACGGCCGCGCCAACCACCAATCCGCAGGCGGAGCCGCAAGGCGTGTCCAAAAACCTGGGCCTGGCGCTGGCCAAGGGCAGCGTCACTGACGCCGACCTCGATCGCGCCGCCGGCCGCGTGCTGGCGCAGATGGAGCGCTTCGGGTGGCTCGACCACGCACCCAACCACGCCAGCTTGCCGCAAGCGGTGGCCGACAACGCGCGCGAAGTGCAGCGACTGGCCGAGCGCGGTGCGGTGCTGCTCAAGAATGACGGCGTACTGCCTCTGAAAGCGGCGGAACTCGATTCGCTGGCCCTGATCGGCCCTGGCGCCCAGCAAACCTTCGCCATCGTGGCAGGCGAAGAGCAATCGTTTGGCCGTGCCGAACGCCAGGTGGGCGCCTATCACGCGCTGCGTGCATTGTTTCCCGGCGCAAGTCCGGTGCTGGCCGTGGCCGACGACATGACCGGCGTGCCGATCCCGGTCTCGGCGGACAGCGCGCTCACTGGCGCCGCCGCCAAATGGGAAGGCACGTTGAACGTGGACGCCGCTGGCGACTACGACATCAACCTGCAGCTGATCGGCGCCACCGGCAAGTTCAAGATCGATGGACGCAAGGTCGGCGACATGGGCTGGTGGGGCGGCCATGGCGCGATCGTGTTCGCCAACCGCGACAATGTGGTGCCGACCACCGACGGCCTCGATAACGTGCGCCGCCTTGTCAAGCTTACCGCTGGCGCGCACAAGGTCGAGGTCGAGGTCAACGCTGACGGCAGCGGCGTGCCGGTCCGGGTGCGCCTGGCCTGGGTGACGCCGCAGATGAAGCAGGCGGCGTTCGATGCCGCAGTCGACGCCGCACGCCACGCCAAAACCGCCGTTGTCTTCGCATGGAGCCGCAACCGGCCGTCGTTCGGCCTGCCGGGCGACCAGGACCGCCTGATCGAGGCGGTTGCCGCCGTCAATCCGAACACCGTGGTGGTGCTCAACACCGGCCAGGCAGTGGCCATGCCGTGGCTGGGCAAGGTGCGCGCCGTGCTCGAAATGTGGTACACCGGCGACGAAGGCGGCTGGGCGGCCGCCAATCTGCTGACCGGGCGCGCCAATCCAGCCGGCCGCCTGCCAATCACCTGGCCGCAACGCCTGGGTGACGGTCCTGCCAACGACGCCGCCCACCCGGAACGATCCTCCAGGGGCGTCGACGGCAAAACCACGTACGGCGAAGGCATCTTCGTCGGTTACCGCTGGTACGACCAGCAGAACATCGCGCCGCTGTTCCCGTTCGGTTTTGGCCTGTCGTACACCAGCTTCAGCTATGCAAGCCTCAAGCTGAGCAAGGCAGCCGATGGCGGGCTCGATGCCAGCGTCGTGATCAAAAATACCGGCAGCGTCGCCGGCGACGAAGTGGTCCAGGCCTATGTTGGCGCGCCGCACGCTGCGCCAGCCGGCGTGGCGTTCGCCAAGCGCGCCCTGGCCGCGTTCGACCGCATCACGCTGGCCGCCGGCGAGCAGCGCCGCGTACAACTGCACATTGCGCCGGAGCGCCTGCGCTACTGGTCCAACCGCGACCATGCATGGCACAACGCGCGCCTTGGCCGCACCGTCTACGTCGGCCGCTCCTCACGCGATTTGCCGCTCTCGAAAAAGGTGGAACATGAAGATTAATGCGGAATACGATGCGATCGTCATCGGCAGCGGCATCAGCGGCGGCTGGGCGGCAAAGGAGCTGTGCGACAAAGGATTGAGAACACTGGTGCTCGAACGCGGCCGCGACGTCAAGCACGTCAAGGATTACCCCACCATGAGCAATCCGTCCTGGGACTTCAAGCTGCGCGGCGCGATCAGCCGCCAGCAGAAAGCCGACAATCCGCTCATCTCAAAGGCGGCCGGCTACGACGCCACCACTGCGCACTTTTTCGTCAAGGACGCCGATCACCCCTACGTGCAGGAGAAGCCCTTCGAATGGATACGCGGCTACCAGGTGGGCGGCAAATCGCTCACCTGGGGCCGCGCCTGCGCGCGCTGGGCCGAGACCGATTTCACGGCACCGGAGCGCTACGGCTACGGCATCGCCTGGCCGATTTCGTACCAGGACATCGCGCCCTGGTACAGCCACGTTGAAAAATTCGTTGGCGTATGCGGCAGCAAGGAAGGCATCGCCAGCATGCCCGACGGCGAGTTCCTGCCGCCCTACGAACTCAATTGCGTGGAACAGCACCTGCGCACCGTGATCGCAGAAAAATTCGGCCGCCACTACGTGTCCGGGCGCTGGGCGCACCTGACCGAACCACAGGCTATCCACCTCGAGCAAGGCCGCGGCACCTGCCAGAACCGCAACCAGTGCATGCGCGGCTGCCCGTTTGGCGGCTACTTCAGTTCCAACAGCGGCACCCTGCCCTGGGCCCAGCGCACCGGCAAGCTGACGATACGTCCAGATTCGGTGGTGCACTCGATCATTTACGACGACAAGCTCGGCGTAGCCACCGGCGTCAAGGTGATCGATGCCAAGACAAAGAAGACCCATCTCTTCAAGGCCAAGATCATTTTCGTCAACGCGTCGGCGCTGAACACCAACCTGATCCTGCTCAATTCGAAGACGCCGCGCTTCCCGAATGGCCTTGGCAACGACAACGGCCTGCTCGGCACCCATATCTGCTTTCACAATTACCGCGCAGGCATGAGCGGCGAAATCGCCGGCTACACCGATCAATACTACGAGGTGCGCAAGCCGGCCGAATGCATCATCCCGAACTTTCGCAACGTGGACAAGCAGGACACCGATTTCGTCGGCGGCTACGTGATCTTTTCCGGCGCCGGACGCGATCAGTGGAACTACGAAGGCATCGATCCTGGCGTCGGTCCGGAATTCAAGAACGCGATCATCGAGCCGGGCAAATGGACGGCCTACATGTACATGCAGGGCGAAACCATACCGAAGGCCAGCAACCATGTGCGCCTGTCCTCCGACCAGACCGACCAATGGGGCATTCCGCTGCTGGTGACGTCGGTCGGCTACGATGACAACGACGACAAGATGGTCAAGGACTTCCTCGCCGAGGGACGCAAGATGATGGAGGCGGCCGGCTTCAAGAACATCCAGGCCACCGACAACCATCAGGCGCCCGGCCTGGACATCCACGAAATGGGAGGTGTACGCATGGGCAAAGATCCGAAGACGTCGCTGCTCAATGAACACAACCAGCTACACCTGTGCAAAAACGTCTACGTGACCGATGGCGCCTGCATGACCAGCACCGGCAACCAGAGTCCGTCGATCCTGTACATGGCGCTCACTGCGCGCGCGGTTGACCATGCGGTCAGGGAGTTCAAGAAATGAATCGCCGCGACTTGATCAAACTCATTGCCGCCGCTACCGGCTGCGCGCTGGTCGGCATGCAAGGCGCACTCGCCGCGCCGTCCAATCGTTCGCCATTTTCGGCGCGCGACTTCGCCATGCTCGACGAAATTGCCGAGACCATCATGCCGCGCACCGATACGCCTGGCGCCAAGGATGCGGCCGTCGGCGCATTCATCGCCCGCTATGCGGCCGCGTGCTACGAACCTGCGCAGCTGCGCAGCCTGCACGACGGTATCGGCACGCTCGACCGCGAGATGCGCGCGTTTGCCGGCGTCGACTTCCTGCACGCTTCAGACGCGCAGCGGCTGTCGCTGCTGACCGGGATCGACCGCCAGGCCAGAACCCAAAGTACCGACAAGGCGCCGCATTACTTCACGCTGATGAAGCAGCTGACGCTGTACGGCTTCTTCACCTCCGAAGCGGGCAGCACGAAAGTATTGCGCTATCGGCCCATACCGGGGAAATACAAGGGCTGTATCCCGTACACGAAGGGAGAACCATTTTGGGCATGATGCTGGCGGGTTTGGCGGCACTGGCCATGCTGCCTGCAGCCCCCGACTATACGGGCCGCTGGGATGTCACCCTGCACACGCCGCAGCGCGACTACGCGAACTGGCTGGACGTGCGTGACGATCACGGCAAGCTGCGCGTGCGCGTGGTCAGCCGCTGGGGCCATGCGCGCTGGTTGCCGCAGGCGTCCATCGTGGACGGCCACCTGCGCTTTGTCTCTCCCCAAAAGGACGAGGAACGTCCCAACGACGATATGCTGTTCGACGGCGTGCGCGCAGGAGAGCAGTTGCAGGGAACGACCACGGGACCGGATGGCACACCGTGGACGTGGCAGGCGGTGCGCGCACCGAAACTGGCAGCACATGCAGCGCCGCGCTGGGGAAAGCCGGTCAGCCTCGATGCTCATGCCTGGGCGCCGCTCGATGCAGCCGCGAAGCAGTGGACCAGCGCCGACGGCATCCTGATCAGCCCCGGCGCCGGCACCGACTTGCGCACCGCCGACACGTTCGGCGACTTCAAGCTGCATCTGGAATTTAACTGCGCGCCGGGAGCGAACAGCGGCGTCTACCTGCGCGGGCGCTACGAATTGCAGATCGAAAACGACCTTCACCCGGAAGGTGCTAACATGCGCACTGCCGGCATCTACGGTTACCTGGCGCCGACCGTCCCCGCCACCCGCAAGGCTGGCGTGTGGCAAAGCTACGACATCACGTTCACGGGCCGCTACGTGACGGTGGCGCTGAACGGGAAGATCGTGATCGACCACAAGGAAATCCCCGGCATCACCGGCGGTGCGCTCGATAGCCGCGAAGGCGAAGACGGGCCGCTGGTGCTGCAGGGCGCCGAGCAAGGCCAGGTCAGTTATCGCAACATCGTGATCACGCCTGCGTTGAAACGGCCATGATGAACCGCACGCGCCGTAACTTTCTGCGCGCGGGCGCGGCGGCAGCGGCTGCCAGCGCCATCCCGGCCAGCATTGCGCGCGCGCTGTCGATTGCCCCCGCCCGTGTCACCGGCACCATCGCCGACGTCGAACATGTCGTCATCCTGATGCAGGAGAACCGCTCCTTCGACCATTATTTCGGCACGCTCAGCGGCGTGCGCGGTTTTGGCGATCCGCGTCCGGTCACGCTACGCAACGGCAAGCCGGTGTGGTACCAGCCGAGCGACAACTATGGCCACGTGCTGCCGTTCGCCCTGCGCGGCGCCGACGAGTCGCAGGACCGCAGCCAGTGCGTCGAAACCGATTTGCCGCACGCATGGAAGACCAGCCAGCGGGCGTGGGCGTTTCATGATGCCTGGGTCCACCAGAAACAGCACACGGCCATGGGCTACCTGACGCGCAAGGATATCCCGTTCTACTACGCGCTGGCTGACGCCTTCACCATCGGCGACGCCTATCATGCGTCGCTGTTCGGGCCCACCAATCCAAACCGGATGTTCCTGTTCAGCGGCACCAACGGCCTGTCGGTGAACCAGGATGGTTTCCAGGCGCTGGAAAACGTCGACGACCTCAATTACAAGTCCCCCATGGCGGGCGACAAGGCGGACTGGGTGTCGCCCTACACCTGGACCACCTATGCCGAGCGCCTGAGCGCCAGCAACATCAGCTGGAAGGTGTACCAGGAATACGATAACTACGGCTGCAACGCGCTGGCCTATTTTCCGCAATTTCGCAAACTCGACCTGAACGATCCTGCGCAACGCGATCGCTATCAGCGCGGGCGTGCTTATGCCGGCGAAAACGGCACGCACATCAACAACAACCCGCCGGACGCCCAGGCGCTGGTCGATGCGATCGCGCTGGACGCGCGCAACGGCAGCTTGCCGGCCGTGTCGTGGATCGTGTCGCCGGAGAAGTTCTGCGAACACCCCGACACCAATCCGCCCGGCTACGGCGAATCGCTGGTCGCGCGCATCCTCGACGCGCTCACCGCCAATCCTGCCGTATGGGCCAGGACCGCATTCATCATTTGTTACGACGAGGAAGGCGGCTTTTTCGACCACGTGCCGCCGCCGGTGCCGCCAGCTTCGCGCAGCGATGGCTATAGCGGCGTGCCGCTTGACGGCGAGATCAGTGGCGGCGAACCGGTCGGCCTTGGCGTGCGCGTGCCCCTGCTGGTGGTGTCGCCCTGGACGCGCGGCGGCTGGGTGTGTTCGGAAGTGTTCGACCACACCTCGATCCTGCGCTTTCTCGAACGCCGCTTTGGCGTCGCCGAGCCGAATATTTCGGCCTGGCGCCGCAGCGTCTGCGGCGACCTGACATCCATGTTCGACTTCGCCAAGCCGGACCTGCAACGTCCGCACCCCCTGTTCAGCGGCAGTCACCGCAGCTATCTGGCGCGCGTCGACACGTTGTGCCGCAACCGCAAGATCGTGCCGCTGCCGGTTGCGCAAAGCTTGCCCGCGCAGGAGCGCATTACCGGCGCCGACAGCACCCGGCCGGCACGCGCCCTGCCCTATCAGCTGGCCGCCGACGGCGCGTGCGAAGGCGACGCATTCAAGATCAGGTTCGCCAACAGCGGCAAGACGGGCGCCGTGTTCACCGTCTATTCATTACGGCATAACAACGGCCCGTGGTATTACACGCTGCCCAAGGGCGACGCCTTTACCGAGACCTGGCAACTGCGCGGCTTCGCAGACCGGCAATACGATTTGCGCGTCTATGGCCCGAATGGGTTTGTGCGCGTCTATCGCGGAACGAACGACAGCCGCGCCGAATGCAGCGTGCAGCAAGCGCGCCATGAACTGGCGCTGCAGCTGGTCAATCGCTTTGAACGCAGCTGTACGTTTGTCATCAAGGATGGCGCTTACGGTGCGGCTGCGCGCAGCATGACAGTGAACGCGGGCGAGCGCGCGATGTTGCAATGGCCAGTCGTTGCAAGCCATGGATGGTATGACCTGGAGATATCGATTGATCAAAATAGTGAATTTTTCCGCCGTTTCTGCGGCCATCTTGAGGACGGCCGGCCAAGCCGCAGCGATCCTTCGTTCGGGGCAGCACGTGAACAGGCGGTTTAGCATGCTGCGCCTGGGATTGCTGGTAAGCGTACTGGCCGTGCTGGCGCCGGCTACGGCGTCGGAGACCGTCCGATTGCCAATTCCCAGCGCGGCGATGAAGAAGGCGCCCTATGCCACGCTGATCCTGCCAGACGACTATCGCAAGGGCGATACGCGCTACCCGACGCTCTACCTGCTCCATGGGTGGGCGGGCAACGACACCGACTGGGCTGCGAAATCCAGCGTCGGCGAACTGGCCGATACCTATCACATGATCATCGTCATGCCCGATGGCGGACACGATAAATGGTACGTCGACAGCCCGGTGTCGCCCGATGACAAGTATGCAAGCTATATCGGCAAGGAAGTCGTCGCGTTTGTCGACCAGCGCTATCGCACGCTGGCGCACAAGCATGCGCGCGCCATCAGCGGCTTGAGCATGGGCGGCTTCGGTGCTCTCCACATAGCGCTTGACCATGCCGACACTTTCGGCGCGGCCGGCAGCATTAGTGGCGGCGTCGATCCGCGCCCATTTCCCGACAGCTGGAACATCGCAGGCGCGTTCGGCGACCCGCTGCGCAATGCCGAATACTGGAACGCGCAAGCCATCATCAACAATGCGCAGCGCTTCAACGGCGCCGGCATCGCCCTGGCGATCGACTGCGGCGTCGACGATTTTTTCATGCCCGGCAACCGGGCATTGCATCAGCGCTTGCTCGAACTGAAGGTGGCGCACGACTACACCGAGCGCCCTGGCGGGCACAATTGGGACTACTGGGCCAATGCCATCAAATACCAAATACTCTATTTTTCCACCAAATTCAAGGACGATAAAAATGCAGGTCGCTAATCGAATTTCCTTCATGCTGCTGGCGCTTGGCCTGGCTTGCGCGGCCCACGCCGGCGTGCCGGTAGCCGGCATTCCGGTGACGGCTCTCGTGCCCCAGCCACAGTCGCTGACGCTGGCGTCAAGCGAAGCGCCGTTTTCGCTGAACCACAAGGTGCGCATCGTCGCGCCAGCGGGCCTGTCCCAACCGGCCGCTTTGCTGGCCGCCACCCTGAACTTGCCCGTTGCGGCGAACAGCGCGGCGCCCCAGATTCGCTTTGTTCTTGAACCCATGCCCGGCGCCGTGGCCGGCGCCTATCGTTTGCAAGTGCGCCAATCAGGGATCACCATTTACGCCGCGCAGGCGTCCGGTGCATTCAATGGCACGCAGACTTTGCTTCAAATGCTGCCGCCGGGCGAAGGTGCGCGCGGTCCTGCGCTGAGCATCCCGGCGCTCGATATCGCCGACGCGCCGCGCTTTGCCTGGCGCGGCCTGACGCTGGACGTGGCGCGTCATTTCTTCGACGTGGCGGCAATCAAGCGCATCATCGACAGCATGGCCGCGTACAAACTGAACGTCCTGCATTTGCACCTGACCGACGATACCGGATGGCGCATCGTCATTCCCGCCTATCCCAAGCTGACCACGATCGGCGCCCGTGGCGACCGCACCAATCCAAAAGGGCCAGCGCGTTTTTACAGCGCCGCCGATATCGGCGCCATCGTGCGCTATGCAGCCGATCGCCAGATTGAAATCGTCCCGGAAATTGAAATGCCGGGCCATGCCGGCGCCGCCACCCGTGCCTATCCCCAGTTCTTCGATGGCGAAAATACCTTCAACCCCGCCAATCCCGGGACCTACCGTTTCATCGATGCGGTGCTGACCGAGGTGACGCAACTGTTCCCGGGCCGTTACATCCACTTCGGCGGCGACGAAGTCAGTCCCGGCGGCTGGAGCAAGTTGCCCGCGGTGGTTGGCATGGCGCGCGAGCTGGACAAGACATCGGACCTGCCCAATTTCAAACCGGTCGAAGCCGAATTTGCGCGCCGCGTGGTGCAACTGATCCGCAAGCACAATCGCACGCCGATGGGTTGGGACGAGATTATCTCGGCCGGCCTGAATGCCGACACGCTGGTGCAGTGGTGGCGCATGGACAAGCCGGAGGTCATGCGCACGGCGCTCAGGCAAGGGCAATCGGTGGTGCTGTCGCCGGCCGAGCGCATGTACCTCGATTATCCGCAAGGGCTGGGTGAACCTGGCGCGCCGTGGGAGGGCAACAACGGTGGACCGATGTCGGTGGAGAAGATCGCCGCCTGGGAGCCGATGCCGGCAGACCTCAGCGCCGCACAGCAAGCGCAGATCCTCGGCATCGAGGCGTCGATGTGGACCGAATTCGTGCGCAGCGAAGAGTACCTCGAATTCATGCTCTATCCGCGCATGGCGGCGGTGGCCGAAGTGGCCTGGCGCATGCGCGCCAATTCAACGCCGCAAGCGTTCGCCGAGCGCGTGCTGCCGCACATTGCGCGCTGGCGCGCTCAGGGCTGCACGGCGCGCAGCGATGCCGGCGATGCCTTCAAATACATGACCCACTAAGCTTGGCCGGCGCCATCACCACGCCGCCGGCACTCAACTGGTCGAATGCGATCTTCTGCAAAGCGCCAACTTGTGCCGGCGAGATTCCCAGGTCGATGGCAGCGCACTCGCTCTGCCCCAGCGAACGCGGATCGCGCCCGGTGATGCTGCCGAAGATCGTCAGCGCTTCGAGGTAATAGCCGGTATTGCTGGCGTGGTAGTTATCAAGACCCCACAAATTGACCTTGCCCGCGTCGATGCCATCGTAGGGATTGACGTCCGCAACGCCGGTGCGCATCGCCAGCGCCCACGCCTCGCCCACCGGAATGACGCCCTTGACGAGCGCCGCGCCGGCGGCTGCTGCGTCATAGCCTGCGCGCACGTCGTTGGCCATGGCGTCGATCGGCTTGCCGTACCAATGCCCGCTTGGCTGATAGGTCTGGTCCGCGCGCGACCAGGTCGCCATCAGGCGCACATCGACGGCCGGATTGCTGTTCTTCAAAAACCCGGTCATGCGCTTGACCGAGCGGATCAACATGGCGGAGTCGCCCGGCTTGTCGGAATCGAGCGTGCTGTAACTTTGCAGCACCACCGTGTCCCAGCGGCGCTGCCCGATCTTCGCCATCGCGTTATCGAGATGCCAGTCGATGCCGACGCCCGGGTGGGTCTCGAGAAAAACATCGTAGTCGAGGCCGGCCTGCACGGCAAACGATTTGAACAGCGCCGGAACCCCGCCGGTGCCGTTGCCGTTCAAGTCGGTCACGGCATTGGCCTTGTAAGTCATGATCGGCGAACCGGCCGCATACGTAAAGCTGTTGCCCACGAAAAGGATGTTGGCGGCGTATGCCTGTGGCGCCAACAGGCAGCACAAAAGCGAGAGGCGGTTCAGTGCGGATGCCACGGTCATGGAAAATTCCTGATGAGTTAAAGAGCCCGGCAGATTCTGGAATCCGGTGCTGCAAAAGTCAAGGCGAATCGGCGTGCGACAGCGTACAGACACCGCCCCCATCCGAGCGCAATATGGTGAATACAACATGTCATGAAGGAGCGCCGCCGTGACTCACCCCTTCCAGCAATGGACTGTTCTGCCGCATGGCAAACTGTCTCAGATCGATGACCACATCCTGAGCGTCGTCGGTGAAATCCACATGCCGCTCATGGCGCTGCCGCGGCGCATGACCGTCGTGCGACTGCGCGGCGCGCGCCTGCTGGTGTTCAGCGCCATCGCGCTCGACGAGGATGAAATGGCGGCGCTGGAAGCCTACGGTCGCCCGTCCTATCTGGTCGTGCCGAGCGACAAACACCGGCTCGATGCAAAAATATGGCGCGAGCGTTACCCGGGCATGCTGGTCGTCGCGCCCGAAGGCGCCCGCGCGAAAGTCGAGGAGATCGTCCCGGTCGACACGGTGGCGCCCGACTTCGACGATCAGAATGTGCAATTTGTCACCGTTCCGGGAACGCGCGGGCACGAGTGCGCGCTGCTCGTGCGCACACCCAATGGCACCACCCTGGTGCTGAACGACATCGTCGCCAACATTCAGGACGCCAAGGGATTTGGCGGCTGGCTGCTGCATCTGGCTGGTTTTGCAGGCGAGGAAGCGCAAATTCCCAAGGTCGTGAAGCTGGCGATGATCGACGATACCAGCGCCTTGCGCGAACAATTGCTGCAATGGGCCGAGATCGGGTCGCTCAAATGCATACTGGTGGCGCATGGATCACCGATCGACGCGCATCCGCGCCAGATATTGCGCGACCTGGCTGACTCGCTCGCATAAGGTTTCTGCTTGCAAATTGTTACGATTGATACAGCTTTTGCGATAGCAATTGGTAGGGCAATCTCGTTGAGTGGAGGTAGTATTTACCTTATCCCATCTGGAGAGCAAAATGAACAGTATTAGCAAAACCATGGCCCTCGGCATCCTCGTCGCGCTGATCGCCGCCACCGCTGCCGTGCTCGTGTAACAACCGCCCTGCCACACAGTTGTCTTCGTGCCTATTGCGGATTCCGGGAAAATAACTCATTCTTGAGCACGCCTTCACGCGGGACCAGCGACATGGGTATTCAGGGTGCGAATCAAGAATAATGCGGACTTCGCCGACGCCGGCTGCGGCACGCGCTTGAGCGACGCGAGCGAAGC
Source organism: Pseudomonadota bacterium (assembly GCA_040390915.1). GTDB lineage: Bacteria > Pseudomonadota > Gammaproteobacteria > Burkholderiales > Burkholderiaceae_D > Telluria_A. The sequence continues at coordinate 81,101 of JAZJXM010000015.1, forward strand.
GCTAGACATATTTACGCGCCTCTCGCGCGCCAGCACCGAGGACGCGCTGCACCAAGCCATGCTGGCCGTAGCGCTCCATTACACTTCGGCGCGCCGCGCCTGCATCGCCACGGCGCACGCCGGCAGTTACCGCATCGCCGCCTGCGCGCCCGCGTCGGATGACGACAGCGCCGATGACGCGATGCTGGCCGCCATCGCACATGACACCGGCAACTGCATTGCCATCGCCCTGCCCGGCGCGCGCGCCTATCTGTGCGTGCTGCTGGCCGACTCGCCCTGCCTCGACCTGCTGACACTGATCGCCACCTGCGGCGCCACGCTGCTGGAAAACATGGCGCTCAAGACCCAGGTCGACACCCACCTGGCGCTGGCCAGGCGGTTGAACGATCAGCCCGGCCTGCTGCGCACGCTGATCGACAACATGCCCGACCATATCTACGTCAAGGATACGGAGGGCCGCTTCATTCTCGGCAATGCGGCCGCCGCCAGCTGCATCGGCGTGGCCGCGGCCGAAGACCTGATCGGCAAATCCGATCTCGAACTGTTTCCCGGCGCCTGCGGCCAGCGCTTCTTCGACGACGAGCAGACCTTGATGCGATCCGGAGAGGCCATCGTCGACCAGCTCGAAGAAAACATCAACCAGGCCGGCGTGCGGCGCTGGTACTCCACCACCAAGGTGCCGTTCCGGGATGCGCAAGGCGCCATGATCGGCCTGGTCGGCATATCGCGCGACGTCACGCTGCGCGTGGCGGCCGACGAGGCGATCGGCCTGCGCAACCGCGCCATCGAAGCGAGCCTGGATGCGATCGTCATCACTAGCGTGCTCAAACCGGGCAACCCGGTGGTGTACGTCAATCCGGCTTTTGAGCGCATCACTGGCTTCGGATTCGACGAGGCCACTGCAGGCGGCATCGAATTCCTGCTCGGGCAAGAGGAGGCCCAAGTCTTGCTGGACGCGATGCAGGAACAGCGCGAAGGACGCGCCGTGCTGCACAGCCGGCGCAAGGATGCGACCCAGTTCTGGAACGACGTGCGCGTGGCGCCAGTACGCGACATCAGCGGGCGCGCGACCCATTTCGTCTTCACGATGACCGACATCACCAAGGCGCGCGACTCCGAAGAACAGCTCGAACGCATGGCCAGCCACGATGCGCTGACCGGGCTGCCGAACCGGCGCATGCTGATGGATCGCCTCGGCCAGGCATTGGCGCTGGCCGAACGCGGCAACTTCATGGTGGCGGTCGCCTTCATCGACCTGGACCGGCTCAAGTTCGTCAACGACAGTTTCGGGCACGAGGCGGGCGACCTGCTGCTATGCAGCGTGGCCGAGCGCATGGCCGCGTACGTGCGCAAGTCGGACACCGTGGCCCGCCTGGGCGGCGATGAATTCGTGCTGGTCTCGCTGCACAACACAACCCACGCGGCCAGCCAGGTGTACCCGCACATCGGCGACATGCTGCACAAGATCCAGGCCATTCTGGGCGAGCCATTCGAGATGGCCGGCCAGCCTTTCGGCGTCACGTGCAGCATCGGGGTCAGCATCTTCCCGCAGCACGGCTTTGATGCCGACAGCCTGCTCAAGAACGCCGACGCCGCCATGTACCAGGCCAAGAAAAATGGCCGCAACCAGATCGCGTTTTACGCCGACGCGGTCCTTGGTGGCGGCGGGCCGTCCAGCAACGGGCTGTAGCCGGGGAATGTCATGCGCAGGATGCGCAGCACCGTGGTGCCGAACTGGCGCGTCAGCGAGCCGGTGTTGTATGGCAGCTGGTAGCGCGCGCACAGGGCGCGCACGCGCGGTGCCACTTCAGGATAGCGGTTGCTCGGCATATCGGGGAACAGGTGGTGCTCGATCTGGTGACTCAGGTTCCCGCTCATCACATGGAACAATTTGCCGCCGCCGATATTGCAGGAACCGAGCAACTGGCGCACATACCAGCGCGCGCGGCTCTCGTTTTCCACTTCCGCCTTGGTGAACACGTGCACGTCCATTGGGAAGTGGCCGCAAAAAATAATCAGGTAGGTCCACAGGTTGCGGATGATGTTGGCCGCCGCATTGGCGCCGCACACGTACAGAAAGAACGGCCCGGCCAGCAGGGGAAACAGGATGTAGTCCTTGAGGATCTGGCGCAGCATCTTTTCGCGCGTGCGCAGCCACATCGGACGAATCGTGGCCCAGCTCATACGGCCGCGAATGATGCGCCCCAGCTCCAGTTCCTGGATCGCGATGCCCCATTCGAACAGCAGCGCCAGCAACAGCGCATAGATCGGATTCCCCAGGTTGAACGGCTTCCAGCGCTGGTAGGAAAACAGGCGCAGCAGACCGTAGCCGCCCACGTCCGCATCCTTGCCGAACACATTGGTCCAGGTGTGGTGCTTGACGTTGTGCGAGTGTTTCCACTGGTCCGACGGGCACACGTGATCCCATTCCCAGCTGCCCGACTGAATCGCCGGATCGCGCAGCCAGTCCCACTGGGCGTGCGAGATGTTGTGGCCGATTTCCATGTTCTCGAGGATCTTGGCGCAGCCCAGCATCAGCGTGCCGAAGGCGATCACCGGCCAGAAGAAGTGCCAGGCGGCGTAGGCGTGGCCCCATTGCGGCAGCAGCGCCAGGCTGGCGTAGATGACCAGCCGCGCGCCTAGCGACAAGCTACGCTGGATCTTGATCAGGCGGTAAATGTAGCGCGCGTCGCGTTCGCCGCGGCTGTCCATGACTTCATTGCGGATCGCTTCGACTTCGCGGCCGAAAGCGGCGATGTCGTCGCTACTCAAATGGGCGGGGATAGGCATGATGGTCCTTGAATGAATTAGAGTGCCAGCGCGACGTCGCCGACGGCGGTGCAGACGCAGACCTGGATCTTGTCGCCCGCGTGGTCCAACAGCGCGCCGTTGCGCAGGTCGCGCACGCAGCCGCTGACCAATGTGACGTCACAGCCGTGGCAGATGCCCATGCGGCAGCCGTGCGCAGGATTGAGGCCGGCGCTTTCAGCCAAATGCAGCAGGCTGGTACTGCCGTCGGAGGCCGCCGCTAGTTCGCTGGTGGCGAAGAACACGCGCCCTTCTTTTGCGCCGCTGGCCGGCACCTCGGCCACCTTGGCGTGAAAGCGCTCAATGTGCAGCTGGCGCGACAGGCCCGCCTTGGCCCAATGCGCTTCGACGGCATCGAGCATGCTGGCCGGGCCGCAGGCCCACACTTCGCGCTCGCGCCAATCGGGGCAGGCTTCTTCCAGCTGCTGCGCGCTGAAATGGACGCTGGCCGCCTGGGTGCTGGCCCGGGTGTAGTACTTGTGCAGCTGATAGTGCTGCTGCTCCGCCTGCAGTTGCTGCAACTCGGCGCCAAAGATCACGTCCAGCGCGTGCGGCGCGTAGTGCATGTGCACCACATCGGGGATGACCTCATATTCGAGCACGTAGCTGCGCAACATGCTCATTACCGGCGTGATGCCGCTGCCGCCGGTGATGAACAGCGGATGCACCGGCATCGCATCGGGCATCACGAACTCGCCCTGCGGCTCGCCCAACGGCAAATAGCTGCCCACCTTGACGTGACGCGCCAGGTGCTGCGACACATGCCCGCCCTTGGTCGCCTTGACGGTCACGGTGATGCAGCCATCGCTGCGCGCAGGCGCTGACGAAATCGAATAGGTGCGAGTGTGGCGCTTGCCGTCGATCGGCACGCCGACCCGCACGAACTGGCCGGCCCGGTGGCTGCGCCAGCCGCGGCCCGGGCGCAAGGTCAAAGTGCGGGTGTCGGCCGTGTCGTCCCATACGCCGACCACGCGCGCCTTGAGCACATGTTCAGTCCACAGGGGATTGACCAGCTCAAGGTAGTGCGAGTGGCGCAGCGGGTAAGCAAACATGTCCGCCAGGGCGGCGAGTGCAGAGCGAATCGAAGTCATTGGAAAGCCAGGGATATTTCAACAGGCTGCATTGTGTACACGTGTACACTGAGAGTCAAGAAGTGTGTCATCAATTAGAGGCTTGCTTCGCATTTACATGGTACCGATGGCGTGTAGAATACCGGAACACCTGTACACAATGACAACCATGCCAGACTTGGACGCCCTCACTCGCAGCGAACGCAAAGCGGTCACCCGCAAGGCGCTGCTGCATGCCGCGCTGACGCTGGTGGGCGAAGGACACAGCTTTTCCAGCATTGCGCTGCGCGAAATCGCGCGCCAGGCCGGGATCGTGCCAAATGCGTTTTACCGGCACTTTCGCAGCACCGACGAACTGGGGCTGGAACTGGTGGAAGAGATGGGGATCACGCTGCGCCGCCTGCTGCGCGAGGCGCGCCAGGTCGAACTGGCCCAAGGCGACATCCTGCGCCGCTCGGTGCAGGTCTACCAGAATTATGTGAAGGCGAACCGGCTCCAGTTCCTGTTCATCTCCAGCGAGCGCTCTGGCGGCAGCCGCATCCTGCGGCTGGCAATCCGCAACGACGTGACCCACTTCACCAACGAGATGGCGCAGGATTTCCGATCGCTGGGCTTGTACAAGGAACTGCCGACGGCGCGCCTGCAGATGGTGTGCGGCCTGATCGTGATGACCATGCTGGCCGCGGCCACCGACATCCTCGACCTGCCAGCGGACCAGCCGATGCTGGAACATGAAATGGCGGAGAATTTCGTGCGCCAGTTGAAGATCATCCTGCTTGGCGCGGGGCAGTGGAGAGAAAGCAGCACATAGCACATCGCCCTTGTGCCAAGGACGATGTGGGGCTAGATGACGCCCTGCTCGGTCAACTTTTTTACTTCATCGTCTGACCATCCCCAGTCCTCCAGCACCGCCGCGCTATGCTGCCCCGGCTTGGCTGGCGCGAGACCAATTTCTGGCTCGGTGCGGCTAAAGCGCGGCGCTGGCGCCGGCTGGGTCACGCCAGCGATGTCGACAAACGTGCCGCGCGCCGCATTGTGCGGGTGTAGCGGCGCCTCGCCCATGTCCAGTACCGGCGCGAAGCACACGTCGGTCCCTTCCAGCAGCTGGCACCAGCCGTCGCGGCTACGCGTCTTGAACACGGCCGCGAATTTCTCGGTCAGTTCAGGCCACGCGCTCACGTCCATCTGCGCATTGAACTGGGGATCGTCGATTCCGGTCAGCTTGAGCAGCAAGGCATAAAACTGCGGCTCGATCGAACCGATCGAAATGAACTTGCCGTCCTGGCAGGCATAGGTGTCGTAGAAATGCGCGCCACCATCGAGCATGTTGGCACCACGATGGTCGCTCCATTCGCCGTACGCCCGGAAGCCGTACATCATTGCGCCCAGCAGCGCCGCGCCGTCGGTCATGGCGGCATCGACCACCTGCCCCTTGCCCGATTTGCGCGCTTCCAGCACCGCGCACACGACACCGAACGCCAGCATCATGGCGCCGCCGCCAAAGTCGCCCACCAGGTTCAGTGGCGGCGCCGGCGGCGTATCGGCACGGCCCATCGCGTTCAGCATGCCGGTCAGCGCGATGTAGTTGATGTCGTGCCCGGCCGCCTGCGCCAGCGGACCGTGCTGGCCCCAGCCGGTAATGCGCCCGTACACCAGCGCCGCATTGCGCGCCTTGCACACGTCCGGCCCCAGGCCGAGCCGCTCCATCACGCCCGGGCGAAAGCCTTCGAGCACGATGTCGGATTTTTCGATCAGCCGCAGCACCACGTCGCGCGCCGCCGGCTGCTTCAGGTCCAGCGCCAGCGAACGGCGGCCGCGCGCCATCACGTCGAACTTCGTGCCCAGAATCGGGAACGGATTGGGCGCGCCGGCTACCTGCTTGCGGTCAATGCGGATCACTTCCGCGCCCATGTCAGCCAACATCATGGCGGCGAACGGGCACGGGCCCAGGCCGACCATTTCGATGACCCGAATTCCTGCAAGTGGACCTGTCATGCGACGTCCTTAAAGTGAGCGAGCAACGATTTCTTTCATGATCTCATTGGCGCCGCCGTAGATGCGCTGCACCCGCGCGTCGACATACATCTGCGCGATCGGATACTCCAGCATGTAGCCGTAGCCGCCGAACAGCTGCAGACACTGGTCGATCACCTTGCATTGCAGGTCCGAGATCCAGTATTTGGCCATCGATGCGCGCACCGTGTCCATCTTGCCGGCGATGAGGTCTTCGATGCAGCGGTCGATGAAGATGCGCGCGACCGTCGCTTCGGTCTTGACCTCGGCCAGCACGAAGCGCGTGTTCTGCATGTCCAGCAGCGCCTGCCCGAAGGCCTTGCGCTCGCGCGTGTAGTCGACCGTCAGCTGCAGCGCGCGCTCGATGGCGGCCACGCCGGACACGCCCAGGATGACGCGCTCATACTGCAGCTCCGTCATCAGCTGGCCAAAGCCCTTGCCCTCGACGCCGCCGAGCACGTTCTCCAGCGGCACGTGCGCGTTATCAAAGAACAGTTCGCACGTGTCCTGCCCCTTCTGCCCTACTTTTTCAAGAATGCGCCCGACCCGGAAGCCCGGATTGTCGCGCGTTTCGAGCAGCAGCAGCGACACGCCCTTGGCACCGGCGGCGCTGTCGGTCTTGACCACGACCAGGATCAGGTCGGCCAAGTAGCCGTTCGAAATAAACGTCTTGGAGCCGTTGACGCGGTAGCCGTTGGCGTCGGCCACGGCAGTGGTGCGTATGCCTTTCAGGTCCGAACCGGCGCCTGGCTCCGACATGGCGATCGCCCCGATCATCTCGCCGCTGGCCAGCTTGGGCAGGTACTTGAGTTTTTGCGCTTCGGTGCCTTGATTGAGGATGTAGTGCGCCACGATCGCATGCACGTGGATGCCGAACGCCATGTCGCCGGCGTAGCCCAGCTCCTCGAAAACGATCGACTGGTGCGCAAAATTGCCGCCCGAGCCGCCGTACTCCTCAGGGATGTCGGCGCACAGGATGCCCATCTCGCCGCCCTTGTGCCACAGGTCGCGGTCCACATGCTGCTGCTTGCGCCAGCGTTCCTGGTTGGGCACGATTTCGCTGTCGACGAAGCGGTGCACCGCTTCGCGCAGGTCTTCCAGCTCCGGCGTCATCCAGGACGAAGTTCCGATCACGTTCATCATCATGCGGCCCGATACATGGTGACCACGCAAGCGCCGCCCAGGCCAAGGTTGTGCTGCAGCGCTACGCGTGCGCCTTCGACCTGGCGCGCGCCGGCAGTGGCGCGCAGCTGGTGCGTCAGTTCATAACATTGCGCCAGGCCGGTCGCACCCAGCGGGTGGCCTTTCGACAGCAAGCCGCCCGATGGATTGGTGACGACCTTGCCGCCATAGGTGTTGTCGCCGTCGTCGATGAACTTGGCGGCGCCGCCTTCCGGGCACAGGCCCAGCGCTTCGTAGGTGATCAGCTCATTGTGGGCGAAGCAGTCATGCAGCTCCACCACGTCGAGATCGTCAGGGCCGATGCCGGCTTGCGCATAGACCTTGGCCGCCGCTTCGCGGCTCATGTCGTAACCGACTACGCGCATCATGTCGTTCGAATCGAACGTGCTGGCGCGGTCGGTGGTCATCGCTTGCGCTGCGATGTAGACGTCTTTTTTCAGATTGTGCTTCTTGGCGTAGTCTTCCGATACCAGCACCGCGGCGGCCGCGCCGCAGGTCGGCGGGCAGGCCATCAGACGCGTCATCACGCCGGGCCAGATCATTGGCGCATCCAGCACATCCTGCGTCGTCACTTCCTTGCGGAACAGCGCCAGCGGATTGTTGACCGCGTGGCGGCTGGCCTTGGCGCGGATCTTGGCGAAGGCGTCGAACGGCGTTCCGTATTTTTCCATGTGGGCCAGCCCGGCGCCGCCGAAGTAGCGCAGCGCCAGCGGGATTTCCGGCTTGCCGACCAGGCGGTCGGTCACGGCGTCAAACGGGTCGAACGGGCTTGGGCGGTCGGTGAACACCGAGCCCAGTGCGCCGGAGCTCATTTGCTCGAAGCCGAGCACCAGCACGCATTCGGCCGCGCCGCTGGCGATCGCCTGGCGCGCCAGGAACAGTGCGGTCGAGCCGGTCGAGCAGTTGTTGTTGACGTTGACAACCGGGATGCCGGTCATGCCGACCTGGTACAGCGCTTTCTGGCCACTGGTCGAATCGCCGTACACATAGCCGACATAGGCTTGCTCGATGTCGTCGTAGGCGACGCCGGCGTCCTGCAGCGCCTGGGTCGTGGCCAGGGCGCCCATCTGGTCGTAAGGGGCGCTGGCGCCCGGCTTGGCGAAGGGGATCATGCCCACGCCCGTTACAAAGACTTTGCGGCTCATTGTCGACTCCTGAAGTGTGGCTCAGTTTAGAATGCGGAAGTAGGTCAAACGACCTAATACGCCAATTATAGGTCAGTTGTACTACTTATTAAAGCCCCATGCGATAATTACCGCCTATGACTAGCACCCTGACAACGTTGAAAAATAAGCCGTCCAGCACCACAGAAAAGGGGCTGGGACGGGCGCACGACATCCTGCATGCGGCGCGCTCGCTGTTTGCCAGCGATGGCTACGCGGGCCTGTCGATGCGGCGCGTGGCGGCCGAGGTGGGGATCAGCCTGTCGAACGTGCAGCATTATTACCAGAGCAAGGATGCGCTGCTCGAAGCGCTGCTGCTGTACACGCTCGACGTGTTCCAGACCAAGATGGACGGCATTTCGGCAGCCATGCCGAGCGCCTCGCGCCTGGATCGCTTCCTGTCGACCTGCGACATGTTTTTGGAAGAGATCACCGACCCAGTGACGCACGCCTTGTTCTTCGAGCTGTGGGCGCTCGCGTCGCGCAACGCATTCGCGTCGCGCCTGATGGACAAGATGATGGCGCGCGAGCGCAAGGCGATCTTCAATTTGATCCGCGGGCTCAATCCGCAGATCGGCGACGACGAATACATGCAGCGCGCGATCCTGATGGTGGCGCAGATGGAAGGCTTGATGCTGTTCCGCTTGAATCAGACCGAACGCCGCGCCGAATTCATGGCAGTACGGGCGTCGGTGCGCAAGGCACTGGCGGCGCTGGCGACCGCGCCATGATTCAAGAGAGAGGGTCAGGTCGGGCATTGCGCCAATGGCGCAATGCCCGACCTGACCCTCTTGGTTTGCTGGTGGAATTCGCTGCGCTTTTCCACCCTACTGAGCTTTAGCTGGCGAACGCCATCAGGTCCTGGCGCTCTTCCAGCAGGTCGAACACCGCATCCTTGGACAGCACATACTGGTCCAGCAAGATATCCTTGATCGATTCGATCACTTCCTGATAATCGCGGATCGCGCCCAGCGTGTAGCTGTACAGCTCATCGGACTTCTGTTCGACCTGGCGCACCGTGTGTTCGCCGCTGCCCTCTTGCTTGAGCTGGGTGTAATCGATCTTCGCGTGCGAGTACATCGACAGCCGGTTGACCATCAGGTTGAGCAGCTTGGTGGCCTTTTCGATGTCGTTCTGGCTGCCCACTGAAATGCCGCGCGCGCCGTAAAACATCTCTTCCGCCGCCACCCCGCCATACAGCTGGATCACGTCCTGCTCCAGCTCTTCGAGCGTGCGCAGCGATACGTCGTCGCCCGCCTGCAGCACATAGCCGAGCGCGCCCAGTTTCGACACCGATTCGGTGCTGATCTTGAGCAGGTGCGACTTGGCCTTGACCTGTGCCAGCGGCATGCCCTGACGCAGATAAGGGTCGATCTGCATGAAGAAGTGGCCCAGCTCATGGCGCGCGATGCGCTCGCGCTGCTTGTGCTTTTCAGCCGTGGTGGCGCGGTCGGTCAGGCCCAGCGTGGTGCGCTCGAAAGCGCGGAACATCAAGTCGGTATTGATGATCGATTTTTCCTGGATCGAAATCATGCTGGCGCGTTCGACCACCGATTCCAGCAGCGCCGGGCTGAGGTTGGCCGTCATTTCCGCCACCTGGCCCAGGTCCAGGTCATTCCAGTCAACCAGACCGGCCTTCTTGCGGCCCAGGAAGCTCTTGAGCAGGTCGCCCCGTTCGCCCTTGTTCGGCAAGCGGAAATTGATCTTGACCGAAAAGCGGCGCAGCATCGCTTCGTCCATGTCGACCGACGCGTCGTCGAAGTTGGACGCGACCACCCAGATCACGTCCTGGCCCTTGTCGCTCTTGACGCCGTCGAGCAGGCCAAGCAGCGTGTTGGCGGTGTCGTCTTCCCATTTCTTTTCGCCGCGTCCGCGCGGCATGAACAAGGTTTGCGCTTCGTCCAGGAAGATGATGCAGCGCCCGCGCGCGCAGGCCTTGCGGTACAGCGCATTGAGCGCCTTGGAGCCGCCGCCCACATAACCGGATTCGAGCGCCGAGCCGGACGCCTGGATCAGCGGCACATTGAGTTTCTTGGCCAGGTAGCCAACCAGCTTGGTCTTGCCGGTGCCGGCCGGCCCGGTCAGCATCACATTGAACGGCTTGTCGATGTTGTGCGACTGATACTCGACCCGGTTACGGATCATGTCTTCCAGGTGCAGCACTTCCTGCTTGATGTCTTCCATGCCGATCAGGTCGTCCATGCTGCCCTTGAGCTTGTCGGGCATGATGACGGCCGCGCTCATGCCCATGCCGGGAACGCCGAACTTGAGCACATAGATCACCAGGCACAGCACCAGGATATCGAGCGCATGGCGCTTCAGGAACGCGATGGCTTCGGCGGTGACGACGTTCTGGCCCTCGTCGAGCAAGACCGATTTATGCGCGGCGAGAAATTCGTCGGTGGCGATCGAGTACGGGATCGCATTTTTCAACAACACTTCCCGTTCCAGGCTCAGGTGCGAGGTGCTGGGCACCTTGACCACATGCAGCTGGGGCGCGCCGCGGAACTTGAACACGTAGCGCGGCGACTCCGACAGCGGCTTGGCCACCAGCAGGAATTCAAGGCGCGCCTTGTCGGCCGCCAGCGCGGTGATTTTGGAAATATCCTGCGAATAGACAACCGGGCTGGCATCTTGCGGCACATCGGCCTTGTAGATGGCCAGGCCGGCGCCGACGGCAAACAGCAAGATGATGACGATGCGCACAGCGGTGTTCTTGAGCGCGAGTTGAAGTTGGGCGAGTGTGGGCATGACGATACTGTGGAGAGCTGAAGTGAACCATTTGCCATCATTCTAGTGCTTGAAGGCAATAGGAATACGCAGACTATACCGCCAAAAAAAGCGTAGGTACAGCGGGAATTTGTTAAAAAATTTTGCAGCGCAACAGCCGTGATCAACTCGACAATCAAGCTATTATCAAGCTGTAAAAGTTACTGTCAGACAGCGTCGATTCTTTATAAATTTTGGCGCAACGCAACATTGAAAAAATGCGCCCGAAGGCGCATTCATCACTCGTAGTACTTGGGCGCATGCCTGATATGCGCATTCTGCTCAAGATCATGCTGTATCCACAGCGTGGCCTTGTGCGCCTTCAGGAAAGCGGCCGCATCGTTCATCGCCGTGGTCGACAGATCCTTGTCGAAGTTAAACGACGGCACGCCGCGCTGCGTCCAGTTCTTGGTGAAGTGCACCAGGTCGCCCGACAGCAAAATATTGCCCGTCTTTTTCAGCTTGACGAACAGCATCTGGTGCCCCGGCGTATGCCCGACCGCGCGCTTGACGACCACCGCGCCGTCGCCAAACACATCCAGATCGCCTTCCAGCTGGCGGTTCGGATTGGCGCCCAGCGTCGGGTAGTTCTTGGCGTCGTTGCCGAACTTGGCCGCGTCGGGACCGAAGGCCGACACATACTCTTCTTTTTGCATCAGCAAGGTGGCCTTGGGGAACAGGCCGACATTGCCGATATGGTCGAAGTGCATGTGCGACAGGCCCAGAAAATTGACCGCGTCGGGCGCGTAGCCAGCCTGCTTGAGCTGGGCTGCCAGCGGCGTCTTCAAGCGCACGTGGAAATTGTCGCTGACCTTTTTGCCTTCGGGCAGCGTGGCCAGCTCATCGCTGAAACCGGTGTCCCAGACCAGCGTGCCTTTCGGATGCACGATCAGGTAGCAGGAATCGGTCAGCACCTTTTTCTTGCCCACGTCCACCCCGGGGCTGAACACGGAAATATCGCTCACATCGATAGTGCCGCAGTCGAACACATACAGGCGGGTAGCCACGGCCGGTGCGGCTTGGGCCGACAGCGCCGTGAACCCGAGTGCCAGCAAGCTTGCGCACAAGGCGCGTCTGGTCAATGGCTTCATTCGATCAAGCCTTCCGCGCGCAGCGCCTGTTGCACCGCTGGACGGGCAAACATGCGCTTCTGGAATGCCTGCACGTTCGGCCATGGCGACAGGTCGAACTGGATATGGCCAGCCCAGTTGGTCACTACGAACAGGTAAACGTCGGCCACACTGAAGCGCTCGCCCAGGTAGTCGCGTCCTTCGAGCTGCTGGTTGATATAGCTGTAACGCTGGGTCAGGTTGGCGGCCGCGTAGGCCTTCAGTTCGGCGCCCGCATCGGGCTTGAAAAACGGGCCGTAATTCTTGTGAATTTCGGTGGAGATGAAATTGAGCCAGGCCATCAGCTGATAGCGCTCCATGCTGCCTGCCGGCGGAGCCAGGCGCTTGTCCGGGACCAGGTCGGCCAGGTATTGCACGATGGCCGGACCTTCGGTCAGGATCGCGCCGCCGTCGGTCTCGAGCGTGGGCACATAGCCCTTGCTGTTGATGGCGCGGAAGTCCTGACCGGTCGAGGTCAGCTTGGCGCGCAGGTCGACCTTGTCGAGCGTGAAGGGCAAGCCTGCTTCAAGCAGGACGATGTGGGGAGACAGTGAGCATGCACCAGGACTGAAATACAGTTTCATGATGATCCTTTGTAAGGGTGGCGGCGCGCAGCGTTGCGCGCGCAAGGGTTCCAACCAGATGTTTTTGGAGCATGACGAGAATACAATATTTTCGATTGGCGCGCTTGGAGCGGCCCAATCGCGCCGGACGCTAGATGCCTTCGCCGGCCAGCTGGGTGGCCACCGGCTTTTGCGGCTGCGGCAGTTCGTGCAGCGCTTCCTGCGGCGTCACGCGCGGAATGCGCAAGGTGAAGTGGGTGCCCTTGCCCAGCGTGCTGGCCACGGCAATGGTGCCGCCAAATTGCTTGGCGATCAGGTTGTACACGATGTTCAAGCCCAGCCCGGTGCCGCCCTGGCCGCGCCGGGTGGTGAAGAAGGGGTCGAAAATGCGGTCCAGCACGTCCGGCGCGATGCCTTTGCCGTCGTCGTTCACGTGCAGTTCGACGATCTCGCCATCCAGCGTGGCGCTGATCGCGATTTCGCCCGGCGCGTCCGCCTCGAACGCGTGCTCGACGCAGTTGAGCGTGAGGTTGGTGATGACCTGGGCGAAGGCGCCCGGGTAGCTGTCGAGCACGATGGCGGGCGGGCAATCGAGCGTGAGCCGGATCGGCGTCTTCTTGAGTTTCGGTTGCAGGCTGGAGACGATTTCTTCGATGTATTCCTTGAGCCCGAACGGACGGCGCGCTTCGCTGGTCTGGTCGACCGCGATCTGCTTGAAGCTGTGGATCAAGTGCGCCGCGCGGTAAGCGTTATTCATGATCAGGCGCGCGCTTTCGGCAGCCGTATCGAGGTAACGCATGATGTCGGACTTTTTCAGGCCGGTGGTGTTGACCGCTTCCTGGATCTCGTCGGTGGCGGCCTTGAGCACCGAGGCGCTGGTCAAGGCGATGCCGACCGGCGTGTTGATCTCGTGCGCGACACCTGCCACCAGGCTGCCCAGCGAGGCCAGCCGTTCAGCCTGCAGCAGCGACTCCTGGGTCTGGCGCAAGTCTTGCAGCGCCTGGGTGGTGGTCTGGGCCGAGCGGCGCGCGTGGTCCTCGGCTTCGCGGATGCGGAAGATGGTTGACTTCAGGCGGCGCTGGATCTGGTTGAAGCCGCGGATCACGTCGCCCAGTTCGTCGCGCCGGTTTTCGGGCAATTCTTCGACTTCGTCGGTGCCGCGCGTGGCCAGGTCGAACAGGCCGTCGCGCAACTGCTTGAGCGGCTCGAACACCATGCGCAGCGACAGCGACAGCGCCAGCACCAGGAAGATATCGAGCAGCAGCACTTCGGCCACTTTGCGCATCAGTTCGGAGGCCAGCGCGGCATCGATCTGGGCGCGGCTGAAATTGATCACCACTTTGCCCACCGAGACCGGCTTGATGGTGGCGCTGGCCGAGCCGCCGTCCTGGAACACCAGCGCCGCTTCGACCGGCGTGCCGTCCGGCTCGGGCCGTTCATCGACTGCCACCAGCTGGCCGTTGGTGGTGCGCATCTTGCCGGCGAACAGGCCGACCGAGGTATCGTAGACCCGGATCGACACCACTTCGGGCGGCAGCATTTCCGCCTCCACGATGGAATCGACCTTGGACTTGTCCAGGTCCCACAAGGCCGACGGCAAGCTGATCTGCAAACGGGTCAGCACGCCCTCGCGCAGGCGCAGGTTGGACGCTTCCAGATCCTTGCCCAGCGAATACTGCGTATAGCTTCCGGAGATCGCCAGCACCACGGTGACGATCACCACGAAAAGCAGTTTCAGCCGGTTTTGGATACTGAACATTGACACTCCCGATACGCGTGGCTTCCAATGTACGGTATGGCCTTCCGATTGGCAAGAAATCTCCTAGCAAGTAAAGATTCTCGGGTGCAGCACAGCTTGCAAAGCCAATGGTACTATCGCCGTATACACAGGGAGGCGGGCATGAGCGCAGCTTACCAGCACCTGGCGCTGTCGCAGGTTAAGCCAGGAATGATCCTTTCCGACGAAGTGCTGGACCAGCAGGGGCAGATCTTGCTTCCCAAGGGTGCGGTATTGAGCGCCAGGACCATCGCGCTGCTGCCCAGCCACGGCATCGATAGCCTGGCCGTGCTGGCCCCAGGCGGCATGCCGGACGCGCCGGCGGTAGCGGCCGACAGCGGGGCCGTCGCGCGCCGCCTGGCCAGGCTGTTTCGCAAGCTCGATCCGGCCGACGACGAATTTACTGCCAACGGCCAGCTGCGCCACTGCATCACCACCTTTCGCCTGGAACCGGAGGCGGCGCCATGAGCACGCTGGTGCTGGACGACATCGTGCGCAAGCTGGAAGACTTGCCGTCGCTGCCGGCGGTGGTCATGGAACTACTCAGCAGCATCGACCAGGAAGACGTCGATATCTCGGTGCTGGCAAAAAAAGTCTCGCATGACCAGGCGCTGACGGCCAAAACGCTGCGGCTGGCCAATTCCTCGCTGTACGGCTTGCAAGTGAAGGTCACCACGATCCAGCAGGCGATCACCTTCCTCGGTTTCCAGACCACGCGCAACCTGATTACCGCCGCTGCCGTGACCGGCTGCTTTGCGGCCGGCCAGTGTCCCGGTTTCGACGACAAGGCATTCTGGCGCCATTCGATCGCCACCGCCGCCTGCTGCAAGGTGCTGGCGCGGCGGGTGCGCTTCAACCAGGATTACGCCTTCACCGCCGGCTTGCTGCATGACATAGGACGCCTGGTGCTGGTGAGCAGCTTTAGCGCCAAGTACCAGGAAGTGATGGAATACCGCAACACCCATGACACCTACGTGCTGGAGGCGGAACGGGCCGTGCTGGGGATCGACCATGTGGTGGCCGGAATGGCGCTGGCCGAGCATTGGAATTTTTCGGACACGATGAAGATGGCCATTGCCTATCATCATGATCCGGACGCCGAGGGCGCAGGGGTGCTGGCCGCGCTCGTGCACGTGGCCAGCGCGATCGTGCATGCGCTCGACCTGGCCGGCGAAGACGATGAACTGGTGCCCGCAGTGTCGCTGCTGGCATGGAATTCACTCGGGCTGAACCAGGAAGCCTATTTGCATGCGTTCCGCGAAACCGAACTGCAGTTCGAGGAAATCACCTTGTTGCTGATGGGCTGATGCCGGGCACGGACGGCGCTGCCGCCCTGCCCGCGCCATCAATGCGCATAATTGCCTGCTGATTCGCTTCCCTTCTCTTCTGGCTTTGGACGGCCCTGGGCGTCCGACAAGCGATACTTGGTGCGCCGGTCGCCCATCAAGTCGCGCAGGTCGCGGATGCTCATGCCGGTCACTTCGTGCATGCGGATCAGCAGCGAGGCGCCGACCGGCAAGCGGTGGTGGCGAATCTTGCTGATCACCGGCGGCGCCACTTCCAGCATGCGCGACAGCGCAGCGTCATTCTTGAGCTGCATCTTGCCCAGCAGGATGTCCAGCAAGTGGTTGGGGTTATAACTTTCTTGTGATGCCAAAGCATGGTGTGCCATGATTGTCCTCGTTGAGGTTGGTTGAAATAATGCCGCTTGCGAACTGTGTTAAAGACCATGTTTCGCCTGAAGAAGTTCCCGAAACATCGTCCATGGCGGCAAGATTTAACAGCATGAGTTTGCCAACTAGGGATGACTCAGTGCCTTAAGTACAACTTACTCGTACATTGCTGTCATTGTTCGAAATCAAGCTAACCGCCGGAAAGCTTGTCACATATTCATTTCAACACATGGGGCAAGAAAGTGGCGCACGCAAGCGTGCGGAAGTCATTGATTTACAAGGGGAAATAGGTCGTTCTCAAACATAACTTCCGAGCTGCGCGCCGATTTACGGTAAACTGACGGCCCGCCTTACCCAACCTTCAGCCCAGAACCGCCATGCAGAAAAAAGTTTTCATCAAGACCTTCGGTTGCCAGATGAACGAGTACGACTCCGACAAAATGGTCGACGTGTTAAACGCCTCCGACGACATGGTGCGCTGCGATACGGCCGAAGACGCCGACGTGATTTTGCTCAACACTTGCTCGGTGCGCGAAAAGGCGCAGGAAAAAGTATTTTCCGACCTGGGCCGGCTGCGCGAACTCAAACTGCTGAAACCCGACCTGTTGATCGGCGTGGGCGGCTGCGTGGCCTCGCAGGAAGGCGCGGCCATCGTCAAGCGCGCGCCCTACGTCGACATGGTGTTCGGCCCGCAGACGCTGCACCGCCTGCCGCAGCTGATGCGCGAACGGCGCGCCAGCGGCGACGCCCAGGTCGACATCAGCTTCCCGGAAATCGAAAAATTCGACCACTTGCCCCCGGCCAAGGTCGACGGCGCAGCCGCTTTCGTGTCGATCATGGAAGGCTGCAGCAAATACTGCAGCTACTGCGTGGTGCCGTACACGCGCGGCGAGGAAGTGTCGCGCCGCTTCGAGGACGTGCTGGCCGAAGTGGCCGGCCTGGCCGCGCAAGGGGTCAAGGAAATCACGCTGCTGGGACAGAACGTGAACGCCTTCCGCGGCGTGATGGAAGGCGGCGACATCGCCGACTTCGCGCTGCTGCTCGAATACGTGGCCGATATCCCGGGCATCGCACGGATCCGCTTCGTCACCAGCCATCCGAAAGAATTCACGCAGCGCCTGATCGACGCCTACGCTAAGATCCCGCAACTGGTCAACCACCTGTACCTGCCGGCCCAGCATGGCTCGGACAAGGTGCTCGGCGCCATGAAGCGCGGCTATACCGGGCTCGAATACAAATCCATCATCCGCCGCATCCGCGCGGTGCGGCCGCAGATGTCGATTTCGTCCGACTTCATCGTCGGTTTTCCGGGCGAGACCGAAGCCGACTTCGAGGCCATGATGAAGCTGATCGCCGACGTGGGATTTGACACCAGCTACAGCTTCATCTTCAGCAAGCGTCCCGGCACGCCGGCGGCCAGCCTGGAAGACGATACGGCGCACGAGGTCAAGCTGGCGCGCTTGCAAAAGCTGCAGGCGGCAATTGATGCCAACACGCGCAAGTACAGCGCGGCCATGGTCGGCACCGTGCAGGCCATCCTGGTCGAAGGCCCGTCCAAGAAGGACGCGTTGGAGCTCCAGGGCCGCACCGAGAACAACCGGGTGGTCAACTTCGATGCCGGCAGCATAGGCGCCGCGCTGATCGGCCAGATGGCCCAGGTGCGCATCACGGAAAGCTTTAACTACACGCTGCGCGGCGAACTCGTCGCCGGCCTAGACGCGATCGGCATAGCCAGTTGAGAAACAAGACCCCCATCCAGCCCGAATACTTCGTCCCCGAGCCGCTCGATAACAACCGGCTGGCGCACCTGTGCGGGCCGCTCGACGAAAACCTGCGCCAGATTTCGGCGGCGCTGGACGTGACGATTTTCCGGCGCGGCGAAAAATTCATCGTCAGCGGCACCAACGCCGCGCGCGCGGTCGAGATCCTGGAGCGCTTCTACGCAGTAGCCAACAAGATCATCCCGATCGAGGAAGTGCAACTGGCGCTGGTCGAACAGCGCACCGGCCTGCACAGCCACGCGCACGAAGCGCACCTGCCGGCCCAGGCCCTGCCCGAGATCGAGATCAACAGCCCGGTGCTCAAAACGCGGCGCAGCGACCTGCGCGGGCGCACGCCGCACCAGATCGCCTACTTGCGCGCCATTCTCGAACACGACATCGCTTTCGGCGTGGGCCCGGCCGGCACCGGCAAGACCTACCTGGCGGTGGCGTGCGCGGTCGACGCGCTCGAACGCGACGCCGTCAAGCGCATCATATTGACGCGTCCCGCGGTTGAAGCGGGCGAACGGCTTGGCTTTTTGCCGGGCGACCTGGCCCAGAAAGTGGACCCGTATTTGCGCCCGCTGTACGACGCGCTGTACGACCTGCTTGGCTTTGACCGCACCCAGAAAATGTTCGAGAAGCAGGTGATCGAGATCGCCCCGCTGGCCTACATGCGCGGGCGCACCCTGAACCACGCTTTCGTGATCCTGGATGAAGCGCAGAACACGACGGTCGAACAGATGAAGATGTTCCTGACCCGGATCGGCTTTGGCAGCAAGGCCGTGGTGACCGGCGACGTCACCCAGGTTGATCTGCACAAGACCCAGAAGAGCGGCTTGATCGACGCCGTGCACGTGCTCAAGGACGTGCGCGGGATCGCCTTCACCCAGTTCACCAGTGTCGACGTGGTGCGCCATCCGCTGGTGGCGCGCATTGTCGACGCCTACGAAAACGCAGCTGCAATCGAAGAACTCGTGCCCAAACAGGTGGTGAAAAATGTCCGCAAAAAATAAACTCGCGCTGTCGGTCCAGTATCCGGACGCTCGCCTGCAGGAATCGATCACGCGCCCGAAAGTGCGGCGCTGGGTGCAGGCGGCGCTGCTGGCACCGGCCGAGCTGACGGTGCGCTTTGTCGACGCCGAAGAAGGCCGCGTGCTCAATCGCGACTACCGCGCCAAGGACTACGCCACCAACGTGCTGACGTTTGCCTACAACGAAGGCGAAGAGATCGACGAAAACGAGCCGACCCGCGCCGACATCATCCTGTGCACCGACGTGCTGGAAAAAGAAGCGGCCGAACAAAAGAAAACCGTGGAAGAGCACACCGCCCACCTGGTGGTGCACGGCGTGCTGCATGCGCAAGGCTACGACCACGACGACGACGAGGAAGCGGCCGAGATGGAGCAGCTCGAGCGCGACATCCTGGCCACGCTCGGTTACGCCGATCCTTACGCCTAACGAGGGTCAGTGCCAACATTCGGACACGGGCCCATCAGTTGCGCCGCAACTGATGGGCCCGTGTCCGAATGTTGGCACTGACCCTAACGCCGCACCGACCGCCACGTCGAGCGGCGTGTGGGTCTCTCCCCCCAGAAATCGCAGCAGCCTGGCGTTATCGAGTGCGAACGGCTGTTGCCACAGATAGCGCATCTCGGCCATCTCGCGAAACAGCGGCACCACCGGCGCCAGCAGGCGCAGCGCCCACCACGGCAGGCGCCGTACCGGCAGCGCAGGCTTGCCGGCCGCGCTGCGGATTGCCGCCACCATGCGCGTGCCGTCGGCATCCCAATGGCCGCCGAAATGGAAACTCTCGTACACGCCCAAGCGCGCCTCCTGCTCCACCAGATTGACCATGGTGTCGGCCAGGTCCGGCAGGTAGGCCCAGGCATGGCCAGCGCCCGCTTTGCCGGGATAAGTAATGTAGGCGGCGCTCTTGACTAACCCTTGTGAAAACCAGTTGTTGCCGGGGCGCGGCCCAAAAAAATCGCCGGCCCGCACCACCAGCGTCCTCACGCCCGCCACGCGCAACCGTTGCTCCATCTCGACCCGGATCGCGCCCTTGCGTGACGAGGGCCGCTGCGGCGCGTCTTCAGCCAGCAGGCCGGCACTGCCGGCGCCATAGTTGTAAATGGTCCCCGGCAGCAGGATGCGCGCCCCGCTGGCATGCGCGGCGGCGATCGTGTTCTCGAGCATCGGCAGCACCAGCTTGTCCCAATCGCGGTAGCCGGGCGGGTTGACCGCGTGGACGATCAGGGCCACGCCTTGAGCGGCCGCCACCACATCGGCGCACTGCATGGCGTCGCCGCGCATCCACTCGACGGCCAGACCGGGCTGCGCGCCCGGATTGCGCGCCAATGCCCGCACCTGCCATCCGCGCGCCACCAATGCACGCGCCACTTCGCCACCCACGCCGCCGGTCGCGCCCAGTACCAATGCCGTCTTTGCCTGTTCCATGCTGACCTCCTTGGTTGTCGATGCAGACCAGTGTCGGGCAATCGGCTACTATACGGAAGTGCATAACTCGAATAGGCACCATGCATTTTTGCATAGCCATCAACATGGATAAAGAACCGAACTGGGATTTGTACCGCTCCTTCCTGGCGGTGCTGGAAAACGGCTCGCTGTCGGCGGCGGCGCGCGAACTGGGCGTGGCCCAGCCTACCCTTGGACGCCATATCGACGCGCTCGAGGAGGCACTCGGCCAGGCGCTGTTCGTGCGCTCCCAACTCGGCTACCTGCCCAGCGCGCACGCGCTGCAGCTCAAGCCTTTTGCGCAGTCGCTGGCCGCCACCGCCAGCGCCTTGCTGCGCGCCGCGTCGGCCGGCGAGGGCGAGCCGCGCGGCAGCGTGCGCGTCACTGCCAGCGAAGTGATCGGCTGCGAAGTGCTGCCGGCCATCGTGACGCATTTGCACACCCAGTATCCCGGCCTGCAGATCGAACTGGCGCTGTCGAACCGCCCCCAGGACCTGTTGCGGCGCGAAGCGGACATCGCCGTGCGCAATGTGCGCCCGACCCAGCAAGCGCTGGTGGCGCGCCGCCTCGGCGCCATCGAGCTCGGGCTGCACGCCCACCGCGACTACCTTGCGCGGCGCGGCACGCCGGCCTCGCTGGCCGCGCTCACACAGCACGCGCTGATCGGCTACGACCACGAAACGGCCTTCATCCGCAGCATGAAGCATCACCTGGGCGAACTGACGCGCGCCGATTTCGCGCTGCGCTCGGACAGCCACCTGGCCCAGCTGGCGGCGATCCGCGCCGGCTTCGGGATCGGCATTTGCCAGGCCGCCCTGGCCCGGCGCGACCCGGCGCTGGTGCGGGTGTTGCCCGCCGCCTTCGCGCCGCCGCTCGACACCTGGCTGGTGATGCATGAAGACCTGCGCGACAGCCTGCGCTGCAAGGTCGTGTATGCGGCGCTGGCCGACGGCCTGGCGGCCTATCTGAACGAATAATAAAGTCGGCCAGTTTGCTTAAAAAACGGGCATCCGCGCTTTTGGTGTATCCTATGCCCATCGCAACAACGGCTCACGCCAACTATGCCAGAGCACTCTTATGACGTCCGCACGGACGCCAAAACCCACCGGTCACTGTTTGAACGCCTGACCGCACTGATCTCACCCGAGCCAGAAAACCGCGCCGAGCTGCTGGAAGTTCTGCACGACGCCCACGAACGCAACCTGATCGACGCCGATGCGCTGTCCATGATCGAAGGGGTGTTCCAGGTTTCGGACCTGTCCGCGCGCGACATCATGGTGCCGCGCTCGCAGATGGATGTGATCGACATCTCCAAGCCCATCGAAGACTGGATGCCCCAAGTGCTGGCCACGGCCCACTCGCGCTTTCCGGCCATCGAAGGCGAGCGCGATAAAGTCATCGGCATCCTGCTGGCCAAGGACCTGCTGCGCTACTACGCCGAAGAATCGTTCGACGTGCGCGACATGCTGCGCCCGGCCATCTTCATTCCCGAATCGAAACGCCTGAACGTGCTGCTGCGCGACTTCCGCGCCAACCATAACCATATGGCGATCGTGGTGGACGAATACAGCGGCGTGGCAGGCCTGATCACGATCGAGGATGTGCTCGAGCAGATCGTCGGCGACATCGAGGACGAATACGATTTCGACGAGGAAGAAGACAACATCCTGTCGATCAAGGAAGGCCAGTTGGGTCCGCGCTGGCGCATCAAGGCACTGACCGAAATCCCGCAGTTCAACGAGGAAATCGGCGCCGCGCTGCCGGTCGACGACGTCGACACCATCGGCGGCCTGGTCGCCAACCACCTTGGGCGCATGCCGCACAAGGGTGACGTGTTCGACATCGAGAACCTGCGCTTCGAAGTGCTGCGCGCCGACGCGCGCCAGGTCCATGTGCTGCTGGTCGAAAAGCTGCCCCTGCCTGAAGATGAACGCGACTGATGGCCGGTCCGGCCCGTAGTGCACGCACCACCGCCTTGCCTTCGCTGTTCGCCGCGCTAGCCGGCGCGGCGAGCGCATTGTCGTTCGCCCCATTTGGCTGGTGGCCGGTCGAAATCGCCGCACTGGCGTTCCTGTTCTACCAGGTCGGCATGGACACCAGTGTGCGCCGCAGTTCGCTGCTCGGTTGGGCCTTCGGCTTCGGCTGGACGCTGGCCGGCACCCACTGGGTGTACATCACCATGAACCGCTACGGTTCGATTCCGGCGCCGCTGGCGGCCGGCGCAGCCTGCCTGCTTGCTTTGTACCTTGGTCTGTTCGCCGGCCTGGCCACGGGCTTCTCGACCTGGCTGCGCAAGCGCTACACAGTGCCGGTCACCAGCTTCTTGTTTCTGGTGCTGCCGTTTAGCTGGGGCCTGTCGGAATGGATGCGCGGCTGGGTCGTGACCGGCTTCCCGTGGGTCGCTTCCGGCTACGCCCAAAACAACAGCCCGCTGGCCGGCTACGCGCCGCTGGTAGGCGTGTACGGCGTCGGCGTGCTGGTGGCCCTGTGCGCCAGCGCGATCGCCATGCTGACCCAGAAAAAACGCCTGCTGGGCGGCGCCGTGCTGGGCCTGACGCTGGCGGCCGGCTACGCCCTCACTTTCATCGCCTGGACCCATCCTGAAGGCAAGCCGATTTCGGTGCGCCTGGTCCAGGGCAATATCGAGCAGCGTGAAAAATTCGATCCAGCCCATACGCTGCGCGCGCTTAATCTGTATCACGATCTGTTGACCGCAGCGCCGGCCGACCTGATCGCACTGCCCGAGACGGCGATCACGGTGCTGCCGCAGTTCCTGCCGCCCGACTACCTTGAATCGTATAAACAGTATGCCGCCAGCAGCGGCAGCTACGTCATGTTCGGCATTCCGCTGTCGGACGGCCCCGGCATGTACGCCAACAGCGTTGCTGCCTATGGCCCTGACGGCCAGAGCTACCGCTTCGACAAGCAGCACCTGGTGCCGTTCGGCGAATTTGTCCCTTACGGTTTCCGCTGGTTCGTCACGATCATGCGAATTCCGCTGGGCGAAATGACGCGCGGACCGCTGGTGCAGGCGCCGTTCGCCGTCAAGGACCAGCTGGTGCTGCCCAATGTCTGCTACGAAGACGTGTTCGGCGAAGAAATCGCGCTGCAGCTGCGCAGCGCCGCGCGCCCGGCCACGATCCTGCTCAATGCGTCGAACCTGGCCTGGTTCGGCGAATCGATCGCGGTCCCGCAGCACTTGCAGATTTCCCAGATGCGCGCGCTCGAGACCGGGCGCCCGATGCTGCGCTCGACCAACAGCGGCGCCACCGCCGTCATCGACGGGCGCGGCAAAGTGGTCAGCGTGCTGCCGTACTACGCGCAGGGCACGCTCGCGGCCCAGGTCCAGGGTATGGCCGGCATGACGCCGTTTATCCGCTTTGGCAACTACGCGATGCTGGCGCTGTCGGCGCTGGCGCTGCTGCTGGCGGCCATTTCGGGCCGCAAATACGCTAAAACGCCTAAAAAATGACATCGTTGGCGCCTCGGCACCCAGCATCCCTTTAAAACCCGCTAAAATTGGTCGTTTTAGCAAACCGCAGCTCCCCATAATGCTCACATTCCAACAAATCATCCTGACCTTGCAATCCTACTGGGACAAGCAAGGTTGCGCCCTGCTCCAGCCTTACGACATGGAAGTCGGCGCCGGCACTTTCCACACCGGCACCTTCCTGCGCGCGATCGGTCCCGAGCCTTGGCGCGCGGCCTACGTGCAGCCATCGCGCCGTCCCAAGGATGGCCGCTACGGCGAGAACCCGAACCGCCTGCAGCACTACTACCAGTACCAGGTGGTGCTCAAGCCGGCGCCGGAAAATATCCTCGACCTGTATCTCGGCTCCCTGAAGGCGCTGGGACTGGACCTGCAAAAGAATGACGTGCGCTTTGTCGAAGACGACTGGGAAAGCCCGACGCTGGGCGCTTGGGGCCTGGGCTGGGAAGTCTGGCTCAACGGGATGGAAGTGACCCAGTTCACCTACTTCCAGCAAGTCGGCGGCCTCGATTGCAAGCCCGTGCTGGGCGAGATCACCTACGGCATCGAGCGCCTGGCCATGTACCTGCAGGGCGTCGAGAACGTGTATGACCTGGTGTGGACGGAGTGGGAAGAGAACGGTGTCACCAAAAAACTGAGTTACGGCGACGTCTATCACCAGAACGAAGTCGAGCAATCGACCTATAACTTCGAGCACGCCAACACCGACTTGCTGTTCGCCCAATTCGCCAACCACGAATCAGAAGCGAAGCGCCTGATCGAACTGGAACTGACGCTGCCGGCCTACGAGCAGATCATGAAGGCCTCGCACAGCTTCAACATGCTCGACGCCCGTGGCGCCATCTCGGTGACCGAACGCGCCGCCTACATTGGCCGCGTGCGCACCTTGTCGCGCCTGGTCGCGCAAGCCTATTACGATTCGCGCGAAAAACTCGGTTTCCCGATGGCTCCCAAAGCCGCCGCCTGATCAGAAGAAAAAGAACCATGAACCACACCTTACTCGTCGAACTGCTGACCGAAGAACTGCCACCGAAAGCGCTGGTCAAACTGGGCGCCGCTTTTGCCGCCGGGGTCAATAATGGCCTCAAATCGCGCGACCTTCTCGAAGAAGGCAGCGTCGCCACCGCCTACGCGTCGCCGCGCCGGCTGGCCGTATCCATCACCAACGTGCGCAGCGTGTCGCCCGATAAATCGGTGCGCGAAAAAGTCCTGCCGGTCAGCGTCGCGCTGGACACCGAAGGAAAAGCGAGCGCGCCATTGATCAAGAAGCTGGCCGCCATGGGCCTGGCCGACCTGGACGTCACCGCGCTCGAACGCGCCGCCGATGGAAAAGCCGACAGCCTGTTCTACACCCGCAGCGTGGCCGGCAGCGCATTGGCCGACGGCCTGCAAGTGGCCTTGGCCGAATCGGCCGCCAAGCTGCCGATTCCCAAGTTGATGAGCTACCAGCGCCCGGACGGCACCACCGTGCAGTTCGTGCGCCCGGTCCACAAACTGATCGCGCTGCATGGCGAACAAGTCGTGCCGCTCACGCTGCTGGGCCTCACGGCCGGCAACGTCACGCTCGGCCACCGCTTCCTGACCGACGGCCAGCCTTTGGCGATCGGCCACGCCGAGCACTACGCGGCCACGCTGGAAACCGAAGGCAAAGTGATCGCCAACATCGACGCGCGCAAGCAAAAGATCCGCAGCGCGCTGCTGGCCGCCGCCGGCGCCGACCAGGTCCTGATGCCGGAAGCGCTGCTCGATGAAGTGAGCGCGCTGGTCGAATGGCCAGTGGTCTACGAATGCAACTTCGAGGAAGAATTCCTGGCCGTGCCGCAGGAATGCCTGATCCTGACGATGCAGACCAATCAAAAGTATTTTGCCTTGACCGATGGGGCCGGCAAGCTGCGTTCGCGCTTCCTGATCGTCTCCAATATCGCAACCGACGATCCACAGCACATCATCGGCGGCAATGAGCGCGTGGTGCGCCCGCGCCTGTCCGACGCCAAGTTCTTCTTCGAGCAGGACAAGAAGAAGACGCTCGAAGCGCGCTTGCCGCTGCTCGAAAACGTCGTTTATCACAACAAGCTGGGCAGCCAGGCTGCGCGCTCCAAGCGCGTCGTGGCGCTCGCTTCGGCAATTGCTGCCGAACTGGGTTTCGATGCGGCGCTGGCCGCGCGCGGCGCACTGCTGTCCAAGGCCGACCTCTTGACCGACATGGTGGGCGAATTCCCCGAGCTGCAAGGCATCATGGGCACCTACTACGCGCGCCATGACGGCGAGCCGGACGAAGTGGCCCTGACCGCAACCGAACATTACCAGCCGCGCTTTGCCGGCGATGCCCTGCCATCGACCAATACCGGCACCGTGGTGGCGCTGGCCGACAAGCTCGAAACGCTGGTCGGCATCTGGGGCATCGGCCTGCAGCCTACCGGCGAAAAAGACCCGTTCGCGCTGCGCCGCCATGCGCTGGGCGTGCTGCGCATGCTGATCGAAAAGCGGATCGACGTGTCGATCTCGCGCCTGCTGGCGCTGACCGCCAGCACCTTTGCCGGCATCGCCGGCTTTGCCGATCCGGTCAAGGACGTGCGCGCCTTCATGCTCGACCGCATGCGCGGCATCCTGCGCGAGCGCGGCTTTACGCCCAACGAAGTCGAGGCGGTATTGGTAGAAGACCTGGACCGTCTGCACGACATCGTCGAGCGCCTGTCTGCAGTGCAGGCCTTTGCCGCCCTGCCCGAAAGCGCCTCGCTGGCCGCTGCCAACAAGCGCATCACCAACATCCTCAAGAAGACCGAGGCGGCGATTGGCGACGTGTCCGAGTCGCTGTTGCAGGAAGACGCTGAAAAGTCGCTGTTCGCGGCCATGGCGTGCGTGCGCCCGCAAGTGGACGCGGCCTTTGCCGCGCGCGACTTCGCCGGCACCTTGAAGACGCTGGCCCAGCTGCGCGACGACGTCGACGCCTTCTTCAATGGCGTCATGGTGATGGCCGACGATGTCGCGCTGCGCAACAATCGCCTGGCGCTGCTGTCGTCGCTGCACGCGATGATGAACCGCGTGGCCGACATTTCCAAGCTGGCCGCATAAGGATCGCGTTCGCATGAAAATGATCATTCTCGACCGCGACGGCGTCATCAACCACGATTCGCCCGACTTCATCAAGTCGCCGGCCGAGTGGGTTGCCATTCCCGGCTCGCTCGAAGCGATCGCGCGCCTGAACCAGGCCAACTACCGGGTGGTAGTGGCGTCGAACCAGTCGGGCATTGCGCGCGAGCTGTTCGACATGTGCACCCTCAACGCGATCCACCAGAAACTGCACGCCAGCGCGCAGCAGGTGGGCGCGTCGGTCGATGCAATTTTCTTTTGCCCGCACGCGGCCGTCGACAATTGCGACTGCCGCAAGCCGAAGGCCGGCATGTTCGAGGAAATCGCCAAGCGCTTCAAGATCAGCCTCAAGGGCGTGCCCACGGTGGGCGACTCGCTGCGCGACTTGCAGTCCGGTTTCATCAGCGGCTGCACGCCCTACCTGGTGTTGACCGGCAAGGGCCAGAAGACCTTCGCCACTGGCGGCCTGCCGCCCGGCACCCAGGTGTTCCCGGACCTGGCCAGCATGGTCGACGAGCTGCTGAAAACCAGCACCGGCCCCGCACATTTTTCCATCTGATCCGACTGCGGAGACCCCAATTGCGTAACTTCACCCTGTTTCTGCGTTCCCTGCTGTTCATGCTGGTCATGATTGTCGCCACCGTGGTGTGGGCCTGCGTGTGCTTCTTCGCCGCGCCGCTGCCCTACAACAAGCGCTTCTGGGTCACCTCGCGCTGGAACGTGTTCATCATCTGGTGTGCCAAGGTCATTTGCGGCATCCACTACCAGTTCAAAGGGCACGACAACCTGCCCGATTCGCCGGCCGTGGTGCTCTCGAAGCACCAGTCGGCATGGGAAACCATTTTCCTGCTGCCGAACCTGACGCGCCCCCTGGTGTACGTGTTCAAGAAGGAGATTTTGTATATACCTTTCTTCGGCTGGGCGATGTATTTGCTGCGCATGATCCCGATCGACCGCAGCCAGGGCAAGAACGCTTTCAAGCACGTCGTCGAACATGGCAAGCGCCGCCTGGCGGACGGCCAATGGATTATCATGTTCCCGGAAGGGACGCGCATTCCGGTCGGCGAAAAAGGAAAATATAAAAGCGGCGGGACACGCCTTGCGATAGAAACCAACACGGTTGTCATCCCGATCGCGCATAATTCAGGTGAATGCTGGCCCAAGAAATCCTTCCTGAAACGTCCAGGCGTGATCACGGTCTCGATCGGCAAGCCGATCTCGCCCGCCGGACACACGCCCGACAGCATGATGCAAGAGGTAGAAAATTGGATAGAATCAGAAATGCGCGTCATTTCGCCCCGCGTCTACAGCGCTGGCTGAGCGAGGTTGGCACGCTGATGCGATCATCAGCGCCGCAGCCTGACACCGCCAAGCCGGCCCTGAACGGGCCGCAGCTCGAATTGTTCGCGCAGGATTTCTTCGCTGCCCTGGAGCCGGCCCCCAAGCCGGCGCCCACCCAGCCGCTATTCAAGGCGCCGCCGGCGCCGCCACCCAAGATCACCCTGCCGTCGCCGCCGCGCGCGCCCGATGCGCCACCGCTGCGCCGCATCCAGCTCGGCCCCCACACCCTTGAATTCGAGCTGCGCCGCTCGAGCCGCCGTTCGATCGGCTTCATGATCGACGACGACGGCTTGCGCGTGACCGCCCCCAAGCGCATCACGCTGGCCGAAATCGACAATGCGATCCGCGCCAAGCAGCGCTGGATCATGACCAAGCTGGGCGAACGGGGCGAACGGCGCGCACTGCGCCAGGAAAAGCCGCCCGTGCAGTGGATCGACGGCGCCCAGCTGCCCTTCATGGGCGGCGACATCACGCTGCGCCTGCATGTGGCCACCCGCAGCAGCTGCGTGTTCGACGCCCAGCTGCGCGTGCTCACCGTCGGCGTGGTGGACGGCCTGGCCGAATGGCAGCTGCGCGAACGGGTGCGGATCTGGTTTTGCGAAGAAGCGACCCGGGTGTTTGCCGAGCGCATGGACTTGTATGCCGCGCGCCTGAACGTGAACTACACCTCGCTGGCGCTGTCCTCGGCCGGTACGCGCTGGGGTTCATGCACGGTCGATGGCAATATCCGGCTCAATTGGCGCTTGATCCATTTTGCGCTGCCGCTGATCGACTACGTGGTGGCGCACGAACTGGCGCACCTGCTTGAAATGAACCACAGCGCCCGTTTCTGGGCCACGGTGGAATCGGTCTATCCCGACTACGACGGCGCCAAGGTGGCGCTGCGCAAACGCTCGCAGGAGCTGCCGGTGCTGTTTCCTTAACGGCGGGCCGCTTTGACCGTGGCGGCAAAGGCGTCCATGGCGATGGCCTGGGCGCCGTCCAGGCAGCGCAAGGGAATCGGCAAGGTGCCGCGTTTGAGCACCATCAGGTAACCGCGCGAATAGCGCCGGATCGCGCGCACGTCGGCCCACGGCACCAGCGTGACGCCGGTGCCGCTGGCGCGCACGACGCCGTGCACATCGATGGTGAAGTCATACAGCGTGCGCGAACGTCCCTGAAGGATGAAATGCAGGGTCGACGAGGCCGTACTCTTGGTCAGCATCCAGCCTCCGGCAAGGCGGCCGATGCGCCGGCGCCGGATCAGGTAGGCGGCGTGCTGCCACATGAAACTGACATATTCGGACAAGCCATAACGCACCGTGAAGTGCAGCTGGCCGGTATGCGTGCTCGCCTGCGCCGCGCCGCCCTGGCACGCATCGCCGCGAACCGGCCCCGGTGTTGCGCTATCGCGCCCGAGCGGCGTTTGATGCAGAAACCACGTCATGACAATCCCCTGCTCTTATTGTCGAGACATGGTAACAGTGGTCAGAAAATTATGTGTCGCAGCAATCCAACTGTGCGCGCGGTGGCGCCCCGGTGATGCTGCGCAAACGCCAGCGCCAGCTCGCCCATGGCGGCGCGGCGCGTGTCGTCGACCAACAGGTCAATCGCACTGGCAACCAACTCTGTACTGTCGGCCACGCACAAGGCGGCGCCAAAGGTAATCGCCTCTTCAGTCACCAGCGCGAAATTGAAGGTGTGCGGGCCGACCAGCACCGGTTTGCCCAGCGCGCACGCTTCGATCAGGTTCTGCCCACCCAGCTCCAGCAAGCTGCCGCCGATGAACGCGAGGTCGCAGGCCGCGAAATAGGCGAACATTTCGCCCATCGAGTCCCCCAGCAGCACCTGGGTGGCCGGATCGACGCCGGCGTCGCTGCCGGTCAAGGCCGAACGGCGCTGCACTGCCAGGCCGCGCGCGGCCACCATGGCCGCCACGTCGTCGAACCGCTGCGGGTGGCGCGGCACGATCATCAACAGCGCATTGCCGGGCAACTGGAACAAAGGAGCGCAGGCGTCCAGGATCAGCGCTTCTTCGCCTTCGCGCGTGCTGGCGCACAACAGCACCGGACGCGCGCCGATTTGCGCGCGCAGCGTCGCGCCGCTGTCCAACGCTTGCGCCGGCACCTGCACGTCGAACTTGACGCTGCCGGTCACTTCCACCCTCGGCGCGCCCAGCGAGCGCACCCGCCCGGCGTCGGCATCGGTCTGGGCAGCCACCAGCGCCAGCGCGCGCGCCGCATCCGTCATCAGGGTGCCGAAGCGCTGACCGCGCCGCAGCGAGCGGGCCGACAAGCGCGCATTGACCAGTGCCACCGGCACCCGCTCGCCGCAGGCATGAATCAGGTTGGGCCACACTTCGGTCTCGATCAGGATGCAGATGCGCGGCGCAAAGTGTTTGATGAAACGGCGTACCATGAACGGGATGTCGTACGGCAGATAGGCTTGCAGCAGGCGATCGCCATGCCTGGCGAACAGCGCGCGTCCGGTGGCGCGCCCGGTCGGGGTCATGTGGGTGAGCACGATGCGGCTCTCGGGATAGGCCAGCAACAGGGCGTCGACCAGAGGTTCGGCCGCGCGCGTTTCGCCCACCGACACTGCGTGCACCCACAGCGTGTGGCCGCCGGCACTGCGCGCGCCGTAGAAACCGAGCCGCTCGCGCCAGTGCTGGCGGTAACCGGGCTCCTTGCGCCCGCGCCACCACAGGCGCAACAGCACCAGCGGCAGTGCCAGGCACCACATCAGGGTGTAAAAATGCCGCATCAGACCTGGCCCAGCAAGCGCCTGGCGGCGGCAATCGCCTCCGGCGCCGATGGCGGCGCACCCTTGTCGCCCAGGTTGATGATTGCCGCCGACCAGTTGCCTTCGGTTTTCCATTTCGGCGAATCGCAATACAGCTCCACCGTCGGCACCAGGAACGCCGCCGCGATGTGGGTCAAGCCGGTGTCGACGCCGATCGCCAGCGCCGCATTGCGCGCCAGCGTCACCGCCGCGTCCATCGACAGCTTGGGCAGCACGCGCGCGTTGGGCAGGCACGCGGCCAGCGCTTCGGCTTCGGCCTTTTCGCCGGGCGAACCCCAGGCCAGCAGCACCGGCATCGGCGCCAGCGCCAGGCCGGCGGCGACCCAGTTATCGGGCGCCCATTTCTTGGCGTCGCGCGCGGTGCCATGGAAGAACACCGCATAGGCCTCGCGCGGCATCCAGTCGGGCCGGTTGCCCGTTTCCGGGCCAGGCAGGCCGAAGTCGGGTGCATGGTCGGCACTGTAGCCAAGCGCCGCAGCGGCCACCAGGCGCCCGCGCGCCACGGCGTGCGTGCGCGGGTCGAGCGGTATGCTCCGGGTGTGGAACAAGCGCGAAATGCCTTCGTAGCCCGATCCTTCGCTGCCGTTGGCCAGGCCGACCTTGCTGCCGCCCGGTTTGACGCGCGCCGCACCCATGATGATGCCGGTCTTGAGCAAGCCCTGGGTGTCGAACACGTAATCGTACTGCTGTTCGCGCAGCGTCTTGAAGAAGGCTTTGATTTCAGCGCGCGTTTCGCGCTTGCCCAGGCTCTTGCGCCAGCGCCGCAGCGCGAACGGGATGATCTTGCGCACCTGCGGGTTCAGGCGCACCAGGCTGACGTAGCCCTCCTCCACCACCCAGTCGATCTGGGCGTCGGGATGCGCGCGCAATATATCCGCCACCATCGGCAGGTTGTGCAGCACGTCGCCCAGCGACGAAACGCGCACCAGCAGGATATTGAGCGCTGCCATCAGAACGAGAGAACAGCGTCAGGCTTGGCCGCGACGATCACGCGCTTGAATTCGGCCTGGATGCGCGCCAAAGCGGCCGGCGTTTCGGCCTCGAAGCGCATCACCACCACCGGCGTGGTGTTGGACGAACGGGCCAGGCCGAAGCCGTCCGCGTATTCGACCCGCAGACCGTCGATGTCGATAATGCGCTCGGCGCCGGGGAAACTGGCGTTGCTGCGCAAACTGTCGATCAGCGCCACGTTCTCGCCTTCGGCAAGCTGCAATTGCAGCTCAGGGGTGCTGCTCGATTGCGGCAGCGCGTTCAGCAGCGCCGACGGGTCGCTCACGCGGGTGAGCAGTTCGAGCAATCGCGCGCCGGCGTACATGCCGTCGTCGAAACCGTACCAGCGGTCCTTGAAAAAGATGTGGCCGCTCATTTCGCCTCCCAGCGGGGAGCCGGTTTCGCGCAGCTTGGCCTTGACCAGCGAATGCCCGGTTTTCCACATCAGCGGCACGCCGCCGTGAGCGGTGATGAAGGGCGCCAGGTGGCGCGTGCATTTGACGTCGTACAAGATCTGCGCGCCCGGATTGCGTTCGAGGACATCGGCAGCGAACAGCATCATCTGGCGGTCCGGATAGATGATCTGGCCATCCTTGGTGACCACGCCGAGGCGGTCGCCGTCGCCGTCAAACGCCAGGCCGATCTCGGCATCGCCCTGCTGCAGGCAGCGAATCAGGTCTTGCAAGTTTTCGGGATGGGCCGGATCAGGGTGGTGGTTGGGGAAGGTGCCATCGACCTCGCAAAACAGTTCGGTGACCTCGCAACCCATGGCGCGATACATGTCGCCGGCAAAAGCGCCAGCTACGCCGTTGCCGCAATCGATGGCAATCTTGATCGGGCGCGCCAGCTTCACG
This sequence comes from Pseudomonadota bacterium, assembly GCA_040390915.1. Classification (GTDB taxonomy): domain Bacteria; phylum Pseudomonadota; class Gammaproteobacteria; order Burkholderiales; family Burkholderiaceae_D; genus Telluria_A. The sequence goes on from JAZJXM010000015.1 coordinate 114,009, forward strand.
TCGGCCACAATGCGCTCCAGGTAGGCGCTGCGGATGTCGTGCGTGCGGTAGGTTCCCGGCTCGGCCTTTGGTGCGCCGTCGTGCGCGATAATGTCGTGGTACAGCGCCTCGATCGTGGCGCCATGAATCGCTTCGCTGGCCAGCACCATCTTGAAGCCGTTGTAATCGGGTGGATTGTGGCTGCCCGTGACCATGATCCCCGACTGCGCGCCGAGCACGTGGGTGCCGTAGTACACCATCGGCGTGGCCACCACGCCCAGGTCGATCACGTCGACCCCGGCCGATTGCAGGCCGGCAGCGAGTGCCGCGGTCAATTCCGGCCCCGACAAGCGACCGTCGCGTCCGATCACCACCGTGCGTTCGCCCTTGGCCAGCACGGCGCGGCCAAAGGCCTGGCCGATCTTGCTGGCTACGCCGGCGTCGAGCGTGCTGCCGACAACACCGCGAATATCGTAAGCCTTGAAAATTGTTTTGGAAAGAGCAAGCATGGGCAGAAACCTTAGAGACGTCGCGCGCGTGCATGCGGCGGCGGGGTGTGGCGAGGGGGAATGGCGGAACGGTTGATATTGTAGCGGCAAGCGGGGCCGTTTGGGAATGCGGGCCCGCAGGTCTTGCCGCTAGCGTGACGGCGTCAGACGCGCAGCAGGTCGATCGATTTGCCGCCGTCGACCCATGCCTTGACCCATTTTGGCTGACGGCCGCGGCCGGTCCATTGCTGGGCGGCGTTATCAGGATGGCGATAGCGTACTGCCACCGTGCCGGTCTTGGCGCGCATACCGGTGCCGATCAGTTCTTTGAGCGGCACGCCGACGCGTTGGGCAATTGCCTGGATCTGTTCGCGCGCTTTTGCCACTTCCAAATGCTCGCGCTTTTTCATTTCCTGCTTGATTTGATCTTGCAGATTGCGCAAATCGCCAACGGACATATTAGACAGATCCATTATCATTCCTCGGTTTGGGTTGGAGTGCGGGTTAAGGCGACGCATGAATAATCACCAATTGTCGCAATATACTACATCCACGTATTAATTCCAGTCCTTCTTGCGCAGAATGCGACAGCGCGGCAACTTGAATCGAACAATACGCCCATATAACCATACATAACTGACCGCGAACAATAAACAAAAAAATATCATCCTTCCGGTCCGTGTCCGTACCGCTTACTCATGCAAACGATCCGGCATCGGTACAGGATAATCATTCCACGTCCGCCAGGAAGGAATTGCGCGGCCGGCATTACCAAATCTCCCAGCCGCAAGGCAAGCTGGTCGGGTGGCGGCTGGCGCCATTTATGACGTGGTGGCACAGCGTGCATTGAAACTCGCAAAGAAAAAGCCGTGATCGTCGCCGAATACCTGAGGCTCGCGTACCAGCACTTCCGGTATAGCAGTTGGAATAATGTATTTAAAAAGCCTTTTCATTCAAAAATTGCAATGAATATTGATCATCGCCATTTTTTCCGATGACATAATCGGGCCAGGCCGTCGAAAAATCATTGCTGTTCCCGATCCATGAGCGCGTTTTATGTGAAACTGGCGAATCGCTTGGAATCATACTGGGGAATAATGAAATCATATGCCATTGGCGACTTGCAAGGGTGCGCGCACGAAGCGCAAGTGCTGCTCAACCGGATTGCCGAGGACGCGGCCGGACCGGCCCGTATCGTGTTCGTCGGCGACCTGGTCAACCGCGGTCCGGCCTCGCTGGAGGCGCTGCGCAATGTGGCCCGCTTGTCGCAGGGCAGCAGCGGCCGGGTTGACGCCGTGCTGGGCAACCATGACCTGCACCTGCTGGCGGTGGCCTGCGGCGCCCAAAAACTGTCCAGGTCCGACACGCTGGGCGAGATCCTGGGCGCGCCCGACCGCGATGACCTGATCGACTGGCTGCGCCGGCGCCCGCTGGCGCTGATGGAACGCGGCCACCTGCTGGTGCATGCCGGCGTGCTGCCGCAGTGGAGCGCGCAGCAAGCGCTCGCGCTGGCCGGCGAAGTCGAAACGGTGCTGCGCGGCCCTGACTGGATCGCGTTCCTCGGTCAGATGTACGGCAACGAGCCGGCGCGCTGGGACGACAGCCTGCGCGGCATTGCGCGCCTGCGCTGCATCGTCAATGCCTTGACCCGCATGCGCTTTTGCAGCGCCGACGGCGTGATCGACTTCAAGCACAAAGAAAGCGCCGACGCCCCGGCCGGCTCGGCGCTGCTGCCGTGGTTCGATGTGCCGGGGCGCCAGAGCGCCGGCACGCCGGTGGTGTTCGGCCACTGGTCGGCAATGGGGCTGCTGCTGCGCCCGGACGTGGTTGGCCTCGACAGCGGCTGTGTGTGGGGCGGCAAACTGACCGCCGTGTGCCTGGACGACCGTTCGCTGCTGGAAGTGGACTGCCCCGAATACCAGCAGCAAGCTGGTAAAGGCTAGGCCGCCAGCGCGAGCGCGATCGCGTCGTGTGACGCCTGCGCCAGTTCGCGCCGGTGGGCGCCGGCCGCCGCGATCGGCGTCAGACAGGTCAGGCAGGCGCGCACCGGGGGCCCCGACAGCACCTGCATCATGTTTTGGGCGAAGCTCATGTCGCCGCTGAAATCGATCGCTGGATGGAGCGCGCCGCCAGCATCAAGGTAGCGCAGCGCGAACGGCTGCACCGGTACGCGGGCGTCAACCGCCGCTTCAAACAAGTTGGCATGGAACTGCAGCACCTGGCCGGGCGCCGCAGTGGTCCCTTCCGGGAAGAACGCCACGCGCTGGCCCGCCTGCAGCGACGCCACCAGGCCCTTGAATACCTGGCGCAATTCGCGCCGCTTGCCGCGCGCAATGAACAGCGTGCCGCCCTTGTCGGCCAGCCAGCCGAGCACAGGCCAGTCGCGGATCTCGGACTTGGCCACGAAATGGCAGGGATGCAGCGCATTGATGACGAAGATGTCGAGCCACGACACGTGATTCGATACGATCATGGCATGCTCCAGCGCCGCTTCGCCGCCGAGGTGTTCGACGCTGACACCGCAGATGCCCAAGAGGTCGCGCGACCAGCGCCGCGTGATGGCGGCGCGCCAGCGCGCGCCGGCCCAGGGAAACACCAGCGCGCAGGCGGCTAGGCCAGCACCGAGGTGCAGGCCTAGCCGTCCCAGGCGCAGGAACAGCTTCATCGCTGAAATGCGACGCGTCCACCCACAATCGTGGTCCAGACCTGGCCCGGCAATTCATAGCCAAGGAATGGCGTGTGCTTGCCCTGGCTGGCCAGCGCAGCCGCTTCCACCTTCCAGCGCGCCTGCGGATCGAATATCACCACGTCGGCAGGCACGCCAACGGTGAGCGTGCCGGCCGCCAGGCCCGCAACCCGCGCCGCGTCCGAGGTGACCTTGGCCAGCGCGCGCGACAGCGGCGCGTCCTGGTCATCGGCCCATTTCAGCGCCAGCGACAGCAGCAGTTCGAGGCCGGTGGCGCCGGGCGAGGCTTCGCCGAACGGCAGCAGCTTTTCGTCGTCGTCCACCGGTGTATGGTCGGAACAGATGGCGTCAAGCGTGCCATCGAGCAGCGCGGCGCGGATCGCATCGCGGTCGCGCTGGCTGCGAAACGGCGGCGTGACGCGCGCGTTCGAATCGAAAAAGCCGATGTCGGCGTCGGTCATGTGCACATGGTGAGCGCCCACGTCGCAGGTGACCGGCAGGCCTTCCTTGCGCGCCGCGCGCACCAGTTCCAGGCCGGCCGCCGACGACATGCGGCACAGGTGGACCCGGGCGCCGGTGGAGCGCACCAGTTCGAACAGCGTGTGCAGCGCGATGGTCTCCGACATCACCGGCACGCCCGACAGGCCCAGGCGCGACGCCAGCGGGCCGCTATGGGCGATGCCGCCCTTGCCGATGTGGGCGTCCTGCGGGCGCACCCACACGGTGTACTCGAACGTCTTGGCGTATTGCAGCGCGCGCAGCAGCACGTTGGTGTCGGAGATGGTTTGTTCGGCCTGCGAAAAGCCGATGCAGCCCGCTTCCGTCAGTTCGGCCATCTCGGTCAGCGCTTCGCCGCGCAGGCCCATCGTCAGCGCCCCCAGCGGATGCACGCGCGCCTGCTGCAGCTTGCCGGCGCGGTGCCTGAGCATCTCGACCAGGCCCGGCTCGTCGAGGACAGGGTCGGTGTCGGGCGGGCATACCAGCGTGGTCACGCCGCCCTGCATCGCCGCCTGCATCTCGGACTTGAGCGTGGCCTTGTATTCGTAGCCCGGCTCGCGCAGGCGGGCCGACAGGTCGACCAGTCCGGGCGCTACCACCAGGCCGGTGGCGTCGATGACGGTGTCGGCGGCAAAGCCGGCCGGTGCGCGCCCGACTGCGACCACTTTGCCGTCCTCGATAAACAAATCCTGTACCTGGTCGATGCCGTTGGCCGGATCGATCATGCGGCCGTTCTTGATATGTAATTTCATGCTTGGGTTCCTGCCAGAATACTCATCACCGCCATGCGGACCGCGATACCGAACGTCACCTGCGGCAGGATCACTGCCTGGGCGCCGTCGGCGACCGCCGAATCGATTTCCACGCCGCGGTTCATCGGGCCCGGGTGCATGACGATCGCGTCCGGCTTGGCCAGCGCCAGGCGCTCCGGCGTCAAGCCGTAGCTCTTGAAGTATTCCTGGGCCGACGGCAGCAGCGCGCCGCTCATGCGCTCGTTCTGCAGGCGCAGCATGATGATCACGTCGACGCCTTTGAGGCCTTCGTCCATGTTGGTAAATACCCGCACGCCCATCTGTTCCAGGCCGCCCGGCAGCAGCGTGTGCGGGCCGATCGCGCGCACTTCCGGCACGCCCAGCGTAGTCAAGGCGTGGATGTCGGAACGCGCCACCCGGCTATGCAGGATGTCGCCCACGATGGCCACGGTCAGGTTGGTGAAATCCTTCTTGTAGTGACGGATCGTGTACATGTCGAGCAGGCCCTGGGTCGGGTGCGCGTGGCGCCCGTCGCCGGCGTTGACCACGTGGACATGCGACTGCCTGGTGTCGATCAGGTGCTTGGCGATCAGGTACGGCGCGCCCGACTGCGCATGGCGCACCACGAACATATCGGCGTGCATGGCCGACAGGTTGTCGATGGTGTCGAGCAGCGACTCGCCCTTGCTGGCCGACGAGGCCTGGATGTTCAAGTTGATGACGTCGGCCGACAAGCGCTTGGAGGCGATCTCGAAGGTAGTGCGGGTGCGGGTCGAGTTCTCGAAGAACAGGTTGAACACGCTCTTGCCGCGCATCAGCGGCACCTTTTTCACTTCGCGGTCGGAGATGCCCACGAAGCTGGACGCCGTGTCGAGGATATGGTTGACGATGGACTTGGGCAGGCCCTCGATCGACAGCAAGTGCTGCAGTTCGCCATTTTTATTCAGTTGCGGATTAAGCATGGTCTTGTTCTATGGTTAGCGTGAATTGTCCGTTCGCCGCGCGCGCCAGCGCGAGCGACTGCTGTGCATCGAGGCTCACCGTGGTGGCCACGAAATCGGCCGCCACCGGCAGTTCGCGTCCGCCCCGGTCGGCCAGCGCCGCCAGCATGATGCGCGCCGGGCGGCCGTAGTCGAACAGCACGTTGATCGCCGCGCGCGTGGTGCGCCCGGTGAACAGCACATCGTCAACCAGCACGATGTTGGCGCCGTCGACGTTAAAGCCGATATGGGTCGGCTTGACGTCGGGGTGCAGGCCTTTTTTGGCGTAGTCGTCACGGTAAAACGAGACGTCGATGGAACCGAGGCGCGCCGCCAGGTCCAGGTCCGCGGCCAGCCGTTCGGCCAGCCAGGCGCCGCCTGAATGGATGCCGACGATGGCGGCGTCGGGCACGCCAGTCAAGCCGGCGCGCACCTGGCCGAGCAGCACCTGGTACAGGGCCTCGGCATCGAATTGCTTAATTGTTGTTGGCATGGTCGTCAAAGTATTGTTGCAAAATAATGGCAGCGGCCTTGGCGTCGATCACCTCGCCGCGCTTGGCCTTGATCACGGCCGACGAATAGCGTTCATCGACCAGGTGGACCGGTAAATTGAAGCGCCCGTGCAGCTGGTTGGCGAAGCGGCGGCAGCGTAGCGTCATCTCGTGTTCGGCGCCGTCCGGGTGCAGCGGTTCGCCCACCACCAGGCGCGCCGGGCGCCACTGTTCGATCAGCTCGCCGATCTGCTTGAAACGGGCTGCATTGTCGATCGCCTTGACCACCACCAGCGGCTGCGCCTGGCCGGTCAGCGTATTGCCGACGGCGATGCCGATGCGCTTGATGCCGAAATCGAATCCGAAAACCTGTTCAAGCATTACGCATGGCCGGCCTCGGACGCCAGCATCATCGGGTCGATCCCGAGCAGCTTGATGGCGGCGTTATAACGTTCTTCAATGGGCAGGTCGAACAGTACGTGGGCGTCGGCGCCGACGGTGAGCCAGCCGTTGCGGCCGATCTCGTCCTCCAGCTGGCCCGGACTCCAGCCGGCATAGCCGATCGACACCAGCAAGCGCTGCGGACCGTCGCCATTGGCGACCGCCTCTAACACGTCGATGGAAGTGGTAAAGGCGACTTCGTCGGTGACCGTCAGCGACGACGAGTAGCGCGCGCCGGGGGTATGCAGCACGAAGCCGCGGTCGTCCTGGACCGGCCCGCCAAACATGATCGGCTCGTTCACCACTGCGCTGTGCAAGCCTTCGGCCAGGCGCAGGTCGATCCGCTCGAACAGGATTTCCATGGTCATGTCGGTCGGCTTGTTGATCACCACGCCCAGCACGCCCTTGTCGTTGTGCTCGCAAATATAGACGACGGTGCCGCCGAAAATCGGGTCCTGCATCGACGGCATCGCGATCAGGAAGTGGTTGGCCAGGTTGAGCGCGGACGCGGGCGCCGGCGTGTACGCCGCACCGAACAGGCCGGTCTCTTCGGACCCCATGCCCGGCATGGGCGGCACGTTGCCAATTTTGCTTTTCTTCATATTCCTGGTTTCCTGCCTAAAACCGTAGGCTTTTCGCTAGTTTACACTGAAATAGGGCCGCAACCATCGCCGCAGGCCTTCCGGGCGCAGCTAACTTCGATGTTAGACAGTAAAAATGTCCTTGTTGTTGATGCTGGACACGGTGGGGACATTGGTAAAACGATAATGCATTGACGAAAAAAAACGCCCCGGTTCCGTGGGGCGTTTTTGCTGGTGGCGCTGCCGTTCAGGACGTGACCGGCATTTCCCGGTTCAGCAGGCCCGAGATCGCGGCCAGCAGCATGTCTTCCTGGAACGGCTTGCCGAAGTAGGCATTCACCCCCAGGTCGAGCGCGTAGTTGCGGTGCTTGTCCGCGGTGCGCGAGGTGATCATGATGATCGGGACCGCCGCCGTGCTGTCGTTGCCGCGGATGTTGCGGGTCAAGTCGAAGCCGTCCATGCGCGGCATTTCGATATCGACCAGCATCAGGTCGGGCACCGTTTCCTGCAGGTGCTCGAGGGCGTCGACGCCGTCCTTGGCCAGCATCACCTGGTAGCCTTCGCGCTCCAGCAGGCGCTGGGTCACTTTGCGCACCGTGAGCGAATCGTCCACCACCATCACCACGTAATCACGCGCGCGGGTCGCTTCCGGCACTGCGGCTGCCGCTGCAATGGCCGCTGGTTTCAGCTGCGGATGCAGGTCAATGTGGTGCGACAGCGCGACCGGGTTCAAAATCAGCACGATCTCGCCCGAACCGAGCACGGTGGCGCCGGCGATGCCGATCATGCGCGACAGCTGCGGGCCGATGTTTTTAATCACGACCTCGCGGTTGCCCAGCACGTCGTCGACCTGTACTGCCAGCCGGTCGGTGCCATGGCGCAGCACCAGTACCGGGCACGAACGCTGCACCATCGGGTGCGCTTCATTGTCGCCCAACAGGTTGGGCAGGAAGTGCAAGGCCACCTTCTGGCCCTGGAACTCGACAAAGCCCGCTTCGCGCGCCTTGGTCAATGCCGCATCCTTGATCTGCAATACCTGCTCGACCAGGATCGACGGCACCGCATAGGTCTTGCTGCCGCTGGTGGTGAGCACAACCTGGGTCACCGACAGCGTCAGCGGCAGGTTGATGGTGAAGCGCGCGCCCTTGCCTTTTTCGGTCACGATCGATACGCGTCCGCCCAGGGCAGTCGCTTCCGAACGCACCACGTCCATGCCGACGCCGCGCCCAGCCAGCTCGGTCAGCGCATCGGCGGTCGAGAAGCCCGGTTCGAAAATCAGGTCGGCAGCTTCCGAGTCGCTCACCACGGCGTCTTTTTCGATCAAGCCGTTTTCGCGCGCCTTGGCACGAATACGGTCAAGGTCAAGGCCGGCGCCATCATCATTAAACTGGATCACTACCTCGTTACCCTGCTGGCTCACCTGCACCAGCAATTCGCCCACGTCGGCTTTGCCGTTGGCATTGCGCTTCTCGCGCGACTCGATGCCGTGGACGATGGAATTACGCAGCAAGTGTTCGAACGGCGCGGCCATCTGCTCGAGCACCGAACGGTCGATCTCCACGCCGCCGCCCCGGATATCGAGGTTGACGCGCTTGTCGATCTCTTTTGCGGTCTGGCGTGCCACCCGGAACAGCCGCTCCGACAAGCTCTGGAACGGCACCATCCGCACGCGCATCAGGTCACGCTGCAAGTCGCGCGTCAGGCGCGACTGCACCGTCAAGTCGTCGGTGGCCGAATCGACCGTGCGCGTCAGGCTTTCGTGGAACGACGCAACGTCGTTCACGCTCTCGGCCATCATGCGGGTCAATTCCTGCAAGCGGGTAAAGCGGTCGAATTCGAGCGGATCGAATTCGCGTTCGCTGGAAATGGACATGCGCGACGAAATCTGCGATTCGGCCTGCATTTCCACTTCGCGCAGCTGGCGCCGCAAGCGCGCCAAGTTTTCCGAGAAGTCCGCCAGCGACGACTTCAGAGTCGACACCTGGTTGTCCAGCTTCGAACGCGTGATCGACACTTCGCCGGCCTGGTTGACCAGGCGGTCGAGAATGTCGGCGCGTACCCGCACCAGCGGCGTGCGGGCCACGGCTGCGGTAGCGTCGTCGGCTGCCACGTTCAGGCCAGGCGCGCCCGGCACTGCGCCAGGTACGGCGGCAGTGACGTCGACCGGGTTTTGCAACTGTTCGAACAGCAGCAGCGCGTGATCGTAGTTGGCCATCAGTTCGTCGAACGCAGCTGGCGTCGACGTTCCGGCGTGGACCATGTTCTCGATCTGGGTTTCGATTTCGTGCGTGTGCTGGCCCAGGCGCATCGCGCCGGCCATCCGCGCACTACCCTTGACGGTGTGCAAAATGCGCAGCAAGCCCTTGGCCGAGGTCACGTCCGATGGATTGGACTGCCACTTGCGCAGGCCGTTGCCCAATTCCGGCAGCAAGTCGGTCGCTTCTTCCAGGAACACGGGCAGCAAGTCGGCATCGAGGTCGTCGCCGAACGGCACTTCAGCGACCGCGTTTTGCACCGCGGCGTCGCTGATGGTGTCGCTGATGGCCGTCTCGATGGCCGCCACTTCGGCTGCAAACGCATCGGGCTCGCTGATGAGTTCTGGCACCAGCTCTGGTTCCTGAACTTCTTCGACGGCCACCAGTTCCGGCGCTTCGATGACCGGGTCGACCGTTTCGCCGGCAGGCGGCGCCAGTTCCAGTTCGACGTCGTCAATCGGTTCGAGCACCGGATCGGCCGCTTCGATCGACGCGTCGATTTCCTCCGTCACCACCGGCTTGGCGCTTTCGGCGCCCAGGTAGATGGCCGACTCCTGCTCCACCAGACGGTGGCGCAGCGCGTTCAGGCGCGTCACCAGGTCCGGATTGTGCGCGGCGATTTCGCCCAATGCAAATTGCTGGAGCATCGCGCGCGCCGATTCGACCGTTTCGTCGAGCAGGTCGCGTTCGGATGCGTCGAGCAGCGGCGCCGGCGTGTCGAGCGCCATTTCGAGCGCATGCGCGATTTCGGTCAGTGCAGCAAAGCCCACCGTGGCCGAGGTGCCGCCCAGCGTATGGGCAGCTTTCAACGCTTCCGGCGTGACCAGGCGCTGCGGCTCATGGCGCCACTCGCTGAAGTCGCGCGTCAGCAGGCGCACGATTTCGTCGGTTTCAGCCAGGTAGATGTTATACAGCGGCAGCGGAATTTCCAGCTCGCCGATGCGCTTGGTGTTGTCGTCGGCAGGCGCAGGACCGCGCGCGCCGCCCGGGAATTCGATGACGTTGTCGGGCGCATCGACTGCCAGCGCCACGATTTCCGGCTCGCTCATCTCGAGCATGTCGTCGGCAGGCGCTTCTTGCTGCGCTTCTGGCTGTTCCTCCAGCGCTTCAAGCTCGACTTCCTCGGACACTACCGGTACTTCCGGCATCTCGATCAATTCCGGCTCGTCGTCGGCCAGCAGTTCGACCGGCACTTCGGCCAGGATTTCCAGCTCGGGCTCGTCCGGCAGCGGCAGTGCCGCAATGATCTCTTCCTCTTCCGGCGCCGCTTCGGCCACGATTTCTGGCTCAGGCTCGGCAACCAGCTCGATGACCGGCTCGACGACTGGTGCAGCGATGACTTCTTCCACCACTGCGGCAGCGGCGACCGGCTCCATGCTGTAGGCGCCGCCTTCGAGCATGCGCGTGGCGCTGGCCACCAGCATGTCGCTGGTGCGCGCCGAGGTGCCGCTGGCGGCCAGTTCGTCGACCCAGGCGGTCATGTCGTTACTGGCCCATCCCAGCAGCGCCAGCAAGTCCGGCGTCGCCGCGCGCGCTTCCGACAACCACAGGTTCATGACTTTTTCGACCAACGCAGCGCCTTCGCCGAAGTTGTTCAGGCCGACCATGCGGCCGCTGCCCTTGAGCGTGTGGAAAGCACGCCGTACGACGGTGATGGTTTCCTGATTCGACGGATCGTTCTTCAGTTTCGGCAAGGTGCTGGTGACCAGCTCCAGCACTTCCTGCGCTTCCATGATGAAGATTTCGAGCAGCTCGGCTTCGACTTCGCCTTCAACCGGCACTGGCGGCGCAGTCATGACCGGCGCCGGCGCGGCCGCAGCCGCAGCCGGGGCTGACACGACAGCCATCGGCTCGTCGGCCGGCGCCGCTACCACAGGCGCTTCCTCGATCACGACCGGTTCCGGCTCGAACTGGGTTTCGCCGGACGGCTTTTCAAACGGCACTTCGCGCAGCATGCCTTCCTTGAACGCGAAACGGTCCTTGGCGGCGTCGAAATTCTTGGCCAGCATGTCGACGAAGAAGCCCAGCGCGCCGATGTTCTGGGCGATGTTCTGCAGCGATGCCGCTTCCAGTTCCGGATTGCCTTCGGCGGCGGCCAGCGCGCGCACGGCTTCCTTGACGTGCAGCGCAGCGCGCATGGCGTCTTCCTGGTCCAGGATCGCAACCGCGCCTTGCAGCTGGTGCAGCACCGGATCGATCTGGGACAGGGTCGGACGCTTGGAGCCGTCCGCGTAGTAATCGTCAAGCACCTTTTCAACCTGGCGCAAGCCGTTTTTCATCTCGGCAGCGAGCACCGCGACGGTATGGTCTTGCTGGATCTGGCGCGACAGGTCGCCCTGCCAGTCCGGTGCGGCAGGCGGCGTCTGGCCCGACGCCAGTGCCAGCAGGCGCTGGCCGACCAGCACCGCGTGCGCATCGAAATCGTCCGGCAACTGGCGGATCTGGTCCAGGCCATGCTCGACGAACAGCATCGCGGTGGCCATCTCCAGGCTGAACATCTGGTTGCGTCCGGAGGCAATCGAATTTTTGGTCGCATGCACGATCTCGAGCTGCAGCCTGGCCAGCGCCGGGGCGCCCAGCTGCTCGCTGGCGGCGGCAATGATGGCCAGCTGCTCTTCGAATTCACGTTCGTGGGCGGCATCGACTTCCGTGGCCAGCTTGTCCCACGAGACCTTGGCGCGCGCCAGCGCTTCCTTGGCCGTCTTGAGCGCGCCGGCATCGATGCGGCCATAGCGCTTGGTACCGTAATTCGATGGCACCACGTCGTCGACCCGGTAGGCGCGGCGCAAAGCCTTGGCAGTCGGCGACGGATTGGTGGCGGCGGCGATGAAGAACAGCGCATCGCGCATCATCGGCTCGGGCAAGCTGCCCTCGCCCTGCGCCAGGCGCCGGATCTGCAGATTGATCAGGCCAAACAGCTGCTTGACATACAGGTCGCTCGACAACTGGCCATTGGCGACCAGCTCGGCGAAGCATTGCATGGCGACCCAGAAGGTGCGCGCGGCCGATTCTTTCTGGCCGGCGGCGATCAAGGCGATCGCCTCCTGCATCACATGCGCGGTCGCTTGCTGGGCCGCGCCATCCTGGCTTTTCAGGAACGGTAGCAGCGCTTTTTCGAAGCGCCCGCGGCAAGCCGGGTAATCGGGGCTGGTGGCAGCGGCCGCGTGCTGCGGCAGCACCGCGACCAGCGACAAATCGGGGAAGAACAGGTCGGCCGGATGAATCCGCGCAGCTTTCAACTTTTCCTGCAATTCGCGGTAGTACGGGAACAAGCGGGCTGGCTGCTGGGGCGCACCCGAGAGCAGCTCTTCCAGGTATTCGATGACTGCCTGGTACACCGCGCCAACTGCCTTCGCGTTGTCGACGCTGCATTCGAGCAGGCCGTCGCGGAAGCGGTCGAGCGCCAGTTCGGCGGCCGCGGTCATGACCCCGACCCCGTCCACGTCAACCATCTGCAAGGCCCCGTGGGCCTGGTGCAAGTATGCTTTCGCATGCTTGAGTGAATCTGCCTGGGCGTCGTCAGTCAGGGCGGAAGCGTCGTTCAACGCGGCGCCGGACTTGCCCAGCGCCTCGCGGATTTCGCCCATCACCCAGCCGAGCGGCCCAGTGTCAAATTGGGGCGCGTGCGAAAAATCAGTCATCGTTTTGCTTACCTTGTTCTCTATCGGCTGCCCTGGCTCAGGCCGTTACGCGGAATCGCGATACCGAGTTTTTCAGTTCCTGCGCCAGCAATGTCAGTTGGCGAATCGAGTTGGCCGTTTGCTGCGTACCGTCCTGGGTACTCTCGGTCACCGACAAGATGTGCTGAATGTTGTGCGCCACGCCGTTGGCCGACGTTGCCTGCAACTCGGTTGCGAACGAGATGCCCTGAATCAGTTCTGCCAGTCGGTTCGACACGCGCGAAATGTCCGACAGCGCGGCGCCCGCAGCATCGGACAGCTTGGCTCCCTCGACCACACCCTGGGTCGATTTTTCCATAGCGGCCACCGCGTCGTGGGTATCGGTCTGAATGGTACGCACCAGCGCGCCGATCTGCTTTGCCGCGCCAGCCGAACGTTCGGCCAGCCGCTGCACCTCTTCCGCAACGACCGAGAAGCCGCGACCTGCTTCACCGGCGGACGCGGCCTGAATTGCCGCGTTCAGCGCCAGCACGTTGGTCTGTTCGGTAATGTCGGAAATCAGCTCGGTGATCTCGCCAATCTCTTGCGAGGATTCACCCAGACGCTTGATTCGCTTGGACGTTTCCTGGATCTGCTCGCGAATCTCGTGCATGCCCTTGATCGCGTTTTCCACCGCGGTCGAACCCTGGTGCGCCGCCGCCACCGACTGGCGCGCCACTTCGGCCGACTCGTTGGCCGACTTCGATACGTCGGTAATTTCGCTTGCCATCTTCAGCACGGTTTCGGACGCGTCCTGAATCTCGCGCGACTGCTGCTCGGTAGCTGACAGCAGATCGGTCGAAATATTCTGGGCGTTGGTCGATGCCGACGTCACCTGCTCGGCGGTGGTGGTCACGCGCTCTACCAGGCCGCGCAGCTCTTCCACCGTGTAGTTCACCGAGTCGGCGATCGCGCCGGTGATGTCTTCCGACACCGTTGCGTGCACGGTCAAGTCACCGTCCGCCACTTCCTGCAGTTCGTTCATCAGGCGCAAAATAGCGGCCTGATTCTGGTCGTTGGTCGCTTTCGCTTCCTCTTCCTTGGTCTGCGCCAGCTGACGCATCGCGTCCGCTTCCTGGCGCCGGCCTTCCGCAGCACGGGCGCGGGTACGGGAGTCTTGCAGCATGATCTTGCCGATTGCCGCCGACACCAGCGCGGTAAATACGGTCGCAATGGCGGTCAGCCACAGCCAGATACCGGCCGAGTCTTGCTGCGCGCGGAAGTCGCCCTGCACTGCCGTGAGCAAAGTCTTGATTTCTTCGTTCTCGAAGAAAATCGACAGTTCGGCGCCCTTGGCGGCCGTGAATTTCGGCAGGTTGGCCAGCACCGAGGTGTAGATCAAGCCGTGGTAGGTATCGAACTTGTTCTTGATTTCGCCCAGCAGCGAACGCATTTCGGCGTCGCGCACCGCGCCCAGTTGCATGGTCTCGTTACCGCTCAGGAAGCCGTCAACGGTAGCGCGGAAGGTGGTCGCATCCTTGCCCAGCTGGAAAGCGGTCTCGGGACGGATACCGCCCGAGGTCAGGAACTCGCTGGCGCTGCGCGACATGCGCTGGGTCAGCATGGTCAGGCGGCCGATGGCGGCCAGTTCGCGTGGCGTGGCGCCCTTCTGGACCTTCTGGTTCAGCAGTTCTTCGGTCATCGACAGCAGTTCAGGCGAGAGCGCGTCGAGCTGCTTGAGGGTCTTTTTGAACGCGGTCAGCTCTTTCTGCATGGTCAAGATGGTGCCGGCCGAATTGTCGGTCGATACCCATTTGGTCTTGGCCTCGTTGAGCTTTTTGGTCATGCTGGCCGGAGCGGCCTTGGTCATCATGTCCAAGTCTTTGTTCAGCTGGATCCGGCTCTGCTGGAGCTGGACGAACGCCTCTTCGTTACCCTGGATCGCGTTTGGCGCTGCTTTACCGATACGCTGCGAGTGCATCAGTGCATCCGATGCAATCTGGGTCTGGTTGGAAGACTTGATCGAGCCGGCCGAATTCATCGCCAGCGCGGTGATGATCACCACGATGCCGCCGGCGGCCACGCCCATCAGAATGCGCTGCTGGCGCCCGAGCGAGAGGTGGCCGATGAACGGCAGCACCATCTGGGTTTCCGGCTCATCGCTGATCTCGTCCTGCTTGGCGAGCTGGCCGCCATCGCCGCCCAGGAATTCGCCAGCGCCGTCGGCCGGCGCGTCCGGCACTGCCGAAAAGCCTTCCGCATGCGCTTCGTCAGCCGCCGAAGGCATCAATACCTCGGGACCGAATTCGGTGTCAGGGGCCGCCAACACGCCCACGTTGTCGTCGCCCTTGGCTCCAAAACCAAACGAACTTTTCCAAGCAAATCCCATTACAGCTCCCAATCCCAAAGGTATACATGGCCACTTGTGGCGTGGCTTAAAATCCGACGTGTAAAAACCGTGTATCGCTTACCAGCGCCGCCAGGTCGAGCGGCGCCCATTCGTTGGCGTCGGCGTCCGTGAGCCGGTCGCCGTTGACCGTCATGTCGCCCGCGTGGCGCAAACCATACACGCGCGACACCAGCAAACCGCAGTTAAAGCCCAGGTGACCGGCGAAGGTCACCACCCGGCTGTCCGAGCCGATCGCCGTTTCGCCCTGGGCCTGGTAGCGCCCAAGGTCGATCACGCTGATCAAATTGCCGCGGATATTGGCCAGGCCCAGGTACCAGGGCTGGGTCAATGGCACCACCGTCACCGACGGCACCGGCACGATCTCGCCGACCTGAGTCAGGTCGAGCAAAAAGCGCTCGGAGCCGATCATCACGCCCAGCTGGTTGATGCGCGCGCCGGCGTTGTTGCGCGCCGCTTGCATGCGTTCGAGCAGCTGCACCTGGTACTGGCGCAGCCGGGTACGCCGTCCTGCCCCATCGGACTGGACGGTTTTTTCTGGTGCAGCCTGGACGCCGACGCTCATCGCTTTATGCGCCGAGGGCGGCGATTTTCGCCAGCAGCTGCTCCGGATCGACCGGCTTGACCAGGTACTCGCGCGCGCCCTGGCGCAGGCCCCAGACGCGGTCCGTTTCCTGGTTCTTGCTGCTGCAGATAATGATAGGCACGTCCGCCAGTTCCGGGTCCTTGGAGATGGCGCGCGTGACCTGGAAGCCGTTCGCTCCCGGCATGACGACGTCCATCAGGATCAGGTGCGGCTTGTCGGCCTTGATCTTGAGGAAGGCTTCTTCGCCATTGTCGGCGGTGGTCACGGTAAAGCCGTTCTTGACCAGGATGTCGGTCAAGTAGTAACGCTCGGTAGGGGAGTCGTCGACGATCAGAATTTTGGTAATGGCCACGTGGCTCTCCTGGATTATTTGGACGCTGCAGGTGCGGTGTGCTCGCGCACAGCCGACAGCAGGCTGTCTTTGCTGAAAGGTTTGGTAAGGTAAGCCGAGGAACCGACCATGGCGCCGCGGGCGCGGTCGAACAGGCCGTCCTTGGACGAGAGCATGACCACCGGCGTGCCGTGGAACTTGGCGCTCTTCTTGATCAGGGCGCAAGTCTGATAGCCATCGAGCCGAGGCATCAGGATGTCGCAGAACACCAGCGAAGGGTGATGGTCGTTGATCTTGGCCAGGGCATCGAAGCCATCGTCGGCCAGCACCACCTGGTAGCCTGCCTGGGTGAGAAAGATCTCGGCGGAGCGGCGGATGGTGCTGCTGTCGTCGATGACCATGATCTTCAAAACAGTCGGTTGCGTCGTCATTGTCATATTCGGTTTACACGGCATGAAGCTGCACGATACCATAGGGCAAGCAACTTGTGCGATTCCTGTTGCATACATTCAACTTATGTATTAAAAACGCTGCGTTCCTATTAGATAACTGTCATCTCGAAGTCATCCTTGCGGGCGCCGCACTCGGGGCAGGTCCAGTTCATCGGGACGTCGGCCCAGCGCGTGCCCGGGGCGATGCCCTCGTCCGGCAAGCCGTGTTCTTCCTCGTAGACCCAGCCGCAAATCAAGCACATCCAGGTCTCCCACGGGGCGTGCGCGCTACCGTTTGTTTCATGACTACTCACGTTGACTATCCTTCTATCTAGTAAAATGCCGAATCAGGTATCTTAATCCAGCCGTCGTGCAAAACCAAACATCTCCACTCATACTCACATTCGGGGTCTCCGACCCGGTCGGCGCCCAGGGCATCCAATGCGACCTGGCCGCTTTCGGCGCGCTCGGCTGCCATGGCCTGTCGGTCACCACCGCACTCTTGATCGCTGACAGCGCGCGGGTCGAAGACCTGTACGACATCGACGCCGACTGGCTGGTCGACCAGGCCCGCCTGCTGCTCGAAGACATGCCGGTAGCCGCCTTCAAGGTCGGCGCGCTGGCGTCCATCGAGCAGGCCTCGGCCATCGCCGAGATCATTTCGGACTACCCGGACCTGCCGTTCATCCTCGACCCGTTCAGTTCCAGCCTGCCCGATTCGGGCCTGGCCGACGACGACATGCTGGGCGCGATCCGCCAGATCCTGGCGCCCCAGGCCACCGTGCTGATGGTGTCGCAGGTGGAACTGGCGCGCATGGCCGAGACCTGGCGCGAAGGCGGCGGCGACCTGCTGCTCGAAGACGTGGCCGAACTGACCGGCGGCGGCTGCGCCCACGTACTGGTGACCGGCACCGGCAGCGCCCAGGCGCTGCGCACCAATACCCTGTTCGGCGAGGAAGGCGTGATCGCCACCTTCGACTGGCAGCACCTGCCCGGCCCTTTCGTGGGCGCCGGCAGCACCATGTCGGCGGCGCTGACCGCCTTCATGGCGCACGGCGGCGATCCACTGGAAGCTGCGCGCGCGGCCCAGGCCTATACCGCCGGCGCCCTGGCCGGCGCCCAGCGCTTCGGCATGGGCAAGCTGGTACCGAACAAATTTTTCGCCCATACTTTTCACGGATTGAACCAGCCATGACCACTGCCGACACTTCGCGCAACGACACCCTGTTCACGCGGGCCCAGAAAACCACGCCGGGTGGCGTCAATTCGCCAGTGCGCGCCTTCAAATCGGTGGGCGGCACGCCGCGCTTCATCACGCGCGCCGAAGGCCCCTACTTCTGGGACGCCGACGGCAAGCGCTATATTGACTACATCGGCTCGTGGGGCCCGGCCATCGTCGGCCACGCGCACCCGGAAGTGGTCAAGGCGGTGCAGGACGCGGCCGCGCGCGGCCTGTCGTTCGGCGCCCCGACCGAAGGCGAAATCCTGATGGCCGAAGAAATCTGCCGCCTGGTGCCATCGATCGAGCAGGTGCGGCTGGTCTCGTCCGGCACCGAAGCGACCATGAGCGCGCTGCGCCTGGCGCGCGGCGCCACCGGACGCGACAAGATCATCAAGTTCGAAGGCTGCTACCACGGCCACGCCGACTCGCTGCTGGTCAAGGCCGGCAGCGGCCTGCTCACCTTCGGCAACCCGACCTCGGCCGGCGTGCCGGAAGACTTCGTCAAGCACACGCTGGTGCTGGACTACAACAACGTGGCCCAGCTGGAAGACGCGTTCGCCTCGATGGGCGACACCATCGCCTGCGTGATCGTCGAGCCGGTGGCCGGCAACATGAATTTGATCAAGGCGACCCCGGAATTCTTGCGCGCCATGCGCGCCCTGTGCACCAAGCACGGCGCGATTCTCATTTTCGACGAAGTCATGTGCGGTTTCCGGGTCGGCCTGGGCGGCGCCCAGGAACTGTATGACATCGTCCCCGACCTGACCGCGCTGGGCAAGGTGATCGGCGGCGGCATGCCGGTGGCAGCGTTCGGCGGGCGCGCCGACCTGATGCAGAACATGGCGCCGATCGGCGCCGTCTACCAGGCCGGCACGCTGTCGGGCAACCCGGTGGCGGTAGCGGCCGGCATGACCACGCTGCGCTTGATCCAGCAACCAGGCTTCTACACGCAACTAGCTAGCCAGACCGCCAAGCTGGCGGCCGGGCTGACGGCGGCGGCCAAGGAAGCGGGCGTGACGTTCTGCGCCGATTCGGTGGGCGGCATGTTCGGCATCTATTTCAGTGAAGACGTGCCGACCAGTTACGCCGAGATGATGGCGGGCGACAAGACGCGTTTCAACGCGTTTTTCCACGCGATGCTGGACGAAGGCGTGTATTTCGCACCGGCCGCGTTCGAAGCGGGCTTCGTATCGGCCCAGCACGATGATGCGGTGATCGCCGAGACCATCGCCGCCGCCAAGCGCGTGTTCGCGCGCTTGAAATAAGTTCGTAGTAATTGTTCAAGCAAACGGACGGCAATTAATTGCTGTTCCGTTACTTCGATGGCGTGTCAGCCTTCGTTCTCACCGCTTCAGTTCAGCATAAAAATTTTCATGCGCGCCAATACTGAGCAGTTGTACCGATAAAGGCGCGAATTTGTCCGGTTCAAGCCGATAGGCAAGCAACACCTCTTGCTTGTTGATCTTGAATTTGTAGACAAAAATTCCAGCCAAATCGCCCTTCTTTTCTTCCCCCAACGTCGGGTTACCAGCAATGGTACGGACAGCCTTGTCAACAACGTCCTTTTCCTTGGCGTGCAATTTCTTTGCAGCCCTGGCAAAGGTCGGCGTAACAAGCACCGCCAGCACAGTCACGTCCCGAACTGGTACGGCGCAAGCTGCCCGGCTTTTGCTTCCTGCGCCGCCAACAGCGTATCTTTAATGAATTGCAGCGGCAACCCCGGGTTTTCATCGACTGCCTTGCCAAGGCGCGCCCAATATTCAATTTGCTTGGGGACGGAACGGTGCTCGGCAGCCGCGTGTGGCTTGGCCATTTCGACAAGATCGTCCGACAACTTCAGCGCGGTAGACATAAGTACCCCCTCTTCATGCGTAGGTTTCATTTTGAATCCAAATGCCACCTTTTACAACCACGATATCGCAGCCGCTGGCCACCTATATTTTTCCCAATTGAAATAATTGTTTATTGACAACGCCGGCAACACTCGGTATCGTCGCCACCTTCTGACCAAGTCAAGCAAAGTGGAAGCGGCATCACGTGAAATTACAGTATCTCCGCCTGGCCATCGCCGCCATGGCGTGCCAGGCCCTGCCCGGGCAGGCGCAAGAAACGGTCAAGACTGCGCCTCCTGCGCAAGTTGAAGTCAACGCAAGCCTGACAGACACCCAGGCGCGGCGCGAGCTGGTGGCCGGGAAAATCATCATCGGCCGCAAGCGCATCGAGGAAAGCGGCGTGCGCACCGTCGAAGAACTGCTCAAGCGCGAACCGGCCGTCACGGTCAGCGGCGACGGCCGCATTGGCCTGCTCAATATGCCCGGCTACACACAGGTGCTGGTCGATGGCCAGCGCCCGATGGCCGGCCAAGACCCCAGCCAGCTCGATGTCGTGCACGTCGAGAAGGTTGAAATCGTCAAATCGAGCGTCGCCGAATACGGCCCGTTCGGCATCGCCGGCACCATCAACATCGTCACTCGCAAGACGGTGCGCAAGACCGCTACACAGCTTGGCACGACCGTCAGCAGCAGCGCCGGCAAGCCTGGCGTGAATATCTCGCTGTCGCACAATCAAAGCACGGAAGGCTCGCCGCTGCGTTTCAACGTCGAACTCTCCGCCAGTCAGTCGACGGGCGTCACCGACACCCGCATCAGGCAGACGCTGGCCGAGGCCGGGCAGGCCGAACAGCAACAGTCGCTAACCCTCATCAGCGGCCATTCGCGCTCGCCCAGCCTGGTAGCCAGCGGCAACGTCACCTGGCAACGCACCAGCGCTGAAACGGTCACGCTGTCGCCCCAGTTTTTTGGCATGAGGGGCCCGTCCGATCAGGACGAGTCGCGCCGCTGGACCGACGGCACGGCCCTGGACGTGCACCAGCAGTCCACGTCATCGCTGGCGATATTTGCCATGCCGCTCAAGTGGAGCTTCAAGCCCAGCAAGCAAAGCCAGCTCGACTTGTCGGTGCGGACCAATCTGTCGCGCATGGACACGGATACGGCGCGCGTCGACGCCAGCGGCGCGCAACCGAGCACCCTGCGCAACAGCAGCTCGCGCACCGAAGGGCATAGCAATAGTGTCGACGCGGCCTACAAGTTGAGTATAGATGGCGGCCACACGCTCAAGACCGGTGCCAATGTGCGGCGCAGCGCCTCGGACGTGGACTACGGCTACCGCATCGACGGCGTGCCCGACACCGCACTGCTGGCGCAGGGAACGCACCGCGCCGCGGTCAGCCAGCACCTGCGCTGGCATGTGCAGGATGAATGGCGCATCAACGACGACTGGGCCCTGAACGGTGGCATGTCCGCCCAGCACACCAGCATCGATATCAACGAAGCGCTGTATCGCGCGCGCACCAGTTTTCAGTTATGGTCGCCATCGCTGCACCTGTCCAGGCAAATTGGCGGACAGGACGCACGGCGCCAGATGCGTTTCAGCCTGGCCCGCAGTTTCAAGGCGCCCCAGGACAGTGATTTCACGCTGCGCCCGCAAGTCAATCCGCTGGCACCGTGCGCGGCCAATGGCGTGTGCGGTCCGAACACAATCGATAACGCCGACAGCTCCGGCAATCCGGGCCTGAGGCCGGAACGCGCAATCGGCTTGAATGTCTCGTACGAGCATGGCCTGGGTGCGGACAGCCAAATCACGCTCGAATTGTTCACGCGCCAGATCACGGGCAAAATCGGCAGCGCCATCACGCTCGATGACGTGCCCTGGTCGAGCGCGCCGCGTTACGTGTCACGCCCCGTCAATTTGGGCGATGCGCATACCAGCGGCATCAATCTGGAAATGGACCTCGCAGTGCGCGACTTGGCCAAGAGCGCGCCCAAAGTGACGCTGCGCAGTGCCATCGGACTGGCGCGCTCCAGCGTGGCCAGCTTGCCGGGACCGGATAACCGGCTCGACAAGCAAACCCCGTGGACGGCCAAACTGGGCGCCAGCTATGCCATGCAAGACGCACCGCTCAAATTCGATATCGACGCCAACTGGACGCCTGAGGCTTGGACCCGCACCAGCCTGTCCGAACGGGTGTTCATTGCACGCCGCTTCGATCTGGACACCAGCGCCAAATGGACCATCAGCAAGGACCGGCGCTTGGTCTTCAGCTTCAATAAGCGCGCGTCCGGCACGCCGCAGCAGATCGACGAATATGGCGTGGACGATCAGCTGGTGCGCCAATATAGCGACACCAGAAAGTACAACAAACTGAGTGTGAAATTCGAGACCAAACTTTGACGTCCTCCCCCTAAAGGACGGGGATTCCTACACCTAGCGTCGCACGTCCGCGACGGAGAATGTTTCTTGCTGCATTGAGATCACGATTATGTTGAGCGCCGCAATCACTGCAGGTCCATTCTCTTACTCCAAGGTCTGCGATACCTTTCGGCCTCGAGTCGGGCAAGGCGCCGCAACAAGAACAGATCTGGGTGGTAAACCGTTCGTCGACCTCTCCGTACCGCGCGCCATGCTTAATAGCCTTGTATCGCAACTGGTTTCGAAAAGTAGACCAGCTCACATCGTAGACGGACTTTGCCATGCTGGTTTTGGCAAGGCCGGCGGCATTGATATTGCCGACAAAAATATGGTCGAACGCGGCAACGATCTCGCTTGTCGCGTTATGCAAAAGGTCCCGGCGCCGGTTGGCGATCTTGGCATGGATCGCCTTGACACGCCTGGGCTTGTGCGCACGCTGCGCAAGCGCCAACGCCGCCTCCTCCTTGCGGTAAAAGTGGGGGGCATCGATTTTGCGGCCACTGCTCAACGTGGCAAGGTCCTTCAGACCCAAGTCGATGCCCACGCCAAATTCCACCGCCTGCAATGGCGCCTCCGCCACCTCAATGCAAATATTGAGAAACCAATTGCTGCGCCGGTCACGCGAGAAATTGGTGCCATCGGTGATTTTCCCTTCGGGCAGCGGGCGAGACAGGAATACGCGGAAGGTATTTCCGGCAAACCGGAACGCATCGCCGTGCCGTTTCAGTTCACGACCTTTCAACGGCACCCAGCCCAAGGATTTTTTGCCGCGGTAACGCAGCCATGGACGACGCGACTGGGAGCGCGATTTGGCATATTGCTGGCACACGTCGTTAATCGTTCCAGAGTGCAGCCCAAGTTCCTTGCTGGCGCCAGTGGTGAGCTTGATCAGGTCGAAGCCGCTGTGCCATTTGCGGTTGAATCGCAGCGCGTCCTTTTGCCGGTCATTGCAATAGTTCCATACAAAGTTGACCGCCTTGGCCTGCCGATCAAGCAGACCATTGAGCGACTTTACGCGGTAGCGGTAGACGAGATTCATACATGTTTGACAAATACAGCCGACTTTAGTTCACGCACACAGTCAAAGCACCGACTGCTTTGCAGTCGGCTCCTTTCACTCCCCGCCCTGAAGGGCGAGGTTTCTTGGAGCAAGATCTGATGAACAACTACCTGGCCATGTTCGCCGCCATCGCCGTCTTCACGTCCAGCGCGGCTTTTGCAGACGACGACTTCGATCCCAAGCGATGCTACAAGAGGTGCATGTCGGAAACCAAAGACAAAGAAGTGTGCAACTACATTTGCAATGAAGGACCGGAGCCGGACGCGTCGAAAATGCGCAAATCGGGTGACGAACAGCCAGTCGAGGCGAAAAAGCCTCCGACCGACAAGAAATAAAATTTCACTGCATTAGCAATTTTGAAATTTTATTTCGCGCGATTTATTTGAGCCAGCCCCGATGCCGGAAATACAGGAACGGTGCGATGGCCGAGGTGATCATCAGCGCCAGCGCGAACGGGTAACCGAGCGCCCAGTCCAACTCCGGGAACCAGCGCTTGAAGTTCATGCCGTAGATCGACGCGATCAGGGTCGGCGGCAGGAACGCGACCGAGGCCACCGAGAAGATCTTGATGATCTTATTCTGGTTAATGTTAATGAAACCGACGGTGGCGTCCATCAGGAAGTTGATCTTGTCGAACAGGAACGAGGTGTGGCCGTCCAGCGATTCGATGTCGCGCAAAATCTGGCGCGCCTCCTCGAACTGCTCGGCGCTCAATAGCCGCCCGCGCATCAAGAAGCTGACCGCGCGCCGCGTATCCATCATGTTGCGCCGGATGCGACCGTTCAAATCCTCCTCCCGGGCGATGGCATTCAGGGCCGCCGCAGCGTCCTGGTCGGTAAATTCTTTCTGCAGCACGCGGCGGCTGACTTCTTCCAGGTCCTGGTAGATGCCTTCGAGCGCGTCCGCCGAATACTCGGCGTCGGTGGCGTACAGGTCCAGCAGCACGTCCATGTAGTCGGCAATCGAGCCGGGGCGCGAACGGGCGCGCATGCGCACCAGGCGGAACACCGGCAAGTCGTCGGTGTGCACCGAGAACAGCATTTTCTTGGCCAGGATGAAGGCCACCGTGATCACCCGCGACGGGCCGTCGTCTTCTTCGAGCAGGAAGTCGGTGCGCAGGTGCAGGTCGCCGTTTTCCGCTTCGTAGTAACGGGCCGACGCTTCAATATCCTTGACTTCATCTTCGCCGGGCAAAATCACGCCGTAGATGGTTTTGACCCAGGCGCGCTCGTCGTCGTTCGGGTCGGTCAGGTCGACCCAGACCGGCGCAACATTTTCCAGGTCCTCGCGACTGTCGATCGGAACCTGGTTGAGGCGGCCATTTTGTAGAACGAAGACATTGATCATGCGATTTCTCGGCCGGGATTCAAAACAGCGCAAGTGTACCCGTTAGGCATTTACCAAGCCACCCCGAATCGATAAATTTGCCTTACTGAAGCTGTTTTTCGATCATTTTGTCCGTCAACTTGTCGGAGCTGGCGTCGGGAGCGGCTTGGGGCGGCTGCTTTGGCGCTTCGAACCCGCGCGCGTCGTGAATCACGATCGCTTTGCTGGTCTTGTTCTGGTCGCTGCATTCGGTATTCGAAATGGTTTTTTTGCCATTGATGACACAGCTGCGCATCGGGCCGCCCTGGCTGGTCAGCGGCGCATGGCCGGACACCAGCTTGCCGGCCTTGGCCGCGCCTTCGGCAAACAGGTTGCGCTCGGTTTTCATCGACAACAGTGCCGCCATGGCCACTGCCGCCAGCAGCATCGACCCGAGCCACACCGCCTTCAAGTTCATGGCAGTTCCGCCGAATTCATCCGGTTGACAATCAGGTTGGTGCGGCGCGCCAGGTAATTGGTCTCGCGATGCCGGTCGTAGTAGCGCGGATTGGGCAGCATCACGGCCAGCTTGGCTGCCTGCGCCGTGCCCAGGTTGGCCGCGGTGACGTGGAAATAATGGCGCGCAGCCGCTTCGGCGCCAAACACGCCACGCCCGTATTCGACCACGTTCAGGTACAGCTCGAGGATGCGTTCCTTGCTCAGCACCGTTTCAAGCATGAAGGCGATCACCAGCTCCTGGCCCTTGCGCAAGTAATTCTTCGAACCGGACAGGAACAGATTCTTGGCCAGCTGCTGGGTGATGGTCGATCCGCCGCCCACCACCTTGTGCTTCTTGTTGTTCTTTTCGTAGGCCTTTTGCAGCGCTTCCCAGTCCACCCCGTCGTGGTCGGCGAAATTGGCATCCTCGGAGGCGATCACTGCGCGCTTGAGGTTGTTCGAAATGGCTTTGTACGGCACCCACTGCTGTTCCAGCGTGGCGTTCGGGTTCTGCTCGCGCAGCGCCGACAGCTGCATGTGCATCATGCTGGTCATGCGCGGATTGAACTGGGAATACCAGCACACCATCGCAAAGAAATACAGCTGCACCAGCAACACGATCAGCAGCGGGCCCAGAAATAGCCATTTGATGCGGGATTTGGTCTTGCGGGAAGTCGTCATAAGGTGGTGCGCATGCGGTCGAGTAGGGTTGCCGTGTGCGGCCGCACGCCGCGCCACAGGGCGAACGCTTCGGCCGCCTGCTCCACCAGCATGCCCAGGCCGTCGCGCGCGCGCGCGCCGCAGCCGGTGGCAAAGTCCATGAACAGGGTCGGTTTGTTGCCGTACATCATATCCAATGCCAGCGCCCCCGGGGCAAATATGTGCGCCGGCAAGGGCGGCATGGCGCCGGCCAGGCTGGCCGAGGTGGCGTTGATGACCAGGTCAAACTGGCCATCCAGTTCCAGAAATTCGCACGCCAAGAGCAGCCGTCCCGGCTGTGCGAAGCGCGCCACCAGCGCGTCGGCGCTGGCGCGGGTGCGGTTGGCGATCACCAGTTCGCGCGGGGACTGGCCCAGCAGCGGTAGAATCACGCCGCGCGCGGCGCCACCCGCGCCCAGCAGCAGTACGCGCCGGCCTGTGATGGCGACGCCGGCGTTGCCGGTGATGTCGTTGACCAGGCCGGCGCCATCGGTGTTGTCGCCCACGATGCGCCCGTCCACGAAGCTGAGCGTGTTGACCGCGCCGGCCGCTTCGGCGCGGCTTGACAGCGTGCTGGCGATGGCGGCCGCGTCCAGCTTGAACGGCACCGTCACGTTGGCGCCCTTGCAGCCGGTAGCCACCAGGGCAGCGACGGTGGCGGCAAAACCGTCCAGCGGCGCCAGGCAGCGTTCATAGACCAGGTCCTGGCCAGTCTGCAGCGCGAAGGCGGCGTGGATCTCGGGCGACTTGCTGTGGGCGATAGGGTTGCCGATCACACAATAGCGCTCAGTCACTTGGCGCCGCCAATCTCCGCTTCCAGCTTGTTGTTACGGGCGAAGTTGAATGCACAGACAATCACAAACACTTCACCGCCCTCACGCGAGGACATCATCTTGGGCGGAAAGCGGCCAAATGGCGCGGAACGGCGCACGATCGCTACGGCCGCCTTGTCCAGCGCAGCATTGCCCGAACTCTTTTCGACCGTGATGCCGCCTTCCTTGTCATAGATGGCGCCATCCTGAAACACGGGAATCGAAATGACGACCTGGCCATACATCTTCCTGCCGTCTTTCTGAGGGAAATTGAGCGTGCCGACTTCCTCGATCCGATGCGCCATTTCACTGTAGTACTGGGCGTATTTGACGCCCAGCGCCTTGGGGCTGAAGGTGCTCTTGTGCGGCCGCTCGTTCTCGTCTTCGATGCGGTTGAAGATTTCCGCTTCCTTGCGCGCGATGGCCTTGCTGGTCTCAATGATGTCGGTGCCGGTGCGATTCGGATCGAGCTTGTCGTACTGCTTGATCGGGGGCGCTTTGTAGGGCGAGTGGCTGGCACTGGTCACCAGGCTCTTTTGATACTCTTCCAGGTCGGCCGCGCGCTTCTGGATTGCCTTCAGGCTGTCGCCGGTTTCGGTCCGGTGCAAATCAGGCAGCGGCGACTTGGAGCGGCCTTTGTCGGCATTGCCGCCGCCATCGAGATCGGCCTGCGCCAGTACCTCGGCCTTGAGCGGCGCGCGCGCATGCTTGGCGTTGACCAAGATCACTTCCAGGCCAGGGTCGGATGGCTTGAAATGGAACGCGTCCGGCGCGGCGAAGCGTACCGCCAGCAATGCGCCATGGGCCATGACGGATACGGCGACGGCGATGCTGAGCGGACTGAGTTGGCTGAAAATCTTCACGCGTAAAGGCGACCGGCTTTGATTCAAAGAACGGCCATTCTACATTCTTTGAAGCACTACGTGGCCTCTGGTTCAGGCGTTACAACGGCGACAACACCTTCCGCTTCAACCACTTCCTGCACTGCCGCCTGGCCGCTGTCGGCCTCGTCTTCCTCGTAGTCCAGGTCGGCGTCGGCAGCCACGGCTGCCGTCGTTGGAATTTCCAGCAGGCGCGCTTCGATGGTCAGGTCGACTTCGTCCCAGCGCAGGATGTCGAGCTTGACCTGGGCCCCGCGTGCCACCGCCGGCATGCCCGGCAGGCGGATGATCAGCGGAATGTCGACCAGGCGCAACACTTCATCCTTGAGCACCACCGCTTCGACCTGGCCGGCGCCGGCCTGGCCCAGCCAGCGCAAGCACCAGTAACGTTCCATGTTCTGCTGATGGTCGTTGTAGGCGGCGTAGGCGGCGTCGAACGCCGACACGATCGCGAACAGGTTGGCGTCGCGCGGCTTGAACGGCGCCACCAGCGGCGCGGTCACGCCGTGCTCGGCGCAGGCCAGGATCTGCCACTGGTTGACCAGGTCGGTGTAGCGGCGCAAGGGCGAGGTGCTCCATGCGTACTGGTCCACGCCCAGGCCCTGGTGCGGCGCCGCGTGGGTGACCATGCGCACCTGCATCTTGGCGGCCCAGCCGGCGCCGCTGCCGGCGCCTTGCGAACGGTAGATGCCGGGCACGCCCGTGTCGTGCATCAGCTTGCCCCAGGTGCTGTTGGCGAAAATCATCAGCTCGGCCACGATCTTGTCGAGCGGCGCACCGCGCTTGCGGCGCACCACCGACACCACGTCGTCGTCCACGTAGAAGTTGAAATCGACGCGGTTGTTCTGTTCCGGCTTCAGGCCAAACGCTTCACGCTTGACCATGCGCCCCGCTTCAAGCTGCTGGGCCCATTGCCACAGATGCGCCAGCTCGGCCTTGTGCGGATACTCGCCCTCGCCGCTGGCCAGGGTTTCTTCGTTGACCAGCGCATCGAGGTCGTTGTGGCGCAGATTGCTCTGGATTGGCACCATCTCGGCGCGCGTGGTGGTGGCGATGACGCTCCAGTCGGCCGGGTTGAGCGTAGCGTACAGCGACAGCGCCGGGCAAGTCTTGCCTTCGGCCAGTGTGAAGGCGTTGACCACCTCGTCGGGCAGCATGGTGATCTTGTCGCCCGGCATGTACACGGTCGACATGCGGCTGCGCGCCATCTTGTCGACCGCGTCGTCGGGCCGGATGCCAAGGCCAGGCGCGGCGATGTGGATGCCGACCTGCAGCATGCCATCGGCCAGTATCACGACCGAGAACGCATCGTCGATTTCAGTGGTGGTCACGTCATCGATCGAGAACGCCGCCACTGCCGCCAGCGGCAAGCCGCTTGGGGTGGCCGGCACCGGCACGCTGGGGAAACCGGCGCCGCGCGGGAAATTCTCGAACAGGAAGCGCGCCATGTGCAGCGCCTTGGGCGAGGCGATGCCGCCGCAGGCGAGCAGCAGGCGCGGCGGCGTCGTGTGCAGCTCGTTGCAGGCCGCTTCCAGCGCCTTGTATTCGATGGTGTTCTTGTCCGGCTTGAACAGCAGCTGCTGCACCAGCGGCGCCATCGCCGCCGGCAGCTGGTTCGCTTTCAGCTCGTCGACGTAAGCGTCCTGCACCAGCGCCTGCTGTTTTTTCTTTTCGATGCCCGCTTGCGCGGCGCGCAGCGATGCTTCGGGCGCGGCCTTGTAGCGCCCGCGGCCCTTTTTATAGAAGTAGATCGGCGCGCCATGCAGCGCCAGGATCAGGCCGGCCGCTTCGGCCGGCAGCGGCGCGTGGCCGAAATATTCGGCGCCCAGTTCGACAAAGCCAAATTCGTCCTGGCCGGCCACTTCCCACAAAAATTCAAAATCGACGGCCGCGGCGATCGCCTTGGCCGCGTCCAGCAACTCCTGCGGCGCCGGCTTTTCGTACTGGACCAGCACGTCCTTGACCTTGACCTTGGTGCGTTTACCGCTTGGCATTTCGACCTGATAGGCCTCGCCTGCTTGCGACAGCACGCTGCCGACCTTGAAATCGCCGGATTCTTCGAAAAATAGATTCATATTTACTTAGTATTGTGAGTTGTGCGTGACGCCAGATCCAGTACCGGGGGCAAAAAGACCTCGGTCACCAGCAGCGTTCCCCGATGGCGGCGATACAGACAGCGCCGCGCATATAAAATTGTGTGCTCGCCCGCCCCCAGCGCCGCCCGTGCGCGCTGCATCAGCGGGTGGCCAGCGCGAATGCGCGCAAATTGCAGTTCGCCGCGTTGGACCAGCGGATCGTAAAACAGTGTACTCCCCAGCGAACGCTCGCCCAGCGCGCTAAACAGCGGCCAGTCGCTGGCCGTGGCCGACATCGGCACCACCGTGTGCGCAAACACCACCGGCGCGCCGTCGCAGCGCAGCAGCACTTCGCGTTCCCACACCCGGCCCGGGCGCGCCATGCCGATCGCGCGCGCCTCGTCGAACAGGCACAGCGCGGTGCGCTGGTGCAGCCGCTGAACGCGAAACGCGCTGCTATGCGCGGTCAGGCGGGCAGTGAGCGAACCGCTCGCGGTCAGCCAGGCGCGCATCGCGTCGGGCGCGCCCAGCGCGTTTACGTGCGCATGCCACAGGGCGACCTTCACTGGCAAAACGCCAATACTTGGTCCACGTACTGCGCAAATTCGCTGATGCCATGGTCGCTGCCTTCGATGATGTGCTGGCGCGCGCCCGGGTAGTGGGCCACCATGTCGCGGTAGTCGAGCACTTCGTCGCCGGTCGCGGCCAGCAGGAAATAGCGTTCCGGGCGCGTGATGCCGGTCACTGCCAGCGCGCGCAGTTGGTCCACGTATTCGCGCTTGAACTCGAATGGTTCATCCGAATGGTATTGGGTAGTCACGCCGACGTGCTGGTCCAGGTCCTTGAGCGGCACAATGGCCGGATTGAGCAGCACCGCGCGGCAGCCCAGGCGCTCGGCCAGGTAGGTTGCGTAATAGCCGCCCAGCGAGGAGCCAATGATGGACAGCTTCGCCGGCGGTACGCCTTCCACCAGTTTGAGCGCCAGTGCAATAGCGGCGCTGGGCGAGGCCGGCAACTGCGGGCACTGCAAGTCGTCGGCCACGCCATTTTCCAGCATGCGCACCCCCACCATGCGCGCCTTGAAGGACTTGGGCGAAGAACGGAAACCGTGCAGATACAAGATCATTTGGCCAGGCCTTCCAGCAGTTTCTGGTGCACGCCGCCGAAGCCGCCGTTGCTCATGACCAGGATATGGTCGCCAGGCTTGGCCGCGTCCAGGATCGCCTTGACCAGGAAATCGATCTGGTCGAAGCTGTGGGCGATGTCGCCCAGCGGCTTGAGGGCGTCGGCCAGGCTCCAGCCCAGCGCTTGCTGGCTGCCAAAGCCAAATACCAGGTCGGCGTCGCGCAGGCTGCCCGGCAAGGCATCCTTCATCGCGCCCAGCTTCATGGTGTTCGAACGCGGTTCCAGCACGGCCAGGATACGCCCGCTGCCCAGCTTCTGGCGCAGGCCGCCGACGGTGGTGGCGATTGCGGTCGGATGGTGGGCTAAGTCGTCGTAGACGGTTACGCCGCCCACCACGCCGCGCACTTCCATGCGGCGCTTGACGTTTTCGAAGCGCGCCAGCGATTCGGCCGCCTGCGCGATCGGCACGCCGACGTTGCGCGCGGCGGCAATCGCGGCCAGCGCGTTGAAACGGTTATGTTTGCCGGTCAGGTTCCAGTTGACCGTGGCCACCGTGGCGCCGCCAAACACGACGTCGAAGCTGCCGCCGGGATGCTCGACCAGGGTCCAGCTGACGCCATCGGACACGCCGAAGGTTTCCTTTTCGCTCCAGCAGCCGCGCTTGAGCACCCGTGCCAGCGACGCTTCGTCGCCATTGACGATCAGGCGTCCAACGCCGGGCACGGTGCGCACCAGGTGGTGGAACTGGGTTTCGATGGCGCCGATGTCCGGGAAAATGTCGGCATGATCGTATTCGAGGTTGTTCATCACCGCCGTCTTGGCGTGGTAGTGCACGAACTTGCTGCGCTTGTCGAAGAAGGCAGTATCGTATTCGTCCGCTTCAATGACGAAGAAATCGGAATCGACAGCGCCCGACAGGCGCGCCGAGATACCGAAGTTCAGTGGCACGCCGCCGATCAAAAAGCCCGGCGAATAGCCGGCGTCTTCCAGGATCCAGGCCAGCATGGCCGAGGTGGTGGTCTTGCCGTGCGTGCCGGC
>JAZJXM010000016.1:0-5952 GCA_040390915.1 Pseudomonadota bacterium
GCTGCTCCCCTCACCGTTCACTTAGGCGCTAACCTTGTCAGCAATGCGGCGCGCAGTCGACTCGGCCATGACGGCATTTTTCGCTTCCACCATCACGCGGATCAGCGGTTCCGTGCCTGAGGCGCGGATCAGCACCCTGCCCGCGTCACCCAGCTCTTTTTCGACGGCTTCTTTTTCGGCAACCATCGCCACATTCTTGGTCCAGTCGAAGCCGGCCGGCACCTTCACGTTGATCAGTGTCTGAGGGAACAGCGTCAGCTCGGCGCAGCACTCATCCAAGGCCTTGCCGCTGCGCTTGAGCGCCGACAGCACTTGCAGCGCGGACACGATGCCGTCGCCAGTGGTGTGCTTGTCCAGTGCCAGCAAATGGCCGGAACCCTCGCCGCCGAACAGCCAGCCATTTTCCTGCATCACTTCCAGCACGTAGCGGTCGCCCACCTTGGCACGCGCAAAACCAATGCCCATTTCCTTGAACGCCACTTCGAGCGCCATGTTGGTCATCAAGGTGCCGACGGCGCCAGCCACCGGGCCGGTCGTCATGCGGTCGCGCACCATGATGTAGAGCAGCTCGTCGCCATTGTAGACGCGGCCCTTGTTGTCGCACATGACCAGGCGGTCGGCATCACCGTCAAGCGCGATGCCCAGGTCGGCGCGGTGCTCGAGCACGGCGGCCGACATGGCCTTGGGCGCGGTCGCGCCAAAGCCGGCGTTGATGTTAAAGCCGTCCGGCGAGGCGCCGATCGCGATCACTTCCGCGCCCAGTTCGTGGAACACGTGCGGCGCGATGTCGTAGGCGGCGCCGTGCGCGCAATCGACGACGATGCGCAGGCCACGCAGGTCCAGTTCGTTCGGGAAGGTGCTCTTGCAAAACTCGATGTAGCGGCCCTGCGAATGCTGCAAGCGCTTGGCGCGGCCCATTTTTTCCGGCGCCACGCAAGTCATCGGCTGGTCAATCATTTCTTCGATTTCGTGCTCGACGGTGTCTGGCAGCTTGGTGCCGTGCTCCGAAAAGAACTTGATGCCGTTGTCGTGGAACGGGTTGTGCGAGGCGGAAATGACCACGCCGGCCGACAAGCGCAGCGCGCGCGTCAGATAGGCCACTGCCGGGGTCGGCGTCGGGCCGGCCAGCAGCACGTCCACGCCGGCGGCGTTAAAGCCCGCTTCCAGTGCCGATTCCAGCATGTAGCCGGAAATGCGCGTGTCCTTGCCGATCAGCACGGTCGGGCGGCCGGACGCGGCGTTGGCGGTCTTGGCCAGCACTTTGCCGGCCGCGTGGCCCAGGCGCATGACGAAGTCAGGGGTGATAGGCGCGACGCCAACGAGGCCGCGGATGCCATCTGTACCGAAATATTTGCGTGCCATATCTGCTCTTCTGTGAGAAATTAATCGTTGGTGGCAGCTTGCCACACTTTCACTGCATCTACTGTTTCGACTACATCATGAACGCGAACGATCCGGGCGCCATGCGCTATCGCAGCCAATGCGCCAGCCAGGTTGCCGGCCAGTCGCTGCTCGACCGGCTTGCCGGTGATGGCGCCTATCATCGACTTGCGCGATACGCCGGCCAGCACCGGCAAGCCCAGCTCTTGCTGTATTCTGCCAATGTTGCGCAATAAAGCATAGTTGTGATCGACAGTCTTGCCAAAACCGAAGCCGGGGTCGATGCAAATGCGTTCGCGCGCGATGCCCGCTGCCGTCATTGTGTCCACCCGCTGCTGCAGGAAGGCGATCACGTCGCCGACCACGTCAGCATACGCGGGCTGCTGCTGCATGTCTTGCGGCGTGCCTTGCATGTGCATCACGCACAGCGCGCAGTCGCTGGCGGCCACCGCGTCGAGCGCACCTGGCGCGCGAAAACCGTTGATGTCGTTGATCATGTCCACGCCGGCCAGGATCGCTTCGCGCATCACGTCGGGCTTGTAGGTGTCGACCGACAAGGGCTTGCCCAGGTCGCGCAAGGCGTACAACACCGGCATCACGCGGCTCAGTTCATCGCTGAGCGACAAGGCCGGGGCGCCGGGACGGCTCGATTCGCCGCCCACGTCGATCATGTCGACGCCTTCGGTGATCATTTCCTCGGCCCGCGAAAAGGCAAATTCGAGCGACTGAAAACGGCCGCCGTCGGAAAACGAGTCCGGCGTCACGTTCAGGATGCCCATCACCAACGGTGACTTCTCAAGGGAAAGGCCGAATCGGCCGCATTGCAAATATTGTCGCATGGTGCTCCGCCGTCCTTGCGAAGGCGAGGACCCATGGCACCTGCGGCCAGATTCCGATGTAGAGCGGAGCCGATGTGCTATGGGTCCCCGCCTTCGCAGGGACGATGTATTTAGTAATAAAAATGCCGCTCAGTTGTTGCCTGAGCGGCATTATACGTCGTCGGCCTGCCTTGATCAGGCTGGTGCGGTTGCGCTCGGCGAGACGCCGTCCGAACCGCTGTCGCCCGACGATGGCCGCTTGGTCGGCGCTCCGGCCTTCGGTGCGCGCGGGTCGTTGCCGGCCATGATGTCGTTGACCTGATCGGCGTCGATGGTTTCCCAGTCGAGCAGCGCCTTGGTCATTTTTTCGACCTTGTCGCGGTTTTCTTCGAGCAGGCGACGCGCCAGCGCGTACTGGGTGTCGAGAATGGCGCGAATTTCGGCGTCCACTTTCTGCTGGGTCGCTTCCGAAATGGTCTTGGTGGCGCCGCCGAAGAAGCCTTCATTCTCGCTGTCTTCGTACACCATCACGCCCATGCTGTCGCTCATGCCGAAGCGGGTGACCATCGAGCGGGCCAGCTTGGTGGCGCGCGAAAAGTCGTTCGACGCCCCGGTCGACATCTGGCCGACGAAAATTTCTTCCGCAATACGACCGCCAAACAGGATCGAAATTTCTTCGAGCATCTTGTCCTTGTAGCCGGACAGCGCATCGTGCTCAGGCAGCTGCCAGGTCAGGCCCAAAGCCCAGCCGCGCGGCATGATGGTGACCTTGTGCACTGGATCGGCTTTCGGCAACAGCTTGGCGATGACGGCGTGGCCGGACTCGTGGTAAGCGGTGTTGCGGCGCTCTTCTTCGCGCATGACCATCGATTTGCGCTCAGGCCCCATGTAGATCTTGTCCTTGGCATCTTCGAAGTCGGCCATTTCGACCAAACGCTTGCTGCGGCGCGCGGCAAACAGCGCTGCCTCGTTGACCAGGTTGGCCAGGTCGGCGCCCGAGAAGCCAGGCGTGCCGCGGGCCAGGATGTCGGCCTTGACGTCGGTGGCGATAGGCACTTTGCGCATGTGCACATTAAGAATTTGCTCGCGGCCGCGGATATCCGGCAGCCCCACCATCACCTGGCGGTCAAAACGGCCCGGACGCAGCAGCGCCTTGTCGAGCACGTCGGCACGGTTGGTGGCCGCGACCACGATCACGCCCGAGCTGGCCTCAAAGCCGTCCATTTCGACCAGCAATTGATTGAGCGTCTGTTCGCGCTCGTCGTTACCGCCGCCCATGCCGGCGCCGCGATGGCGACCGACTGCGTCGATCTCGTCGATGAAGATGATGCACGGCGAGTGTTTCTTGGCGTTTTCAAACATGTCGCGCACGCGGCTTGCGCCCACGCCGACGAACATTTCCACGAAGTCGGAACCGGAAATCGAGAAGAACGGTACTTTGGCTTCGCCGGCAATGGCGCGCGCGAGCAAGGTTTTACCGGTGCCCGGAGGGCCGACCATCAGCACGCCGCGCGGAATGCGTCCGCCCAGCTTCTGGAATTTGGTGGGGTCCTTGAGGAAGTCGACGATTTCGTTGACTTCTTCCTTGGCCTCGTCGCAGCCGGCAACGTCGGCAAAGGTGACGGTATTGTTGGTTTCATCCATCATGCGGGCTTTCGACTTGCCGAACGAGAACGCCCCGCCCTTGCCGCCGCCTTGCATTTGACGCATGAAAAACACCCACACGCCGATCAGCAGCAGCATCGGGAACCACGAAATGAAGATGGTTTGCAAGATGCCTGGCTCTTCTGCCGGCTTGACGTCGAAGTGGACGCTGTTGGCAACCAGGTCGCCGACCAGGCCCTTGTCCAGGCCGGTGGCAGTGGTGCGTACCTTGGTGTCGTCGCTGCGGGTGGCCGTAATGACCGAACCTTCGATCACGACTTCCTTGATGCGGTGGCCTTTGACCTCGTCGATCAGGTCCGAATAGGCAATCGGTTTAACGCCGCCGGACACGCTCTGTGTGTCGAAATTCTTGAACAGCATGAATAACAGCAGTGCAACGACAACCCAGATGGCCGATTTGGAAAACATATTATTCACAAAAACTCCTTCGATGCAGGCGCATCTTTTACCGATTTTAGAACGCCGATTTTACTCGTAATAAGCTGGCGGTGCCACGCACGCCGGGCTCGCGGACCGAAAAAAACCACTGAAAGCAATTTTTTCGGTGCTTCCACAAGCGCATGTGCGGTTAAACGGGTGAAATATCAAGGGGAGAATCTTCTTCCAGCGCCGTATTTACCGCACTCGGGTTTTTCAGGCCCTTGCCGACCAGGAAAATCTCGGACGACTTGTCGCGGCTGGCTTTCGGTTTGATCTGTTTGACAACTTTGAACTCGGCCCGGAATTTTTCCACGACCTGGCTAAAACCCATGTCTTTAAAGCATTTGACGACCAGCGCCCCGCTCGGTTTCATGTGAAATTGCGAAAATTCGATGGCCAGGTCGATCAAATGCTCCATCCTGGCCGCGTCCGCGGTCGGGATGCCCGACAAGTTGGGTGCCATGTCCGACAGTACCAGGTCGCACTTGCGCCCGGCCAGGATGGTGTCGAGCTGGCGCAGGATGCGCGCTTCGCGGAAGTCGCCCAGGATGAAGTGCATGTCGGCGATCGGCTCCATCGGCAGCATGTCGAGGCCGATAATGGTGCCATTGATGCCGCCCCCATCCTTGCCCGACAGCTTGCGCCGCACGTACTGGCCCCAGCTGCCTGGCGTGCAGCCAAGGTCGACGATGACCTGGCCTGATTTGATCAGCTTTTCGCTCTCGTCGATTTCCTTGAGCTTGTAGGCAGCGCGTGCACGGTATCCCTCTTTCTGCGCCAACTTGACGTAGGGATCGTTTATATGGTCGTGCAACCAGTTCTTGTTTAATTTTTTCTTGGCCATTCGCGTAGAATACTGCTTTTAAAGGATTAACTAAAAATATTATGCAAAAACTTACACCCGTCGAGCGCAGCGCACTGCGCGCTGAAGCCCATGCGCTGAAGCCTGTCGTGATCATTGGCGAAGCGGGCCTGACCCCATCGGTGATCAAGGAAATCTCGGCCAGCCTCGATTCGCATGGCTTGATCAAAGTGCGCGTGTTCGGCGATGACCGCGCCATGCGCACGGAAATCTACGACAACATCTGCACCGAACTGCAAGCGCATCCGGTGCAACACATCGGCAAGCTGCTGGTGATCTACCGCCCGAAGGTAGAAGTGGTGAAAGAACGTAGTAGCAAGTCCGGCAAGGGCATGCGCGAAGTTACCATTGTGAAGGCCAGTGCCAGCGGCACCAAGCGTCCGAGCGTGACCAAGGTCATGATCAAGGGGAACGAGCGCGTTACCGAAGGCGGCTCGATCAAGCGCGCAAAACCGCGCCAGAAGAGTGTCAAAAAAGGCCAGCTGGGTACCTGATATCAACGTCGTCCTCGCGAACGCGGGGACCCATGCTGAAGTTGCTCAGTATGGGTCCCCGCTTTCGCGAGGACGACGATCTAGGGGTTCTTGATGACCAGCAGGCCTGCCAGCAGGCTCGTCGCCAGGTAAATCACCATCGAAATCCCGTGCAGCATGCCGAAACGGGACATCTGCCCCGCTTCCTTCATCGCCGCCATCACCGGCCGCAGTCCAAAGTGGTTCAGCGCCACGCACACCAGCATCGCCATCACAATGATCCACAAGGTCTTGCGCCGCTGCGCCGTCAGGTCTTTGGCCGTGGCCAGCAAAG
>JAZJXM010000016.1:5962-9302 GCA_040390915.1 Pseudomonadota bacterium
CATCGACAGCCACGCTTGACTGGTGAACATGCTGCCGGCAATGACGCCCGCCAGCACCCGGTCATGCAAGGTCGCAAAAAGCGTCGGCGCCACCACGTAGCCGATCGTCCACAGGCTACCGGCCCATAGCGTGATCAGCAGCAGGCGCGCCTTCGACGCCAGCATCAGATGTATTTGACTTCGAGGATCTCGTATTCGCGCGGGCCGGACGGCGCCTGCACTTCCACCACGTCGCCGGCGTACTTGCCGATCAAGGCGCGCGCGATTGGCGAAGTGACCGAAACCTTATTGAGTTTCAGGTCCGCTTCATCGAGGCCGACGATCTGGTAAGTGACTTTCTGGCCATTTTCCAGGTCTTCCAGGTTGACGGTCGAGGCAAACACCACGCGCCCTTCGGCGTCCAGGGTGGTCGGATCGATAATCTGCGCCGCACCCAGTTTGCCTTCCAGTTCAGCGATACGGCCTTCCACGAACGCCTGGCGCTCCTTGGCGGCGTCGTATTCGGCGTTCTCGGACAGGTCGCCGTGCGAGCGTGCTTCGGAGATCGCGTCGATCACGATGCGGCGCTCCTTGGTCTTGAGCTGATGCAGCTCTTCCTTGAGCAGCTCGGCGCCGAATTTGGTCAATGGGACGGATGAATTCATGGTGTATTCGCGTTTCTACTAAAAGTGAAAACCACAGAGGCACGCGGCGGTGTAAAGCTGGCCGCCGCGCGAACTCTGTGGTTGAAGGTACTGCTGGTCGCTTAGTTTAAGGTTTTATGCAGGCCTTGTAAATCGTAGACGCGCAACTCGTCGAGATGACGCATGCCTTCGACTGCCGCCTCGGCACCCGCTATTGTAGTGTATGTCGTCACGCGCGATGCCAAAGCCGAAATCCGGATGTGGCGCGAGTCGACGATCGCACTGCGTTTTTCCTCAACCGTGTTGATCACCATGGCGATCTCGTGGTTCTTGATCATGTCGACAATGTGCGGACGCCCTTCGATCACCTTGTTCACCGGCGTGCACGGAATGCCGGCGGCGTTGATGACAGCGGCCGAACCCTTGGTCGCCACGACCTGGAAGCCCATCTCGTGCAGGTCGCGCGCCACTTTCACGGCGCGCGGCTTGTCGGACGCTTTGACCGACAAGAATACCTTGCCCGATTCAGGCAGCTTGATACCGGCGCCCATCTGCGACTTGACGAAGGCTTCACCGAACGTCATGCCTACGCCCATGACTTCACCGGTCGACTTCATTTCAGGTCCCAAAATGGTGTCAACGCCCGGGAATTTCACGAACGGGAACACGGCTTCCTTGACGCTGAAGAACGGCGGGATCACTTCTTTGAGCACGCCTTGCGATTCGAGCGTCTGGCCAACCATGCAGCGCGCTGCAATCTTGGCCAGCTGCAGGCCGGTGGCCTTGGACACGAACGGCACCGTGCGCGACGCGCGTGGGTTCACTTCCAGCACGAACACGGTGTCCTTGCCTTCGGCGTCCTTCTGGATCGCGAACTGCACGTTCATCAGGCCGACCACGTTCAGGCCCTTGGCCATCAGCGAGGTCTGGCGCTTGAGTTCATCGATGGTCTCTTGCGACAGCGAATACGGCGGCAGCGAGCAGGCCGAATCGCCCGAGTGCACGCCAGCCTGTTCGATGTGTTCCATGACGCCGCCAATGAAGGTGGTCACGCCGTCCGAGATACAGTCGACGTCGCACTCGATGGCGTCGTTCAGGAAGCGGTCCAGCAGCACTGGCGAATCGTGCGACACCTTGACCGCTTCGCGCATGTAGCGCTCCAGGTCACGCTGTTCGTGAACGATTTCCATCGCGCGTCCGCCCAGCACGTACGAAGGGCGCACCACCAGCGGGTAGCCGATTTCCTTGGCCAGTTCGATCGCTTCGGCTTCGGTGCGCGCGGTGCGGTTAGGCGGCTGGCGCAGGCCCAGCGTTTGCAGCATTTTCTGGAAACGCTCGCGGTCTTCTGCGGCGTCGATCATGTCAGGCGAGGTGCCGATGATCGGCACGCCGTTCGCTTCCAGGTCGAGCGCCAGTTTCAACGGGGTCTGGCCGCCGTACTGCACGATCACGCCGACTGGTTTTTCCAGCGCGACGATTTCGAGCACGTCTTCCAGCGTCAGCGACTCGAAGTACAGGCGATCCGACGTGTCGTAGTCGGTCGATACGGTTTCAGGGTTACAGTTGACCATGATGGTCTCGTAGCCGTCTTCGCGCATCGCCAGCGCCGCATGCACGCAGCAGTAATCGAATTCGATACCCTGGCCGATGCGGTTCGGGCCACCGCCCAGCACCATGATCTTGCGCCTATCGCTAGGCGCGGACTCGCACTCTTCGTCATAGGTCGAGTACATGTACGCGGTGTCGGTCGAAAACTCGGCCGCGCAGGTGTCAACCCGCTTGTACACCGGACGAATGTTCATCGCGTGGCGTGCTTCGCGCACCGCTTTGTCGGTGGTGCCGAGCAGGAACGCCAGGCGACGGTCCGAGAAGCCTTTTTGCTTCAACTTGTACATCAGCGGCTTGT
This sequence comes from Pseudomonadota bacterium, assembly GCA_040390915.1. Taxonomy (GTDB): domain Bacteria; phylum Pseudomonadota; class Gammaproteobacteria; order Burkholderiales; family Burkholderiaceae_D; genus Telluria_A. The sequence continues at coordinate 8,492 of JAZJXM010000016.1, forward strand.
CGATCGCGTCCAGCTTTTGCGTGTCGAGCCACAGCTCGATGTCGACGATTTCCTTGATCTGGACCAGGAACCACGGATCGATGCGGGTCAGGTTGTGCACTTCTTCCATCGTGAACCCTTGCGCGAACGCGTCGCCCACGTACCAGATGCGGTCGGGACCTGGCTCGCCCAGCTCTTCTTCGATCTTTTCGCGGTCCTTGGTCTTTTCGTTCAAGCCGTCTACGCCCACTTCCAGGCCGCGCAGCGCTTTCTGGAACGATTCCTGGAACGTGCGGCCAATGGCCATCACTTCGCCGACCGATTTCATCTGGGTGGTCAGATGATGGTCCGCTGCCGGGAATTTTTCAAACGTGAAGCGCGGGATCTTGACGACCACGTAGTCGATCGACGGTTCGAACGAGGCCGGGGTCGCGCCGCCGGTGATCTCGTTGCGCAGTTCGTCGAGCGTGAAGCCCACTGCCAGCTTGGCCGCAACCTTGGCGATCGGGAAGCCGGTCGCTTTCGAGGCCAGTGCCGACGAACGCGATACGCGCGGATTCATCTCGATGACGATCATGCGCCCGTCTTCAGGATTGATCGAGAACTGGACGTTCGAGCCGCCGGTGTCGACACCGATCTCGCGCAGTACCGCCAGACTGGCGTTGCGCATGATCTGGTATTCCTTGTCCGTCAGCGTCTGCGCCGGCGCCACGGTGATCGAGTCACCGGTGTGCACGCCCATCGGGTCCAGGTTTTCGATCGAGCAGATGATGATGCAGTTGTCCGCCTTGTCGCGCACCACTTCCATCTCGTACTCTTTCCAGCCGATCAG
>JAZJXM010000017.1:0-16907 GCA_040390915.1 Pseudomonadota bacterium
AAACGCTATATCGCGAAAGTGAAAATTCCTATTGCAATTTCCAGCGGGATGTTCAAGTCTGACATCTGGACACGGTCCCATCAGTAGCGACGCTACTGATGGGACCGTGTCCAGATGTCAGACTTGACCCTATTGCCACAGCGGCGGCTCGTCCATCAGCGCGACTTGCTCGCGCAGTTCGAGGATGCGGTCTTGCCAGTAACGTTGTGTATTGAACCACGGGAAAGCCGCCGGGAAGGCCGGATCGTCCCAGCGCCGCGCCAGCCAGGCCGAATAATGGATCAGGCGCAGCGTGCGCAGCGCTTCGACCAGGTACAGCTGGCGTGGTTCGAAATCGCAGAAGTCTTCGTAGCCGGCCAGGATGTCGCCCATCTGGCGCACCATGTCGCTGCGCTCGCCCGACAGCAGCATCCACAGGTCCTGGATCGCCGGTCCCATGCGGCTGTCGTCGAAGTCGACGAAATGGGGGCCGTCGCCGGTCCACAGCACGTTGCCGGCATGGCAGTCACCGTGCAGGCGCAGCACCGGCGTGGCGCCGGCCCGGTCGTAACAGCGCTGCACGCCGTCGAGCGCCTGCTGCGCCACGCTGCTGTACGCGGCCAGCAGTTCGGGCGGAATGAAGTCGTTGGCCAGCAGGTAGTCGCGCGGCTCGCAGCCGAAGGTGGCAATGGTCAGTGCGGGGCGCTCGCGGTAGGCGCCCAGTGCCCCTACCGCGTGGATGCGGCCGATGAAGCGCCCGGTCCATTCCAGCGTGGCCGGGTCGTCCAGCTCGGGCGCGCGCCCGCCGCGGCGCGGGAAGATGGCGAATTTGAAGCCCTGGTAGCTGTGCAGCGTGGCCCCGTTCAGGCTCAAAGCCGGCACCACCGGGATTTCGCGCTCGACCAGTTCCTGCACGAACGCGTGTTCTTCCAGGATGGCGGCGTCGCTCCAGCGCTCGGGGCGGTAGAACTTGGCCACCACTGGCGGCCCCTCTTCCATGCCGATCTGGTAGACCCGGTTTTCATAGCTGTTCAGGGCCAGCAGGCGGCCGTCGGCGAACTGGCCCACCGATTCGAGCGCATCGAGCACGCATTCGGGGGGCAGGCTGGCAAAAGGGTGCAGCGGTGGTGTCTCCATGGACGCTATTGTAAGGCGGGCCCGGTTGAATAAGTAGGCCGTAGTGGCCGCGACGCGTTAAACTAGCGCCTTCAACGACGAATAAGAGCCCCACCATGCAACTCGACCAGCCCCTCTCAGAAAAAGAATTCAACGAACTCGATCAGTTTTTGCTGTCCGACCGTTCCTCCGACGACGCCATGACCATGGACACGCTGCATGGCTACATGACCGCCATCGCGATCGGCCCGGAGACCATCATGCCGGCCGAGTGGCTCGTCAAGGTGTGGGGCGAGGATGCGTCGGCCACGCCGAAATGGAAGAACGCCAAGGAAGAGGAACGCATCGTCGAACTGATCATGCGCTTCATGAACGAAGTGCTGGTGACGTTCGAAGTGGCGCCAAAAGAGTTCGAGCCACTGTTTTGCGAGCATGAGCACGAAGGCACCACGCTGATCGACGCCGAAGCCTGGTGCTGGGGCTTCTGGGAAGGCATGGAGCTGCGCCCTGGTTCGTGGAACCCGATCTGGGAATCGGACCTGGCGCCATTGATGCGCCCTCTGTACCTGCTGGGCGCCGACGAGATCGAAGAAGCCGAACTGGCCGAAGTGGACAATCCGGTCAAGGGCCACAAGCTGGCGCTGGAAATCGAAGCGAACCTGCCTGCCATCTACAAGTTCTGGGTCCCGCTGCGCAAGCCTGCCGTGCAGACCATCAAGCGCGACGAGCCGAAAGTCGGCCGCAACGACGACTGCCCTTGCGGCAGCGGCAAGAAGTTCAAGAAGTGCTGCGGCGCTGACAGCGCCGAGTAAGTCTAGGCAGCCTGGCGGACCGGTTCCGCCAGCCGGCTTTGCACCAGCGCGGCGATGATGTCGGACTGGGTCACGATGCCGGCAAAGCGGTGCTCGCGGTCCAGCACCGGTATATGGTGCAGGCCACTGTTGGCCATCAGCGGCACCAGCTCCACGATCGGGGTATCGATGTACGCGCCTTTGACAGGCGCCGTCATGATCTGCCCCACCACCTCCGGTTTTTCACCATGGGTCTGGCCAGTGCGCCGGACCAGCTGGCGCACGCGCGCGCCCAGCGTGCGGAAATCATCGAGGTCGCTGTAGCGCAGGAAGTCGCTCTGCGCCACCATGCCGATCACCCGGCGCGCCCGGTTCAGCACCGGCATCGCGTGGATGTGGTGGTGGCGCATGGATCGCCACGCCTCCCCCAGCTCGGTCGCAAATTCGGCCGTGATCACATCTTTCGACATGATGGCGCCGCAGGTGATGATGCCGAAGCGCCGCTCGTAGGCATGCGCTTCGGTGGCCAGGATGATGTGTTCGAGGTCGTCGCGGCTGACGTCGAGCACCTGGCCGTATTGCTTGAGCACCGCGTCCAGGTCCTCGCGCTGAAAACCCAGGCGCGCGGTCGGCGCCGCGTCCGTGGTGGCGTGCTGGTTTTCCAGCGACGAGCGCTGGGTGTGCGGATAGCGCCGCCCCGTCAGATTATTGAACAGCAGCGCCACGCCCACCATCAGCATGGAATTGAGCGCCACCGGCAGCAGCGCGAACTCGAAACCCAGCTGGTGCACCGCGGGGCCGCCCAGCACCGCCATCAGCGCCACCGAGCCGCCCGGCGGATGCAGACAGCGCATGGCGAACATGGCGATGATGCCGAGCGCGCCGGCCAGCGCCACCACCAGCAGGCCCGATCCGAACAGCTTGTAGCAAACGATGCCAGCGAGCGCCGACATGACGTTGCCGCCAACCACGGACCACGGCTGGGCCAGCGGACTGGCCGGCAGGCAAAACAGCAGCACGGCCGAGGCGCCCATGGTGGCAATCAGCCACACGCCCGCACTGCCCAGCACGCTCATGCTGATCCAGGCCGTCAGCGCCAGCGCCACCAGCGCACCAACGCTGGCGCGCAGCTGCTCGGCATGACCGACGGTATTGGGGGGAGGAAGCAGGTGCTTGAGGACGGCCATCGGCAAGATCAAAGAGACAAAAGAGATGCATTAAATCACAATTCCTTGTTTCTTGTTGACTTGACCCTTTGCAAAAAGCCCCCCGGGCGGCGGACTAGACTTTGATCATGGCCAGCCTTTTCAGAGGGGAATCCCATGCTCCGCACATGCTTGTTCGCCAGCGTCGCGACGCTGTTTTCTTTCCAGGCTGCGGCCGCCACCAGCATGTACAGCGACCTGCATGGCCAATCGTGCAAAGTTGTCGAACGCGACAAGACGAGCGGCGCCAGCGTGCGCCGCTGCAGCGGCGTGGGCGGCTACAGCCTGCTGGTGCGCGAAGCCAATGAACAGACCTCGGTTGACATCATCACGCCGGCGCGCGCCGTGTAGCGCTCGACTACTGGGAAGTGCTCTCGCCCGGCCTGGCCCACGTGGGGCGCAAGGCCGAGTGGCGCGTCGAACAGCGCGGCGGGCGAATGGTGGCCACCGGCCTGCTGGTGCGGCTCGACACCAGCAATCCGGCCACGACCGGGCCGCGCATCGCGCCCCGGGCGATCCTGACCGCGGCGCGCATCGAGCCCGATGGCGCCTGCGTGGTCTATCAAGCCAATGCCGCGCCCAAGTGGACCGACGCCGCGGCCCGGGCGGCGGCGGCCGACCCGCACAGCAAATGCCTGGGCCTGTACGGCCGCGACTGACGCTTACTGGCCGCGTGGCCCCTTGTCGGCGCCCTTGTGGTCCTTCTGGCCGTCATTCTTGTGGCGGCCGGCCACTTCCTGAACTTCGGCGCGCTGCTGGTTCCTGGCGATTTCTTCCTGGGTGTGCTGAGCTTCGCGCTGCTGCTGTTCGCGTGGGTCCTTGGTGGGCTTGGTCATGGCTATCTCCTGATGGAAGGGAAGATTCACGATACGCCGTGCCGCGCCGCCCCACCGTTCGGCAGGCAACATACTGCCAAGAAATGGCGGCGCCGGCAGCTTGGCCAGCACTGCCTTGAACGGCAACTTGTCCACCTGCGGCGCGTGCAGCAAGCCATCCATGCCGTCGAAGCTTTGCCCGGCCAGCGCCCAGCCCAGCGGCGTGTCATGCTCCGATTGCATGCCGAACCACAGGAAGCGGCTGCCGTCCGGCGGCAGGATCACTTCCATGTCGCGCCGCTCGGCGGTCACGGCAAAGGTGGCGCGCGCCACGCGCGTGTTGAACAAGCCTAGCGGCGGCGCCAGCAGCTCCGACAGGAACGTCCGGTCGAGCCGGGCCCGCGCCGGATCCTGCTTGCCCGACGGCGCCAGCGCGCCTGGCGAATTGCTGATCACCAGTACCGACGGCTCGATCCGAAAGCCGCGCAATTCCCACTCGACCAGCACCGGACGCATGGCGAACAGCAGGTCGCGCACTGTCTCCACGCCCGAATTTTCAAAGTAGCCGCCATCAATCAGGCGCCCCCAGGTGAAACGGTCTGCGCCATCGGCGCAGGCAACCATGCGTTTGCCCTGGTGGCAGCCGGACACCGTGCCGGCCGGGCTGATATAGCTGAAGCGCGCGCTGTTGTGGATCGCGCCTGCAAGGCTCATGCGCTGCAGGTCGAGCAGCGGATCAAAAGCATCGTAGGCATCCGGGAAACGCCCGTCGATGGTCAGGTCGCTGGCGATCAGGCGATTGCCGCCATTGACCATGGTGGCGTTGAGCAGCAGCGACGGCACGTCGAGGCCAATGTCGGCCTGCCACAGCTGGTCGAAGCGCTGCGCCATGCGTTCGCTGCCGACCGCCTCATGCCAGCCGCTGCGCCAAGCCTGTTCCATGGCGCGCGCGCGGTCGAACGCCGGCACCGGGAACGGCAGGAAGCGCTGCAGCATGTCCGGATACAGCAGATAGCCCAGCGTGGGCGAGAGGAAGTCGCGCCGCAGCACCGCCCGCAGGCACTGCTGATAGGCCGCGCCGGGCTGCGGCTGGGCGCAGGGCGCGCGTGCCAGCGCCCCGCTGCGCTGGTCGGCCACCAGCGCGGCGAACACGCTGCCACCGAGGCTGCCGCCGGACACGCCGCTGACGGCAAACAGGTGGCGCCCGAAACGCGCCGCGCTGTCGTCCTGCAGCTTGGCCAGCACCAGGCCGGACCAGTAGGCGGCGCGGATGCCGCCACCTTCGGCCGCCACCAGAAACACGGGATAGGGCTGGCCCTGTTTCAGTTCGCCGTGATCGACGCGCGTGGCCAGCCAGGCATTCAGGTGGTGGCCGATATCGCGCCGCGCCAACGGCACCGGGCTCGGTGCGGACAGCGCCACGCCGTGGTTGTCGTTCCACAGGCTGAACACGACAAACATCACCAGCGGCAGCGCCGCCATCGACGGCAAGTGCGCCTGCTTGAAGAAGTACGTCAGCACCAGGTCCCCGAACAGGATCCAGCTGGCCAGCGCAAAGCACAGCAGCGCCGGCGCGGTCACCACCGACGTCACCGCCACCGGCTGCCACCAGACCGCGAACAGCAGCGCGAACGACAGACCGATGACGGTGACGACCGTGTGGATGGTGCGCCGCTGCAGCGCGGCGAAGCGCACCGAGCCCGGCTCCATGTCGATGAAGCGCGAGAAAAACCAGCTGCGCCGCTTGACCACGAACACGCCGATGGCGATCGTGACGGCCAGGCAGGCCAGCGCCAGCGGCCCGTCGCCGATGCGGTAGAACTGCAAGGTGAGCACCGCGCCCGGCAGGATCGCCAGCAAGCGTGGCAGCCAGGCCCGCATGGCGTTGACGAAGTCGCTGTCGGTGCGGTCGATCACGGAGGTGCCTTCGAACACGCGCCCCAGCGTCAGGCGCGAGCTGTACCAGGCTGCCAGCGACCAGGTGGCAAAGGCAAACAGGAACAGGGGGAAATTCCAGCCGGGATGACTGAGCAGGCGCAGGCATTCGGCCCCTTGCGGCACCACCACCAGGCCGACCGCGCCGAGCAAGGTCAGCGACACGCTGTAAATGCAGCGCCACAGCAGCGAACCGATTTCCTTGAGCCGTACACCAATCAGCCGGATCAGGTTGAGCATGGCGCGCCTCCTCACGTGGGAACGTGCCTAGCGTGACTGTTCAGCTCGGCTAAAGGATTGCGCCAGATCAAGAAAAAGGGTGCCAGGGTCCTTGAAGCAATACGTCAGGATGGCACCGCATACAAAGTTCCAACGATTAATCGAGCTTGATGAAATGCTCGCGGTAGTAGCGCAGCTCTTCGATCGATTCAACGATGTCGGCCAGCGCCGTGTGCTTCTGGTGCTTCTTGAAACCGGCCACGATGCCCGGCTTCCAGCGCTTGCACAGTTCCTTGAGGGTCGACACGTCCAGGTTACGGTAGTGGAAGAACGCTTCCAGCTTGGGCATGCCGCGCACCATGAAGCGGCGGTCCTGGCAAATGGTATTGCCGCACATGGGCGACTTGCCGCTCGGGACGTAATGCTTGAGGAAGGCGATCAGCGCCGCTTCGGCGTCCGCTTCCGTCACGGTCGACGCTTTGACGCGCTCGATCAGGCCGGAGCGCCCGTGGGTGCCCTTGTTCCACGCATCCATCTTGTCGAGCGTCTCGTCCGACTGGTGGATGGCAAACACCGGGCCTTCGGCCAGGATATTGAGGTGCATGTCGGTCACCACGACGGCTACCTCGATGATGCGGTCGGTATCGGGCTCCAGGCCCGTCATTTCCATGTCGACCCACACCAGGTTCATCTCATTTGGGCGCTGGGGCGCTGCCGGTGCTGCTATTTCAGTGTCATGTGACATAATTCTCTCTTAGCCTAAACAATCCTGCATTTTCTCACAGGCACCGAATGTATACCCTCGCGTTTTCGATATTGTTTCTCAGTTTCTTCGTTTTGACCCTGGTCCTGCGCTTCTGGCTGGCCGGACGCCAGCTGCGCCACGTGGCAGCGAACCGCGGCGCGGTGCCGGCCGAATTCGCCAGCAAGATCGGCCTGGAAGCGCACCAGAAGGCGGCCGACTACACCGCTGCCAAGACCAGCTTCGGCCTGGCCGGGCTGCTGTTCTCGAGCGCCGTGCTGCTTGGCTTTACCGTGCTGGGCGGCCTGCAATGGCTGTCGCAGACCATCCTGCCGCTCACCGGGCCGGGCATGGCGTACCAGATTGCCCTGCTGGGCGCGTTCGCCGCCATCAGCGGCTTGCTCGACCTGCCGTTCGATTACTACAGCCAGTTCGTGCTCGAACAGCGTTTCGGCTTTAACAAAATGACAATCCGGCTGTGGCTGCTCGACATGGTCAAGGGCGTGCTGCTGGGCGCGGCGATCGGCCTGCCGCTGGTGTGGGTGGTGTTGACGCTGATGGACCAGAGCGGCCCGCTGTGGTGGTTCTACGCCTGGCTCGTGTGGAGCGCCTTCCAGTTGCTGATGATGGTGCTGTTCCCGACCCTGATCCAGCCGCTGTTCAACAAATTCACGCCGCTGGCCGACGACAGCCTGCGCGCCCGCATCGAAGGCTTGATGGCCCGCGTCGGCTTTGCCTCCAAGGGTTTGTTCGTGATGGACGGCTCCAAGCGCAGCGCCCACGGCAATGCGTATTTCTCCGGCTTTGGCGCCAGCAAGCGCATCGTGTTCTTCGACACCCTGATCGAGCGCCTGGCGCCGCAGGAAATCGAAGCGGTGCTGGCGCACGAACTGGGCCACTTCAAGCTCAAACACATCGTCAAGCGCATCGCCGTCATCTTCGCCGTCTCGCTGGGCTTTCTCGCTTTGCTGGGCTACCTCAAGCAGCAGCCCTGGTTCTACACCGGCCTGGGCGTCGAACCGGTCATGGGCGCCTCCAACGACGCCATGGCGCTGATCCTGTTCATGCTGGTGCTGCCGGTATTTACCTTCGTGCTCTCGCCATTGACTTCGATCACGTCGCGCAAGCACGAATTCGAAGCGGACGCCTTTGCCGCCACCCACACCGATGCGCGCGACCTGGTGTCGGCGCTGGTCAAGATGTACGAGGACAATGCATCGACGCTCACGCCCGACCCGCTGCATTCGGCTTTTTACGACTCCCATCCGCCTGCCTCGGTGCGGATCAAACAACTGAACCTGGCGGCGCCATGAACCTGATCTCGAAAAACTGCATTCAAAATGCCGGCGCGCTCGACGACGCCGCTGTTGCCGCCCTGCTGCCGCAGGTGCCGGGTTGGGCCGTCATCGACGGCAAGCTGCAAACCAGCTTCACGTTCCGTAATTATTACGAGACCATGGCCTTCGTCAACGCGATGGCGTGGGTCTGCCACCAGCAAGACCACCATCCGGACCTGATGGTCGGCTACAAGCTGTGCGTGGTCAGCTACACCACCCACAGCGTGGGCGGCGAGCTGTCCGAGAACGACTTCATTTGCGCGGCCAAGGTCAGTGCGCTGTACGTGCAGCGGGCCGCTTCATGAGCGAAGCGCGCAAGCTGGCCGGCACCGTCATCGCCGGCCATGGCCGCCATTACGTGGTCGAAGCCGAAGGACGCAAGCTGCAGTGCGTGACGCGCCAGCGCAAGACCAATATCGCGGTGGGCGACGTGGTCAACATCGCCATGACGTCGGAAGACCAGGCGGTGATCGAATCGACCGCCGAGCGCAAGACGCTGCTGTACCGCTCGGACCAGTACAAGAGCAAGCTGCTGGCGGCCAACCTGACGCGTTTGTTCATCGTGGTGGCCACCGAACCTGGCTTTGCCGACGACCTGATTTCGCGTTCGCTGGTGGCGGCCGAAGCGGCCGGCATCGAGGCCCACCTGATCCTCAACAAGACCGACGTCAGCGAACTGCTGCCGAAAGCGCGCGAGCGCCTGCTGACCTATACGTCGCTCGGTTACCCGTGCCACGAAGTGTCAGCGCGCGGCAACCCGGAACACGCGGTGGCAACGCTGATGCCGCTGCTGGCGGGCCAGTCCTCGATTTTTATTGGCCAGTCCGGCATGGGCAAGTCTTCGCTGATCAACCTCTTGGTGCCGGACGCCGACATCGCCGTGCGCGAAATCTCGGCCGCACTCGACACCGGCAAGCACACCACCACCTTCACGCGCCTGTACGCGCTGGGCGACGGCGCTTCGATCATCGATTCGCCCGGCTTCCAGGAGTTCGGCCTGTACCACCTGTCCGAAGGCATGCTCGAGCGCGCTTTCGTCGAGTTTGGCCCCTACCTGGGCGGCTGCAAGTTCTACAACTGCCGCCACCTGATCGAGCCCCAGTGCGCAATCCTGGCGGCGCTCGAAGCGGGCAAGATCGCGCGCTTTCGGCACGTGCTGTATGGACAGCTGTTGCACGAATCGGCCCAGACCTTGTATTGATCGCTTTTTTGTTGCCCGGGGCATACAATTGATCCAACCTTAAGGGGATAGACTCAATGGAAATGTTTACGGTCGACGAAAACGTAGCCCAGTGGGAGATGGCCCTGCCATCGCTGCACGGCATCGACCGCTTGAACGTTTTACTGCCGCTGGCCTGGCATGTGCGCCAGCGCGACACGCGCCGCGCGGTGCTGCTGGCCGACGAAGCGAGCGCCCTGCTGCCCGCTGCGGCGATAGCCGGCGAAGAACGCGCCGCGCTGCAAGCGCGCATGGACCTGACGCGCGCCGAAGCGCGCTGGCTGGACGGCGAGCTCGATGCCGCGCTGGCCGCCACCGGCGACGTACTGCAACGCTTTACTGACCTGAACAACCATGCCGGCTGCGCCGACAGCCACTGGCTGCTGGCCTGGATCGCGGTCGACCGCGGCGACCACGCCGGCAGCGACGGCGCTTTTGCAGCCGCTGCCGAGGCAGCGGCCCTGGCAGGCGACCATCACCGCAACATGCTGGCCGAAGCGGCCATCGCGCGCTGGGCCGTGCTGCGCGACCGCAATAGCGCGGTAGCGCGCTGGGGCGGCCAGTTCAATTCCGACACCGCCCACGCGCACCCCGCGCTGGCCTCCTGGATCAACGACTTCCTGGCGCTTGCCGCCAGCCAGGCGGGCGACTTCGGCTCGGCCGCCGGCTACTACATCCGCTGCTACGAGACGGCTTTAGAGACGGGCCAGCTGCGCGCCGCCATCATCGCCGCCACCAACATCGGCGAAGACTTCACGCTGCTGGGCGACCACCACTCGGCGCTCGAATGGATGCAGTGCGCGCTCGAACTGGCGCGTCCCACCGGCTGGCCGCGCAGCGTGGGCGCCTGCCTGATGCACACCGCCGACACCTTGCGCCGCCTGGGCCAGCTCGATTCGGCGCACGACATGCTGCAAGAAGCACTGGCCATCCTCAAGCCGCTGGCCAACGCGCGCAGCTACGCCATTGCACTGCAGTACCTGGGCGACCTGTCGCTCGACCAGGGCGACTTCGACGCCGCGCTGGACGCCTTCACCCGCCTCGAAGCGCGCGCCGATGCGCTTGACCATGCAGACTTCCACAGCATCGCGCGGCGCGGCCAGGCGCACGCGCTGTCGCAGATGGGGCGCGGCGCCGAAGCGCTGGCCGTGGCCGCGCTGGCGGTCGACATGGGCGAACGCCAGAACAACCCGTACAACCAGATCGCCGCGCTGCGCGTGATGGCGATGATCCACGCCCACCATGCGCTGCCGGCGCCGCCGGACATGGTCGAACCCAATCCGGCCCTGCACTACCTGTGCAAGGCACTGACGGTGGCGGCCACCATCGAAGGCTACACGGTGCCCGGTGACCTGTACGACGCCATGGCGCGCCAGTACGCGGGCGCGGGCGACTACCGGCGCGCCTACGACGTGGCCATGGCAGCGTCCAGCGCGCGCGAAAAAACCCATTCGCAGGAAGCGACCAACCACGCCATCGCGATGCAGGTGCACCACCAAACCGAGCACGCGCGCAGCGAGGGTTACCACCACCGCGAACTGGCCGAATCGGAGGCGCGGCGCGCCGAAGTGCTGCAACGGACCAGCGCCACGCTGGAACGGCTGTCGGCGATCGGCCAGGAGATCACCGGCCACCTCGACGCGGCGGCCGTGTTCGGCGCGCTGGACCGCCATATCCATGGCCTGCTGACCGCGTCCACCTTTGCCATCTACATGACCGACGCCGCCGGCACCATGCTCAATCGCACGTTCGGGGTCGAAATGGGCAAAGAGCTGCCGCTCCATTCGATCGCGCTGTCCGATCCCTACGCCTATTCGGTGCGCTGCCTGGCCGAGCGGCGCGAAATCTACATCGACCACTGGCCCGACGCCGAACACCGGCACGTGGTGCCGGGCACCATGATCAACATGAGCGCCCTGTTCGTGCCGCTGACGGTGGGCGAGCGCGCCATCGGCGTGATGACGGTGCAGGCGCCGCATTCGCGCGCCTACGGCGAAAATGAGCGCATGATCTTTCGCACGCTGTGCGCGTATGGCGCCATCGCGCTCGACAATGCCGAAGCGTACCGCCAGCTGCAAGATGCCCAGGCCCAGCTGGTGTCGCAAGAAAAGCTGGCCGCACTCGGTTCGCTGATGGCCGGCGTGGCGCATGAACTCAATACCCCGATCGGCAACAGCCTGCTGATCGCCTCGACCATGCAGGAAAAGACCGCCGAAATCGAAGCGCTGATGAATGGCGCCGGCCTGCGCCGCTCGGAGCTGGCCACCTTCGTGGCCGACTCGCAAAAGGCGGCCGCGCTGGTGATGCGCGGCCTGACCAGCGCGGCCGACCTGGTCAACAGCTTCAAGCAGGTCGCGGTCGACCGCACTACCGAGCAGCGCCGCTTCTTCAACCTGCAACAGGTATGCCACGAAATCATCGCCACCATGATGAACCGGATTCGCGCGGCCAACCACAGCATCGAGATGGAAGTGTCGGACACGATCGGCATGGACAGCTACCCGGGCCCGTTCGGGCAAGTGATCACCAACTTCATCAACAACGCGCTGCTGCACGCCTTCCAGAGCGGCACCAGCGGCAACATGCTGCTGCGCGCCGCTCTGCACGGCGACGCTCGCGTGCTGGTCGAATTTTCCGACGACGGCGGCGGCATCCCGCCCGAACACCTGGGTCGCATCTTCGACCCGTTCTTCACCACCAAACTGGGCCAGGGCGGCAGCGGCCTGGGGCTGTCGATCAGCTACAACATCGTCACCTCGCTGCTGGGTGGGCAGATCACGGTCGACAGCACGCCCCAGCACGGCACCTGCTTCCGGCTCGACCTGCCATTGACGGCGCCCGAGCAGGATGCCAGCGCGACCAGCATTTACTAGCAAACCGTTTTCCCTCACCGTTGCGGAGCCAAGCCCATGTCGATCAAGCTGCCCTTTTTGTGCGCCATGCTGTTCTGCCTGGGCGCCTCCGCCCAGAGCGCAGCGCCTGTTCCCCAATACCCTGCCCTGCCCAGCGAAACGCCGGCCACCTTTGTCGCGCCGACCGACAGCTTCAACTACGTCAAGCGCAGCGTCATGGTGCCGATGCGCGACGGCGTCAAGCTCAATACCGTCATCATCGTGCCGCGCGGCGCCAAGGGCAGCGCGATCCTGCTCACCCGCACGCCCTACAGCGCGGCCGAACTGACGGGACACGCCAACAGCTCGGACATGGGTACTATCTTGCAAGGCTACGACAACGCGACCGACGTCATCGTCGATGGCGGCTACATCCGGGTGGTGCAGGACGTACGCGGCAAGTACGCTTCCGAAGGCGACTACGTGATGAACCGCCCGCTGCAAGGGCCGCTCAATCCGACCCCGGTCGACCATGCGACCGACACCTGGGACACCATCGACTGGCTGGTCAAGAACATCCCCGAGTCGAATGGGCGGGTCGGCATCATCGGCATTTCCTACGACGGCTTCCTGCCGCTGATGGCACTGGTCAATCCCCATCCGGCCCTGAAAGTGTCGGTGCCGATGAATCCGATGGTCGACGGCTGGCGCGGCGACGACTGGTTCCACAACGGCGCCTTCCGCCAGATCAACCTGTCCTACCTGGTCGAGCAGGTGGTCACGCGGTCCAATGACGCCAAGTGGCATACCAGCCACCGCGACGACTACAACGTCTACCTGGCCGCCGGCTCGGCCGGCGAACTGGGACGCCAGCGCGGCGCCGAGCAAAGCGGCACCTGGCGCAAGATCCTGGAGCACCCAAGCTATGACGCGTTCTGGCAGCAGCAGGCGATGGACAAAATCCTGGCCGGCCAGAAACTGACCGTGCCGACCATGCTGGTGCACAGCCTGTGGGACGCCGAAGACATCTACGGCGCGCTGGCGGTGTACAAGGCGGTCAAGCCGCACGACAGCGAGAACAAGCTGTTCCTGGCGATGGGACCGTGGCAGCATGGCGGCGCAATCGGCGACGGCAGCCATTTGGGTCCGGTCAAATTCAACAGCGACACCGCGCTGCATTTCCGCCAGCAGATCCTGGCGCCGTTCCTGGCGCGCTACCTGAAGGACGGCCCGGCGCCAGCGCTGAGCACCGTGTCGGCCTTCGAGACCGGCAGCAACCAATGGCGCGCGATGAACGCGTGGCCGGCCGCATCGAACGCAGTCAAGCTGCACCTGGCCGCCAACGGCGTGGCCACGCTCGGTACACCACCCGCCGGCGCGGCCTACGACGAATACGTGTCCGATCCGGGCAAGCCGGTGCCGTTTCGCGCGCGCCCGATTCCCACCATGGGCTACGACGACGCGAAAGGCCAGACCTGGCCGCGCTGGCTGACCGACGACCAGCGCGAAGCGTCCGGGCGCACCGACGTGCTGAGCTTCACCTCGGAGGTGTTGACGGCGCCACTGGCGCTGTCGGGCGAACCGCTGGCGCACCTGATGGCCTCGACCAGCGGCACCGACAGCGACTGGGTGGTCAAGCTGATCGACCTGTACCCGGACCAGGTGGCCAGCCAGAGCGACATGGGCGGCTACCAGCTGATGGTGTCGGCCGATATTTTCCGTGGCCGCTACCGCGAAGGATTCGAGACGGCCAGGCCGATCGCCGCCGACAAGGTGCTGGCGTACCGCTTTGCGCTGCCGGCCCTGAACCACGTGTTCCTGCCGGGCCACCGCATCATGGTGCAGGTACAGTCAAGCTGGTTCCCCCTGTACGACCGCAATCCACAAACCTTCGTGCCCAATATCTTCTGGGCCAAGCCAGGCGACTACCGCAAAGCGACCCAGCGGATCTATCACACTCCCTCGCAGGACAGCCACATCGTGCTGCCGGTGCTGGCGCGCTAGCGCACAGGGGCGGACTGGCGCGCGATTTGTATAGACATTCGCGCGCCAACCCGGATCAGGAGAAACCCTTATAATTGCCCGGATAACATATCCGCGACCGGCCGTCCCCATGCTCCCAACTACACCGATCAAGCACTTCCTGCAGTTCTCCGACTTCACGCTCGACGAATTCAATTACGTCATCGCGCGCGCCGCCGTCATCAAGCGCAAGTTCAAGAACTACGAGGTCTACCACCCGCTGATTGACCGCACGCTGGTGATGGTGTTCGAGAAAAATTCGACCCGTACCCGCTTGTCGTTCGAAGCCGGCATGCACCAGCTGGGCGGCGCCGCGATCTACCTGAACACGCGCGACAGCCAGCTCGGACGGGGCGAACCGATCGAAGACGCGGGCCAGGTCATGAGCCGCATGTGCGACATCATCATGGTGCGCACTTTCGGCCAGGAGATCATCGAACGCTTCGCCGCCTACTCGCGCGTGCCGGTCATTAACGGCCTGACCAACGAACACCACCCGTGCCAGGTACTGGCCGACATCTTCACCTACGTCGAGCACCGCGGCTCCTTGACCGGCAAAATCGTGGCCTGGGTGGGCGACGCCAACAACATGCTCTATTCGTGGCTGCAGGCGGCCGAAGTCTTCGGCTTCCACCTGAACGTGTCGACGCCACAAGGTTATGACATCGACCACGCGCTGGTCACTACCAAGCGCTTCACCTTCTTCGACAACCCGTCCGACGCCTGCGCCGGCGCCCACCTGGTCAACACCGACGTGTGGACCAGCATGGGCTACGAAAAGGAAAACGCAGCGCGCCTGAAAGCGTTCGACGGCTTCATCGTGGACGCGGCCAAGATGGCGCGCGCCGCGCCCGACGCCCTGTTCATGCACTGCCTGCCGGCCCACCGCGGCGAAGAAGTCGCGGCCGACGTCATCGACGGCCCGCAATCGGTAGTCTGGGACGAAGCCGAAAACCGCCTGCACGTGCAAAAAGCGCTGATCGAATACCTGCTGCTGGGCCGTATCGACGGCCAATAAACACAACTAACCTGGAAATACCATGAGCGACATTAAAAAAGTAGTCCTCGCCTACTCGGGCGGCCTCGATACCTCGGTCATTCTCAAATGGCTGCAAGATAACTACCAATGTGAAATCGTCACCTTCACGGCCGATCTGGGCCAGGGCGAAGAGCTGGAGCCGGCGCGCGCCAAGGCGATCAAATTCGGCATCAAGCCGGAAAACATCTACATCGACGACGTGCGCGAAGAGTTCGTGCGCGACTTCGTGTTCCCGATGTTCCGCGCCAATACCGTGTACGAAGGCGAATACCTGCTGGGCACCTCGATTGCGCGGCCGTTGATCGCCAAGCGCCTGATCGAAATCTGCCGCGAGACCGGTGCCGACGCCATCTCGCACGGCGCCACCGGCAAAGGCAACGACCAGGTGCGCTTCGAACTGGGCGCCTATGCGCTCAAACCGGACGTCAAGATCATCGCCCCGTGGCGCGAATGGGATCTGCTGTCGCGCGAGAAGCTGCTCAAGTACGCGGAAGATGCCGGCATCGCGGTCGACATGAAGCACAAGAACGGCGGCGCGCCGTACTCGATGGACGCCAACCTGCTGCACATTTCGTTCGAAGGCCGGCACCTGGAAAACCCGAGCGCCGAAGCCGAAGAAACCATGTGGCGCTGGACCGTCAGCCCGGAAGCGGCGCCTGACCAGGCCGAATATCTGGACCTCGAATACGAAAAGGGCGACATCGTCGCCATCAACGGCGTGCGCATGTCGCCAGCGACCGTGTTGACGGAACTGAACCGCGTGGGCGGCAAGCACGGCATCGGCCGCCTGGACCTGGTCGAAAACCGCTACGTCGGCATGAAGTCGCGCGGCTGCTACGAAACCCCGGGCGGCACCATCATGCTCAAAGGTCACCGCGCGATCGAATCGATCACGCTGGACCGCGAAGTGGCGCACTTGAAGGACGACCTGATGCCGCGCTACGCGTCGATGATCTACAACGGCTACTGGTGGGCGCCGGAGCGCGTGGCGCTGCAAACGCTGATCGACCATACCCAGCTGACCGTCAATGGCTGGGTGCGCGTGAAGCTGTACAAGGGCAATGTGATCGTGGTCGCGCGCGACTCGAAGACCGACTCGCTGTTCGACATGAACATCGCCACCTTCGACGAAGACGGCGGCGCCTACAACCAGGCCGACGCGGGCGGCTTCATCAAGCTCAACGCGCTGCGCATGCGGATCGCCGCAGTGGCGCGCGAAAAGCGCGGCCAATAAGCAGCCGTGCAATTCATCAAGGCCACCTGCGGGTGGCCTTTTTACAAGACAATCAAGGAAACCGCATGAGTACACTGGAAAACGTCACGCTGCACAAGAAATCGAACGTTTATTTTGACGGCAAATGCGTCTCGCACACGGTGCTTCTGGCCGACGGCAGCAAGAAGACCGTGGGCGTGATCTTCCCGTCGACATTGACGTTCAACACGGGCGCGCCGGAAACGATGGAAATTGTCGGCGGCAAATGCCGCGTCAAGCTGGCCGGTGCGGACGCCTGGCAGCTGTACGAAGGCGGCCAGCAATTCGACGTGCCCGGCAACAGCGCCTTCGAGATCGACACGCTGGAGCTACTCGACTACGTCTGCCACTTCGGCTAAATCCAAACCGGGGTCAGACCACTTTTGCCAGCGGGCAAAAGTGGTC
>JAZJXM010000017.1:16917-72543 GCA_040390915.1 Pseudomonadota bacterium
ACCCCGGTGTTGACCCCGGTGTTGATTCAAATGAACACTGGCTCGGTTTCGAGCTGCACGCCGTAGCGCGCTGCAACATCGGCCTGGATCGCGCGCGCCAGCGCTACCACCTCGGCGCCGCTGGCGCCGCCGTTGTTGACCAGCACCAGCGCCTGTTTCGGGTACACGCCCGCCGCGCCCATTGTTTTGCCTTTCCAGCCGCATTGGTCGATCAGCCAGCCCGCAGCCAGTTTTTCGCTGCCGTCCGGCTGCGCGTGGTGCACCAGCGCCGGAAATGCCGCCAGCAATTGGGCGCACTGCGCGCCCGACACCACGGGATTTTTAAAGAAGCTGCCGGCATTGCCCACCACTGCGGGATCGGGCAGCTTGCGGCGCCGGATCGCTACCACGATGTCGCTGATTTGCTGCGCATTCGGCGCTTCCAATCCCGCATCTTTTACCGCCAGCGCCAGCTCGGCATAGCGCAAGTTCGGCTGCCACGCCTGCGCCAGCGCGAACGTGACGTCGACGATCACCAGATTGGCCCCGTCGGCGTGCTTGAAGATGCTGTCGCGGTAGCCGAAACGGCAGTCGCCCGCCAGCATGGTGCGCGTCTCACCGCTGGCCATATCGTAGGCGGTCAGCGAGTGGAACACGTCTTTCAGTTCGGTGCCGTAGGCGCCGATGTTCTGGATCGGCGCCGCGCCCACGGTGCCGGGAATGAGCGACATGTTTTCCAGCCCGCCCAAGCCTTGCGCCAGCGTCCATTGCACGAAGCCGTGCCAGTTTTCGCCGCCGCCGCAGCGCACCAGCGTGTGCCCGTTGGCCACGCCGGCGATCTCGCGCCCGGCCACGGCCATGTGCAGCACCAGCGCGTCGACGTCGCCGGTCAGCACGATGTTGCTGCCGCCGCCCAGCAGCAAACGCGGCATGGTGGACAGCACTGGATCGGCCCGCAGCGCGTCCAGTTGAGCCACCTCAGTCAGGCGTAAGTACGCCTTGGCTGATGCGGCGATGCCGAAGGTATTGAGGGTCTGAAGCGGGAAATCGGGGACGATGGCGAGGTCTGGATGCATAAGTTACCGTTGTTTTCGCCGATTATAGGGCAATCTCGATAAATTCGGCCGCCAAACGGGGGCGCGGCACCGGTTGTCCGTTAAAATATCGGCATTCACCATTTTGCAATAAGAAGAGGAAGCTACCATGCCGTCATTTGATGTCGTCTCCGAAGCAGACATGATCGAAGTGAAGAACGCCGTCGAACAGGCCAGCAAGGAAATCATCGGCCGTTTCGATTTCAAAGGCAGCTCGGCCAAAATCGAGCGCAAGGATGCCGAGCTGACCTTGTTCGGCGACTCCGATTTCCAGCTCGACCAGGTGCGCGAGCTGTTGACCATCAAGCTGGCCAAGCGCGGCGTCGATGTGCGCTTTCTTGACGTCGGCAAGATCGACAAGATCGGCGGCGACAAGGTCAAGCAGCTGATCAAGATTAAAAACGGCATCGAGTCCGATGATGCGAAAAAAATCGTCAAGGCCATCAAGGAAAGCAAGATGAAGGTCCAGGCGTCGATCCAGGGCGAATCGGTGCGCGTCACCGGCGCCAAGCGCGACGACTTGCAAGCGGCCATGGCAATGCTGCGCAAGGACGTGCCTGACATGCCGCTCGAATTCAATAATTTCCGCGACTAACGCCACATAGCCTCCCGCGGGCCCCGTGGGCCCTTAGGGTAGAATCGAGGGTGCGCAAACAGGCCGCTTCTTGCCTGTGGCAGCACCGGTACAAAGGATAGCAATGAAACGTGTTGATGATTTCCGCCTGCGCTTGGGCGACAAGGAATATGTTCCGATCATGATTGGCGGCATGGGTGTCGATATTTCGACCTCCGAGCTGGCGCTCGAGGCTGCCCGCCTGGGCGGCATCGGCCATATTTCGGATGCCATGGTGGAAGACGTGTCGGACCGTAAATTCGATACCAGCTACGTCAAGGACAAGACCAAGACCTACAAGTTCAACATCAACAACATGGACAAGGCGGTGGTCCAGTTCGACCTGGCGCGCCTGGCCGATGCACAGCGCCGCCACATCGGCGCGACCATGGAAGCGAAGCAAGGCGATGGCCTGATCTTCGTCAATTGCATGGAAAAGCTGACCATGAATTCGCCCAAGGAAACGCTGCGCACGCGCTTGAACGCCGCGCTGGACGCCGGCATCGACGGCATCACGATGTCGGCCGGCCTGCACCTGGGCTCGTTCGCGCTGATCGCCGACCATCCGCGTTTTCGCGAAGCGAAGCTGGGCATCATCGTGTCCTCCGTGCGCGCGCTGCAATTGTTCCTGCGTAAAATTGCACGCCTCGAGCGCTTGCCCGACTACGTCATCGTCGAAGGCCCGCTGGCTGGCGGCCACCTCGGCTTCGGCATGGACTGGGCCGAGTACGACTTGCACACCATCATGGACGAGATCCATGCGTTCATGCGCGAGCAGAACCTGACCATTCCTTTGATCGCCGCCGGCGGCATCTTCACCGGTTCGGACGCGGTCGGCTTCCTTGAAAAAGGCGCTGCCGGCGTGCAGGTGGCTACCCGCTTCACGATCACCAACGAATGCGGCTTGCCGGAAAAGGTCAAGCAGGAATATGTGCGCGCCACCGAAGACGACATCATCGTCAATGGCATCTCGCCGACCGGCTACCCGATGCGCATGCTCAAGAGCACGCCAGCAATTGGCGCCGGCATCCGCCCGGGCTGCGAATCCTACGGTTACCTGCTGGACGCCACCGGCAACTGCTCGTACATCAATTCGTATAACCGCGAAGTGCTGGCCAATCCAGACGCCAAGACGGTGGTCGTGATGGACAAGACCTGTTTGTGCACCCACATGCGCAATTTCAATTGCTGGACCTGCGGCCACTACACTTACCGCCTCAAGGACACCACCCACAAGCTGGCCGACGGCAGCTATCAGATGCTCAGCGCCGAACACGTGTTCAAGGATTACCAGTTCAGCGTCGACAACCAGATCGCTTTGCCCGAGCTGCAAGCCTAAGTCTCCGGGCACAAAAAAAACCCGCCAGCCTGAACGCGCTCAAGATCGCGCTCAGTGCCGGCGGGTTTTTTTTCATCGCAATAATTTACCCTTCGCTGACGATCCGGTTGATCAGCGCTGCCTGCACGTCCGCCGCCAGTTCGTTCGATACCTGGCAGGTGCCGGCATTCTCGTGCCCGCCCCCACCGTATTCCAGCATCAGCGCGCCAATATTGGTCTTTGAGGTCCGGTTCAGGATCGACTTGCCGGTGGCGAACACGGTGTTCTGATTTTTCAGGCCCCACAGCACGTGGATCGAGATATTCGTCTGCGGATACATCGCGTACACGATGAAGCGGTTGCCCGCGAAGATGGTCTCTTCGTTGCGCAAGTCCAGCACCACCAGGTTCTTGTGCACGCTGGCGCAGCGCTGGATCTGGTCCTTGCACTTCTGGCTGTGCTCGAAATACAGGTCCATCCGTTCGCGCACGTCCGGCAGGTCCATGATCTCGGCGATCGTGTGGTTCTTGCAGTAGTCGATCAAGTCCATCATCAGGTTGTAGTTCGAGATGCGGAAGTCCCTGAAGCGGCCCAGGCCGGTACGCGCGTCCATCAGGAAGTTGAGCAGGTCCCAGCCTTGCGGATTGAGCACTTCCTGCTCGTTGAAGCGGGCCGCGTCGCCCTTGTCGACCGCGGCCATCATTTCGAACCAGGATGCCGGGAAGGCCGAGGCGCCGCCGTAATAGTCGTACACCACGCGCGCCGCCGACGGCGCTTCGGGATGGATGATGTGGTTGTTGCGCTCACCGGTGTTGCGGATCGTTTCCGACAGGTGGTGGTCGAACGCCATGTGCACCCCGGCCACGTACGGCAGATTGGTGCTGATGTCGTTGTCGCTGATGGCAATCTTGCCATCCTGCATATCCTTGGGGTGGACAAACAGGATCTCGTCGATCAGGTCCAGGTGCTTGAGCAGCACCGCGCAGACCAGGCCGTCAAAGTCGCTGCGGGTGACCAGACGGAATTTCTTCTTTTCAGCGGACATAATCGCACCCTTATGTTGATGTAAAGATCAGCAGGCTGTATTTGCGGCATCAAAAACCCATCATACCGCGCAAATAAGTTATTGCCCAGATAATGTCCTGTCCGCGCCACGCATTCCAGTGCTTCCATTCTGCAGACTGTCGCAAACGGGTGGCCACGGCCCGCGCCCGTGGTTAAAGTTGCATCATCCCAACATCAGCTGCGTTCTTTCACAACAGGATGGCGTGCAGCAGTTACACTCGCCCCTTGCCATCCAATCACGCCTACGGAAAACAGTCGCCATGCCAGCACCGAGCCCTCTTCAAGACAACCTTGCCGCCATCCTGGTCCGGCTGCATCGTGGCTTTGACGCGACAACCACCTGGGTCACCCAATTGTCATGGTGGAAATTTTTCCTGTTCGCGGCGCTGGCGATGCTTGCCGCCAATATTTTGCAGGAAGAATTGTTTTCTGGTTCGGGCGATGAAGTCGAGGTGCGCAAGGAGAGTGGCCACAAGAAGAAAAAGCCGGTGTCGAACATCCTGATCGACGACAACGGCATCCATTTCAATCCCGGCAAGCCGGTGCAGCCGCCGGAAACGCCGGCTACGCCAGTCGCGCCCGGCGAGCATGCCAAGCCGGCCCCGGCCGCCAACGGCGGGTCGGTCCACATCGACTTGCCGCCCCAGATCGGCGAGGAACTGTCGAACGCGATCGAGACCCAGATCGAAAACGCGGCCGAAGAAAAGGTCACGCGCTATCACAAGCAGGCGTCGACCTGGTTCAAGAGCTTCGTCACCTTGCTGATCCTGGCGCTGCTGGCGACCAAGGCGCTGGTGGGTGGCAAGAAGCGCGCCGAGGCCGAGACGCTCACCGCCAACGCGGCCGCCGAGCGCGCGTCGATGCAACGCCAGCTGTCCGAGACCAAGATGCAGATGATGCAAGCCCAGGTGGAGCCGCACTTTCTGTTCAATACGCTCGCCTCGGTCGAGTACCTGATCGAAACCGATCCGCCGCGCGCTTCGGCCATGCAGCGCAGTCTGATCCAGTACCTGCGCGCCGTGTTGCCGCAAATGCGAGACAACGCCGTCATCACCAACCTCGGGCGCGAAGCGGACATGGTCAAGGCTTACCTGAACCTGCTCAAGATGCGCATGGAAGAGCGCTTGACGGTGGACATGCACATCCCGGACGGCTTGCGCACGGCCGCCTTCCCGCCCATGATGCTGCAGTCGATGGTCGAGAACGCCATCAAGCACGGCCTCGAATGCAAGCCTGAAGGGGGCACCTTGAAGATCTCGGCCGAGGTCGCCAGCGGCAAGCTGCGCGTGATCGTGGCCGACAATGGCGTGGGCTTTGGCGTGATGCCTAGCGATGGGACCGGGCTGGGCTTGCCGACCATCCGCGAACGGCTCAAGCTGCTCCATGGCGACGCTGGCCAATTGCATATCGCTGCCAATGCGCCCAGCGGCGTGATCGCCACCATCGAAGTGCCGTACGCGGTGGCCAAGTAATCGATTGATTAAAGCGCCGATTCATTGAATAATTAGCACTCTTAACAGCAGACTCACACGGACCATGCCTACAGCGATTATTGCCGACGACGAAAGATTAATGCGAGACCAGTTGCGCATGCGCCTGTCCCAGGTGTGGCCCGAGCTGGAAATCGTCGGCGAAGCCAAAAACGGCGACGAAGCGATCGAGTTGGTGGCCCAGCTCAAGCCCGACCTGACCTTCCTCGACATCCGCATGCCGGGCAAGACCGGCATGGAGGCCGCGCGCGTGATCGGCACCCAGAGCAATATCGTGTTCGTGACCGCTTACGACCAGTACGCGGTCGAAGCGTTCGAACGCGGCGCCGTCGATTATGTGCTCAAGCCGCCCGAGCAGGAACGCTTGCAGGTCACGGTCGACCGCCTCAAGGCGCGCCTGGCCAAGCCGAAGGAAGCGGTCAACGAGAGCGTGACGGCGATGCTGTCGCAGCTGGCCGAGAAAATGGCCGCGCCCAAGCCGGTCTACCTGCAATGGATCCAGGCCAGCATTGGCCAGGACTTGCGCATGATCCCGGTCGAAGAAATCCTGTTCTTCCGCTCCGACGAAAAATATACCTGCGTGCAGACCGACCGTTTCGAAGCGCTGATCCGCAAGCCGGTGCGCGATCTGGCCGAAGAACTCGACCCGGCGCTGTTCTGGCAGATCCACCGCGCCACGCTGGTCAACGTCAACGCGATCGAAGGCGTTACGCGCGATATCCGTGGCCGTCACCTGGTGCTGATCAAGGGTAAGCCTGACAAGCTCGAAGTGAGCCGCAGCTTTCTGCACCTGTTCAAGCAAATGTAAGCGTGGGGGCCTTGTCGGCCCTCAACGCTGTTACCCCCGCCTGCCCTATGCTGGACGCAGGCCCGCCTTCGCGTGCCACTCTCACAGGCACGCTCCATGACTTCATCGCGCACTTCCCGCATACTGACCTGGGGCGCATCTGCGTTCGTGCTCGGGTTCGTCGGCGGGCAGGTGCTGGTGCGGATCATGGCCAGCGGACGCGGACCGCGCTTCGCGCGCAGCCACAGTCGCCACATCATCCATAACGCCAGCGAAGCGATCATCTCCACCGATGCGGCGCACACCGTGGTAATGGCCAATCCATCGGCGGCCGCCATGTTCGCCACCACGGTGGCGCAGATGCAGGGCTGCCCGCTGTCGAACTTCATCCGCCCGCTGCCCACCGTGGCCGGCGACGCCACCGCCTACTTCGGCGACGGCGCCGGGCGCACCGGGCGCCGTGCCACCGACTACGCCGTCACCGGCATCCGCGCCAGCGGCGATACGTTTCCACTGGAAGGCTCGGTGTCGAGCGTGACCGAACACGACAAGACCATCAACACCATCATCTTGCGCGACATCACCGAACGCCAGCGGGTGCAGGAGTCGCTATCGCGCTCGCATGCGCAGCTGCGCCAGCTGTCGTCGGCGCTGCAAACGGTACGCGAGGAAGAGCGTACCCATATCGCGCGCGAACTGCATGACGACCTGGGCCAGTTGCTGGCCTCGCTGCGCATGGATTTGAACTTGCTGCAGCAAGAGCCCAGCCGCGGCGCAACCAGCATGCGCCTGATGCAAGGCATGGAAGACAACCTGCTCACGGCCATCACGTCGCTACGCCGCATTGCCACCAATTTGCGGCCACGCGCACTCGACGAAGGGGGCTTGTTCTTTGCGTTGCAAGGCTTGTGCGACGAATTTAGCAAACGCTATGGCATTGCCTGCGATCTCTTGGCGGATGAAGATGCATTGCGGCTCGACGACGCAACCAGCACTGCCATCTTTCGCATCGTACAGGAAGGTTTGACCAATATCGCACGCCACGCCCATGCCACCAAGGTGACGCTGAACCTGGACCGTCTGGACGGCGCACTGCTCGTCACGTTGCGCGACGACGGCCGCGGGATTGCCCCGGTCGATATGGAAAAGGCCGAATCGCTCGGCCTTGTGGGTATGCGTGAAAGGGTATGGTCAATGCAGGGCGAGATCACGATCAGTGCCGACGAACCGCCCGGCACTCAGATTGACATCATGCTGCCCTGTTACCCCATGTCCGCTTAGAAGTTGTGGTGCACGCCTACGCCGTAGTACTTAACGTCGGTAGCGGCCTTCTTGTCCGAGATATCGGCGTAGATGAAGGTGCGCTTGGACAGGTTGTACTCATAGCCGACCGAAGTTTGCTTGGTCGACACACCGGTCTCCGGCTTCTTCTGGCCATAACCGAACAGCACACGGCCGGAACCGACCGTGTAGTTCGCGCCCAGCAGCCAGCCTTTGGTGATGGCGTTGGAGGCCTTGCTGTGGCCCTGGTCCTGGCGTGCATAGGTTGCCATCAGTTTCAGTGCTGGCATTGGGGTGATCGACACGCCGGTTTGCACCAGTTTGGTCTCGACCGCGTTGCGCTCAAAGCCGACCATGGCAGCGAACATGCCGGCCTTGTAGACGCCAGCGAGCGAATACGGGTTGGCCGAAGCGAGAGCGCCGACCGGGTATTGTGGAGCGACCGTGTTGCCAATACCGGTAAATGCTGCACCGCCGTTGGCTTCCTTGCTGGCGAGGGTCGCACTAAAGGTCAAGCCAGACATGACCGGGGTGGTGTACCAGATGGCGTTGCTGAAACGGTCGTTCGAGCTACCGGCCGGATCCAGTGGTTGGCTGGTGTAGCCGGCCACTTCAACGTCGCCCTTGAAGCCAGGGGTGCCGGAAATGCCGTTGAACGGATCGAATGCATCTTTTGCATCTTGCACAGCGGTGACGCCGCGGCCGATTTTCACGGTACCGAAGGCGCCTTGCAGGCCAACCCGGGTTTGACCCTGGAACAATGGACGGGTGCTCGACTCAACAGTGCCCGTGTCCGGCTCATAGCGCATTTCGAGCTGGAACAGTGCGGTCAGGCCATTGCCCAGGTCTTCGGTCCCCTTGAAGCCCAGTTTGTTGCTGTCGCGCTTGGTGACGGCCATGGTCTTGTCCGTGACTTTGGCGATACCATCGTCGATGGCGCCGTAGACAACTACCGAACTTTGAGCCTGAGCCGCGCCGAATGCGCCCAACAATGCAAGAGCCAGAATTGAATGTTTCATGAGTCGTTCCTTGTGTGGTAAAGCCAACATTATGTTTGGCAATTACTTCAAGATTATGACATGAGGAAACTGTTGTTTTCCTGCTAGTGCAGGGGCTGCACAGTGAAACTGACCTTGGCGGCAAGTGCGCGATCCATGTGAAACCGGCCATTTGTGACATGCATATGGGATCAATACGGCAATGTCATTGCTCGACGGTCGTTGGCGAGGCGGCAAGGCCAATGGAGGCTTATGCGTGCACATTGCGTGCTGTTAGCGCACCAAACAACAACGGCGTGCAATTAATATCCAGAACGCAAGCCACTTGCCACTGACATAGTGAAAATTTCCGGGAGGACTAGCTCGTTACGCTTGCGCAAATGAAAAAACCGAGGTGGTCGCAAGGCGAGCACCTCGGCAGGTTGAACGCATGGCTCGATGCGGCTTATTTCAAACGGCAAGTTAGCAACCAGTAATGCGCGAGCCGCACTATTTTGATTTCCCGCACTGCCGGGGTCAGTTTTTTGCGCAGCGCGCTGTCAGTCGGATAGGTCGTCGGAATCTCGTAGCGCTCGCCATCGGGTGCTACGCTGATATGGAAGGTATTGCCTTCCAAATCCGTGCGCGACACCGTCGCGCTACTACCTTCGACGTAGGTCTCGTCCAGCAGGACGATCAATACGTCCTTACCGACCTTGGCCTTGAGCTTGGCCAGGAACTTCAGATATGCTTCGCGCTTGACGTGCGACCACCAGAAACCGATGAACACGGCCGTGTAGTCGCCGATGTCATCCGGCAGGTCATACGCATCGGCCACACGTAGCGTGACCTTGTCGGCCGGCATCTTGCGCAGCGTCGCCATGGCGATCATTTCGGGATTGATGTCGGTCGCTACCACCTTGTCGGCCACGTCGGCGATCTGGCGTGTCCAGTAACCAGTGCCGCAGGCCAATTCCAGCACGGTATGGCCGCGCAAGGCCTCGAGCACGTGCGCGCGTATCTCGGCCAGGTCATCCTGCCGCTCGGGACGGTCGTAGATGCGGTCGTGGTTGGAAGCGCTCTTGGCGTAAAACTGTGCGGATTGTTCGGTGATCATGTTTTTCTTGGAGTTTACAGCTCGTAATTGTCTTTATTGCCACTCATGGCCGACTCAACCAGTTTGCGGTTCAGCGTCGGCGCCAGCAGCTCGATGAAGGTGTAAATATAACTGCGCAGGTATGCGCCCTGCTTGACCGCCACGCGCGACACATTCATGCCGAACAGGTGGCCAACGGGTATCGCCCGCAGGTTCTTGTCGCGCTCGGGATCGAACGCCATACCCGCTATGATACCAACTCCCATGCCAAGTTCGACATAAGTCTTGATGACGTCGGCGTCAATCGCCTCCAGCAGCACGTCCGGCTTGAGGCCGCGCAGGCCGAAAGCATGGTCGATCTTGCTGCGCCCGGCGAACGCGCCGTCGTACGTAATCAGCGGAAAGGTGGCGATTTCCTCCAGCGACACCGCTTTCGAGCGCAGCAGCTGGTGGTCGGGCGGCACCACCACCACGTGTTCCCATTGATAACATGGCAAGGTAATCAAGCCGTCCACGCCGGCAATCGATTCGGTCGCAATGGCCAGGTCGGCCTGGTCGCGCTGGACCATTTCGGCGATCTGGCGCGGGTTGCCTTGCAACAGGGACAGGCGTACCTTGGGATACTTGAGCATGAACGCCTGCACCACCTTGGGCAGCGTGTAGCGCGCCTGGGTGTGGGTGGTGGCGATGGTGAAGCTGCCGCTGTCCTGGGCCGCATACTCCTTGCCGATGCGTTTCAAGCTGTCGATTTCTTGCATGATCAGCTCGACCGACTCGAGCACCAGGCGGCCCGGCTCGGTCAGGCCGCGGATGCGCTTGCCGTGTCGTGTAAAAATATCAACACCAAGCTCCTCCTCGAGCTCGATGATGGCCTTGGACACGCCCGGCTGCGACGTGAACAGGGCCTTGGCGGCATCGGTCAGGTTGTAATTCTGGCGCACGGCCTCGCGCACGAAGCGCAGTTGGTGAAGGTTCATATCCCGTATTTTATAAGATTGCTTATGCCGGATACGCATATAAGCAAATAAATTCTTAGTCGTTTGGAATATAGGACCAGTTTATTACCATAGCGGCTAGTTTGGGGCATTCTCAAAAACCAGGATTACACATGTACCGCTACGACAAATACGACCACCTTATCGTCAAAGAACGCATCGCCCAGTACCGCAGCCAGGTTGCGCGGCGCATCAACGATGAGCTGAGCGAAGCCGAATTCCTGCCGCTGCGCCTGCAAAACGGCCTGTACATGCAGCGCCACGCCTACATGTTGCGCATTGCCGTGCCGTACGGCCTGCTCTCCTCAAGCCAGATGCGCATGTTCGGCCACATCGCCCGCAAGTACGACCGCGGCTATGGCCACTTCACGACGCGCCAGAACATCCAGTTCAACTGGATCGAACTGGAGCAGACGCCCGACATCCTGGCCGACCTGGCCTCGGTCGAAATGCACGCGATCCAGACTTCCGGCAACTGCATCCGCAATATCACGTCGGACGAATACGCCGGCGTCGCGTTTGATGAGATCATCGATCCGCGTCCATACGCCGAAGTGCTGCGCCAGTGGAGCACCTTCCACCCTGAATTTGCCGCCTTGCCGCGCAAGTTCAAGGTCGCCATCAATGGCGCGCTGGAAGACCGCGCCGCGATCGCCGTGCACGACATCGGCCTGACCGTGGTCCACGGCGACGGCGGCGAAATCGGCTTCAAGGTCATGGTCGGCGGCGGCATGGGCCGTACTCCGATCCTGGGCAGCGTGGTGCGCGAATTCCTGCCGTGGCAGCACATGCTGACCTACATCGAAGCGGTCATGCGCGTGTATAACCAGTACGGCCGGCGCGACAACAAGTACAAGGCGCGCATCAAGATCCTGGTCAAGGCGCTCGGCGTCGAGGAATTCACGCGCCTGGTGGAAGAAGAATGGCAGGACCTGAAGGATAGCGCGTCCACCTTGAACGCGGAAGAAATGGCGCGCATTGCGGCCTACTTCAATCCGAAGGACTACGACACGCTGGCCAATGTCGATCCGCGCGCCGGGCATGAAGACAGCAAGGCGTTCTCCAATTGGCTGCTGCGTAACGTCAAGGCCCATAAAACGCCGGGCTACAGCATCGTGGTGCTGTCGCTCAAGAAGACCGGCGTGCCGCCGGGCGACGCCACCGCAGCGCAGATCGACTTCGTGGCCGACCTGGCCGACCGCTACAGCTTCGGCGAACTGCGCGTGACGCACGAGCAGAACCTGGTGCTGGCCGACGTCAAGCAGGCCGACTTGTTCAAGCTGTGGCAGGAAGTCAAAGCGCAGGGCCTGGCTACGCCGAATATCGGCCTGCTGACCGACATGATCTGCTGCCCGGGCGGCGACTTCTGTTCGCTGGCCAACGCCAAGTCGCTGCCGATTGCCGCCGCCATCGCCGAGCGCTTCGACGATATCGACTTCCAGCACGACATAGGGGAAATCGAACTGAACATCTCGGGCTGCATCAACGCCTGCGGCCACCACCACGTCGGCTCGATCGGCGTGCTTGGGGTGGACAAGGACGGCAGCGAGTGGTACCAGGTCTCGATCGGCGGCGCGCAGGGTAACAATGCGGCCATCGGCAAGATCATCGGCCCGTCGTTCTCGGCGCTGCAAATGCCGGAAGTGATCGACCGCCTGCTGCAAGTCTATGTGCGCGAACGGACCGAGGAAGAACGCTTTGTCGACACCGCCCAGCGCCTGGGTATCGCGCCGTTCAAGGAACATGTGTATGCCACGCCGATCAAGGCGGGCGAACTGGTTGGAGAAGACCACTATGCTTGAGAATCACCCGCTTATCATCAAGGGCCGCGCAGTCGTCGCCGACGACTGGAGCGTGCTGCGCCTGCTTGACGGCGAAACCGCTGCCGACGTTGCCGTCCCCGAAGGCAAGATCATCGTGCCGCTGGCCGTGTGGCTGGCGCAGCGCGATGCGCTCGCCGCGCGCGCCGCCATCGGCGTCTGGATCGGCTCCGACGAGCGTCCGGAACTGCGCAAAGGTGAACTCGACAAATTCGCCGTGGTGGCGGTCGACTTCCCGAAATTTACCGATGGCCGCGGCTATTCGATCGCCTACAACCTGCGCATGCGCCTTGGCTACACGGGCGAACTGCGCGCCATTGGCGACGTGCTGCGCGACCAGCTGTTCCAGATGCAGCGCACCGGCTTCGACGCCTACGCCACGCGCCAGGACCGCAACATCAACGACGCGCTCAAGGGCCTGACCGACTTCTCCGAGGTCTACCAGACATCGGTCGACCAGAAGTCGCCGCTGTTCCGCCGCCACGAACGCGATGTGCGCGACGAGACGTCCGACGTCGGTTACGGAATCTGACATGGCCGAACTCACCGCACTGGTCGCCAGCACCAGCCAGACCCTGGCGCGCATCGCCGCCGACTTTTCGCCGGCCGTATTCGCCTCCAGCCTGGCCGCCGAAGACATGGTCATCACCGATCTGATTTTAAAAGCCGGCCTGCCGATTTCAATCTTTTCGCTGGAAACCGGCCGCCTGCATCCGGAAACGCTGGCGGTGCTGGACCAGGTCAAGGCCACCTACGGCTACGACATCGCGCTGTTCAAGCCGCAGCCGGCGCTGGTGGACGCCTACGTCGCCCAGAACGGCCTGAACGCCTTTTACGACAGTGTCGAGATGCGCCGCGAGTGCTGCCGCATCCGCAAAGTGGAGCCGCTGGGGCGCGCCCTGGCCGGCAACAAGGCCTGGGTCACTGGCCAGCGCCGTTCGCAATCGTCCACCCGCGCCGAACTCGATATCGAGGAGCAGGACGCGGCGCACGGCATGACCAAGTTCAACCCGCTGGCCGACTGGTCCGAGCAGGATGTATGGAACTACATTCGCGACAATAAAGTGCCCTACAATGCACTGCATGACCAGGGTTTTCCATCGATTGGCTGCGCACCGTGCACGCGCGCCATCGAACCGGGCGAAGACGTGCGCGCCGGCCGCTGGTGGTGGGAAAATCCAGACTCCAAGGAATGCGGCCTGCATCTGGTCGACGGCAAACTGATACGCATCAAATCACAAAAACAGGTCTAGCAAAATGAATACAACGACAGACATCCCACGCGTACTTACCGACGTCAATGCCCGCCACTTGGACGCGCTCGAATCGGAAGCGATCCACATCATGCGCGAAGTGGCGGCCGAATGCGCCAACCCTGCCCTGCTGTTCTCGGGAGGCAAAGACTCCGTCGTGCTGCTGCGCCTGGCCGAGAAGGCCTTCCGCCCGGGTAAATTCCCATTCCCGCTGGTGCACATCGACACCGGCCACAATTTCGCCGAAGTGATCGAGTTTCGCGACGCGCGCGCCGCCGAACTGGGTGAACGCCTGATCGTCGGCTCGGTCGAAGATTCGATCAAGCGCGGCACCGTGCGCCTGCGTAACCCGGCCACCGATTCGCGCAACGCCGCGCAGGCGGTCACGCTGCTGGAAACCATCGCCGAATACAAATTCGACGCCTGCATCGGCGGCGCCCGCCGCGATGAGGAAAAGGCCCGCGCCAAGGAACGCATCTTCTCGTTCCGCGACGAATTCGGCCAGTGGGACCCGAAGGCCCAGCGCCCGGAACTGTGGGACCTGTACAACACCCGCGTGCACCCGGGCGAGAACATGCGCGTGTTCCCGATCTCGAACTGGACTGAGCTCGACGTCTGGCTCTACATCCAGCGCGAAAAGCTGGCGCTGCCGCCGATCTACTTTGCGCACCAGCGCCAGGTCATTCCGCGCAACGGCCTGCTGGTGCCGCTGACCGACCTGACGCCGGCACGCGAAGGCGAGACCGTCGAAACCCAGGTGGTGCGCTTTCGCACCGTGGGCGACATCTCGTGCACCTGCCCTGTATCGTCGGATGCTGCCACGGTCGAAGCGATCATCGCCGAAACCGCCATCACCCAGATCACCGAACGCGGCGCCACCCGGATGGACGACCAGACCTCCGAAGCGTCGATGGAAAAACGCAAGAAAGCAGGGTACTTCTGATGAACGCATTGAATGAAAACCTGATCGAGCGCGGCCTGCTGCGCTTCATCACCGCCGGCTCGGTAGACGACGGCAAGAGCACCCTGATCGGCCGCCTGCTGTTCGACAGCAAGGGCATCTTCGCCGACCAGCTCGACGCCATGTCGCGCTCCAAGCACAAGCGCACCGTGGGTGACACGGTCGACCTGTCGCTGCTCACTGACGGCCTGGAAGCCGAACGCGAACAGGGCATCACGATCGACGTGGCGTACCGCTACTTCGCCACGCCCAAGCGCAAGTTCATCATCGCCGACACGCCTGGCCACGAACAGTACACGCGCAACATGGTCACCGGCGCCTCGACCGCCGACGCAGTCATCATCCTGATCGACGTGTCGAAGGTCAAGCTGCGCGAAGACGGCGGCGTCGACCTGCTGATCCAGACCAAGCGCCATTCGACCATTGCCCACCTGCTGCAGATCGAGCACGTGGTGGTGGCGGTCAACAAGATGGACCTGATCGGCTACGACCAGGCCATTTATGACCGCATCGTCAAGGCCTACCAGGAATTCGCAGCCACGCTGGGCCTGAAAGACATCACCCCGATTCCGCTGTCGGCCCTGACGGGCGACAACGTCGTCGACGCTTCCGACAAGTTGGACTGGTACAAGGGCCCGACCCTGATCGAACTGCTCGAATCGCTGTCGGTGTACGACGAGTCGCACCATGCGCCTTTCCGTTTCCCGGTGCAGCTGGTGGCGCGCCACAACGGCCACGAAGCGAACGACTTCCGCGGCTACATGGGCCGCATCGAAGCGGGCAAGGTCAGCGTCGGCGACAAGCTGGTGGTGCAGCCTTCGGGCCAGAGCGCCACCGTCAAGGACATCGTCACTTTGGCCGGCTCGCACCTGTCGGCGGTGGTGGGCCAGTCGGTCACGATTTTGCTCGACGAATACCTGGACATCTCGCGCGGTGACCTGCTGGCCGGCGCCAGCGCGCCTGCCACGCTGCTCAAGACCGTCAACGCAGACGTGTGCTGGATGTCGGACGAGCCGCTCGACCTGCGCCGCAAGTACTGGATCAAGCACGGCACCAAGCAGACCGGGGCCAAAGTGACCGCGGTCGACACGCTGCTCGACATCAATACCCAGCAGCGGCATCCGGCCCAGGGCCTCAAGCTCAACGACATTGCGCGCATTACGCTCAATGTGCAGCAGCCGCTGGCAGCTGACGCCTATGCCGATATCCGTGCCACTGGCGCTTTCATCCTGATCGATGAAGTCACGCACCAAACTGTCGCTGCCGGCATGATCCGCATCAAAGAATAAGGAGAAGCACATGCGAGCACTCGGAAAAGTCTACCTGGTCGGCGCCGGCCCCGGCGCCCAGGACCTGATCACGCTGCGCGGCGCGCGCCTTTTGGCGCAAGCCGACGTGGTGCTGCACGATGCGCTGGTGACCGACGAGATGCTGGCACTGTGCCCTCAGGCGCAAAAAATCCTGGTCGGCAAGCGCTGCGGCCAGTTGTCGACCGCGCAGGCATTCATCAACAAACAGATGGTCGACAGCGCCAAGAAATTCCCACTGGTGGTGCGCTTGAAAGGTGGCGACCCGATGCTGTTCGGCCGCGCCGACGAAGAGCTGCGCGCGCTCGAAGAAGCCGGTATTGAAGTCGAAGTGGTGCCTGGCATTACCACCGCAGTGGCGGCAGCAGCGGCCAGCAAGCAGCCCCTGACCAAGCGCGGCGTGGCGCGCAGCGTGGCGTTTTTCACCTCCAGCACGGCGCCCGAACATGCCGCTCATGCGGCCATTCCCGACACCGACACGCTGGTGCAGTACATGGGCGGACGCGAAGCGATCGTCACGGCCCAGCGCCTGCTGGACCAGGGGCGGCGCGCCGACACGCCGGTGGTGGTGATCGAAAATTGCAGCCGGCCGGACCAGCGCATTGTCCGCTTGACGCTGGCCACGCTGGCGCACGGCCTGGGGCCGTCGCACGGACCGGTGCTGGTGATGCTGGGCGAGGCGATGAAGATGCGCGAACGACAAGCCGCCGACGTGGAGCCGCAGGTGCGCTTACGCGCCTAAGGTCTCGTCGTGCGCTTCGATTTCCCATTGCAGCCGGTCGGCGCTGGCATAGGTTTCCTCGGCCACCTGGCCTAGCCTGGCAAACGCGCGCTGCATGCGCGCGCTCAGCTGCGGGCGATGCGACGACGCCAGCTGGCAACGGATGCCGCGTATATCTTCCTTCAAGCCCCTGAGCGAATCGCGCAGCATGCCATCGGCGTCTATGGCTTCGTCAATGTCCTGGCTCATGCGCGCTCTGAGCGTATTGATGCGCGCCCCCATGAACGCCAGCCGGTCGGCCACGCGGTCGAGCCGCATTGCACAGCGCCGCTCCGCTCCCAGCGCCAGCAGGAAATGCTCGGCGCTGAGAATGACATGTTTGATGGTGGCAGCGAGCATGGCGTGCTCCGGGTCTGGTCGCAACAGGAATCGAGAAAGTCTGGACGGGTTTCGACCAGCCTGATTTGATGCAAAGCAAACCACATTCATATTACCGTGACATGACGTGGCGCGACCCGCGAAAAAAATACGCTACAATTTGTCCCAGAAATTTTTGTCACGACACAACGGACTCATCGATATGAAGATCTTCAAGCGATTCTTGCCTGCCGCGCTAGCGTGCACGCTGCTGTTGTCGGCGCCAGCGCGCGCGGCCGAAGACCCGTCCCATTTCCAGCTCAGCGCGTCCATCATGGAAAAGCTCAAGTCGGCCGAAGCGGACATGAAGGCGCTGCAAAAAACCGACGAATTGGAAGCGGATGTCGATCCGGACCGGTCGATCGAGGCCGCGATCCGCAAGATCGACAAGGATCCGCAAACCGTCGCGGTGCTGGCGAAACATGGTTTGAGCGGGCGCGACCTGGTAATGTCGGCCCATGCGCTGCTGCATGCCGGCACCTTCGTCCAGCTGGAAAAATCGGGCGACCAGAAGGCCGCCGAGCTGTATCGCGGCTATACCAAGGAGCAGCAGGCCAATATCGACCTGATACGCGACATCCTCAAGGGCCCCAAATAAGCGTTACGCTTGCGCGATCGCGCAGGCAAAAGGACCCATCGTGCCGGCGTCCAGCGCGCGCGAATACAGCATCGTGGCGCTGCCGAAAGCGTGCGGCAGCGCGCATGCATCCTCACCCAGATTGACCGCCACCAGGTAGCGTTCATGCGCCGTGTTGCGCCAGTAAACCAGCAAATTGGGCGAACCGCTGCGCACGAAATGCACCGCGCCCTGGCGCAGCGCCGCATGCTCCTTGCGCAGCGCGATCAAGGCCCGATAGTGCGCGAGCGTCGGCTTGTCAACACTGTCCCAGTCCAGCTGAAACGGTTCAGCCAGCGACATCCAGTCGCACCAGCGCGGCTCGTTGAATTCCTGGCCCATCATCAGGTGCGGCACGCCATCGAGCGTGAGCAGCACGGCGCTTGCCGCCAGGTGCAGTCCCGGTCCCAGCAAGCGCCAGGCCCTGCCCTGCTCTTTCTCTTCCAGCCAGCGCATGCGCAGCGCCCCGCGCGGAAAACTGTAGGTCGATTCTTCCCACTGCCAGCGCACTGCATCGGCATTCGCTTCGCCGCCCGACACGCGCAGCATGGTCTCGCGCGCGCCGCCGTCGTAGGTCAGGTCGCAGGCGTCGAGGTGGTGCAATTCGTCGGTCGACTGGGACAGCAAGCCGATATCGGGACGCACGGCCTGCAGCGCGACGCGGATTTCGTCGAGGAAGTCGAGCGGCGTAATGTCGGCGTCGTCAAAGCGCATGGCGTCGATATCGAAGCCGGTCACCCAGTCCTGCATGGCTTTGAGCAGCCAGGCCCGCAGCGCGCGGCTGGAAAAGTCGAAGCCGGTGAAATGGTTGCGGTTCGGGACCGCGTAGTACAGGCGCCCGCCAGCGTCGCGCGTGAACCATTCGGGATGGGTTTCGGTGAGCACGTTGTCGCAGCTGGCGCGGTTGAGCGTCCAGTCGAACATCACGCGCATGCCGCGCTGGTGCAGGTCGGCGATCAGGGCGCGCAAGCTTGCCGCGTCGCCCAGTTCCGGATCGATCGCGGTGAAGTCGCGCACCGCATACGGGTCGCCCAGCGCGCCGACGCGGCGCGCCACGCCGATCGGATGGATCGGCATCAGCCAGAGCACGGTCACGCCCAAGTCCTGCAGGTAGTCCAGGCGCTGGCGCACGCCGTCAAACGTGCCGCCGAAGGCGCGCACCGACAATTGATAGATCACGGCGTCGGCCAGCCACTGGGGACTGGTCACCGCGGTGCGGCGCCGATACAGGTCGCCGGGGGTCTGCTGCGACACTTCGCCAGTGCGGATGTAGACGTCGCCGAATTCGTTGATCGTGAAGCAGGAGTTGTTCTGGGCGTCTTCGGAAATCCACGGATTGGCCGGATCGACGATCCAGTCGCGGCCATTGACCACGTACTTGTAGTGGTGGCGGCCCGGTTTGGCGCTCACGGCAGCCTGCCAGGTGCTGGCGCCGACGCGGGTCAACGGGGCGGCATCGCCGACCCAGCTGTTGAACGTGCCGGCCACGGCGACCGACTCCACCTCCGGCCCGCCTTCAAACGTGAAACGGATGCCGCGCGCGGTCTTGTGCGGCAGCAGGTCGTGCCGGGTAGGTCGTTGTGAATTACGCATGATGCGGGCATTTTACCGCCAGCCGCGCGCCATGTGGTTTCTCGGGCAATGTTTTTTTAGGTCTTGCCGGCCGCCACGCAGTAGTCGGCCATGGCCTTGAGGACCGCCGGGTCTTCGCCGACCGCGCCGGCCACGTCAACGGCCAATTGCGGATGGCCGGCCTGGAGCTGGGCGACCATGGCTGGCAAGTCGCGCAACAAGTGCCCGCCCTGCCCCAGAAATACCGGCACGATGGTCACTTGGGTGACGCCTTGCGCCGCCAGTTCGGCCACATGGGCCGGCAGGCGCGGCTCCATCAACTCCAGGAATGCCAGCGACACCGGCACGCCGGGCATGCGCGCCGCCGTCATGGCGCGCAGCCGCTCAAACGGCGCGGCCCACGCTGCATTGCGGGCGCCATGCGCAAACAGGACCAGCGCGCGCGTCATCAGACGCGCTCGACTTTCCATAGCGCGGCCAGCGCCAGCGCCAGGAACACCGTGCTGGGCGCGATCGCGGTCAACAGCGGCGGCATGGCGCTGAGCAGGCCGATATGGCCGAACAGGCTGTTGACCAGCATGTAGCCAACCCCGATCATGATGCCGGCAAAAATCTTGAGACTGACGCCGCCGCTGCGCACCTGCAGGTAGGCAAACGGCAGCGCCAGCGCCATCAGCACGAAAATGGCCAGCGGATCGAACAGCTTCTTCCAGAACGCGATCTTGAAACGTTCGCTTTCCTGCTTGTTTTCGTTCAGGTGGCGCGTGTAGACCGCCAGCTCGTTGGCCGACATGCGCTCCGGATCGGAGGCCGACACCGAAATGATCTTGGGCGTGATTTCCGACACCAGGTCCATGCTCGCCACTTTGCGGGTCGAGACGATGCTGTTTTCCTGGCCGTAGGTGCCAGGGGCCTTGGCGCCATCGGGCAGCGGGCCGGTATTGGTGAACAGCGTTTCGGTCACGTCGTCCAGGCGCCAGGTGTTATTGCCGGCGAAGGTGGCGCGCGCCGCCGTAATCAGGGAGCGCATGCGAAAGTTGGTATCGAATTCGTACAGGCGCACGTCGAGCAGCTTGCCGTCGTCGCGGAACTGGCGCACGTTGAAAAAACGCGAACCGGTGACGCTGCCGTGGATGCCGTCGCTACGCACCACATCCTTGGTCCACATGCCCGAGGCGAAGCCCTGCGAAATGGTAGCGCCGCGCGCGCTCAATTTGAGCTTCTCGGCCAGCGGCGCGGTGCGCGGCGCAATCAGTTCGCCGAACACGAAGGTGACCAGCACCAGGATGATGCCGATCTTGAACAGCATCCAGGTCGCCATCCGGGTCGACATGCCGGAGGCGCGCATGATGGTAAATTCGGAGCTCGACGCAAACTGGGCCATCGTGTAGATGGTGCCGATCAGCGCCGACACCGGCATCACTTCGTAGACGTGGAACGGCAGGCGCAGCGCCACGTACAGGAAGGCGTGGCCGATGCCGTAGCCGTCCTTGCCAATATTGGGCAGTTCGCCGGTCAGGTCGAAGAAAGCGTTCAGCGCCAGGAAGGCGGCCAGCACGAAAGCGACCGCCTGCAGGATCGAATTGGTGAAATAGCGTTGCAGCGTTTTCATTTGGCGCGCACTCCATGGCGGCGGCGCTTCAATCCGGCCCACAGGACCTTGGGATGGTAGCGGTGGTTGACGTTAAGGCGCCAGGCGAACATCCCCAGCACCCACAGGCCGACCACCAGGTGCAGCGGCCACCAGGCCATCGCAAATTCGACTTTGCCCTTGGCCACGCTCGCCTGCACCAGGTTGACCATGTTCATGTAGGTGATAAAGATCAGCAGCGCGATGATCAGGTTGGCCGCGCTGCCGGCGCGCGGGTTGACGAAACCAAGCGGTATGGCCAGCAAAATGAGCAGCAAACAGGTGATCGGGGCGCCGATCCGGTACAGCAGTTCGCCGCGCGCACCACGGGTCGGGGTAGTAATCAGCGCCAGCGTCGAGGTGGCGTTGTTTGGCAGATCAACGCCGGTCACCGCCGTCTTGGTGGCCACGCGCATGCTGTAGCGCTCGAACTCCATGGCCTGGAAATCGGCCTGGCCGGGCGTGCCCTGGTAGCGCCTTCCGTTCTTGAGCACCAGGA
This sequence comes from Pseudomonadota bacterium, assembly GCA_040390915.1. Taxonomy (GTDB): domain Bacteria; phylum Pseudomonadota; class Gammaproteobacteria; order Burkholderiales; family Burkholderiaceae_D; genus Telluria_A. The sequence goes on from JAZJXM010000017.1 coordinate 38,409, forward strand.
ACGAGCCGCCCTTGCCGTCGCCTTCGATGACGCCTTCCTTGGCCACCACCACGGTGCTGACCTTGCCCTCGACGGTGTTGACGAACACGTTCTGCACCACGGTCGACTCGCCCGACACGCTCTCGACAAAGAACACGCGGTTCGACGATGACGATTCCTTGAACTGGCCGGGCGAGACTTTTTTAAGGTCTTCGCGCTTTTCGAAGCGCTGCACGTACTCGGCGCTCTTCATCTTGGCCCACGGCGTGACGAACAAACTCATGGAGCCGACCAGGATCACCAGCGGCAGTCCGAAGCCCAGCACCGGGCGTATCCAGCGCACCAGCGACAGGCCGGACGCGAACCAGACCACCATCTCGGAATCGCGGTAGCTGCGCGTGACGACGGTCAAAACAGAAATAAAGCTGGTGAGAGTCAGGACAGTTGGCAGATAATTCAGCATTGCGAACATGATCAGCGCGATCACATCGCCCGACGCGACCTTTCCGCCCGCGGCCTTGCCGAGGATGGAGATCAGCGTCCAGGTGACGAGGATCGAGAACAGTACCGTGAAAGTAGCGCCGGCCGAAGCGGCCAATTCACGTTGCAAGGCGCGTTGAAATATCATCTTAATTTAGTCACAGCTTAGGCAGTGCGCGTCACATACACGAAATGGAGATTCAAATGGACTTTAGCATAAAAGCATTCGATACAAAAAACACCATCGCGGCGGCCAAATCGGGCTGCATCGCGGTCGCGGTATTCGAAAACAAAAAACTTTCGCAGGCAGCTAAAGCCCTCGATCAAGGCGGCGAAATCAGCGCCGCGCTCAAGTCGGGCGACATCACCGGCAAGGCCGGCACCAGTTTGCTGCTGCGCGGCGTGTCCGGCGCGGCTTGCGCGCGCGTGCTGCTGGTCGGCATGGGCAGCGATGAACAGGTCAGCGAGAAAAGCTTCTCCTCCGCCGTTGGCGTCACCCTCAAGGCGTTCGGCGCGCTGGGCACTGCGGACGCCATTATCGCACTACCGATGCAAGATGTGAAAGAGCGCGATGTCAGCTGGGCCATTCGCACCATCGTCGTCGCCGCCCACGAGAGCGTGTTCCGCACCGACGGCCAGAAGAGCAAAAAGGACCCGGCGCCTGCCGGCGTCAAGAAGATCACCCTCGCCTGCGCTGCCACTGCCGAGACCAAGACCGCTTTGATGCAAGCGATCGCGATCGCCAACGGCATGGACCTGACCAAAGAACTGGGCAACCTGTCGGCCAACGTCTGCACCCCGACTTACCTGGCGTCGACGGCCAAGAAGCTGGCCAAGGAATACAAGTTCGAGGTCGAAGTGCTCGAACGCAAGCAGCTCGAAGCGCTGCGCATGCACAGCTTCCTGTCGGTCACCAACGGCAGCGACGAGCCGCCCAAGTTCATCGTGCTCAAGCACATGGGCGGCAAGGCCAAGGACGCGCCGGTGGTGCTGGTCGGTAAAGGCATCACCTTCGACAGCGGCGGCATCTCGATCAAAGCCGGTCCTGGCATGGACGAAATGAAGTACGACATGGGTGGCGCCGCATCGGTGCTGGGTACCTTCCGCGCGATCGGCGAAATGGGCTTGAAGCTGAACGTCATCGGCGTTATTGCCACTTGCGAAAACATGCCGTCGGGCCGCGCCACCAAGCCGGGCGACATCGTCACCAGCATGAACGGCCTGACCATCGAGATCCTCAACACCGACGCCGAAGGCCGTCTGGTGCTGTGCGATGCGCTGACCTACTGCGAACGCTTCAACCCGGCCGCCGTAGTCGACATCGCCACGCTGACCGGTGCTTGCATCGTCGCGCTGGGCAATCACAACTCGGGCCTGTTCACGCGCGACGACGCCGCGCACGACAAGCTGGCGGGCGAACTGCTGGCAGCGGGCAAGCAGGCCAGCGACACCGCCTGGCGCCTGCCGATCGGCGAGGCCTACAACGAGCAGCTCAAGTCGAACTTTGCCGACCTGGCCAACATCGGCACCCCGGGCGGCGCCAGCATCACCGCTGCCTGCTTCCTCGAGAACTTCACCCGCAAATACACCTGGGCCCACCTCGATATCGCCGGCACGGCCTGGAAATCGGGCGGCGCCAAAGGTGCTACCGGACGTCCGGTGCCACTGTTGTCGACCTTCCTGATCAACCGCGCATAAGTCTTTCGCGTTAAAAAAATGGCCCGGTCGCTTGCGCTTCCGGGCCTTTTTCTATTTCGGCGTGTACCAGATCGGCGAGCTCCACGCCCGCTCCTGGATCACCGACGGCACTTCGACCGGATGCGCGACCTTGAGCGCGTTGGCGTCGTACTGGCTATACCGGCACACAGGGCTCTCCAATACGCGCACGTAGTAGAACGCCGCCTGGCCGGCCTCGAATTGCGGATCGGTCCAGGTGGCGGCCATTTCGCCGGCGCCCTGGTCTTGCGCGATCTTGCAGCTGCTCAGGTCAAGCTGCAGCGCGCTCTCGGCGCAGCGGTGGGTGTGCGCATCGGGGCCCTTGCCGTCGCCGCAGGCCAGGTCGTAGACGCGTTCCTGGGTCTGGCCGCCAGAGCTCCAGCCCTTGATGATCTGCAGTCGCTGCAACGGCGCCGAATTGGCGTCGCGCATGGCCCACACCACGAACGATGGCGCGTTGCCGGTCGGCGCCGCGCCCAGGTCGGCGCCCATCGGCACGCCCGTTGCGGAGGCGGCCTTGAGCAGGTCGGGTTTCAAATGAAAGCCGGCCGCAAAGTCATAGCCGCCGAATACGCGCAGGCGGATCCGGGTGCCGCTGGTACCCCACGACTCGCGCCGGTACAAGCCATCCCAGATCGATTCACGCGTGTTTTCCTCGGCCCACACCCCGGTCAGGCCGCCCGGGTTGATTTCGTAGCCCTTGATGCCCAGCGTCCTGGTCACTGGCGTCGATTCCAGGCCGAGCCGGCGCTGCGGGGTCGCGTCGTTCGAGCCGCCGTGGCCCTTGTAGGTATTCTCGCTGGTGTCGCCCGGCGTGCCGTTGTGGTTGTCAGTGCCGCCGACAAAACCGAACTTGTAGGGATTAAAACCTAGCCGGCCCTGCTGCTGCAGGCCGCGCCGCAGCACGCCGCGCACCATGTCGTTGGAGGCCACGCAATGCTGGCCATGCTGGCCCGTCTTGGCATCGACGGCCAGTTGCGCGGCGGTGCACACGGGCCAGAAATTCTCGAAGCCACACTGCTCGTCATTGTTATCGAGCCCGCGCGCGCATTCGCTGCTGCCTTTGGCCTGGAAGATTTCGATCAGGCGTTCATAGCGCGCGCGCAACAGCAGGTTCTCGCGCGTGACCGGCGTGGCGTCGCTATTGCGTTCGCCGAACATCAAGCCCCACGAAAAATTCGGATTGTGCGGGATCGACATGGCGCGGCAATCGCCGCCGCATTGCGTGTCCAGCCAGCGCAACAAGTCTTCGGCGAAACCATCGGCGCCGCTAAAGACGTTGTCCGGCACCTTGGAACTGCGAAAGATCACGTTACGGTGCATCATGCCGCCATTGGCCAGCGTGGGGCTGTATTCAAAGCCGACAAAGGTGGTGAATTTGCCGGGCTGGTAAAACTCGTTGGCCGCGTTCTGGGTGTCCTGCCACACGCTCTTGGCCGCCGCGATGCACAGCCGGCCATCGTCGCCGCACGCCGTGTCCGGATAGTGCGCTTTTTGCGCGCCGCTTTGCTGCAAGGCCTTGAACAGGCGCGGAAACACCAGCAGCACCTGGTAGCGCAGACCGATGCAATCGATACTCCAGTACCTGCCGCTGCCTGGCGTCGTGCATTGCCCGTACATGCCCAGTCCCTCCGCGTGATCGGTGACGGCGGTGAAATCGAGCGGTTCGACGATTCGCTGGCGCAGGCCCGTTTCGGGAATCTCGACTTCCTCGCCACGCGCAAAGCGGTACGCCATGCGAGGATCGTTGCGGGTGCCGAACAGGTTGGCGTCCATCGAATAGCTGGTGTGCAGGTGCAGCTCGCCAAAATAGGCGTCTTTCAGCGGGTTGCCGGCGGGCCGGTCAGGCGCCGGGAGCGGCGCGGGCAACGCCGGGCCGACCACCAGCGGCGTGGCGATGCGCGCCGTCATGACGGTCCAGGCCACAAAGGCGAGCACCAGCAGCGCCAACGCGCAGCTGAGCGAGATAACTATTTTTTTCACTTTTCCATCTCCTGAAAATCAAACACGGTCGATTCCGACCACTTGCGCCATGCGCTGCAGCCACCAGAAGGCGGCCAGGGTTCCGATCGCGTAGGCCGGCGCCGCCATTGCCAGCGGCGCGCGGCGCCAGCGCGCCAGCATCGCCAGTGCCAGCACGACGGCTGCCACGAACACCAGCTGCCCCGCTTCCACGCCGAGATTGAACAGCAACAGCGCCAGCGCGATGTCGCCGTCGGGCAGGCCGACCTGGGACAAGGCGGACGAGAAACCGAAGCCATGCAGCAGGCCGAACACGAACGCCAGCGCCCAGGGCCGGGTGGACATCACACCCGGACTGGCCAGCACCAGTTCGCGCGCCAGAAAGGCGATCGACAGCGCGATCATCGCCTCGACCGGCGGCTGCGGCACGTGCAGCACGCCCAGGGCCGCCAGCGCCAGCGTGACGCTGTGGGCGGCAGTGAAGGCGGTAATGGCCTTCAACAGCGCCATCCTGCCCGGCACCAGCAGCACCAGGCACAGCACGAACAGCAAGTGATCCAGGCCGCCGGCGATGTGTTCGAAGCCCAGCGCAAAATAGCCGCGTGCCGGCAGCGTTTCATGGCGCCCCGGCAGGCTCGCTTGCGGCGCGGCCGGGCGCGCAATCGCCGCCACGCTGCTGCCGTCCGCGTAGCCGACCCGCACCAGCACGTCGATCATGGTGCTGGCCAGGCCATCGAAGCGAAACTGCGCGCCTGCCGCCAAGCCGCCGGCGCAGCGCACGTCCCAGCGAAGCAAGCTGGCGCCGGGCGTGGCCGACACTTGCGGCGCGTTCAATGCGCGGCAATGGGCCGGCAAGACCGGCACGATGACAGGCGCTCTGCCTTGGGTTTCCGGCACCCGCCAGCGCACCGTGAACTGCTCCGGCGCGCGTTCATCGAGCAACAGCGAGGCCGGCAGGTTTTCGTGTGCCTGCACGGAACCGGCGCACAAGGCCAGCGCCAGCAGCAAAAGGCGGATCACCGCGCAGCTCCCGACTCGCCGCTGACCGAGACGACATAGCGTGCACGCAAGCGCGCGTAGGCGTTCTCGCGCGCCTGCCCGGCATGTTCATTGAGCCAGTCGGCCTGTACTTGGGCGCGCACCGCGTCCAGCGTCGCTGGCAACACCGCGTCTTGCGCTTTGAGCCTGACCAGATGGGCCCCATACGGCGACAGCACGGGACCGCTCCAGCCTTGGCCGCGCAGCGCGAACAGCGCTTGTGCGAAGGCGGGGCCGAAGTCGCGTGCCAGCAGCGCTTCGCCCTGCTTGTCATACGACGCCGGCAGCATGGCGCTGCCGCCACCTGGCGCCTGGCCTGGCCGCAGTGCGGCGAGCGCGCGCCGGGCTACTTCTGGCGCCGCGGCGCCGTGCAGTCGCGCGCTGAACAGCACGTGTTCGAAACTGACCGTTGGCGCCACAGCGTAACGCTGCGCGTGCTGTTCGAACCAGGCGGCCAGCACCGGTTCAGCCGGCAATGCCACTTCGTCCTGGGCCAAAAATTCCATCTTCTGGGCCAGGCGGCGGCGCACGATGACGTCATCGCGGTCCATGCCGCTGCGGATCGCTTCGCGATACAGGACTTCCTCGCGCACGTGGCGCTCGACCAGTTCGCGCAGTTGCGCCGGGCCAGGCTGCTGGCCCCACTGGCGAACCGACATCGCGCGCATGCGTTCGAGGTCGAAGGCGCTGATCTCGATGTGCTGCCCGGGCGCCGGATTGGCGCCGAACAGCGACCAGGCGCCGAAAGTGAAAGCGCCAAGCAGCACAAAGTGCAGCAAGGGTTCGCCCGTCCAGCGGTTTTTCAGGGTAACTCGCATCATTGCTCCTCTCGGCTAGTCAAACGGGGCGCGCTGTGCCATGATTTCGCATGTCCGCGCCCATCGTCCGCCATATCCCGTTGCGTTATTTTCATTTGTTGCGCGACATCCTGAACGAAGACGGCATCGCCCCCAGCCAGTTCATGCAAGCGGCCAGCTTTGATGAAACCAGGTTCAACGCCCGCGACGGCGTGATCAGCGCCAGCCAGGCCGAGGCCCTGATCCATGCCGCCCTGCGCCTTTCCGGACGCACCGACCTTGGCTTCGAAATGGGCAAGCGGATCAAGATGAATTCGCACAGCGTGCTTGGCTATGGCTTGATCAGCTGCACCCATATCGACGAATTCATGCACATGGCCAGCCGCCATTACCACCTGATGAACGAGGCCTGGACCCTGCGCTACCGTCCGTGCCCGGGCGGCGGTGAAGCCCTGTACACCCCGAACCTGGGCTTTGCGCCGCAGATCCTGGAGTTCTTCCTGGAGTTGCTGGCCTCCGCCCACCACAACCAGATGGCGTTGCTGCTGGGCGAACGCCTGTCCGGCTACGACATCTACCTGTCGATGAAGGCGCCGCCGCATCGCCAGCGCTACTACCAACTGGGACCGGCGCGCTGCCATTTCGACAGCACCGCGATGCCGGGCTTGCGGGTGGTAATGGGGACCGACATGCTGCGCTTTCCACTGGCGATGGGCAATGCCGACGTCGCGCGCGATATCGATGAACGCTGCCGTACGCTGGGCCCGCGCCCGCCGCGCGGCGTCGAAGGCTGGCAGGCCTACGTCACGATGGTGCTGCAGCAAACCGAGGGCGAGCAGATCACGCTGGACGAACTGGCCAGGCGGGTCAATTTTTCGGCGCGAACCATCGACCGCCATCTGAAGCAGGAAGGCCTGGGCTTTCGCGAGCTGACCGAAAAAATCCGTTTCGAGCGCGCCTGCACGCTGCTCGCGGCGCAGCATGTGACGATCACCGAAGTGGCGCAGCAGCTTGGCTTTAGCGATACCGCCAACTTCAGCCGCGCTTTCAGCCGCGTGATGGGCCTTTCGCCCAGCGCTTACCGGCAATCGCTGGCAGCGGACGGCCAACACTAACTGTTCCGGGCACACGCCGCGATGACCAAGCGTGCGAACGCGACGGCATCATCTTCCTGTACAAAATGGCCACCGCGCAGCGTCGCGTGCGTTTGGCCGCGCGTACCTGGCACGCGCCGCATGAACTCGGCGTCCAGGCCACGCGTGATCGGATCGCCATCGCTGTAGCAGCAGATGAAGGGTTTGGTCCAGCGCTCGAATTCGCGCCAGGCGCGCTGCTGGTCGGGAATGGCGACATCGTCCGCCTCCACAGGTACCAGCGACGGGTAGGCGCGCGCCGCGGCCTCGAATTGACTGGTGGGGAACGGCGCCTCGTAGGCGGCCCGTTCGGCGCGCGACAGGCAGCGCTTGGTGCCGTATTGGACGATGCGCCCGATCGGAAACCAGGGACTGTAGCGGGAAAAGGCGCGCCACAGCCGAAACGCGAGCGGAAAGCCGGTACCGGCCGGCAGCCCGCCGTTACTGAGCACGATGCGCGCGAAGCGCTGGGGCATCTCGGCTGCCAGGCGCAAGCCGATCAGCGATCCCCAGTCCTGGCATACCAGCGTCATGTCGCGCAGGTCGAGCGCCTCGATCCAGTGCCGCAGCCAGGCCACCTGCCCGGCGTAGCTATAGTCGCTGCGCGCGGCAGGCTTGTCCGATTTTCCGAATCCGATCAGGTCGGGCGCCAGCACCCGCAAGCCCGCCGCCGCCACCGGCGGGATCATGTGGCGGTATAAATACGACCAGGTCGGCTCGCCGTGCAGCATCAATACAGGGCTGGCCGTACGCGGCCCTTCATCGACATAGTGCAGGCGCAAGTCCGGCGTCACCTGGTGGTAGTGCGGCGCGAAAGGATAGTCTGCCAGGTCGGCAAATTGGCTGTCTGGGGTGCGAAGTATTCTCACAATGCGTGTCTTTCAAGATGGCTAGTCTCCATCTTCGGCTTCACTGCGCCGTTCGGCTTGTCATTTTGTGCCAAGCACTTGTCATTTTTCACCGCAGGGTGGCAGAGCTGAACAAGCACATGTCTGGATTGAACATGGCAGCGCGGCGCCGGCGCCGCCATGATGGCCTGGTCGCTCACCACTCCAACGAGAACCAGCCTATGGGTATTACCGCTACCACGCTCAAGGTCAATGGCCTGGACATGCACGTCGTCATGGAAGGCGCCGGGCCGGACGTGCTGCTGCTGCACGGTTTCCCCGACACTCACGCGATCTGGCGCCACCAGGTTCCGGCACTGGCCGCGGCTGGCTTTCGCGTCATCGCGCCGGACCTGCGCGGCTGCGGCTTGACGTCGATGCCGTCCAAGGTCAGCGACTATCACCTGACGCACCTGGTGGCCGACGTCATCGCCCTGCTCGATGTGCTGGGCATCGCCAAGGTCAGACTGGTGGCGCATGACTGGGGCGCCGTCATTGGCTGGCAACTGGCGCTCCAGCATCCCGAGCGGGTGGAGCGCTACTGCGCCTTGTCGGTCGGTCATCCGAGCTGTTATGCCACGGGCGGCTTGAAGCAAAAACTCAAAGGCTATTACATCGCCCTGTTCCAAATACCGTGGCTGCCCGAACGCGCGCTCAAGCTGTGCGACTGGGCCCCGCTGCGCTGGCTGACCCGCTGCAGTCACGAAATGGACCACTGGCGCGCCGCGCTGGCGCGCCCCGGCCGGATGCGGGCCGGCATCAACTACTACCGCGCCAATCTGGGCCTGATCGTGCCGCGCGAGCGGGGCTGCGCGCGGGTGCCGGTGCTGGGGATCTACAGCAGCCAGGACATCGCCCTGGTAGAAGCGCAGATGACCCGCTCGGCCCAATACTGCAAGGCAGGCTGGCGCTATATCCGTTTCGACGGGGTCGGTCACTGGATCGCGTCGGAAGCGCCGCAACAACTGAACCCCGTACTGATCGACTTCCTTCAATAGAGTATCCACATGACCAATGCACGCTTTTTGACCCTGCTCGGCGCCGGCCTTGCTGCCATCTTCGCCGCGTTCTGCCTGTGGCAGAGCCCCGGCATCATCAGCGGCAAGCTCAGTGCCGGCGAAATTGCCTATCACCTGGGCGTGGCCGACAAGCAGCTGACCTTCCCCGGCGACAGCAAAGTGCGCATCCTGGCGCGCATGAAAGCCTGGGCCGAGGCCGACGACGGCAAGCCGTTCTATATGCTCAACCTGATGCGCCACTATCAGCAGTTGCGCCAGTTACCGGGCGCGCCCATTTTTAACGGCACGCCGCAACAGGCCAACGCTTATTACGAGGCTATGGTCACCGGCATGTTGGTGCGCAATGGCGGCAGCCTGCCCTATGGCAGCAAGATCGAAGGCCCGGCCCTGATACCGGTCGGAACCGACCCGGCGCTCGATGGCTGGAGCCGGGTCCTGCTGGTGCGCTATCCGAACCGGCGCGCCTTCCTGCAGCTGCTGAGCGATCCGGCCTACGCGCCGCTCGAACCGTACAAGATGATGGCGCTCGAGGTGCTGCTGGTGCCCACCAGCGGCGACATCGTGCTGCCCGATCTGCGGGCGCTGTGCGGCGCCGCGCTTCTCATGCTTTTTTTACTGACTGGCTGGATTCGCAGCGCAAGGACCCCATCATGAAAGCCGTTGTGTGCCAGGACGCCACCTTGAGCGTGCGCGATTTGCCCGATACCGAACCGGCCAAGGGCCAGGTGCTGCTCAAGGTCCTGCGTTGCGGCATTTGCGGCTCGGACCTGCATGTGCGCCATCATTGCGATCACATGGGCCATCTGATGACGCGCAGCGGCTATCTGTCCTTTCCCAAGGCCAGCGAGCCCTTGGTGTTCGGCCACGAATTCTGCGGCGAAGTCATCGAGCATGGCCCGGGCACGCCCAAGACCATCAAGGCCGGCACCCGCGTCTGCGCGCTGCCGATCATCCGCAAGGGCAGCGAGATCGACATGCTGGGGTTGTCAGTGCGCTCGCCCGGCGCCTACGCCGAACGGGTGGTGGTCGAGGCGTCGATGATGCTGCCCATTCCGAACGGCCTGGAAAGCGACCTGGCGGCGCTGACCGAACCGATGGCGGTGGGGCTGCACGCGGTCAAGCGCAGCGCCATCAAGGCAAGGGATGTGGCAATCGTGATCGGCTGCGGGCCGGTCGGCCTGGCGGTCATTTGCATGCTCAAGGCGAACGGGGTGCGCACCGTCGTCGCCAGCGACTACTCGCCTGGCCGGCGCGCTTTGGCCACGCAATGCGGCGCCGACATCGTCATCGATCCGGCCACCGAATCGCCCTATGCGAACTGGAAGCAGTATGGCTTCATCGATGGCCTGGCCGGGTTGCTGGAGCTGGCCGTGGGCACGCGCGAGAAGCTGGGCAAGCTGCCGCTGCCCTGGTGGCACAGCTGGCGCCTGGCCGAAGCGTTGGGCGTGCAGCCCGAACGGCCGGTGATATTCGAATGCGTGGGAGTGCCGGGCGTACTTGCCGGCATCATCGATGGCGCGCCCCTGTTTGCGCGGCTGGTGGTGGTCGGCGTGTGCATGCAAGTGGACCAGATCGAACCGGCAATGGGCATCAACAAAGAACTCGATATCCGTTTTTCGATGGGCTATACGCCGCTGGAATACCGCGACGCCCTGCACATGATCGCTGACGGCAAGGTCAGGTGTGCGCCGATGATTACTGGCGTGGTCGGGCTGGCTGGCGTCGACGCTGCGTTCGACGCACTCAAGGACCCTGAGCGGCACGCCAAGATCCTGATCGATCCCGCTCGCTAGTACACCACGCTGCTGGTGCCTTCCTGGCGATCCGGGTCGCCCTGTTGCTGGCGGCCGGTGGCGCGCATCAGCACCGTCAGCGTGTCGGGATAATCGAAGCCGGCTCCGGTGCGTTTATCAAGCAGGTAGCCCAGGCCCAGCGTGGCGACGGCATTGCCGATGGTGGCGGTGGTATTGGCGCGCGACGCGAAGCGTTCCTGGCCGGCGCTGAACCCGGTCCGCTTGCAGTCGACGAACAGGTTGCCTGCGCTCTTGGTAATGCGCACATGGCCGGGCGAAACGACGAACCAGCGCCCGGCGTCATTGGTCAGCACGCAGCCAACGCCACCGATCTCGCGGTTGTCCAGGATGGTGTGCACCATCAGGTCCTGCTGGAGCGATTCACTCACCGTGGCGCAGCCCGCCGTTGCTGCCAGCAGCGCCAGTGCGCCGATTTGCTTCATCAATGCCATTTTCTCCACCTGCCATAGTCTCATCTACGACTGTTTACGGCAGGTTTGCGGCGTTCATGAATGCTACTTGAGGGGAATCGGCTGGTTGGCCGGGACAGGAACGGCGGTCACGCTGTTTTTCGGACTGCCTTCGACCAGCCGGTCCGAATAGACCAGGTACACCAGCGCATTGCGCTTGGCGTCGACCATGCGCACCACGCGCACGTGCTTGAAAAATACCGAGGCGCGCTCGCTGAATACCTCTTCCTGGCGCGGCACCTTGCCATTGAAGCTGAGCGCACCGACCTGGCGGCAAGCGACCGAGGAATCGGACTTGTCTTCGGCCAGGCCGATGGCGCCCTTGAAGCCGCCCGTCTTGGCGCGCGACAGGTAGCAGCTCACGCCGGCCACCAGCGGATCGTCGAATACTTCGACCACGACCTTGTGGTCTGGTCCGATCAGCTTGAAGGCGGTATCGACCGAACCGACCGTCTCGGCTTGCGCGCACAGGGCGAACGCGCACAGCACAAGGCCTGACAATGCATGACATGGTTTCATGGTGATCCTGGGAGGTGTGGCCGCGAATGGGCCGGGCATTACGGAACCGGCGTGAAGCGCTGCACGAGTGTGCCGTCGACTTCCACCATCTGAAAAAATACGTCGCGCGGACGCGTCCAGTAGGACCCGTCGGGCGCGGTATAGACGATCATCTCGGACAAGTCCGATTCAAGCGTGGCCACGCACACCAATTGGTACAGGCCACCCTTGTAATGCCGGAATTGCATCAGCTCTCGGTCTTGTCTTCGGCCAGGGCTTTCTGCTTCTTCTTCAAGCCCTGGATTACCTTGAGCACGCCTTCGATACCGGCGGTGTCATCCAGGTCGCTAAATGCGTCCAGCACTTCATTGAGGACGCGGTTACGCACCGCGGTCTCGTCGGAAGTGGTGGGCGCAGCGGCTCGCACGTTGTCGGCCGCAGCCTCTTTCGGTGCGACCTTCGGCGCAGAGTACTTCGTCGTCGCGGCGGCTGTTTTGCCATGCGCTAACGCGGCCTGCCAGATTACCCAGCGGCGTTGCGTCTCGAAAACGAGGTATTCATCGGGCTTGTCTTCACGGCGGCGTACGATGTGTCCATCACGCTGGGCCCATGCTTCAAATGCATTTCGCATTTCGATCCTTTACAAATGCTGTGTTCGCATTTTCATCACTGACGGCAGATGCTGCCAGTACCACCTCGCCAGCGGCAACCATGATTCGGCTGCTGCCTTGAAGGACTAGTCAATCTACAGCTACAGGAACACGGTAGTGACCTCCCCGGTCATACCGCCATACAACTTAAAGTATATTACTCTCTCAGTTATAAGAATGCAATTTTTTATTCCCCGTAAGTAACAATAGTCGATTACTTCGGATTGCATTACTGTTGTTACACTTTGCAACACTTATAGGCTGTTCCACGGAAAAATACAATAGTTTCCTGCAACGAACATAGCTTTTTTTGCTAAAAGTGTTGCTCGAGCAACAGAATAAATGATATTTAACTATCGCTTGTTGAACCTCAATTGCATTCCCCCGCATTCTTGCGCGAATTGGCCACGGGGTTGATACTGCATGCTTCTGCGTCACTTATACAACACCCGATGAAAATAGCCACCTGGAATGTCAATTCCCTCAAAGTTCGATTGCCCCATTTGCTGCGCTGGCTGGAAGACAATCCGGTAGACGTTCTCTGCCTTCAAGAGACCAAATTAACGGACGATAAGTTCCCCATCGCGGAAATTAATTCTGCCGGCTATCACGTCGCGTTCAGCGGACAAAAGACGTATAACGGCGTGGCAATCCTGTCCAAGCTGCCCATCACCGACGTCGTCAAGAACAATCCGCGCTACGCCGACGAGCAGCAGCGCATCCTGGCCGCCACCATCGATGGCATGCGCATCATCTGCGCCTACGTGCCCAACGGCCAGGCAGTCGACACCGACAAATATGCGTACAAGCTGGCGTGGCTGGCGTCGCTGCAAGAGTGGCTGGGCGAGCAGCTGAGCGAACATGCGGCCGGTGGGCTGGCCATCGTGGGCGACTACAACATCGCGCCCGAAGAGCGCGACGTGCACGATCCCTTGGCCTGGGCTGGCCAGGTGCTGTGCTCGGACAAGGAACGCGCCGCGCTTGACGGCCTGCTGGCGCTGGGACTGACCGATTCGTTCCGCATGTTCGAGCAGGCCGACAAGTCATTTAGCTGGTGGGACTACCGGATGCTGGGCTACCAGAAGAACAAGGGGCTGCGCATCGATCACATCCTGTTGTCCGGCGTGCTGGCCAAACGCTGCGTGGCGTGCGCAATTGACCGCGTGCCGCGCAAGTGGGAACAGCCGTCGGACCATGCGCCGGTGATTGCAACGCTCGAGTAGCGTCAACCTTGCGTGAGCAGCGCAGCCGCGCCGGCCGCGTCGAGCGGCTGCGCGAACAGATAACCCTGCGCGTACTGGCAGCCGTTCGACTGCAACAGTGAGTACTGCCCTTCCGTCTCCACGCCTTCGGCCACCACCAGCAGCTGCAAGCTGTTCGACAGCGCGATAATGGCGGCCACGATCGCGCGGTCCTCGGCGCTTTGTTCCAGGTCCTTGATGAAGGCGCGGTCGATCTTGATCTTCTTGACCGGGAAGCGCTTCAAGTAGGCCAGGCTCGAGTAGCCGGTGCCGAAATCGTCGATCGACAGGCGGATTCCCATGTTGTTGATCTGCCCCAGGATTTCCAGCGTCTGTTCGCCATGCTGCATCAGCGCCGTTTCGGTGATCTCGAATTCGAGCAGCGCCGGGTCGATCCCGGTTTCATCGACCACGCTGCGAATCGATTCGATCAGCCCGCGATGCATGAACTGGCGCGGCGACAGGTTCACCGCCAGCGGCACCGGCGTCAGGCCCTGGCGCTTCCAGGCCACACTTTGCTCGCATGCCTTGCGCATCACCCATTCGCCGATCGGCACGATCAAGCCATTTTCTTCGATGATGGGAATGAAGCTGTCGGGCAGCACCAGCCCTTCGTGCGGGCGGCGCCAGCGCAGCAGCACTTCCATCGCCTGCAGGCGGCGCGTGGCGGTGTCGATGATGGGCTGGAAGTACAGCTCGAATTCTTCGCGCGCCATGGCGCTGCGCAGATTGCTTTCAAGTTCAAAATGCTGGGCCGCGGCCAGGTTCATGCGCTGCATGAAGAACTGGTAGTTGTTGCGCCCGTTGGCCTTGGCGTGATACATGGCCGCGTCGGCGTGGCGCATCAGCGTTTCGACGTCGCCACCGTCGTCCGGATACATGCTGATGCCGATCGAGGGCGTGATGTGCAGCATCCGTCCTTCGATCGGGAACGGTGCAGCGAGCACCTCGATGATTTTCTCGGCCACGTGGGTGCATTCGTCGGAGGCGCGGATACCCGGCACCAGCACCACGAATTCATCGCCACCCAGGCGCGCCACGGTGTCGCTGGCGCGCACCGCACGACATAAGCGGCTGGCCACTTCCTTGAGCAGGTAGTCGCCGGTCAGGTGGCCGAGCGAATCGTTGATGGTCTTGAAGCGGTCCAGGTCGATGAACATGACCGCCAGCTTGCGTTCCGAGCGCTGCACTGCCAGCATGGCGCGGTCCAGGCGGTCCGACAGCAGCGCGCGGTTCGGCAGGCCGGTCAGGCTGTCATGGTAGGCCATGTGGTGCACGCGCGCTTCGGCCTGGCGCCGCTCCACGATTTCACCCTGCAGCAGCGCGTTGGCGCCGGCCAGTTCGGCGGTGCGCTCTAACACCCGTACTTCGAGTTCGTCGCGCGCGCGGCGCACCGCTTCGGCCGCCTCGCGGCGCGAGGTGACGTCGTCGACCAGCCACACCGAGCGCCCGGTGGCCTTTTCCAGGTCGAACGGGCGGCCCGACAGGCGCGCCCAGAACAGCGAGCCATCCTTGCGCACCAGCGGATACTCGGACATGCTGATGCGCCCGGCCCGGAAGTCGCGCGATGTCTCGGTACGGGCCTGCTCCCAGCTGGTCTTGTCCGGATACAGGTCCTGCACCGACAGGCCATTGATCTCGCCCGGCGCATAGCCGAACAGCTCTTCCATCTTGGTATTGCAGCGCAAGTTGAAGCCGTTTTCCACCACCGCGATGCCCACCACCGCGCTGTCAAGAATGGCCTGATTTTCCATCAGCGCGTTGCGCAGCGATTCCTCGGCCCGTTTCGATTCGGTGCGGTCTTCGATGATCCAAATCGTGCCCTGGCTGGGATCATCCGGATTGACGACGTAGCCGATCAGCTGCGACCACATGACGGTGCCATCCTTGCGCGCCATCGCGCATTCTGACTGGAACGGCTTGCCGACCGAGAGCAGCGGCCCGGCCTTGGCGCCGAGCGCCTCGTAGGCCTCTTCGCTCGGATACAAGGCGCGCCCTGGCAGGCCGAGCGCTTCGGTGGCGTCATAGCCGAACATGTCGGCAAAGCCGCGGTTGTAGCGGGTGATCAAGCGGTTCTTGGTGTACAGGATGGAGATCGACGCATTGGTCATCAAGGCCTGCACTTCGATCAAGGTCTGGCGTGCCTCTGTCACGTCCTCGAGAATCCAGATCGTGCCCTCTTCGCTGCGCTCGGTGTCGACCGCCTTGGCGCGCACCCGGCACCAGAACAGCGTTCCGTCATTTTTTCGAAATTGCGACTCCGCCTTCTCGAACGGCAAACCATTGCCGAGCAAAGGGCCGGCCTCGTTGCCGAACTGCGCATAGGCCTCGGGCGACGGAAACACGTCGGCCGAACGGCGCCCGGTCATCTGGTCCTGGGTGGAACCGAACATTTCAGCGAAGCGTGGATTACACGACATCATGATGCCGCCCTTGGTAAACAGGATGCCGACCGACGCGTTGTCGAGAATCGCCTTCTGTTCGAGCAGCACTTTCTTGGTCGCTTCTTCGCTGGCCTTTTGCGCACTGCGGTCGTCCAGTATCCAGATCGTGTCCTGCTTTTCGCGCCCGGCGTTGATCGCGTACAGGAAGGCGTGGGCCCAGAAAGTGCTGCCGTCCTGGCGCAGCATGCAGGCGCCGGACTGGAAGGGCCGGCCGGCGCGCAGCAGCGGGCGCGCCGCGGCCAGCAGCGCGTCGTAGTTTTCGTCCGGCGCATACAGCTCGCGCGCGGCGCGTCCCACGCCGGCGTCGTCGGCAAAGCCGAAGAACTGGCCGAACTGTTCGTTGTAGCGCACGATCGTGTTATCGCGCAGGAAGGCAATTGCCAGCGGCGCGTTGTCCATGATGGCCTGCATTTCGAGCAAGGCGCGGCGCAGCTTGTCTTCGTTGTGGTGCGGCTCGTCGATGTCCTCGAGGATCCAGATCGTGCCGTGCTCACTGTTGTGCGGGTCGACCGCGCGTCCATACAGGCGGCACCACAGCAATCGCCCATCCTTGCGGCGCAATTCGATTTCGCTGGTGTAGGCCGCGCCAGAGGCCAGCGTGGGGCCGGCATCCTTGCCCATCACTTCATAGGCCAGCACCGAAGGGAAAATGCACACGCTGCTCATGCCGATCAGCTCATGCTCGCTGTAGCCGAACATTTCGGCGGCGCGGATATTGCATTCGCAGATGACGCGCTCGCGGCTGAGGATGATGCCGACCGCGGCGTTTTCAAGAATCGCCTTTTGCTCGAGCAGCGTGGTGCGCAGCGCCGCCTGGTCGCCTTCGAACTGGCCGATATCGGCAAACACGAAAGTGGAGCCGGCGCCGCCCGTCAGTGGCTTGGCCTGCACCTGCACCGCCACATCGTGGCCGTCGGCGCGCAGCGCGCTTTGCCAGCGCTGCTCGGAAAACAGCGCAGCGTGGCTTTTGGCCGCGCCGGTTTCAAGCGCATTGGAGGTGAACAGGTCGATCAGGCGCGATCCGTCCACGCCGGCGCCTAGCAGCGCGCGCAATTCGCCGTTGCAGGCGAAGACAATGCCAGCGGCATCGCACGCACAGGCGGGCGATGCGATGAGCTGCAATGCATCAGCGACGAAATCGAGATTGGTTGGTACGCGATCCATGTCCCACTACGGCGGAAGGTGAGTCACGATCATAAACCACAATTGCGCCAAAGTTACAAAAATGAACTAAAAACAAACACAGGCGGGACATTGCGCCCCGCCGGTTTCAGAACGCGTCGCCGGGCACCCGCACCCAGCCTTCCATCAGGACCCGCGCACTGCGGCTCATGATGGCCTTCTTGACCTGCCATTCGCCATCGACCAGGGTCGCTTCGGCGCCCACCCGCAAGGTGCCTGACGGATGGCCGAAACGCACTGCCGTGCGCGCGCCGCCGCCGGCGGCCAGGTTCACCAGCGTGCCAGGGATGGCCGCAGCGGTGCCGATGGCCACAGCCGCCGTGCCCATCATCGCGTGGTGCAGCTTGCCCATCGAGAGCGCGCGCACCTGCAGGTCGATGTCGGCAGCGTCCACCTGCTTGCCGCTCGACGAGACGTAGCTTGACGGCGCGGCCACGAACGCCACCTTCGGCGTATGCTGGCGCTTGGCCGCTTCATCGATGTGCGCGATCAGCCCCATGCGCACAGCGCCGTAAGCGCGGATGGTTTCGAACCGTGCCAGCGCCTGCGGGTCGCCGTTAATGGCGTCCTGCAGTTCGGCGCCGCTGTAGCCGATATCAAACGCGTTGACAAAAATGGTCGGAATGCCAGCATTGATCATGGTGGCCTGGAAGCTGCCCACGCCAGGCACGTCGAGCTGGTCGACCAGGTTCCCGGTCGGGAACATGGAGCCGCCCGCGCCCTCTTCCTCGGCTGCCGGGTCCATGAATTCGAGCTGCACTTCGGCCGCCGGGAAAGTGACCCCGTCGAGCGCGAAGTCGCCCGTTTCCTGTACTTCGCCAGCACTGATCGGCACGTGCGCGATGATGGTCTTGCCAATATTGGCTTGCCAGATGCGCACGATGGCCACGCCGTCGCGCGGCACGCGCTGCGCATCGACCATGCCGGCGCTGATGGCGAACGAGCCGACCGCTGCCGACAGGTTGCCGCAATTGCCGCTCCAGTCCACAAACGCCTTGTCGATCGCGACCTGGCCAAACAGGTAGTCGACGTCGTGGCCTTCGCGGGTCGATGGCGCCAGGATCACCGTCTTGCTGGTGCTCGAGGTGGCGCCGCCCATGCCGTCGATCTGCTTGCCGTACGGGTCGGGGCTGCCGATCACGCGCAGCAGCAGCGCATCGCGCGCCGCACCTGGCACCTGCGCCGATGGCGGCAGGTCCTGCAGCCGGAAGAACACGCCCTTGCTGGTCCCGCCACGCATGTAGGTGGCGGGCACTTTCACTTGCGGTACGTGGCTCATCAGGCAGCCGCCTTGCTCGACTCCAGGAAGTCCTGGGCGAAGCGTTGCAGCACGCCGCCCGCTTCGTAGATCGCCACTTCTTCGGCGGTGTCGAGGCGGCAGGTGACCGGCACGTCAAGGCGCTCGCCGTTGTTGCGGTGGATGACCAGCATGAGCGTGGAACGCGGGGTGCGCTCGCCGATGACGTCAAACGTCTCGGTGCCGTCGATGGCCAGCGTCAGGCGGTTCACGCCCGGCTTGAATTCCAGCGGCAGCACGCCCATGCCCACCAGGTTGGTGCGGTGAATGCGCTCGAAGCCTTCGGCGGCAATCGCTTCCACGCCAGCCAGGCGCACGCCCTTGGCGGCCCAGTCGCGCGACGAACCCTGGCCATAGTCGGCGCCGGCGATGATGATCAGCGGCTGCTTGCGCTCCATGTATGTCTCGATCGCTTCCCACATGCGCGTCACTGTGCCTTCCGGCTCGACCCGCGCCAGCGAACCGGCCTTCATCTTGCCGTCGACGACCACCATTTCGTTTTTCAACGTTGGATTGGCGAAGGTGGCGCGCTGCGCGGTCAGGTGGTCGCCGCGGTGGGTGGCGTAGGAATTGAAGTCTTCTTCCGGTAAGCCCATTTTGGCCAAGTACTCGCCAGCTGCGGAGTCGAGCATGATCGCGTTCGACGGCGACAGGTGGTCGGTAGTGATGTTGTCGCCCAGGACCGCCAGCGGACGCATGCCGGCCAGTGCGCGTTCGCCTGCCAGCGCGCCTTCCCAGTACGGCGGACGGCGGATGTAGGTCGTTTGCGGACGCCAGTCGTACAGCGGCTTGACCTTGATGCCGTCATCCTCCTGCTTGGCGAACATCGGAATATAGACCTTGCGGAACTGCTCCGGCTTGACGCTGGAGGCGACGATGGCATCGATCTCTTCGTCGGTCGGCCAGATGTCCTTCAAGGTGACCGGGTTGCCCTTGGCGTCCAGGCCCAGAACATCTTTTTCGATATCGAAGCGGATGGTGCCGGCGATCGCGTACGCCACCACCAGCGGCGGCGACGCCAGGAAAGCCTGGTTCGCGTACGGGTGGATGCGGCCGTCGAAATTGCGGTTGCCCGACAGGACGGCCGTTGCGTACAGCTTGCGCTCGATGATCTCTTGCTGGATTACCGGGTCGAGTGCGCCCGACATGCCGTTGCACGAGGTGCACGCGTAGGCGACGACGCCGAAACCGAGCTGCTCAAGTTCAGGCATCAGCCCTGCTTCCTCGAGGTACAGCGTGACGGTCTTGGAGCCAGGGGCCAGCGAGCTTTTCACCCACGGCTTGCGCTGCAGGCCAAGCTTGTTGGCGTTGCGGGCGATCAGGCCGGCGGCGATCATGTTGCGCGGGTTGTTGGTGTTGGTGCAGCTGGTGATGGCGGCAATGATGACGGCGCCGTCCGGCATTTTGCCTGGCTCGTTTTCCACCACGCCGCTGATGCCGCGCGCGGCCAGCTCGGAGGTCGGCACGCGGCTGTGCGGATTGGACGGGCCAGCGATATTGCGCACCACCGTCGACAGGTCGAACTTGAGCACGCGCTCGTATTGGGCATGCTTCAAGGTGTCGGCCCACAAGCCGGTCTGCTTGGCGTACAGCTCGACCAGCGCGACCTGTTCATCTTCGCGCCCGGTCAGCTTGAGGTACTTGATGGTCTGTTCGTCGATGTAGAACATGGCCGCGGTGGAGCCGTATTCGGGCGCCATGTTGGAGATCGTGGCGCGGTCGCCCAGCGTCAGGCTTGATGCGCCTTCGCCGTAGAACTCCAGGTACGAGGACACCACTTTCTGCTTGCGCAGGAATTCGGTCAGCGCCAGCACGGTGTCGGTAGCGGTGATGCCAGGCTGCGGCTTGCCGGACAGTTCCACGCCGATGATGTCGGGCAGGCGCATCCACGAAGCGCGCCCCAGCATCACGGATTCGGCTTCCAGGCCGCCTACGCCGATGGCGATCACGCCCAGCGCGTCGACCATCGGGGTGTGCGAGTCGGTGCCCACCAGCGTGTCCGGGAAGGCCACGCCGTCCTGCACCTGGATTACCGGCGACATGCGTTCCAGGTTGATCTGGTGCAGGATGCCATTGCCCGGCGGGATCACGTCGACGTTCTTGAACGCCTTCTTGGTCCAGTCGATGAAGTCGAAACGGTCTTCGTTGCGGCGCTCTTCAATGGCGCGGTTCTTGTCGAACGCGTCGGGATCGAACCCGCCGCACTCAACCGCCAGCGAATGGTCGACCACGAGCTGGGTCGGCACCACCGGGTTGACCAGTGCCGGGTCGCCGCCTTGCAGCGCGATCGCGTCGCGCAGGCCGGCCAGGTCGACCAGCGCGGTCTGGCCCAGGATGTCGTGGCACACCACGCGCGCCGGGAACCAAGGGAAGTCCAGGTCGCGCTTGCGCTCGATGAACTGCTTGAGCGAATCGGTCAGCGTGGCCGGGTCGCAGCGGCGCACCAGGTTTTCCGCCAGTACGCGCGAGGTGTACGGCAGCTTGTCATAGGCGCCCGGCTCGATCGCATCGACCGCTGCGCGCGTGTCGAAGTAATCGAGCTTGGTGCCCGGCAGGGATTTGCGAAATTGGCTGTTCATGGTGGCCTCGCTTACTTGCGTTCCGAAATCGGCACGAACTTGAGGTCTTCAGGACCCACATAGTTGGCGCTCGGGCGGATGATCTTGTTGTCGATGCGCTGCTCGATTACGTGCGCGGCCCAGCCGGAGGTGCGCGAAATGACGAACAGCGGCGTGAACATGGCGGTCGGCACGCCCATCATGTGGTACGACACGGCCGAGAACCAGTCCAGGTTCGGGAACATCTTCTTGACGTCCCACATGACCGTCTCGAGGCGCTCGGCGATGTCGAACATTTTCATCGAACCGGCTTCTTTCGACAGCGAGCGCGCCACTTCCTTGATCACCACATTGCGCGGGTCGGACGTGGTGTACACCGGATGGCCGAAGCCGATCACGACTTCCTTGTTGGCCACGCGGTTGCGGATGTCGGCTTCGGCTTCGTCCGGGTTTTCATAGCGTTCCTGGATTTCCAGCGCGACTTCGTTGGCGCCGCCATGTTTCGGACCGCGCAGTGCGCCGATCGCGCCGGTGATGGCCGAGTGCATGTCCGAGCCAGTGCCGGCGATCACGCGCGCGGTGAAGGTCGAAGCGTTGAATTCGTGTTCCGCGTACAGGATCAGCGAGGTGTGCATCGCCTGTTCCCACGACTTGGACGGCTTGACGCCGTGCAGCAGGTGCAGGAAGTGGCCGCCGATCGAGTCGTCGTCCGTTTCGGTGTCGATGCGCTTGCCGTTATGGCTGAAGTGGTACCAGTACAGCAGCATCGAACCGAACGACGCCATCAGGCGGTCGGCGATGGCGCGCGCGCCGGGTACATTGTGATCGTCTTTTTCAGGCAGCGTGCAGCCCAGGGCCGACACGCCGGTGCGCATCACGTCCATCGGGTGGCTTGATGCCGGCAGCGCTTCGAGCGCCAGCTTGACCGATTGCGGCAGACCGCGCATCGCTTTCAGGTGGTTCTTGTAGCCTTTCAGTTCGGCCGCATTCGGCAGTTTGCCGTGCACCAGCAGGAAGGCGATTTCTTCGAACTCGCAGGTGTTGGCGACATCGAGGATGTCGTAGCCGCGGTAGTGCAGGTCGTTGCCGGTCTTGCCGACCGAGCACAGGGCCGTGTTACCGGCGGTGACGCCGGACAGCGCGACCGACTTCTTTGGTTTGAACGGGACTGCTGCGGCGTTGGTGTTATCGGACATGGTGACTCCTGGAGATTGATTTAATTATTTTTCTTTACCTTGGGCGAACAGCGAGTCGAGCTTTTGCTCGTACTCGTGGTAGCCGAGGTAGTCGTACAGGTCCATGCGGCTTTGCATGGTGGAGACAACGTTTTTCTGGGTGCCTTCGGCGCGCAGCGTCTTGTAGAAGTTCAGCGCGGCCGCGTTCATGGCGCGGTAGGCGCCGCAGCAGTACAGCGCGATGTCGACGTTGGCCGAGCGCAGTTCGTCGAGCGTAAACAGCGGGGTCGAACCGAATTCGGTCAGATTGGCCAGGATCGGCACGTTGACGGCGGCGCGGAACTGGCTGTACATCTCAAGCTTGGTGATCGCTTCCGGGAAGATCATGTCGGCGCCCGCTTCGCGGTAGGCGCAAGCGCGGTCGATGGCGGCGTTCAGGCCTTCGACGGCCAGCGAATCGGTGCGTGCCATGATGACGAAGCTTTCGTCGTGGCGGGCGTCGACGGCGGCCTTGATGCGGTCGACCATCTCTTCTTTGGTGACCACTTCCTTGCCCGGACGGTGACCGCAGCGCTTGGCCGAGACCTGGTCTTCCATGTGCACCGCGGCGACGTCGGCGCGGATCATGTGGCGGATGGTGCGCGCGATGTTGAAGGCGCCGCCCCAGCCGGTGTCGATGTCGACCATCAGCGGCAGGCCGCAGGTGTCGGTGATGCGCTGGGCGTCGGTGATCACGTCGTCCATGGTGCTGATGCCCAGGTCGGGCATGCCGAGCGAGTTGGCGGCCACGCCGCCGCCGGACAGGTAGATCGCCTTGTAGCCGGTCGCTTCAGCCATGCGCGCGGTGTACGCGGTGATGGTGCCGACGATTTGCAATGGCGACTCTTCTTGAACTGCGCGGCGGAACATCGCGCCTCGGGACTCTCTCATGTGTTTCTCCTGTGGTGGTTGCACTGTGTGGCGATAGGCCAGCTATCGCAAGCGGCGTGCCAGCCTGCGCCTTGCATGCAAAGTCCTTACAATTCAAGGACATAAGTGTTACTAATCGACAAGCATGTTTCATCAGTTGCCCTTATGGCGTTTCATTTTGAAACACTGAAACGAAACGAGCGTAGAATATGAAACATGCATATTCCTACTGAAAATCTCGAACGGCCAGTCATCTGGACCGTGTCGGTGTCGCGCCTGTCCGACCTGTTTCGCGACATCACGCTTGAATACGACCACCTGGCATCGATCGAACCGATCAACCTGGGCTTCGACGACGCCGCGCGCCACATTCGCGAACGGCTGGCCACGGAACGCTGCGACGTGATCATCGCGGGCGGCTCCAACGCCGCCTACCTGAAGGGACGGGTCTCGGTCCCGGTCGTCATCGCCAAGGCCAGCGGCTTTGACGTGATGCAGGCGCTGGCGCGTGCGCGCCGCGTGGCCGAGCGCATCGGCGTGATCACCTATCAGCAGCAGTTGCCGGAACTGGCCGAGTTCACCTCCACCTTCGGCATCACCATCTTTCAACGCACCTACGTGACCGAGGAAGATGCGCGCGCCCAGATCAACGACCTGAAGGCGGCCGGCGTGCAAGCGATCGTCGGCGCCGGCCTGATTACCGACCTGGCCGAGGAAGCCGGCCTGACCGGCGTGTTCGTATACTCGGCCGCCTCGATCCGCCAGGCGTTCGACGACGCGCTCGAAATGGCGCGCCTGACCCAGCTCGAATCGAACCGCGGCCGGCGCACCGTGGTGGCCGATACGCTGCGCGCCAAGCATGGCCTGAACGATTTGCGCGGCACCTCGCCCGCGATGGAGTCGCTGCGCCAGGCGGTGGTGCTGTATGCGCGTTCGCCGGCCACGGTGCTGATCGCCGGCGAGACCGGCACCGGCAAGGAACTGGTGGCGCAAGCGATTCACCGCGAGAGTCCGCGCAGCCTGGGCACGAACCGGCCATTCGTGGCGGTCAATTGCGGCGCGATCGCCGAGTCGCTGCTCGAGTCGGAATTGTTCGGGCACGAAGAAGGCGCCTTTACCGGCGCGCGCCGCGGCGGCCACGCGGGCCTGTTCGAAGCGGCCAATCACGGCACCTTGTTCCTCGACGAGATCGGCGAAATGCCGTTGACGCTGCAAACGCGCCTGCTGCGCGTGCTGGAAGAGCGCGAAGTGGTACGGGTCGGCGGCACGCGCCCGATCGCCGTCAGCGTGCGCGTGATCAGCGCCACCCATTGCGACCTCGAACAGCGAGTGCGCGAAGGACGCTTCCGGGCCGACCTGTTCTTCCGGCTGGCGGTGCTGCGACTGTCGCTGGCGCCGCTGCGTGAGCGGCCGATGGACATCACGCCGCTGGCCGAATGGTCGCTCAAGATCGCGCTGGCGGCGCTGGGCGCGCGCCCGCATCCGAACCTGCACGCCGAAATCACCGCCTGCGCTCCACTGCTCGACGCCTATGCCTGGCCTGGCAACGTGCGCGAACTGCGCAACCTGGCCGAGCGGCTGGCGCTGTTCCTGGCGGCCGAGCCGCTACAGGCATTGACGCCCGCGTTCATGCTGGGCGTGGCGCCTGAACTGGGGCGCGGCGCACCACCGCCGCCCGCACTGCCGGCGCCAAAGCCCGAACGCGAAAGCGTCGAACAGGTGCTGGCCCGTTTCCATGGCCGGCGCGACGAGGCGGCCGCCTATCTGGGCATCAGCCGCACGACGCTGTGGCGCAAGCTGCGCAATTGATGCGCGTGTGTGCAAATCGACACAAATCGGTGCATTATCTGTTTTCGAAGTTGTGAATCACCGGGCCACGAGCCCCCTAGGAGGTTACATGTCGACTGCACCACAGCCCGCCCTGTTTTCCCTGATTGGCAATACCCCACTGATTGAAGTCACCCGCATCGACACCGGCCCATGCCGGCTGTTCCTCAAACTCGAATGCCAGAATCCCGGCGGCTCCATCAAGGACCGCATCGGGCGCGCCATGATCGCCGCCGCCGAAGCCGACGGCAGCCTCAAGCCGGGCGGCGTGGTGGTCGAAGCGACCGCCGGCAACACCGGCCTGGGACTGGCGCTGGTGGCGCGCATCAAAGGCTACCGCGTGGTGCTGGTGGTGCCCGACAAAATGGCCATTGAAAAAGTGCTGCACCTGAAAGCGCTGGGCGCCGAAATCCACCTGACCCGCTCCGACGTCGGCAAGGGCCACCCCGAGTACTACCAGGACTACGCGGCCCGGCTGGCGCGCGAGATTCCCGGCGCCTGGTTCGCCGACCAGTTCAACAATCCGGCCAATCCCCTTGCGCACGAAACGACGACCGGTCCCGAATTGTGGGAGCAAACCGGTTACGAACTGGACGCGATCGTGGTCGGTGTCGGCTCGGCCGGCACGTTGACCGGTCTGTCGCATTATTTTGAAAAGGTGCAGCCGGCGCTGGAGTTCGTGCTGGCCGACCCCAAGGGCTCAATCCTGGCCGACTACATCAACACCGGCGTGCTGCGCACCGACGCCGGCGCGTGGGCGGTGGAAGGCATCGGCGAAGACTTCATCCCCGGCATTGCCGACCTGTCGCGCGTCAAGAGCGCCTACACCATCACCGACGAAGAAAGCTTCAACATGGCGCGCCAGCTGCTGCGCGAAGAAGGCATCCTGGCCGGCTCGTCTTCCGGCACCTTGCTGGCCGCCGCGCTCAAGTACTGCCGTGCCCAGACCAGTCCGAAACGGGTAGTCACGTTTGTGTGCGACACCGGCACGCGCTACCTGACCAAAGTCTATAGCGACGGCTGGATGGTCGACCAGGGCCTGCTGCAGCGCCCCCACCTGGGCGACTTGCGCGACCTGATCGGGAGACGCTTCGACGACGGCGACGTGGTCACGGTGGCACCAATGGACACGCTGCTGACCGCGTTCAACCGCATGCGCAGCGCCGACCTGGCGCAACTGCCCGTGATCGACAACGGCCGCCTGGCCGGCATCCTGGACGAATCGGACCTGTTGATGAAAGTGACCGACGGGCCGGACAAGTTCCAGAGCCTGGTCAGCAGCACCATGACGGTCGAACTGCAAACGCTGGCGCCGTCCGACAGCATGGCCGCGCTGCGCGCCATCCTCGACCGCGGCCTGACCGCCGTCATCAAACAAGACCACACCTTCTACGGCCTGATCACCCGCTTCGACCTCCTCAACCATTTGCGCAGGAATTTGTCGTGACCGACTCCACCACCAAGAAGCACCTTTCGACGCGCGTCATCCACGGCGGCCAGTTCCCCGATCCGAGCACCGGCGCGGTGATGCCGCCGATTTACGCGACATCGACCTTCGTGCAGGAGAGCCCGGGCGTGCACAAGGGCCTCGATTACGGCCGTTCGCACAATCCGACGCGCTGGGCGCTGGAGCGCTGCGTGGCCGACCTGGAAAGCGGCTCGCAGGCGTTCGCTTTCGCCTCCGGCCTGGCCGCCATCGCCACCGTGCTGGAACTGGCCGACAGCGGCTCGCACATCATCGCCGGCGACGACATGTACGGCGGCACCTACCGCCTGTTCGAACGGGTGCGCAGGCGCAGCGCCGGTCACGACTTCACCTACGTCGACCTGACCAATCCGGACGCGCTGGTGGCCGCGCTGCGGCCCGAAACGCGCATGGTGTGGCTCGAGACGCCGACCAACCCGATGCTCAAGCTGGCCGACCTGGCCGCAATCGCCAAGATCTGCCGCGCGCGCGGCATCATCACCGTGTGCGACAACACCTTCGCCAGTCCGATCGTGCAGCGCCCGCTCGAATTTGGGATCGACATCGTGGTCCACTCGACCACCAAGTACATGAACGGCCACTCCGACATCATCGGCGGCATTGCGGTGGTGGGCAACGAGCCGCACCAGGCGGCGTGGAAGGAGCAGCTGGGTTTCCTGCAAAACTCGGTGGGCGCGATCCAGGGACCGTTCGACAGTTTCCTGGTCCTGCGCGGCATCAAGACGCTGGCGCTGCGGCTCGAGCGCCATTGCGCCAGCGCGCTGGAGCTCGCGCAGTGGCTCGAACGCGAGCCCAAGGTCGGCAAGGTGTACTACCCTGGCCTGGAGTCGCATCCGCAGCACGCGCTGGCCAAGCGCCAGATGAACGGCTACGGCGGCATCATCTCGATTGCGCTCAATACCGACCTGGCCGGCGCGCGCCGCTTCCTGGAGCGCTGCGAAGTATTCACGCTGGCCGAAAGCCTGGGCGGGGTCGAGAGCCTGATCGAGCATCCGGCCCTGATGACGCATGCGACCATTCCGCCGGCCCAGCGCGAGCTGCTGGGCATCAGCGATGGCCTGATCCGGCTGTCGGTCGGGGTCGAGCATGTGGGCGATTTGCGCGACGACTTGCGCAACGCGCTGGCGGCGATCTAGGCCCGCCTCCGGTCAGCGCCAGTGCGGGGTGCGCGAACCCGGCGCCAGGTAGCAAAAGCGCAGGCTGCCGGCAGCGCGCCGCGCCACCAGCAAGGGGCCGAGGAAAATCGCATTCTCGGCCAGCGCGAGTTGCGCCACCTGGGCCAGGCCGATCACGGTGCTGCGCACGATGGTGGCAGTCACCTGCGCCGGCCCATGCTGCGCGTCTGCCACGGCCAGGCCCATGTCGTGGCCGGCATCGATGATGCTGTCGCCCACCTCCAACGTCAAGTCGGCCCCAGCATCGACCCTGATCGGCCCCACGATGCAGTGATCGACCCGCAGCGAGCCGCCGGCGGCGCGCAGCGTGATACTGGGCTTGGCACGCCACGGGGCGCGGCGCGCGCCCTGCTGCTCCCAGCCAGGCACCAACGTGCAGTGGCGTAGCGTGACAATCAAGCCGGCCGCATCGACCGCGATGCCGCCGCCGGCCACCTGCACGCCATCCAGCGTCAGGCGGCTGCCGGCGGCGCCGGCAATGCGGATCTGTTCGTGCACGCCGCTGCCGTCATCGCCCATGCGCAGCACCGGGCTGGCCAAATTGGCCGCGCGCAGCTGCAAGTGCTCGCCCTCGCCCAGCACGATCTGCGGCGCCTCCTGGTAGGTCGCGCTGTCGAGAATGTCGATGATGGCGCAGCGCGGTGCGCCGTCGCATTGCTTGTCGGCGCTCCACTGCGCCAGCGCCTCGCTGACGGTGGCGAACTCGCCATCAAAGCCCAGCTTGCGCACCCGGTACAGGCGCGCTTCGGCAGCGTGGGCCAACTCGCGCGGATAGGCGCCGCCGCCGATGTTGGCGCTCAAGCGGTCGTGGTAACTGCGCCAGTCAGGCAGCAGTTGGCACGGCACTTCGGCAAAATGACCCATCGAGATACCTCGCAAGTGGATGACGCGTCCCGCTCGGTATTTTGATGGATGGGCCCGGTTGATTCATTAGACGGTAGCGGGCAGACATGAAGCTTGATAAAAATCAACCTTGTATGCGGGATGGGTGTAATTTGTTTGCGCGACAGGCTGGCCAGGCGAAAAAAAACCCGCTGACAAGCGGGTTTTGGGGGCCGGGATCGTTACTCGATCTCGACGGTTTCTTGCGCGGCCGTTGGCGGCGACGGATCCGATTCCGGGAACTCCAGCGTCACGTTGTCCTTCTCGTCCATGTCGACCGTGACGCGGCCGCCGCTGACCAGGCGCCCGAACAGCAGCTCGTCGGCCAGCGCCTTGCGGATCAGGTCCTGGATCAAACGCGCCATCGGGCGCGCGCCCATCAGCGGATCGAAGCCTTTGCGGGCCAGGAACTTGCGCAGCGACTCGGTGAAAATGGCCTCGACTTTTTTCTCGTGCAGCTGCTCTTCGAGCTGCATCAGGAACTTGTCGACCACGCGCAGGATGATTTCTTCGTCCAGCGCGCGGAAGCTGATGATCGAGTCGATCCGGTTGCGGAACTCCGGCGTGAACATGCGCTTGATGTCGGCCAGCTCGTCGCCCTGCGCCTTGGAGTCGGTAAAGCCCATCGAGCGCTTGCCCAGGCTCTCGGCGCCGGCATTGGTGGTCATGACGATGATCACGTTGCGGAAGTCCGCCTTGCGCCCGTTGTTGTCGGTCAGCGTGCCATGGTCCATCACCTGCAGCAGGATGTTGAAGATGTCCGGGTGCGCCTTTTCGATCTCGTCGAGCAGCAGCACCGCGTGCGGCTTCTTGGTGATCGCTTCGGTCAACAGGCCGCCTTGGTCGAAGCCGACGTAGCCCGGAGGCGCGCCGATCAGGCGGCTGACCGCATGCCGCTCCATGTACTCGGACATGTCGAAGCGAATCAGCTCGATGCCCAGGATGAAGGCGAGCTGCTTGGCCACTTCGGTCTTGCCCACGCCGGTCGGACCGGAGAACAGGAACGAGCCGATCGGCTTGTCGGTCTTGCCCAGGCCGGCGCGCGCCATCTTGATCGCTGACGACAGCGCATCGATGGCAGGCTCCTGGCCGAACACCACGTTGCGCAGGTCGCGGTCGATGGTCTGCAGCTTGCTGCGGTCGTCCTGGTTGACCGTTTGCGGCGGGATGCGCGCGATCTTGGCAATGATGTCCTCGATCTCGGCCTTGCCGATGGTTTTCTTTTGCTTCGACTTGGGCAGGATGCGTTGCGCTGCACCGGCTTCGTCGATGACGTCGATCGCCTTGTCGGGCAGATGGCGGTCGTTGATGAAGCGCGCTGCCAGTTCGGCCGCGGTGGTCAGGGCCGACGCCGAATATTTGACGCCATGGTGCTCTTCGAAGCGCGACTTCAGGCCGCGTAGGATCTGCACGGTCTGTTCGACGGTCGGCTCGTTGACGTCCACTTTCTGGAACCGGCGGCTCAATGCGTGGTCTTTTTCAAACACGCCGCGGAACTCGGTGTAGGTGGTCGCGCCGATGCACTTGAGCTGACCGTTGGCCAGCGCAGGTTTCAACAGGTTCGATGCGTCGAGCGTGCCACCGGATGCCGAACCGGCGCCGATGATGGTGTGGATCTCGTCGATGAACAGGATGCCGTGCGGCGTTTCCTTCAATTGCTTGAGGACCGCCTTGAGGCGCTGCTCGAAATCGCCGCGGTATTTGGTACCGGCCAAGAGCGCGCCCATGTCGAGCGAATAGACGATCGCGTTCTGCAGGATTTCAGGCACGTCTTCCTGCGTGATGCGCCAGGCCAGGCCCTCGGCGATCGCGGTCTTGCCCACGCCGGCCTCGCCGACGAGCAGCGGATTGTTCTTGCGCCGACGGCACAGGATCTGGATCACGCGGTCCACTTCGTCCTCGCGCCCGATCAAAGGATCGATCTTGCCTTCGGCAGCGGCCTTGTTCAGGTTCTGGGTGAACTGGTCGAGCGGACTTTCCTTGGCCTGGCCTTCGACCTGCGATTCTTCCACGCCTTCCGAGGTTTTCTGGGTGTCGATCTGCTGGTCTTTGCGCACGCCGTGCGAAATGAAATTGACCACGTCCAGGCGGGTGACGCCCTGCTGGTGCAGGTAGTACACCGCGTGCGAATCTTTTTCGCCGAAGATGGCCACCAGTACGTTCGCGCCCGTCACTTCCTTCTTGCCGTTCGAGGCCGACTGCACGTGCATGATGGCGCGCTGAATGACGCGCTGGAAACCGAGCGTGGGCTGGGTGTCGACTTCGCCGGTGCCAGGCACGGTCGGGGTATTGTCGCCAATGAAGTTGGTCAGCGTCTTGCGCAGGTCTTCGATATTGACGGCACAGGCGCGCAGCACTTCGGCCGCCGATGGGTTATCGAGTAACGCCAGCAGCAAATGCTCAACGGTGATGAATTCATGCCGTGCTTGCCGTGCTTCGACAAAGGCCATGTGTAGGGAGACTTCCAGTTCCTGCGCAATCATACTTCCTCCATCACACACTGCAGGGGATGTCCTGCCTTGCGCGCATGCGTTAATACAAACTCCACTTTGGTACACGCTATATCTTTAGAAAACACGCCACACACTCCTTTGCCGTGGCGGTGAACGGAAAGCATAATTTGCGTCGCCGTTTCGCGATCCTTGTTGAAATACTCCTGGATGACCGCCACCACGAACTCCATCGGCGTGTAGTCATCGTTGAGCAGTGCTACCTGGTACAGCGGCGGTGGTTTGACCGTCTGCCGCTCCAGCAATTGTTCTGTGTCTTGCTTGGTTGCCATACGCTTATTCTAATGCCTTCAATGTTGATGCATTACGTAAATATCACGGCATTTACATTTGTTTTCCATCTTACGCGTTTTCCGATTAGTGCGCAGATGGCGTCCAGAATCGGTTTTTCAAGAGTTGCTTTTTTGCAGCCTGTGGAAATTTTGACAATTGCGCACCAAAAGCGCTTGACTTCATTTTTTTTTCAACCAACAATGCGTTTATCGACTTGTACTTATGTACATGGTTGATAAGAAGTGAGCAGGCTGAGGAGGGGGCAGGAAGCTTCTTGCTTTTATAGCTCGTGTGATTGGTTCTTATTTGAAAGTTCTTTTATGGCAACAGGTACAGTTAAGTGGTTCAATGATTCCAAAGGTTTTGGCTTCATCACTCCAGATGACGGCGGCGAGGATCTGTTCGCGCACTTCTCCGCAATCAACATGAACGGTTTCAAGACCCTCAAAGAAGGTCAAAAAGTTCAATTCGAAGTCACGCAAGGCCCTAAAGGCAAGCAAGCTTCCAACATCCAGGCTGCTTAAGCTACCCGAATGTGAAAAGCCCCGCTTTCGAGCGGGGCTTTTTTTATGCCCTGGAGACTCAGCATCATGAACGTATTCGCTCAACGCGCGCTGCTGGCCGCGGCAGTCCTGCTGGCCGGCTGCGTGGGGTTCGGCGCCTGGACGGCGTCCGACAGCATCCAGGACCCGCCCCTGATCAATGGCCTGCGCGCCATTGCCAAGTTCCAGTCAGCGTCGTGCACCATGTGCACCACCGGCAGCACGGCGCAGTACGCCTTCTTTTCGCCCAAGGCGGACCATCCCTACTTTCCGCGCGACGCAGGCGAACCGGCAGCCGCGCTGGTACGCAAGGATCACGGCCTGCAGTGGTCGCCGGCCGATTCACTCTCCGGGGACAAGCAAGACGTGATCGCGCCGATACGCATCATCGTGCCCAGCCTGGAGCCCTTGCTGGTCATCACGCTGCCATGGGCCTACAAGAGCGCCATCACCAACTACGCGGTCGCTTATGAAATGAACCGCTTCACCGACGTGCGTTGTCCCGGCATTTGCTATTTTTCCGCGACGCGCGCGCGCGGCCTGCGCAATTTGATCGAAGTGCGCGGATCGCTGCCGAAAGAAACCACCGCCGCCACCATCAG
Source organism: Pseudomonadota bacterium (assembly GCA_040390915.1). GTDB lineage: Bacteria > Pseudomonadota > Gammaproteobacteria > Burkholderiales > Burkholderiaceae_D > Telluria_A. Next base: position 70,934 of record JAZJXM010000017.1, read on the forward strand.
CAGCGCGCGTTCGCGCCAGGCGCTGACCATGCCGGCCAGCGCCGGCCAGTCCAGTACGGTGACGATGGATGGCTACCTCATCCGCCTGACGCGTCAGGATGACGGCAGCGTACTGGTCGGCGTGGCCGGCAAATAAAGTGCGACGTTCAGTGCAAGCGCACGCCGGCAGGCGCGGCCCGCGGGTCGACGAACTGCAGCGAACCCAGAATGGGCGCGAAATAGGCCTGGCTGGCCGCATAGTCGCGGCAATCGTAGTCGTGAAATGAGGCGCGCACCACTTGCCCGGGACGGGCCAGGATCTTGGCAATGACGCGGTAGTCCTGCGCCGGCGCCAGACTGTCATGCAAGGCCATGCAACAGCCGTCAGCGGCCTGCACGGTGCGTTGCAGCGACTTCCACGCGTAGTCGCGCATGTCGGCCAGCGTGGCCGCGTCGGCCGCCAGGAACCACGCGGCCAGGTCTTCCACCGAACTGGGGTGTGCGGCACCGATGCTGTGGGTGGCAATGAACAGCCCCTTGGAGTTGTCGGCCGATTCGAACTGGAAGCCCTGGACCTGATCGTCGACGGCGGCCCAATCGCCGGGCAGCCTGAGCACCCAGTTGGCAGTAAGAATTTGATTTTCGCTTGGCATGGACCCCACCCTGGGCGATGCAATGTGCATACTATACGCCGACGAAAAAAAGCCCCGCACTCTTTCGAGCCGGGGCTTTTTGCTTCTGCCGCGAAAGCGAGATTACATGTGGTCGATCATGACGTCGCCGAAACCGGAGCACGAAACCTGCGTCGCGCCTTCCATCAGGCGCGCGAAGTCGTAGGTGACTTTCTTGCTGGCGATCGATTTCTGCATCGACGAGATGATCAGGTCAGCCGCTTCCAGCCAGCCCATGTGACGCAGCATCATTTCAGCCGACAGAATCAGCGAACCTGGGTTCACATAGTCTTTGCCTGCGTACTTCGGCGCGGTGCCGTGGGTCGCTTCAAACATGGCCACCGAGTCCGACAAGTTGGCGCCCGGCGCGATGCCGATGCCGCCCACTTGCGCTGCCAGTGCATCAGAGATGTAGTCGCCGTTCAGGTTCAAGGTCGCAATGACCGAGTACTCTGCCGGGCGCAACAGGATCTGCTGCAAGAACGCATCGGCGATCGAATCCTTGACGATGATGTCGCGGCCGGTCTTCGGGTTCTTGAACTTGCACCATGGGCCGCCATCGATCAGCTCAGCGCCGAATTCTTTTTGCGCCAGTGCGTACGCCCAGTCGCGGAAGCCGCCTTCGGTGTACTTCATGATGTTGCCCTTGTGGACGATCGTCACCGATGGCTTGTCATTGTCGACAGCGTACTGGATCGCCTTGCGCACCAGGCGCTCGGTACCTTCGATCGACACTGGCTTGATGCCCAGGCCCGACGTTTCCGGGAAGCGGATTTTGGTGACGCCCATTTCCTTGATCAGGAAATCCATCAGCTTCTTGGCGCCTTCGGAGCCTTGCTGGTATTCGATGCCGGCGTAGATGTCTTCCGAGTTCTCGCGGAAGATGACCATGTCGGTCTTCTCTGGCTCTTTCACTGGCGAAGGCACGCCGGTGAAGTAGCGCACTGGACGCAGGCAGAC
>JAZJXM010000018.1:0-41185 GCA_040390915.1 Pseudomonadota bacterium
GGTCAGACCTCAATTCTTGAGGTCTGACCCCGAAGTGAAAATTGAGGTCTGACCCCGATGTGAGGTGCAGAAAACAATGTTATTATTCGCGCAATTAATTGCGGAGCGTGCACGATGATCGAATTTCAGTCCCTGACCAAGACCTACGGCAGTTTCGAAGCCGTCAAGCCGCTCACGCTGGCGGTCAGGCGCGGTGAAGTATTCGGCTTTCTCGGCCCCAACGGCGCCGGCAAGACCACCACCATCCGCATGATGATGGGCATTCTGGCGCCCAGCGCCGGCCGGGTGCTGATCGACGGCCTCGATTGCCACGTCGATGCCACCGAGGTCAAACGCCGGGTCGGTTACCTGCCCGACAACCCGATCTTCTACGATTTTTTACGCGGGCGCGAAATCCTGCAATTCGTCGCCGAGATGCATGGCTTCACGCGCGCCGAGGCGGCCGAACGGGCCGCCCGCATGCTCACCGAATTCGGACTCGATGACGTGACCGAGGAATTTGCCGTCAACTATTCGATGGGCATGAAGAAGAAGCTGGGCCTGGCCTGCGCGCTGATCCACTCGCCCACGGTGCTGATCCTCGACGAGCCGATCAACGGTCTCGATCCGCGCGCCTCGCGCGACGTGCAAGAGCGCTTGCTGGCGGCAGCGGCCAACGGCACCACCATCTTCGTGTCCACCCACTTGCTCGACATGGCCGAGAAGCTGTGCGACCGGGTCGGCATCATCCATCGCGGCGCGCTGGTTGCCACCGGCACGCTCGACGAGATCCGCACCCATGCTTCGGACCACGGCTCGCTGGAAGAACTTTTCCTCAAAATTACCGACGAAACGAGCGAGACGGCGCAATGATGCAGGCCACGCCGAGCCAGGCCATGTGGCTGATCGCGCGCCTGCGCTTGCGGCGCTTGTGGAATATGATCGCCGGTTTCAGTTTTCGCCCGATCAACAAGACCAAGAGCCGCGCCGCGACGCCGGCCAGGAAGCGCGTGGGCTGGCTGCTGGCCGGCGTGATGGGCGTGTTGATGCTGTTCTCCGCAGTGAACATGGCGCGCCAGTCGGTCGTCAATATCCAGTGTTATCTGGAGCCGTCGAGCCACTGCATCAGCGTCGGCCCGCACGACAAGACCCAGATCGAAGTCAACGTTGCAGCCGACGAATTGCACGCTGCGCGCTTTAGCGCACCGGTCGAATCGGCGTTGGCAATGCAGTTGTCGCTGCTGTTCCTGGTCAGCTTCCTGCTGCCTCTGAGCAGCCGCGAAATGGCGGCCGCCGACTGGGACCTGGAATGGCTGGTCACGCTGCCCGCTTCGCGCGCCACGCTGCTTTGGGGACGCATCGCCGAACGCACGCTGGTCAATCCCACCGGCTGGATCCTGCTCACGCCATTTTGCGCAATGCAGGCCTGGTACGCCGGCTTGGGCTGGAGCGCGCCGCTGGCCGGCCTGGCTGGCGCGCTGGTGCTGATGCCGCTGGCGGCAACCTTGCGCACCCTGGTCGACACCGGCCTGCGCATGTCGCTCGCGCCTTCCCAACTGCGCAATGTGCAAGCGGTGACGGCAATCCTCGGAATGCCGTTCCTGTACCTGGCCATTGCGTTTTCAGCCATGCATGCCGGTTCGCCCGTGCTCGGGCTGGCCAGGCAATTCCCGGCGTGGTCCCAGTGGCTGCCGCCGGGCGTGATGGTCAAGGCCATCAACGCCGGCTCGGCCGCCCAGGCCGGCGCCATGCTGGCGTTGCTGGCGTTGGAAATCGGCGCGGCGATATGGCTCGGGATGCGCGTGCTGCGCTATCAGCTGCGCAATGGCGTAGTCGCCTCCGGCGCGCGCGAAGCTGCCCGCAGCGCGCCCCCGCCGGCCGCCAGCACGTCCGCATTGACGCGCCTGCTGCCGGCCTCGCCGATCAAGCGGCGCGAATTGCGCCTGCTCGGACGCGATCGCAATTTCCTCATTCAGAGCCTGCTGCTGCCGATCATCATCGTCGGCGGCCAGCTGCTGTTCACCAGTTCGGCCAGCGCCATCACCGAGATGGCCAACAGCCCCAGCTTCATGGCCGGCATGGCCTTCGGCATCGGCTCGTACATGCTGATGCTGTCCGCGTTCCAGACCTTGAACAATGAAGGCCAGGCGCTGTGGATGCTGTTCACCTTTCCCCATGCGATCGAAAAGGTCCTCAAGGAAAAGGCCGAATTCTGGGGCGTGCTGGCGCTGCTCTATCCAGTGCTGATCCTGAGCGCCACCCTGCTGCTGGCGCCGGCGCACGCGCTCGCCACGCTCGGCTTGTTCGCCGTGGTGCTGGCCGGGATCCCGATCTTTTCCTCGATCGCGGTGGCGCTTGGTGTGTTCGGCTGCGATCCGCTGGCCACCGATGTGCGCACCAAGGTCCGGCCCGCGTATTTGTACCTGTACATGCTGCTGTCGGGCGTGTACATCTATGCCATCACGGCCGGGCCCTGGCCGCAAAAGCTGGTGCTCATTGTGCTGATGGCTGCTTTCGCGCAGGCGCTGTGGCAAAAGGCGCGCGATCAGCTGCCCTTCCTGCTCGACCCGAGCGCCTCGCCACCGGCGCAGGTATCGACCGCCGACGGCCTGATGGCCGCAATGCTGTTCTTTGTGCTGCAAAGCGCGCTGTTCTTGCTGGCCAAGTGGTCCGATCTGCCCGACGCCCAGGCGATCGTGCTGGCCTTTGCCGGCGCCGGCGTGCTGGTGTACGCAGTCATGCGGCTGACGTACAGGATCGGCAAAACCGGCGGCGTGCCGGCCCTGCTGCGACAGAATGCCGGACAGGCGCTGGCCTGGGGCGCGGGGGCCGGTGTCGCCGCCGCACTGGTGGGGCTGGGCTACCTGCAGCTGGTGCGGCATTGGGACTTGTTCGCAGAAGCCTTGCAGGCCGGTGGCAAGCACGCTTTCGCCGCGCATTGGCTGATTTTGCTGGCGGTATTGGCGGCGCCACTGTGCGAAGAGTTTATCTTCCGCGGCCTGATCTTCGGTGGCTTGCGCCGATCGATGGGACTGGCGCCCAGCATGCTGCTAAGCGCGGCGCTGTTTGCCATCGTCCATCCTCCGGTGTCGATGCTGCCTGTATTCGTACTCGGCCTGGGCACGGCGTGGGTGTATGACCGCACGCGGGCACTGCTGGCGCCGATGCTGGTGCATGCCATTTACAACGGCGTGCTGGTGAGCTACCAGTTGCTGGGCTAATCTGCGCGCTCACGATGGCGCTGGCTCGAACCATTGCACGTTGTTGCGCCCTTGCTCCTTGGCGCTGTACATGGCCAGGTCGGCGCTTTTCATCATGCTTTGCAGGTCGGCGCCATCCTGCGGAAAGCAACTGATCCCGATACTGACGGTGATGTGGATCGTTTGCAGTTCCACCTGAATCGGGGTGCGCATCACTGCCAGAATGACGCTGGCCGTTTGCCTGAGGCGCTCTGCGTCGGCGCCATCGCTTACCAGGATCACGAATTCGTCGCCACCCAGGCGCGCCACGACATCGGTGTCGGCCACGCAGGCCTTGAGCCGCTGCGCCACTTCCTGCAGCAAGCGGTCGCCCGCGCTATGTCCCAGTTCGTCATTGATGCCCTTGAAGTGGTCCAGGTCCAGAAACATCAGCGCGAACGTGCCGCCGTCCTCCAATTTCTGCTCGAACGTGTCGTCCAGGGTCCCCATGAACATGGCGCGGTTGGGCAGGCCCGTCAATTCATCATAAAATGCGCGCCGATGCAGCTCTTGCTGATGGCGCTTGCGAAGCTCGATATTGCTCAATGCCGTCAGCAGGCACGCTTGCCCGTAATAGTTAATGCATTGCGACGACAGCGATGCCCAGAACGCGACGCCATGCGCATCTTTCATGCGCACTTCCCAGTCGCCCACGTTGCCGTGCTCCTGCAGATGCTGCATGAGGCGCTCGCGGTCTTCGATCTTGACGTAGAAATCGCTGGCATGCACATCATCGAGCCGGTCGGCCGTCATCTTGAATTGCTTCAGTGCGTGTTCATTGGCGAACAGGATCGCCTGGTCGGCCAGGCGGATGATGATCATCGGGGTTGGAGCAAATTGCAGCAAGGCGCGCAGCTGGCGTTCGCCTTGACGCAAGGCGGCCTCGATGTCCTCGCTTTGCCGCACCAGGCGATGCGAAAACTGGTACGCCGCCAGCAAGCATAGCGACACGCCAGCAAACAAGACCACCAGCAGCACCAGTTCGGTCTTGCGGGCCGCCTCGCCCAGGGTGTAGGAGAACGCGTCTTCCATCGGCATCAGGCGCTGGTTGATGGCATACAGCTCGCGCAGATAGGGCAAGATGACTGCGTCGCTGGTTTGCCCGGATTGCACCGCCGCGTGGATTTTCTGCGACAGAATGACTAGCTGTTCGATTTCCAGGTCGGCCCGGGTCCAGATGCCGATCGCCTTGTCGATATCGGGCACGCGCCGAAAATTGCGGAATAGACTGATCATGCCGTCGATATCGTCCGGGTGGTTGCGCCCCAACAGAAATCCGGCGCGCGCGACGCCCAGGTCCGGCGTGGCCTTGCCAAGCTCCAGGCGCGCCTGACGGTCGCCCAGGTTCACCTTCAGCGAATCGCGGTAGGCTTGATATTCGTGCACGTTGTGATAGCGCGCGTAACGGGCCAGCGAATAGACCGCGTCTTTTTGCGCTTTGGACCACAAGCCTTCGCCGCCCACATAGGCGCGCGCGGCCGACAGCAGCCCGATGCCGTAGTAGGTAAACGCCAGCGCCAGCACGATGATGGCCGAAAACAGCCAGGCAATGAGAATCAGGCGCTGTCTTTTCGCGCCTGGCACGGCTCCCATTGCCAGCTGTGTCGATTCGGCCATGTCGTTCTTCCCGTCAGCGCCTGGGGATACCTTTCAACATGCAATAAGTATCGAGTCTCCCCCTGGCGCGCGCCGCTGTCAAGGACGCGCGGCACCGGCCGTCATTACAGCAACTAGCCCTTTTTCTGCGCTTCCACCCAGGCCTTGACCTGTTTTTCCAGCACGTCCATCGGCAATGGACCTGCGCCGAGCACGGTATCGTGGAAGCCGCGCAGGTCGAACTTGGCGCCCAGTTCGGTCTTGGCATAGTCGCGCAGAGCCAGAATTTTCAGCTGGCCGATCTTGTAGCCCAACGCCTGGCCCGGCCACACGATGTAGCGGTCGGTTTCGCTTTGGACTTCGACTTCTTCGATACCGGAATGGTTGTGGAAGAAGTCGACCACTTGCGCGCGGTTCCATTTCTTGTAGTGCAAGCCGGTGTCGACCACCAGCCGGATAGCGCGCAGCATTTCATCTTCCAGGTGACCGTAGTAGCTGTACGGATCTTTGTAGAATCCCAGCTCCTCGCCCAGGCGTTCGGCGTACAGCGCCCAGCCTTCGGCATAGGCGGTGTAATTGCCTTGCTGGCGGAACGGCGGCAAGCCTTCCAGTTCCTGGGCAATCGCAATTTGCATGTGGTGGCCAGGAACGCCTTCGTGCAACGCGGTCGTTTCAATGCTGACCGTGCTGCGGCTGGCGAAGTCGCCCGTGTTGACCATCACCTTGCCAGGACGGCTGCCGTCCGGCGTGCCCTGGTTGTACTGGGCGCCGGCTGCGCCTTTTTCGCGGAATTGCTCGATCGAAACAATTTCGACCTTGCCCTTGGGCAGGATGCCGAACAGTTCAGGCAACTTCGGATACATCTGGTCGGTGTACTTGGTGTACAGGTCGAGGATGTGCTGGCGCGAAGTCGGATGCAGCGCCGGATTCTTTTCCATCGCCTTGCGCATCGCCTTCAAGTCGGCAAAGCCGAGCTGGTGCGCGATCTTGACCATTTCGCCTTCGATGCGCGCTACTTCGGCCAGGCCAAGCTGGTGGATCTGCTCAGGCGTCTGGTCGGTCGTGGTCGACTGCTTGGCGCGGAAGGTGTAAATCGCGTCGCCGTCCGGCAGCGACCACAGGCCCACGTCCTTGCGGCCCATTGGCAGGTAGCGCTCTTGCACGAAGGTGCCGAAACGCTTGTAGGCCGGCAGCACGTCATGCTTGATCGCTTCCAGCACGGCCGCACTCAGGCGGGCCTGGTCGGCGCTTGAAAAATCGGCCGGGAACTTCTTGACCGGTTCGGCGAACGGTGAATCCTTCGCTTGCTGGCTACCGATTGCGCGAGTCTGCTTGACGATTTGCGGAATCAGGAACTTGGGCGGCATCAGGCGGTCATGCATGCCCTTTTGCATCTGGATCGTGGTTTCGTTGAACACGCGCGGCAGTTGCTTCAGGCGCGCAATGTAATCCTCGTAATCCTTGACGGTCGCAAACGACAGCATCGACACCATCTGCGGCGCATCGATGTGGATGCCGGAGTTTTGCAGCACCGGCATTTCCCACTCCTTGAAGCGGCTGCCCTCGATCGACAGTTTCAAGTTACGGACCATCAATTGCTTGTTCAGGTGTTCCTGCACCGGGAAGCCGGTACTGTCGATCGCCTCGAAGCGCGTGAGGAATTCGGCGGATTTTTTCAGGTCCGCTTCAATGGCGGCCTGCGAAAAGTCGCTCAGGCGGTCGTTGTAGCGCTTGTCGCCGATGATGGACGCAAATTCCGGGTTGTTCTTCAGGTTGTATTCCCACTGCTCGCTGAGCAAGGCGGTCAGGGCCGCGCGGCGGGTCGCCAGGTCCGAGCTCGGTTCGGCTGCGGTGGCGATGCCCATCATGAGACTGAGCAGCAGCGCCGTGGCGCCCACTCGGGTGACTGTTTTCATGCGAATTCCTGATGAAGTGGTGGAGTCTGCACTCTAGCGCAAGCGGTCGAAGGCGCATGTGCCAAAAGGGATGAAATGCCATTTTCGAGCAATGAATGGCATTTTCGCGGAATGGGCGGGAGAGCCTCTCGTCTACAATTCGTCCGGACCTTTGAACAAGGCATCGAGCGCGGCGCGGTCTTGCTGCCTTTGCACCTTGCCGCGTTTACCGGTGAATTCGTCTTCAATGTTGTCGCGGTAGTAGCTCCACGCGGCGGCCGAGGTCGACAACTTGCGCCACACCTCGTTGCCGACACCCGAATAATCAATTGCGCTGCCATCGTCGAATTCGACCCGCAGCATGCGCCCGCCGGCGTCATAGCCGATGGCCCGCAATTTACCTGCATTGATGCGCTTCATTTCCATGACGACCTCACCAGTTGCTATAGGGATGGCGGATCAAGTTCGAATTGAAATAACGCGCATCGTGCGTCACTTCCGCCCCGATCCAGTCGGGCTTGTCGAATTGCTGTTCTTCGGAATCGAGTTCGACTTCGGCAAACATCAGGCCCTGATTGGCGCCCAGGAATTCATCGACTTCCCACACCTTGCCAGCAAACGCAATGCGGCGCCGGTATTTTTCAATCAACGGCTGTTCGCACAGGCGCGCCAGCAGCTCGCTGGCGTCGGCCAGCGGGATCGGATACTCCCATTCGCCGCGGGTCGCGCCCACGCTCTTGCCCTTGATCGTGATGGTGGCCTGCTCGCCTTCGATGCGCACGCGCACGGTGCGCTCCGGATTCGATGACAGATAGCCCTGGCGCAGCAGCACCGGCACGCCCAGCTGCCGCCAGGCGTCGCCGGCAAGAAGGAACTTGCGTTCGATCTCGACGCCCATGATCAGTCCAGCGACTGCAGGATCGGTTGCAGGATCGCCTTGCCCAGCTCCGCGCTGCGCGCGCCATTCCAGCCCACGTAGGCGTCCGGCAAGTCGGCGTTGTCCTTGAACGGCATTTCCAGTGTCAGCGACAGGCACTTGAAGGTGTGGCCGATGTACTTGGAGGCGAGCGTGAGCACGTCGTCGTTGTATTTGCTGGCCGCGTAGCCGTACACGTTCTGGAAGTCGGGGCTGGCCGCCATGTACTGGTCAATGAAAGCCTTCTGGCGCGCGGCGCGCTCGGGCGTGAAGTCGGCCAGCATCTCGTTGCCGGCCACGAAGTTGTACGGCAATGCTTCATCGCCATGGATGTCGAAGAACATGTCGCAGCCGACTTCGTGGATCTTGTTTTTCACGCACAGCACTTCCGGGCTGCGCTCGGCCGTCGGCGTCATCCACTCGCGGTTCAGGTTGGCGCCGGCCGCGTTGGTGCGCAGGTTGCCGCGCACCGAGCCGTCCGGATTCATGTTCGGCACGATGTAGAACACGGCTTTTTGCAGCAGCTTGCGCGACACCGGATTGGCGTCGTCCAGCAGCGCGTCGATCATGCCTTCGACAAACCATTCGGCCATCGTCTCGCCCGGATGCTGGCGCGCGATGACCCACACTTTCCTGGCTGCCTTGGGGTCGCCAATGACGACCAGATTCATGTCGCGCCCGTCCACCGAGCTGCCCAGGTCGCTCACGCGCGCCAGCGGATTTTCCGCCACTTCGCCCAGCAGGCGCAGATGGCGCTCCCACGAGTACGGCTCGAAATAGGCGTAGTACACGCTGTCGAGTTCCGGCGTGTGGCTGATCGTCATGACCTGGCCGTCGAAGGTGGTCGGCACGCGGAACCAGTTTTCGGTGTCGTAGCTTGCCACGGCCTGGTAGTCCTCGAAGCCTTTGGCGTACGTGGCCTGGCCAGCGTTCATGAAGCGGATCGTGCAATCCTGGCCGCGCGCGCCTTGCAGCCGGAAATGGAACCACTGGTGGATGTCGGCGTGCGAATCCTGACGCAGGTTCACTTCGATCTGGCTGGCGCGCTCGGCCTTGATGACGTCAATGGCGCCGGAATCGAAAAGCTGGCTGATTTTGATGGACATGCGGATCCTCTGGTCGGTGGTTGCTCAAAGATCAGCATGATACCCGTGTTTACGGATTTTTCGGAGCGGCAAGGTAGTCGATCAGTGCGCGAATTTTCAATGCAATGTGGCGCCCCGGAACGTACACCGCGTGGATCATGCGCCGGTGCGGGTCGCCCACCTGCCAGTCGGCCAGCACCGGGCGCACCCGGCCCGCGTCGAGCGCGGCCTGGGCGGCAAAATCGCTGACCAGCCCGATGCCGCCGTCGGCCTCGACCGCGGCCATCACTGCCGCGCTGTTGTTGATGGTGACCCGGGTCTGGACCGCCACCTGGGCCGTCTCGCTGCCGCGCTGCATGCTCCAGGCACCGTCCAGTTCCGAATGGCGCAAGCAGATGCAGCGGTGACTGGCCAGTTCGTCTGGCGAGCCTGGTGCGCCGAACTGGTCCAGGTAGGCCGGGGTGGCCACCAGCACATAGCTCATCGCCACCAGCGGGCGTGCCACCAGGCCCGGCGCGACTTCGCGCGCAATGCGGATGGCCAGGTCGGCGCCCTCTTCGACCAGATCGACGGTGCGGTCGACCAGCGTCAGGTGCACGTCGACCTCGGGGTACAGCGCCAGAAAGCCAGGCAGGCGCGGCGCCAGCCACAGCTGGCCGAACACGATCGGCGCGGTGACCCGGATCACGCCGGTCGGACGCGCGCTGTAGCTGCCTGCCAGCGCCTGCACTTCGCGCGCTGCGCCGACCATGCGCACGCAGCCGGCGTACACCTGGGCGCCCAGCTCGGTGAGCGACAGCGAGCGCGTGGTGCGCTGAAGCAAGCGACCGCCCATGTGCGCTTCCAGCCGCGCCACGTGGCGGCTGACGGCCGAGGTGGTCATGCCCAGCTGGCGCGATGCGCTGGAAAAACCGGCGCAGTCGACTACGCTGACGAAGATCGCCATTTCCTTCAGAAATTCCATTTCTAACCTTTGCACTGGAGTCAACAATCCTTTGTATTTTATGCCGATTGTGTCGATCAGGTGAGGAATCCATACTGATGGCTACTCAAGGAGCGTGACATGGATAACATCGGTGGAATCTGGCGCATGGTCGCCGCAATGGCAATGTCGGGCACGATCGGCGTGTTCGTGCTGCTCAGCGGGCAGGCGCCGCTGACGGTGGTGCTGTTTCGCTGCCTGATCGGCGCGGCCGCCCTGCTCGGCTGGCTATGGCACGGCGGCCAGTGGCGCACGCCGGACCGGCGCGCGCTGGCCTGGATCGGCATTGGCGCGGCGGCGCTGATCGGCAACTGGCTGTGCCTGTTCGCCGCGTTCGCGCTGGCCGGCATCTCGATAGCAACCGTGGTCTATCACGTGCAACCGTTCCTGCTGGTGCTGCTGGTGGCGGTGCTCCAGCGCCAGCCGCTGGAGCGGCGCAAGCTGCCGTGGCTGGTGCTGGCGTTTGCCGGCGTGGCGTTCACGGCCGGCATCGATACCACCGGAGCTCATGCGGGCCTGGCCAGCGGCGTGCTGCTGGCGCTGGGCGCGGCGGCGCTGTACGCGCTGGCCACGCTGGCCACGCGCAAACTGGGCGACTATGCCCCGGCCCAGATTGCCGGCCTGCAGCTGCTGCTGGGGGTGCTGGTGCTGGCGCCGCTGGCGCAGATCGACCTGCAGGCGATCAGCCGCATTGGCTGGGGCAGCCTGCTGCTGATCGGCCTGGTGCATACGGGGCTGGTGTACAACCTGATGTATGGCGCCTTCCAGCGCCTGCGCGCTGACACCATCGCCAGCCTGTCCTTCATTTACCCGCTGGTGGCGATGGTGGCCGACTACCTGGTGTTCGACACCCGGCTGGGACCGTGGCAATGGGCCGGCGTGGCCATGATCTTGCTGAGCCTGGCAGGCAATCAGGCGCCGAAAAGCGAGCGGGTGCGAAGCGGATCAGCGCTGCCGTCGGGCGCCAGCGCCAGGAAATAAGGGCGTTGCCATTGCTGGGTACGGATAGCCTGGCTGGCCAGCGGCATGCTGGCCGGCGGGTAAATGCGCAGCGCGCGCTTGCCGGGGGCGGCGGCACTGGAGAACACGCCGCGCGCGACCAGCACGGCGCGGTCAAAAATGAACAGGCCGGCCAGCGACGCGACCACGACAAAATCAGCCTCGTCGTCAAAGGCCAGCGGCGCAATCGGCGCGCCAGCGCTGGCGCGCTTCCATAGCGTAAAAAACTGGCCCGGCTTGGTGGGCGTGGTCTTGGCGATTCGAAACACCAGCGCGCGCCCGTCCAGGGCGAAACGGCAGGCGCCGTAGTCGGCGCTTTCCGTTTCGCGTACCACGGGGCCGGACAAGGTCAGGCCGGCCGGCGCGAACACCTTGCCGATGACATCGTCCAGCGTAAGATGGCTCAGAAGACGCCCAGGTCCATCAACGAAGGGCGGTAGTTTTCCAGGAACTGGCGCATCAGTTCGACGTTGCTGCGGTTTAGCAGCAGCACCACATCGTCGCTGTGCTCGAATTGCAGCGTCATGCGCAGGGCATCGGGGAATTGCTTGCATTGCATGGTGAGGATGCGCGGGGTACGGTTGTCGTCCCAGTCACGCTCGTGAATTTCCGGGAAAGAAGCAGGCGGCTGCAGCGTCGGGTCTTGGTTCGGCGGCAAATGCTCAAGCAGCCAGAACACGATGTGCGCCGGCAGATAGGCCGCGCCATCCATGCCGGTCGCGAAAGAAAATTTAACCAGCAACAAATTTCCGACGCTGTCGCACGACATGGCCATGCTCTTGACTTCGCGGATTGGGGGTTGTTTCGCCACAATATGCCTCAGGGAGTGAATAAATAAAACGCGCAACGATTCTACCGCATCCCTGACGGCCGATGACTAAAAAAACGGGGAGCGCGCGCTCCCCGTATGCACAAGCGGATCAGCGCTGCTTGCTGCCGCCCTTTTGATCGCTTTCCTTATTGCTGCCTGTGGTGCGATCGCTTTGCTTGTTGCCGCCCTGCTTGCCCACTTCGCTGCGGGATTCTTCCGATTGGCGGTTGCCGTGGCTCATGCTGCCAGCCTTGCGCGCTTCCTCGGACGTAAATTCATGGGCGGTGCCCTTTTCGTGGGCTGCCTTGCCGCCTTCGCTGGCGATTTCGCGCTGGCGATCCGGATCCATCGAAGCAAAACCGCGATTGCTGGTGCCGCTTTGCTTGTTGTCGTCGTCTTTATTCGTTGCCATGGTCATCTCCTGTTAATGGTTACTCCACTGGATCGCCGATGAGCGGCGGTCTCAAAACCATCTTAGGTAGCTGGCACGCAGACGGGTATAGGACGACGGCAAGCGACCTTGTAGGACAATAGGTGGCAAAAAGTTCACTCCGAAAAAATTCGCCCGGGCGCGATAGTTGCCTTCGCCGATTCTTACAGGCGCACGTAATCGATTCCGATACCGCACACGCTCACCGGCGCGCATCATGCATGTTTTGGAGGACTCGCCATGCGCACCAAGCACGCAAGCCGCGTTGCCGTCAAGAAGGAAAAGCCCGGCCAACCGCATCCAGTCACGCGCCATCTGGCGGCCGACCAAGACATGGATGACGCTACCGGCTTGTCGAACCGGGTCAATCGGCCGTCGCCCGAGAGTGAAGCGGGCGACCGTCAGGCTGCCCAGAGCAACGTGGGACGGCGCGACGACGGCACGCCCGATTAGCTGACGCTGGCCAGCGTCGCGGCGCAGGCCGGAAACAGCGGCGGCCTGGCGCCTGCCGCTTCCCAGCCGTACAAGAAGCCGCAGGCCGCGCTGCACACACGCCCCTGGCATGGTCCCATGCCGACCCGGGTTTGCAGTTTGGCCGCGCGCCAACTGGCATGCGGCGCCAGCTGCGCGGCGCGCACATCCTCGCAGCGGCACACGATGGTCGATGGGCTGCACATGTCGCGTAGCGCCCGCGCCGGGGCGAACGTCTGCGCCAGCAGTTGCGCGAACGCGTGTGCTTGCACCAGCGCGCGCCGCTCGTGGGCCGAGGCCCCCTGGCCTAGCGCGGCCAGCCCCGCGATGCGCCCTTCCGCCAGCGCCTTGTCGACACCGCCGATGCCGGTCGCTTCGCCGGCCGCCCACACGCCGTCGACACTGGTGCGCTGATCCGGGCCGACCCTGATCCGGCCTTGCTCGATCTCGCAGCCGAACAGCCCCGCCGTTTCCAGCGCCGGCAGCAGACCGAAGCCGCACGCAAGAAAATCGCAGCCGATCTCGCTGACGGTGGCGCCATGCTTGAGCACCACCGCTTGCAGCGTCTGCTCACCACTGGCCGTACGCACGCTTGCGCCGCGCAGATAGGGCACGCGCCGCAAGCGCGCGAACAGGCGCAGCGCCTGCGCCAGCTTGGCCTGATGATGCAAGGCCAGCTGGCCGCCGAAGCGGGCCAGTTCGACGCCGCTGCGGTATTCGGCAATCGCCACCACCTGTCCACCGTGACGCTGCACGGTGTCGGCCACGGCCAGCAGCAAGGGCCCGGTGCCGGCCACCAGCACGCGCTTGCCCGCTATCGGCATGCCTCCCTTGATCAGCGCCTGCATGCCGCCGGCGCCAGTCACGCCGGGCAGCGTCCAGCCGGGAAACGGCAGCAGCAGTTCGCGCGCGCCGCTGCAGATGATCAGGCGCTGCCACGCCAGCGCGCGCGCGCCTTCGTCGTTCTCCAGCAGCAGCGTGCCCGGCGCGCCCTGCGCCACCAGCCGGGTACCGTGCAGGAATTTCACATGCGCTCGCGCACCCAGCGCCCGCCATAGTTTCGCGGCGCGCGCGTCATTCCAGTGCGCCGGGCCGCCGCGCCAGATCTGGCCGCCCGGCCCATGGTTTTCATCCAGCACCAGTACCGCCTGGCCGTCGCGCGATGCCGCTTCGGCCGCGGCCAGACCGGCCGGGCCGGCGCCCAGGATCACGATAGCCGGCGCCGTCATGCCGGCTCCTCGCCGGTGCCAATGGCCATGCCGGAATGGCAGCGCACCTGGCACGCCAGCCGGTGCGGCGTGCCGTCGATGCTGACCCGGCATTCCTGGCACTGGCCCATGCCGCACAGCGCAAAGCGCGCCTCGCCGCTGACCGAGCGCCGCGTGCGCAGCTGGCCGTCCAGCACCAGCGCCGCGATCACGCTGGCCCCGGCCGGCACCCGCAGAGCGCGGCCGTCGACAAATACCAGCACTTCGTCACCCGACATGGCGTCCTCCTGCCAGCACGGCAAAACGGGACGGTAGAAAAGGCGCAGCGCGCGCCGCGCCAGGCCGGCCCAGAATCTGGTCGGCCAGCAGCCTGGCGCTGCCGAAAGCGGTGGTGACGCCCAGGCCTTCGTGACCGCAGGCCAGCCACACGCCGGGCCGGCCCGGATGCCTGCCCAGCAGCGGCTTGCCGTCGGGCGAAGCCGGGCGCATGCCGGTCCAGGCGCGCACGATGTTCATCTGCCCCAGGCACGGCAGCAGGCCGATCGCCGCGCGCAGCACTTTGGCCAGCACCAGCGGGTCGACATCGGCGTCGTGCTGGTGATCCTGGCGGCACGAGCCGACCAGCCACTGGCCGCTGGCGCGCGGCTGTATGTTGGCCGCGACCGACAGCGCATCCGCGCCGCCGGTTCCCTGGCCGTAATCCATGCTCACCACCTGATGCTGCAAACGCCCGGGATAGCGGTCGGTGATCGCCAGGTGGCCCTTGCGCCCGAACACCGGCACCTCGGGCAGCAAGGCTGCCACCTGGGCCCCGGCGGCGATCACCACCAGTCCCGCATCCATGTGGCGCCCGCCGGCCAGCGTCAGGCCGGCCTCGCCAACGGCCACCACGCGCTGGCCCTGGTACAGCGCGCCGCCCAGGCCAACCAGACGGCGCACCAGGAAGTCGGCCACCGCTGGCGGATAGACCACGCTGTCGCCGGCCACGCGCACGCCGCCGCACAGGCCGCGCCGCAGCGCCGGTTCGAGCTGGCGCAGCTGATTTGCGTCGACCAGCTCGGCGCTATAGCCGCGCGCGGCCAGCCGGACGGCGCGCTGTTCGGCTTCTTGCAATTGATGTTCGTTGGCGGCTACCCACAGGGTGCCGCAGTGGAGCGGCTCGCCCACCGCGGGATGGGCCGCAAAAAAATCGCGCCACAGCCCCAGCGACAGCAGGCACAGGTCCAGTTCATCGGCGCTGTCGTCCAGCGCGACCAGGTGGCCCATGCCGGCTGCGGTCACGCCGGCGCCGGGGCTGGCGGCGTCGATCAGGCCAACGTCCATGCCCTCTTCGCGCAGCGCCAGCGCACAGGCGGCGCCGACGATGCCGGCGCCGACCACCAGCACGTCGTGGAAGCGAGCCACCGGCGCCGCCTTAGCCCAGCTGCGGCAGCTGGGGACGGGTTTCCATGGCGTGGCGAATCACCGCTTCGGCGCGCTTGCGCTGTTCGCCTTCGAGCACCATGCGCGGCGCGCGCACCGTTTCGGTCGAGCCGATCGCCAGCGCTTCGGCCAGTTTGATGTTTTGCACCAGGTAGCTCGACACGTCCAGGTCAAGCAGCGGGCGGAACCAGCGGTAGATCGCCAGTGCCTCGGCCTGGCGCCCGGCGCGCATCAAGCGGTAAATGGCCACGGTCTCGTTGGGGAATGCCAGCACCAGCCCGGCCACCCAGCCCACCGCGCCCACCGCCAGCGCTTCGAAGGCCAGGTTATCGACGCCGGTGAACAGGTCGTAACGGGTGCCCAGGCGGTTGATGATTTCAGTGCTGCGGCGGATGTCGTCGGACGACTCCTTGACCGCCACGAAGCGCGCATCGTCGGCCAGTTCTTCCAGCATGTCGGTGGTGACATCGACCCGGTACGCCAGCCGGTTCGAATAGAGCATGATCGGCAAATCGCCGGCCGCGGCAATGGCGCGCAGCGTGGCAATGGTCTCCTTGTGGTTGCTGTGATAGATGGTGCTTGGCACCACCATCAGGCCGTCGGCGCCGGCACGCGCCGCCTTTTCGGCCAGCGCGCAGGCGTCGCGGGTGGCCGCTTCGGCCACCGTCAACAGCGCCGGCTTGGCGCCGCTGACCGTCTTGGCCAGGCGCAGCACGTCGATGCGCTCGGCGTGCGACAGCATCGGGCCTTCGCCCAGCGAGCCGCAAGCGATCAGGCCGTCGCAGCCGGCGTCCATCATCAGGTCGAAACAACGTTCCATCTCGACAAAATCGAGGCTGCCGTCTTCATTGAACTTGGTCGATACCGCAGGAATTACGCCGTGCCACATGGGATGCTTTCGTCAGGTTTCAGTGTGCCTCCAGCGTACCGCCATGGCACAGCCCCGGTCTTGACCGTAGCTAGCGCCCAGGAAAACGAAATCAGCACAATTGGCGGCCACTTCGTTTTATACTCGGGCTTCGCCACCACCGGAGCTACCGCCCTATGGACATGAGCAACCTGCTTGCACACGGATCATCCCTCCGTGCAGTTGACTTGAACACCCTCGAAAGCCTGTTTGACGCCCTCAATGACGTGGCGTTTTTCATCAAGGACCGCGAAGGCCGTTACCTGAGCGTCAACACCACGCTGGTGCGGCGCTGCGGACTGCGCACCAAGGACGAGCTGATCGGCAAGACCGCGCTGGACGTCCACCCGGCCGCGCTGGCCCAGGCCTACATGACCCAGGACCGCCAAGTGATGGAGACCGGCACCACGCTGTCGAAGCACCTGGAACTGCACATGTACCCCACCCGCTCGCGCGGCTGGTGCCTCACCCACAAGGTGCCACTGCGTGACGAAAACGGCACAATTGTCGGGCTGGCAGGCACCTCGCAGGACCTCGGCCTGGCCGATGAAATGCATCCGGTGTACCGCAAGATCGCCGCCATCGCCCAGTATATCCGCGAGAACTACCATGCCAACGTCAGCATGGAAGAGCTCGCCAGCGGCGCCGGGCTGTCGCTGTCGCGCGTGGAGCGCTTGTTCCAGCGCGTGTTCCATTACTCGCCGCGCCAGCTGCTGCTGCAATCGCGCCTGGCCGGGGCCATGTCGCTGCTCGAGGCCGTTGGCGAACAGAGCATTGCCGAGATCGCCTATGCCTGCGGCTACACCGACCACAGCGCGTTCAGCCGCCAGTTCAAGGCCCATACCGGCATGAGCCCGGTGCAATACCGGGCCCATAGCCGCACGCAACAATAAGCGCTGGCGCTTGATGCAGCTTGAGCGTAGGCGATAGCGCAGGAACTCGGCTGGCCGGCGCGCGATCGAACGTGCCTCATCATCGACCCGGCATGATCCGCCATGAGCATGAAAGCGGTTTTCCTCGACAAGGACGGCACCTTGATCGACAACTTGGCATACAACACCGATCCGCGCCGCATCACGCTGTGCTGCGGCGCGGCCGGCGCGCTGCGGCTGCTGTCGCGGCTCGACTACCGATTATTCGTGGTCAGCAACCAGGACGGGGTGGCGCACGGGCGCTACACGGAAGCGGCGTTGGCCGCGGTGCAGCACCGCCTGGCCGACCTGCTGTTTCGCGAACAACTGACACTCGATGGTTTTTATTATTGCCCGCACCACCCGGACGGCAAGGTGGCCGCCTATTCGGTTGCCTGCCTGTGCCGCAAGCCCATGCCGGGCATGCTGATCAAGGCGGCGCGCGAGCACGACATCGACCTGCAGGCCTCGTGGATGATCGGCGGCATCTTGCACGATGTCGAAGCGGGCAACCGCGCCGGCTGCCGCACGGTGCTGGTCGATACCGGCAGCGAAACCGAATGGCGGCTCGGCAAGCACCGCCTGCCCACCCGCGTGGTGACCGACATTTACGCCGCGGCGGTGGTCATTGCCGCCGAATCGGGCGTGCGCTGACGCGGCGCCGTCATGCATGCCCTGGTCGTTCGGATGCACATGGTCGCCGCTGTCGAAAGCGGGCAGCATGCGCGCCGGGCGGCCGGGGTCGCGCACGGCGCGGTCGAAGTCGATGACGGCGTCAAATTCGCCGCTGCTGCGTATCCACTGTTTGGCCGCCTGGCGCAACTGTTCCCTGTCCGGCGCGGCATGGGCGAGGCGCTTACCGCCTTCGAATGGTGTCATGGTGCCGCCATAAATCGTCAGACCCTGCGCATGCGCGCGCGCGATCAGCTGGCGGTAGCCGGCGATCAGCGCATCGATGCCGAGGGCCGCTTCGTGCGCCAGACCCAGCTCATTTTGCCCCAGCAGCACGATCAGCTGCCTGGCGCCGGCCATGGCCAGCACGTCGCGGTCGAAACGGGCCAGCGCGGCAATGGCGGGCGCCCCGTCCTGGCGGCTGGCGCCAATGGCCCGGTTGACTATGCCGATCTGCCGATTGCCTACCATCCGGCGCCCGGAGCGCTGTGCCAGCGGATCGTGCATCGCTTGCAGGCGCATCGCCAGGAAATCGGGCCAGCGGTGATTGGCGTCGCGCGTGGTAGCGCCGCCTTCGGTGATCGCGTCGCCCAGCGCCACCAGCGCGCTGCCGGACGACTGCACATCCACCTCGGTCAGGAACGGCCAGGAAAAGATAATGCGCTGCACCGGCAAGCCGATGCTGGCGCTGTAGTTGCCCGTGGGCGTGACGTAGCTGGTCTGGGTGGTATTGGCGTGGATCGTGCTGGCCTGGACCTCGCCCGGAAAATACAGGCTCACCGCCAAGTCCGACAAGGCCGCCACTTCCAGCGCCACCGGGTCGCTCAGCACCAGCGCGCCGGGCGGAATCGTAATCGCGCCGAAGCCGCTGAAGGTGAGCGCGCGGTCGCTGCCGCGCACGATGTCGGCGCCGGCCATGCGCAAGGCCACGCGCGCCGCGCCCACCCGCAGCGGCACGCTGCCGTGTTCGTTCGATACGCGGATGCGCAAGGCCGGGCCGCCTATGCTGGTGTGCACGATCAGGCGCTAGGTCTGGTTGTTGAACGTTTGCATGGCCGTCAGCGGCGGCGGGCCGGCCGGCGCCGTGCCCCAAGTGGCAACCCAAGCATGCGCCTGCTGGCGCGGCGGCAACTGGGCATGGGCGCTCATGGCGAACAAGGCCGCGCCCGCCAGCAGGCAAGCACGGCGGGCGAGACGGACGGCGGCGGGGGTTTTCATGGTCGGATCGGCAAGAGCGGGAGAACTTCAATCTACCGTGTGCCCCGCCAGAAAGGAAGATGCTGGCGCGACTATGGTTTGCGCTGGCTCCAGCGGCGCGCAACAAGGCTGGGCTGGCGGAAATGATTTTCCGCGCAGCCTCGCGTCACGCCAACAGGCGCGAGTGTTTCGGCAATTTGGCCGACAGGTAGTCGTGCTGATCGGCCAGCACGTGGCGCCCGCTCAGGATGAAGTGCTCGTAGCGGCACGGCACGTACGGCACGTACAGCAACGGTCGGAAGTCGTGCACGTATTTGGCGCCCTTGGCCTGGTTGCACGCCTTGCATGCGGTCACGCAATTCATCCAGCTATCTTTGCCGCCGTGGGTACGGGCCAGGATGTGGTCGCGCGACAAATGCTGACGCGCAAACACATTGCCGCAGAAAGCGCAGGTGTGGCGGTCGCGCGCGAACAGCAGGCTGTTGTCGTCGCCGAGCGGCAATTCCTGGCGCAGCATGCGCGTCATGCGCTCGCTGCCGGAAATGGCGATGATGGGTTTGACAGTCAGGGTGGACAAGATGCCCGCGTTCGAGACGCCGCCGCGAAACAGGAATTCGCGGTCGCCCAGTTCCCATGCCACCTTGTGGGTTGCATAGTAATGGATCGCTTCCTGCGCGGAGATCCAGTCAAATGGATTTCCTGCGATATCGAGGGCAAGGATTTGCGGGTTCATATGTCACCTGTACTGCAATATTAGTTGAAATTGGGGATGAGCGGATAAAAGCCGCGCGTCGCTTGGCAGGCGCGGGGGAAATGGACAGGAATCGGACGAAAATGCCACACAGTTGGCAAGCGGGATGGGCGAACGCATGCACGTTGCCAAGGTGGAAGCTGCGGGCGCTCGTCTGAGCGCGCCCGCAGCATGCATGAGCGATCAGTTGCTACGGAACCACGCGAACTTATAGACCATCACGACAGAGGCGATCAGTGCGATAAAAAATGCGACGAACAGCGAACGCTTCAGGGCACCCATGAGACTGGTGTCATGTTCGCGTAGTTCAAAGTCGCGACAAACAAAAGGATAGGCTTTTTCATGCACTTGCCTGAAAGTGGTTTATTGGACAACTAATATCACATGCTATCGGACCCAGCGCGCGTCTGTCGGCAACCAAATTTCTCGAGCGCACTTTGCTGGCTCCACGTTTGACGATGTTTGTTACGGCGAAGCAAAGCAATCGTCGACGAGCCAAGCTAGTCTCCCAAGACCGGCACTTCAGAAGGTTCAAAATGAGCTACGCGAAAAACCTAGAGTCCTTCATCCAGGCCGCTGGCCAACATAATCGTCTCCTCAAACTCGACACGCCGCTCGGCCCAGACGTGATGCTGCCGCAACGGGTGATTGGGCATGAACGCCTGGGACGCAGCTATGAGTACACCGTTGACGTCATTTGCTTGCGCGCTGATATCGCCCTCAAGGAATTAATTGCCCAAGCTGTCACGCTATGGCGGTATCAGACCGACCGCAGTTACCTGGAAGAAGGCAGCGGAAGCTTCTCAATTCGCCTACGCCCCCATCGGCACTCAGAAGCCGACAAATGTCGAACTGATGAAGCACGGACTTGCTTGCGACCGCGCAGATGATGCGCGTGGCGACGCAGCAGCTGAACTCAATTACTCAATGTTGCCTTTTGAGATGACCAATGGAAACGATGCAGGCGACGGCACAGTGCCTGCCAATTCCGGCGCTGCGCCACATCGATTCGCCCCAAGCTGCGTGCGAGCGCAGCTAGCCGTCACAGGAGTCGATCACCAAGGTGCCTATAGCACGCGTCAGCAAGCCGTGATGGACTTTGTCGCATTCAGCGTATGCAAAATTTCGAAAGATGCCACATGACATTGCCCCGTCGCCGACTATTACAAGGCCTCGCGGCATATGCTGCATTGCCGCTTTCGGCCTGTGAACATAACGCTTCCAGCATTTCGAGAGATAAAATCATGCAGAAATACGCAATGAAAACGCACGCAGTCGGTCGATTTCTGATCGACCTTCCCGAAACGGCAAAAGATTTGGTCATGTCGCTTAGAATTTTCGGCACGGAAATCGAATGGAAGCGGTCAACTGCGGCGCAGTATCAGACAGTGGTTACGGCGCGTATAAATCGTTTGAAAGGAGCAAACCCAGCGACACAATTGTTTGTTCGGGACGACGCTGGCGAGGTCCCAGAAAGCCGCATTATTCAATTTGAGGAAGATGAGACAAGAGACGGTTTCATCGGATATGAAGCCTATCATTATGCCGAAGAAGTTGGCGGCTATTTCTTACTAACGGGTGCCGCATCGAGAAGGAAAGTTGCAAACGTTATCCCATCGGTAAATGAAGTTCTCAAGCTAGTTCATCCACGCCTTACTGACCACACCATGACCGCACGAGGCATTTATCTTGACAAAGCATTTGTCAACGGTGTGGATCCGGGATGGGGGGAGCAAGTTGCTATCATGGCGAGCATCGGTCCAATTAGGACGCGCTTTTCTACTCATGTAGTCGAAAGTGTGGATAAGGGGCCGTTATTGCTACGGCGTGCGGAAAGCATCAATGGGTTCCCTGAGGCAAAAGTGCTACGGAAGTCCAAGCGAGAGATAGCTGGATTGATTGGTGCGGAATTTGCGTTCATCGATATTCCACAGGCGTCCACAGCATTTTCGCTTGAATGGCGGTACGAGGGTCAACCAAATTCCGTTGTGGCGCCACAGATGTCTGCCTCGATGAGTTCCGATGTCGAGATGTCGATACCACAAGATGAATTACTTGGCTTATGGGATACCATATTGGACTCGATTCGATTGCGGCCAGGAGCCATCTGACGCCTTCACGCTCACCGCTCAAGGCACTGCTGTTGCAACACTACTAAACAACCATGTGCATGGCTTGACCTGCCGAGGTGTGGCTTTAAATGACAGGGAAACGAATATGCCACTTCCAGTCGTCCGACTTGGTGACAAGACATCCCACGGCGGTCAGGTGATTACCGCCTCGCCTCGCCTCGCCTACCCATACCATCGCCGACATTGGCATTGCTCGTGTCGGTGATCTGGTGACTTGTCCGAAGCCTGGCCACGGCATGAACAAGATAATTGAAGGTTCGATGACATATGAAATTGGTGGCCGCTTGGTCGCGTTGCATGGCCACAAATGCGCGTGCGGCTGCACCCTCATCGCGAGCTTGCATACCGCCACGTATGGGTAGTGCCACCGCGGGCTCATATTCAGCCACACCACGACCATCAACAACAGCAGAAAATCGCCGGCATCCACTAGTTCGCAGACTGGCCCCCTGGTCACGACGTGTAGCGGCGCACGCCGCCCTCTTTCGTCGCACTTGACCTGCCGTTCCTTACGCGGCGCCTTGAAAAGAAAATATTTTTGCAAAACGTGTAATGGCTGGACAGCCGAACCGACCAACTGAGACTTCCGAGTGGCCGCTCCGAGTATTTCCCAACCATCCCTTTGCAGGAGCATCCCATGACCTTTTTTTCGACCCAGACGGCGCAGCGTGCGCTGATGTGCAGCGCGACCGCGCTGGCCCTGTCCGCTTGCGGCGGCAGCGACAGCAACGCCCCCGCCACCCCGGCCCCGGCCGCGGCGCCCGTGCTGACCAACCAGCTGTACGCCCAGACCAATGAAACGGTGAACACCGTGGTGCACATGATCCGCAAGGCCGACGGCAGCATCAGCGTCAAGAACCGCACCGCGTCCGGCGGCGCCGGCCTGAACGGCCTGCGTCCCGGCGCAGCCAGCGCCGGTCCGAATTCGCTGGGAAGCCAGAACAGCGTCATCATCAGCGCCGACAAGACGCTGCTGTTTGCCGTCAATGGCGGCGATGCGTCAGTGTCGGTGTTTGCGATCGACCAGCTGACGGGCGACTTGACGCTCAAGAAGTCCACCAAGCTGCTCGGCAGCACGCCGTCCAGCCTAGCCTACCGCAATGGCTTCCTGTACGTGATGTTCCAGTCCGGCGCCAACCAGGTCGGCGCTTACGCGGTGCAAGCCGATGGCGCGTTGTCGCAGCTGAGCTTGCAAAACCTGCCGCTCGCTGGCGTGACGCCGACTCAGGTCGTCATTTCGCCCGATGGCAACTTCGTCGTCGTCAGTGCCGGCGTCGGCGCCAATGTCGTAGTCGCGTATCCGATGAACAAGGACGGCTCGCTCGGCTCGCCCGTCAGCAACAGCGTCACCACGCCGTTTGCCGGCGCCTTCGCGGCCGCTTCGATCTACCTGTCGAGCGATATCAGCGGGCGCGCGCTGGCCTCGTATTCGTTCAACAACGCCGGCGTGCTCAAGCTGATCGGCTCGGTCATCAGCGGCGAAGCAGCGCCCTGCTGGCTGGTGGTCACGCCAGACGGCAAATACGCCTATGTCGGCAATGGCGCCGGCACGGTGTCGTCATACGCGGTCGCTGCGGCTGGCGCCTTGAGCTTGCTGCAGGCGAAGGCGGCCACCGAACCTGGCGTGCTGCCGGGCGTGAACAGCGTCTCCGGCGATTCATGGATCAGCGCCGACGGCAAGTTCCTGTACGCGGACTACCTGGGCGCCGACAAAGTGGTCGCCTACAGCATCGGGGCCGATGGCAGCATTGCCAAGCTCAATGAGCAAATCATTGGCACCATGACCCAGCTCAGCCTGCAAGGCTTGGCCGGTATCTAAGGCGCCCGCCCACGACGGCCCGCGCGATTGTGCCGGGCCGTCCCGTTGAGCAAAGCAATGCTAAGATAGGGACTCCAACGCGCGCCGTCCGGAGCTCCCATGTTCGAGCAGTCGAAGATCCCCCGCCCACCTGACGAGCAGCAACGGCTCGCGGCGCTGCACCGTTATGGCTTGCTCGACACCCCCGCTGACAGCAACTTCGATTTCCTCGCCGACATGGCAGCCGCCCTGTGCGCGACCCAGTACGCCTACGTGTCGCTGGTCGACGCCGAACGGGTCTGGTACAAGGCTTCACACGGCAAGCTGGCCACCGAGAACCCGCGCGACGGCGACTATTGTTCCTGGACCATCCTGGAACCGGAGGGCCTGCATATTCCCGACCTCAGCGCCGACCCGCGAACCGCGCACATGGCGCTGACGCTCTCCAATCAATACCGGATGTACTACGGCGCCAACCTGATCAGCTCGGACGGCTTCCGGATCGGCACCCTGTGCGTGCTCGACGCCACCCCGCGCCAGCTGGCGCCGGACACGATGGCGCTGCTGGTGCGCCTGGCGCGCCAGGTGATGTCGCTGATCGAGCTGCGCGCCTCCAGCCGCGCGCTGGAAGCGGCCTACGCCACCATGGAAAAGCTGGCCACGTTTGACGAACTGACGGGCCTGCTCAACCGGCGCGCGCTGCTGACCCGGCTGCGCGAAGAGATCGACCGCAGCAGCCGCTTCGGCTCGCCCCTGTCGCTCGCTTTGATTGACCTTGACCATTTCAAGCAGGTCAACGACCACCACGGCCACCTGGCCGGCGACGCCGTGTTGCGCGGCGTCGGCCAGCTGCTGCGCGAACGCACCCGCAGCACCGATGCGGCCGGCCGCTATGGCGGCGAAGAATTTTGCGTGATCCTGCCCGGCGCCGACACGGCCGCGGCCGCCATCCTGGGCGAAAAGCTGCGCGCGGCGATCGAAGAAACCCCGTTCCACGCCGACGCCAGCGCCACGCTGCAAGCGACTGCCAGCATCGGCATTGCCACCTACGAGCCGCTGCGCGGCGCCAACGCCGAACGCCTGATTGCCGCCGCCGACCAGGCCATGTACCGCGCCAAGCAGGGCGGACGCAACCGCATCATCGTGGAAGAACGCTGGTCCTGAAGCGCCGCTCCAGCAGCAGCGCCACGACCACCGTGGCGCACATCAGCACGAAGCCCAGCCACGCGTGCGGCCACAGCAAGGGCAAGCCCAGCAGTACCAGGCCGTCGTTGGAGCCGGGAATCAGGAGACTGCCAAACCCCATCAGGAAGCCACCGATGGCGCATTGCACGACCATGGCCCGGCGCACGCGCCCACGCCGGAATTTGCCGGCGCTGTAACCGCCCGCCAGCGCGCCCGCAAACAGCGCCAGCAGCAACAGGCCACGCCAGTGCAGACTGCGCGCGATGCCATGCGCCAGCTCAGCCAGCACGTCGGTATACGCCCAGCCCTCGCCCACCAGCAGCAGCACCGCCACGAAGGCCAGGCCGATCACCAGCGTAGCCGCGCCCGGCGTCCACGCGGTGGCGCTGAGCCAGGCGAACGGCTTGGCGCTAGCGCCGCGCCGGCGCCACAGCGCGTCCCCGACGCGCCAGAGCACCAAGGCCGCCAGCACCGGCCCGGTCCACGCGGCGCCGGTGAGCACCGGCGACAGCGCACCGGTGTGCAACGGCTGCGGCAGCATTGGCAGCGCATGCAACACAGCGCAGCCAAGGAAGAAGCCGAGCGGCGTGCCGAAATAATTCCAGTCCCCTGCCCCAAACCGCGCTACCGTGCCCACCACGCAAGCGCGGTTGACGAATGCGCCCAAACCCAGCAGCACGGCGCCAACGCAGGTGCTCCAGCCGATCGCATAGCCCTGCGGCGTCAAGGCGCTCCAGCCCAGCGCGGTGGCCAGCAAGACGCCACAGGCGACCCACAACGAGGCTTCGAGCATGCTGACCAGCCGCGTGCAGCGGCGATGAGCGATCAGCTCTTCCATGGCCACCACGGTACAGGTGGCCCCGCGCTGGATGGCGAAACCCATCAGGCCGGTCATCAACATGGCCAGCAGAAAGGTGGCGGTGAGCAGTTCGATAGTCATGCGATTTAGTCGGGCGGCAACGCCGGTCCTTACAGTGCAACAAAGAAGTTACAATCATCACCTCCAAACGCACTCAGTTACTGCCCCCATGCAAAAAATTCTTTGTGTTCTGCTGGCTGCGGCCACCGCCCTCCCCGTGTTCGCCCAAAGCCGCGCCAGCATCGGCTACGCCAACGTGGCCGACGCGCTGGCCGCCTTGAAGGCCAAGAAGGATGCTGTCGTCAGTGATCAGCATGGCTGGACCGTCATCGAGGACAAGGCAGGCGCGGCGACCTGGACGTTTGTGCCACGCGGCCACCCGGCATATCCGGCGCTGATCAAGCGCGCCCTCGTCGCAAGCGACGGCAAGAGCGGCGTCGCCATCACCCAGCTGTGCCATGCCGGCAAAACCGTGTGCGACAAGCTGGTCACCGAATTTGATAACTTGAACAAGCGCGCGCCGGAGCTGCCGGTGGCAGGCATCACGGTCGAGCAACTGGGCGCCGATGCGTATCGCTTGGTACTGACCAGTTTTACCAGCGACAGTAGTCACACCGGTCAACAGGAACTCATGCCCAAGGCGAAGCAATTGTGCGGCGCCAAAGCGCCCATCCTGGGCAAATTCAGCTACAACTTGCAGGTGTCGTTCACCAATGGGCGCAAGGACAAGGGCCCCATGGTGCTGACCCAAGAAATCAGCTGCGAATAGGCTGCCGTGACCGTTGTTTGAAGAAAACGAAAGTGTGCCGTCTTCCAGCATACTCGGTCATAATAGGTGACAATCTCACCCGTCCAGGCCAACCATGGCAATGCAGTTCGACGACTTCGATTCCTTCAACACCCCTGTCCAGCCGGTGGCAGTGGCGGCGAACGATGGCGCGATGTCGGCACTGGTCCGGCTGCAGTACCTGATCGACAACACCCCCGCCATCATCTATTGCAGCGTCCCCAGCGGCGACTTCAAGATGACGTTCGTGAGCAACAACGCGCTCAACGTGCTCGGCTACCGCCCCGAAGACATGGTGGCCGACCCCAATTTCTGGTTCGACCACTTGCATCCGGACGATGCGCCGGCCATCTTTTCCAGCCTGGCGCAACTGTTCGTCGAAGGCCAGCGCACCTATGAATACCGGTTTCGCGCCGCCGACGGGCGCTACCTGTGGATGCACGACACGCTGCGCGTGATCCGCGATGCGCAAGGCGCGCCGCTCGAAGTGATGGGATCGCTGACCGACATCACCGGCCGCAAGCTGATGGAGCAGGCACTGCACAGCAAGGGCGAGGAACAGCAAACGCTGATCTCGCGCCTGCAGGAAGCCCACGATCAGCTGCTGCAGGCCGAGAAAATGGCCTCGATCGGCCAGCTGGCGGCCGGCATCGCGCACGAGATCAACAACCCGGTCGGCTTCGTCAATTCCAACATGGGCACGCTCAAGCGCTACCTGGCCACGCTGTTCGGCGTGGTGCATGACTACGACGCGGCCATTGCGGCCCAGAGCGGTGCGCCAGACTTGCAGGCGCGCGTGGCCCAGATCGGCAAGGACGCCGACCTCGACTTCCTGCAGGAAGATGCGACCGAACTGGTGCGCGAATCGATGGATGGCCTCAAGCGCGTCAGGGACATCGTCCAGGCATTGAAGGATTTTTCCCACGTCGGCGGCGCCGAATGGCAGCTGGCCGATTTGCACGCGGGCCTGGACAGCACGCTGGCCATCGTCGCCAATGAAATCAAGTACAAGGCCAGCGTCGAGAAGCACTACGGCACGCTGCCGCCAGTGCTGTGCCTGGCCTCGCAGCTGAACCAGGTGTTCATGAACTTGCTGGTCAATGCCGCGCAAGCGATCCAGGAGCACGGCGTGATCACGCTGCGCACCGGTGTCGATGGCGACATGGTGTGGGTGGCCATCGGCGACTCCGGCTGCGGCATTGCGCCCGAGGTGCTGAACCGGATTTTCGAGCCCTTCTTTACCACCAAGCCGGTCGGCAGCGGTACCGGGCTGGGCTTGTCGCTGTCGTACGGCATCGTCAACCAGCATGGCGGACGCATCGACGTCAGCTCCGTTGTCGGCAGCGGCACCACGTTCACGGTGCGTCTGCCGATCACGCCGCCTGCCGCGGCTACAAAATAATTTCGCCGTTCGGACCCCATTTCACTTTCAGCAAGCCCGGCTCCTCTTCCTCCAGCTTGCGCGCGACCTGTTCCTGCGGACTGAGCTTGCCGGCCTGCACCCGCAGCGAGTCGGTCAGGCGCTGCTGTTCGAGCAGCTCGTCGCGGTACAGCAGCGCCAGCCGTATATTTTCCTGCAAGTCGCCCACCTGCCACGGCTTGGGAATGTAACGAAACACTTGCGCTTCGCTGATGGCGCTGGTGACGGTGCCAAATTCGGTCGACGCCGACAATATCATGCGCACCGTCGTCGGCGCCACGTCCTTGACCGCGTGCAGCAGTTCGACGCCCGTCATCTGTGGCATGTTGAAATCGGAAATGACGATGTCGAACGCCATCTCGGCGCAGCGCGAGAGCGCATCAAACGGGTCGGTAAAGGTTTCGATGCGCAGGTCGTCAATCTTCAGGTGCTGGCGCATGGCGCGCACCAGGGCGTTGAGCACGTTGATTTCATCATCTACCAGCAGGATGCGTCGCATCATTTTTCCTTCGGTGGATAGATCCAGATGTAGAGCCGGGTCTCGTTCTTGGTTTCGTAGTCGCACACCTGCTTGATCATGCGCTCGTCCATTACATGGTCGGCCGACAGCAGCATCAAGCCTTCGGCGGTGACCAGGTCGCGCGAGAGCACCATGCCGGGCTTCAGATAAGTGGCCACCGCCGCCAGGTCGCGCACGCGCTCGACCGGGTCGCCTTCGAGCAGCGCGCGGAACGCCGCCACCACGATCGGATCGTAGCGCTTGCCGCTGCTGTCGTAGATGATCTGGCGCGCGTCCGGCGGCAGAACGCGGCGCTGCACCAGCGCGCCGATCTGCAGATTGTCATAGTCGGACGCCAGCGCCAGGATGCGCGCGCCCAGCGGGATCAGGTCACCGGCAATGCCATCGGGGAAACCGGCGCCGTCGAAACGCTCCATGTGGGCGCGTAGCACGGTGGCGGTGCCGCGCAATTCTTCGAGCGGCATCAGGAGCTGCTCGGCGCGGATCGGGTGCTTGCGGAAAATGCTCAGATGGTCGCCCACGATCAGCGACACGGGCAAGTTCAGCAAGTCGTCGGGAA
The DNA here is from genome assembly GCA_040390915.1 of Pseudomonadota bacterium. GTDB lineage: Bacteria > Pseudomonadota > Gammaproteobacteria > Burkholderiales > Burkholderiaceae_D > Telluria_A. Next base: position 28,732 of record JAZJXM010000018.1, read on the forward strand.
AGCCGATTTTCCCAATGTCGTGCAGCAGCGCGGCAATGAACACTTCCTGCGTCTCCGGCCCGCTCAGGTCGAGCTTGACGGCAATGCGGCGCGCCAGGTCGGCCACCCGGCGCGAATGGCCCGCCAGATTGCCGCCGCGCATTTCGATCATGCTGGAAAAGATCTTGATGGTGGTGATGAAATTGCTCTTGAGCCGCTTGTTGGCCTCGATGATGACATCGCGCGAAGCCGACAGTTCGGCGGTGCGCTCGGCCACCTTGGCTTCCAGGCTGAGGTTGAGTTCCTTGAGTTCTTCGTTCTGGCTGCGGGTGAGCGCTTCGAGGCGCTCCTTTTCCATTTCCAGCGCGCGCCGTTCAAGCGCGTGCTTGACCACCAGCAGGATGTCATTGTCATCCCACGGCTTGGTGATGTAGCGGTAAATCTCGCCGCGGTTGATCGCCGCCAGGATCGAGGCCACGTCCGAGTAGCCGGTCAGCAGCAAGCGCACCGTGTCGGGCCAGCGCTCGCGCACCAGTTCCAAAAAGCGCGCGCCGTCCATTTCGGGCATGCGCATGTCCGACACCACCAGGTCGACGTGTTCCTGGGCCAGCAGTTCGAGCCCGGCGGCGCCGCTTTCGGCCGTCAGCACCTTGTAGCCGAGCGGGCGGAACAAGCGCTTGAGCGAGGACAGGATATTTGGCTCGTCGTCCACGAACAGCACGCTCGGTTGCTGCGCCACGATGTTGCCTCGCAAGCTGTCGTTCATGCTGCTCCCTCCTGCGGCTCCGCCGCGCTCTGGTGGATCGGCAGCACGATGTGAAACTTGGTGCCGCGCCCGATTTCCGTATCAATGTCGATCCGGCCCCGGTGCTTTTGCACGATGCCGTAAGCGAGCGACAGTCCCAGGCCGGTGCCCTTGCCGATCGGCTTGGTGGTAAAGAAGGGGTCGAAGATGCGCGACAGGTGCTCCTTGGCGATGCCGCTGCCGTTGTCTTCCACCTCGATCCAGACGTTGTCCTCGCTGCGCCCGGTGCGTATGGTGATGGTGCCGCGCTTTTCGCCCAGCGCGTGGGCGGCGTTGACCACCAGGTTCATGATCACCTGGTTGATCTGCGACGGCAGGCATTCAATGTCGGGAATGTCGCCGTATTCCTTGACCACGTCGGCCTTGTATTTGACCTCGTTGGAGACGATGTTGAGCGTTGAATCGATGCCCGCGTGCAGGCTGGCCCAGGCCCATTCGGAGCTGGTGTCGACCCGTGAAAAATCCTTCAAGTCCTGCACGATGTGGCGCACCCGCACGATGCCCTCTTTCGATTCGCTCATCAGGACCGGGATGTCTTCGCGCAGGAAGTCCAGGTCGATCGTTTCGCGCATCGCGCGCAACTTGGCCGCCACCGCCGGCTCGGTGTGGGTTTCGGCGTCCTGGTACACATGCAGCATGTCGAACAATTGCTCCAGATAGCTTTGCAAGGTGCCGAAATTGGAAAAAATGTAGCCGATCGGGTTGTTGATTTCATGCGCCACGCCGGCCGCCAGCTGGCCGATCGAGGCCAGCTTTTCCGACTGCACCAGCTGTTCCTGCGCCATCGACAGTTTTTCGTTCAGTTCGATCAGCTTGAGGTGGCGGTCGCGCAGCTCGGCGTCGGCGTCCTGGCGCTGGCGCAGATCCACTTCCAGGCGCTCGTTCGCTTCGGCCAGCTGGGCGGTGCGCTTTTCGACCAGGTTCTCCAGGCTGTCGTGGGCGCGCCGCAAGGCGTTTTCGGCGACCCGCCGTTCCGTCACGTCGCGCATGGTTTCGATCGCGCCCACCACCTGGCCGGTATGGTCGCGCAGCGGCGCGGCGGTAAAGTGCAGCCAGTGGCCGCCCACGCCCAGGCTGTCGAAAAACTCTTCGGCCTCGTAAGCGCCCGGGATCAAGGTCGACTGGCGGTGCTTGGCCAGGCCGGCATGATCGTCCGAGACGATCATGTCGGCCAGCATCTGCTTGTCGCGCGAATAGAAGGCCATGCCCTGCTTGCTGGTGCCGATCATCTCTTCGGTGCTCCAGCCCATCAGCTGCTCGCAGGCGCGGTTCCAGTGCGTGATGATGTGGGCGTTATTGATGACAAAGGTGGCCACCGGGTGGCCGTCCAGCAGTTCGGACAGCGCGATGCCCGGCTTGGCGGCATCGGCCAGCGGGGACAGCATGTGCGGGTTGTTCATGGCGATCATCCTTGTTCAGTTGACCAGGATCTGGCACATCTCGGCATAGGTCGCCTCGGTTTCGCGAAACAAGTTGTTCCAGCTGGTGTCCGACAGCGCCAGCGCGTTCCATACCGCGTCCGACATCGGCGGCGCCAGGTCATCCTCGTCGCCCGACAGGTCCAGCGCGTGGGCAATGATGTTGGCCGCGTGCACCACCAGCGCCAGCGAGGCCGGCCCTTGCATGTCGGCCCCGTGGTGGCCCGCCACCGCGCCTTGCATCGCTTCCGGGAACTTCCAGTGCGCCGCCAGCGCGCTGCCCACGGCCGCGTGGTCGATCCCGAACACGGCTTGCTCGGCTTCGCAGATGTAGCAGTCATGCTCCTTGCGGTGATCCAGCATCTGCGCATATTCGGCCGGAAAACGGGTGGCCAGCACCAGCGTGCCGATGTCGTGCAGCAGGCCGGCGGTAAAAGCAGTCTCCGGATTGAGCTTGGTGTGCACCGCCAGCAGCTTGGCGCCCACCGCAGTGGCCACCGAATGGCGCCAGAAACCCTTGAAATTGAATTGCGCGCCGGCGCCGGGCGGGAAACTGCCGGTCACCGCGCACGCCGTCACCAGCGTGCGGATGCTGTGAAAGCCCAGGATCGCAATGGCTTGCTGGATCGTGGTCACTTTGCTCGACATGCCATAGAAAGAGGAGTTGGCCAGGCGCAGCGTCTTGGCCGTGAGCGACTGGTCCATCGCGATTTTTGCGCCCAGCACCTGGATATCCAGGTCGGCTTCCTCCATCGTCGAGAGCAGCTCGACCACCACGGTCGACAGCGACGGCAGGTCGCGCAACTGGCGCACCACGTCAATCAGCACGGCCGTCACGTCAACGCTCCGTTGCGGTAGCTGGTCAGGACCGCCATCAGCTTGGCGGTGGCGCCTTGCCCGGCGCTGTGACGGAACAGCCGCCCCACGCGCTCGCACTGGCGCGCGCGCTCGGCCAGCAGCGCCGCCTCGTCCACCGGTTCGGCCGCCATCACCACCTGCACCGTTTCGATGCCGCGCCGGCGCAGCGAGTTGATGCTGCCGGTGCTCAGGCTGGCGCCGGCCGGCAGCAGCACCGCGCCGCCGGCGTCGAGCAAATTCTGGGACAACAGCATGCCTTCGACGGCGGCGTCAATGGCGATGGTTTGTTCGGATACGGACATCAGTGCACCTCTCTGGGACTGAGGGTAATCAGGCAACCGCGCGACTGCGACTTGGCCCCCATGGCATGCGCCACCACCTGGTAGTGGCGGCCATCGATATCGGCGTCAATCGCACCGGAAAACTCGGTGCCGCCCGGGAACAGCTCCGGCAGCACCAGGCTCGCTTCATTGCCCAGGATCATGCCGCGCTGGCGAAACACGGTGTCGGCGGCGCCGTTGACGAAGGCGATCATGCCTTCATCGTCCAGGCCGATCACGGCCAGCGGCACGAACTGCAGCAGCTCGCGCGCCACGTTCAGGCTGATTTCGTCGCGCGTGATCTGCTGCTGCTTCTGGCGCAGCAATTCTTCCATCTTGCGGTTGGTGGCGGCCAGCGCATGGTTGGCGGTGCGCAGTTCCAGGTTCAGCCGTTCATTGTCGTCGGCAATTTCCTTGAGCCGGAACGCTTCGGCGATGTGGCCGCGCAATTGTTCGTCGTCCCACGGCTTGGTCAGGAATTTGTAGATTGCGCCCTCGTTGACGGCGTCCGTGACCGACTGCAATTCGGTGTAGCCCGACAGCATGATGCGTATCGTGTCCGGGTACAGTCCCTTGGCCGCGCGCAGGAAATCGGCGCCTATCATGCCCGGCATGCGCTGGTCGGACACGATCACGTCGACCGCGTTGGCAGCCAGCACGTCCAGCCCTTCCTGGCCGTTGTAGGCGGTCAGGATCTGGTAGTTGTCGCGCCGCAGCAGTCGCTTCAAGGCCGAGACGATGTTCTGCTCGTCGTCGACCAGCAGCAGCGTGCGCTTTTGCTTCTGGATGCGCAGCAAGTGCGGCGGCAGGCTGTGGCGCGCCGCCAGCATCACCGCCACCTCGCTGGCACTGGCTGGCTGGGCGAAGAAATAGCCCTGGATCTGGTCGCACATATTGCGCCGCAGGAAATCGCACTGGGCTTCGGTTTCCACGCCCACCGCGGCCACCTGCACCCCCAGGTGGTGGGCCATCACGATGATGGTCTTGACCAGCGCCGCGTCGTCGCTGCCGGTGACGACGTTGGCCGTCAGGTCGCCGTCGATCTTGACCAGGTCCAGCGGAAAGCGCTTCAAGTGATTGAGCGACGAATAGCCGGCGCCGAAATCGTCCAGCGTGAGGCCAATGCCGAGCGCCTTGAGCTGTGACAGCGTATCGGCGCCAGCCTGCGGATTTTGCATCAGCGCCGCCTCGGTCAGTTCGATCGACAACAGCTCCGGTTCCAGGTCGGCCAGCTGCAGCGCGCTGAAGATGGCGTGCGGCAGGCCAGGATCGCGAAACTGCTTGGGCGAGATATTGAGCGCGACCTTCACGCGCGGCAAACCGGACTCGCGCCACTGTGCCATGTCGCGGCAGACGCGCCCCAGCGCCCAGTTGCCGATCGCGGTGATCATGCCGGTTTCTTCGGCAATGGTGATGAAACGGTAGGCATCGATCAGGCCGAGCACGGGGTGCTGCCAGCGCACCAGCGCTTCGAACGCGCACACGGCGCCCTCTTGCAGCTCGGCCACCGCCTGGTATTGCAACTGCAGCTGGTCCTGGGCCAGCGCATCGCGCAGCGCCGCCTCCATCTGGATGCGCTCGACGCTGCGCTGGTTCATTTCCATGTTAAAGAACTGGAACTGGTTGCCGCCCTGGCTGCGCGCATGCGACAGCGCCATGTCGGCGTAACGCAGCAGCGTGACGCCGTCATCGGCATCCTGCGGATAGCGGGCGATGCCGACGCTGCAGCCGGCGTTGATGGTATGCGCCCCAACCTCGACCGGCGTGGCCAGCATGCGCATCAGCTGGGCGCACAGGTGGGCGACATCGGAGGCGATGCCGATTTCGCCGAGCACAATGACGAATTCATTGCCGCCGTGGCGCGACAGCGTGTCGTGCCGCCCCAGGCATGCCGCCAGGCGCTGCGCCACTTCGATCAGGAACTGGTCGCCCACCGGATGGCCCAGGCTTTCATTGACCCGGCTAAAGCCGTCCAGCGACAGGCACAGCACGGCCAGCGTATTGCCGCAATTGGCAGCGTACGCTTTGGCGCTTTGCAATTGTTCGCCAAACATGCTGCGGTTGGGCAGCCCGGTCAGCTCATCATGCTTGAGCAAATGGGTCAGCTGGCCTTTGGCGAAACGCTGCTCGGTGACGTCGCTGACCACGCACACCAGGTGCACCGGCGCCCCGTCGCGGGTGGCAGCCACCGGCGACACCGTCAGCTGGTTCCAGAACAGCTTGCCATCGCTGCGCCGGCTTTGCAGCAGCACGCTTTGTTCCTTGCCGTCGCGCAGCACAGCGTCGGCGACGGCCGTCATCTTGCGCTCGTGTTCCTGATTGGCCAGCAGCGCAATCGACTGCCCGGCCAGCTCCTCGAGCGCGTAGCCGTAGATGCGGCACAAGGCGGGATTGGCATACAGGATGGCGTACCTGGGGGCGTCGGCGCTGATGATCAGCACGCCGTCGGTGCATACCGACAAGACGTGTCGCACGGCCAACGGAGCCGCAGCAAAAGCTGTCTCAACAATGCGCTTGTCTTCTGATTCCATCGGCCACTTTCCAGGCGGTACCTGACTTACGGAATAGCAAACATGATGTTACTACTAAATGCACAAAAATTAACGCCCAACAAGCCAAAAGAGCCGCTGTGTGGCATCAAAATGTGAAATGGATGACACAGATTACCTTAATTTTTCAGTAGGGCAACGTTCACTACCGATAGTACTTGGCGCTCCCCTATTTTTGAGCGAAAGCAACAAATCCCTGCAAGTATTGCTGCAGTTGGGCCTGGATCTTGGCGTCGATCAGTTCACCATTCTCGTTAAAAACGTTGCCCGCCCGCGACACCATCAAGCGCCCGCCGAACCACGGCCGCGTGCCTAGCGTGCGCAGCACCGGCAGCCAGGCGTCTTGCGCCAGGATGGTGCCGAAGCCGCCTGGCGAAGCGCCGATGATGGCGATCGGACGGTCGCCGAATACTTTGCCGATGTCGGCCGCCGGACGGGTCAGCCAGTCGATCGCGTTCTTGAGCACGCCGGGCATGGAATTGTTGTATTCGGGCGTGGCGATGAGCACGCCATCGCTGTTTGCGATCAGGTCCTTGAGCTGCGCCACTGCGGGCGGGATGCCGTCGTTCGCTTCCAGGTCGCCGTCATACAGCGGAATGGCCCTGATGCTGGCAATGGTCAGCGTGGCGCCGGCTGGCATCGCGCTGGCCGCTGCGCGCAGCAGCGCGGCATTGAATGAACCGGCGCGCAGGCTGCCGGCGATGCCGATGATGTTGGTCATGCGCTTCTCCTTGTCAGATGTCGTATGCTGATGCCTGCTCACAAAAAGGAAACCCATGCACGCAGGAGTGATTTACGCATTGTGCGCCGCCGCCCTGTTTGGCGCCAGCACGCCGCTGGCCAAACAGCTGGCCGGCAACGTCGCGCCAGTGATGCTGGCTGCGCTGCTGTATCTGGGCAGCGGGATCGGCCTGGCGCTGTATTACCTGGCGCGGCGCAAGCGCGCACCGGCATCCGTGCCGGCAGCCGACCTGCCCTGGCTGGCCGGCGCCATTTTTTCGGGCGGCGTGGCCGGACCGGTGCTGCTGATGATCGGGCTGGCCATCACGCCGGCGTCGTCCGCCTCGCTGCTGCTCAATCTGGAAGGCGTGCTGACGGCCTTGCTGGCCTGGTTCGTGTTCAAGGAAAATTTTGACCGGCGCATCCTGGCGGGCATGGCATTGATTGTGCTGGCCGGCGCGCTGCTGTCGTGGAGCGAACGGCCCGCACTCGGCGTGGCGTGGGGACCACTGGCCATTGTCGGCGCCTGCCTGTGCTGGGCGATCGACAACAACCTGACGCGCAAGGTGTCGGCCAGCGATCCGGTGCAAATTGCCTGCCTCAAGGGCCTGGCCGCGGGCAGCGTGAACCTGGTGATTGCGTTCAGCCTGGGGCAGCGCTTGCCGGGCACGGGGGCGATCGCCGGCGCGGCGGCGGTGGGTCTGTTTGGCTACGGCGTCAGCCTGGTGCTGTTTGTGCTGGCGTTGCGCCATCTGGGCACGGCCAGGGCTGGCGCGTATTTTTCATCCGCGCCGTTTGCGGGCGCCCTGATTGCGCTGCTCGTGTTCGGGGAACGACCTGGCATGGTGTTCTGGTTCGCGGCGGCGCTGATGGGGCTAGGCATCTGGCTGCACCTGACCGAGGTGCACGATCACGAACATGACCATGAGGCACTTGAGCACGACCATGAGCATGTGCACGACGAGCACCACCAGCACGCGCATGCCGACGGCGTCGACCTGGCGCAGCCGCATTCGCATTCGCACCAGCATGCACCGATGCGGCACGCGCATCCGCATTACCCAGACAGCCATCATCGGCACGAGCACTGAAGCTATGACGGATAGCGTCCCACATAGCGCGCGCGCGGACGGATCATCGCGCCCGATTCCACCTGCTCGGCCGCATGCGCTATCCAGCCAGCGGCACGTGCCAGCGCAAACAGAATCATCCCGGCCGACTGTGGCCATCCGCAGGCAATTTCCAGCGCGGCCAGCGCCAGATCGGCATGCGGCGCGGCGCCATGCAGCTTGCAGGCGGCGGCATTCAGTTCCAGGATAGCGCCGCCCTTTTGCGTCAACGAGGGTGATGAGCGCAAGCGCTCCAGCAAACAGGCCGCGCGCGGATCGCCGTCCGGATACAGCGGATGGCCGTAGCCCTCCTGACTGGCCGGGACAAATTCCAGCGGCGCCTCATCGAACAGTGCCCTGAGCGATCGGCTGCCGCCACCATGTTTCGCGCCCGACAAGGCGGCCAGGCCGGCACTGAGCACCACTGCCAGACTCGCGCCCGTGGACGCGACGCAGCGCACCGTGAAGGTGGATGCATTCAGTTCATGATCGGCCAGCAGCACCAGGGCGGCGCGGATCAATTGGGCTTGCTCGGCGTCCGCACCCCATGCCAGCCCGACCTGTTCATGTATAGGCCGCGCCGACGGCGACGTGTCCAGCAAGATGGCGGCCAGCAGCCGCATCAACGCCGGCCTGGCCTTGAAATCATCAGCAGCATCCTTTGCCAGCATGGGCAGCAAGGCCATGGCACGCTCCAGCGGCGCCATGCCCTGCGTCAGCGCGCGCGCCTGTTCCAGCCAGCCTGGCGGGAGTGTTGGAGCGTCGCCGGAAAAATAATCGCGCTGGCCATCGTCCCACAGGATGCACGCAGTCGTTTCGAGCGTGGCGTGGCCAGCCAATGCGACGGCGTCGTGGCCGCGATAGTAGAGGTGGCCGTCGGCGATGTGGGAAATGCGCGTCTCCAGTACCGGCACGCCCCAGCTCATGGCGCCCACCGCCATGTGGCCGCCGCGCTTGGCGTCGGCCTTGCGCGCGGCCAGCCGCAGCACGTCTTCGCGCGGATAGCGCTTGCTGCGCGATGTCGCCTGGCTGGTCGGCGTCAGCAAGCCACGACTCACGTAGGAGTACAAGGTGGCCAAGCTGATCCCCAATACACGCGCAGCTTCCGGCGCCGAATAGTCGTTGTTCATTGCGGCATTGTAGCAAAGCGCATTACTGGTCTGAGCACTTCCATATGTCGATTGCGCGAATCGAGATTGACCGTCAACGCGACGCCTCGCTAGACTCCGGCTATCCAACTATCGTGTGAAAGAAGTCCATGAAAAAGAAGCACATCCTCATCGTAGGCGGGCGCGATCACACGCTCGACAAAGCCGACAAACTGGGCCTGCGCTACTCGATGATCCAGCAGCCGGCGCTATTTGCCGACAGGCAGATGACATCATCGTGCCGCTATTTGTTGGCCGACTATCAAAGCGCGGACGAAGTGTTCGCGGTCGCGCGCGCCTGGCACGCGATCGACCCGTTCGACGCGATCGTGTCGTTTGCTGAATTTGGCATGTATGCGGCCTCGCTGTGCGCAGTCGAACTTGGACTGCCGGGCGCCAATCTCAACGCGGTCGTCTACACCCGCGACAAGATCATGATGCGCGATTTGCAGCAAGCGCAAGGACGCGGCGGGGTGGCGTACCAGCTGTGCGAAACAGTGTCCGATGCGTCAGCATTCCTGCAACGCATGGACGGCAAACCGATCATCTTGAAACCGTTTTCCGGCGGCGGCAGTGCCGGCGTTTCCTATGTGCCTGACGCAGCAGCCCTGGAGGCCGGATGGGAATGGAGCCGCGGCGCGAACGGGGGCACCATCCTGGCCGAGGAATACCTGGACGGGCCCGAATTCAGCGTCGAATCGATCTCCAGGCACGGCCAGCACGAGATTGTCATGATCACCGAAAAAATCACCACGGACGCGCCCCACTTCATTGAGCTGGGACACCAGGTGCCGGCACGCTTGTCGCCGTCGGCGTGGGCCGAGGTGAGCGCGCTGGTGCTCGACTTTCTGGCGCTGGTCAAGCAAGACACAGCACCTGCCCATACTGAGATTCGCCTCACCAGCGATGGACCGAAAATCATCGAATCGCAGACCCGGATCGGTGGCGATCAGATCTGGGAAATGGCCGAACTGGTCAGCGGGGTCGATCTGATGGGAGAAACCATGGCCGCCTTGCTCGACCTGCCCGCGCCGCCGCGCGCACCGCAAGCGGCGGCTGCAGCGATTCGTTTTTTCGCGTTGGAGAATTGTCACGTGACGGAGGTCGCCAATCTGGAACAAGCGGCACAGGCCGAAGGCGTGTTGCGCCTGCGATGCGAGCTTCAGGCGGGGCAGGAAATCGGCCCGCTGACTTGCTCCGATTCGCGCCAGGGCTATGTGCTGTGCACCGGCGACACGGTCGACGCAGCGATGCGCAATGCCGAGCATGCCCGCGTGCAGGTCCGGATCGAAACGCGATAGATCCGGCCATGAACACGCTCAGCAAAGAAAATATTCTGCTATTGGCCGTCATGCTGCTGTCTTCATTTGGCGCATTTTCGTATTTTCCATATGTGTCCACGGCGTTGGTCGATTACTTGGGGCTGTCGAATTTCAGCGTGCCGACAGTGATTGCGTTTGGCATGTTTGCCGGCAATACGCTGGCCTACATCGTTTGCCTGTGCGTCAAAGAAAGCGCGATCAAGCCGGCGCTGTGGATGGGGTATGCGATGGCCTTGCTGGCGGTGGCATCGATGGCGCTCGCGAAGTTCATGCCGGCGGCGCCAGCCTGCGCTATCGTGGCTGGCTCGATCCTGCTGTACCGCTTCGCCATCGGCCTGAGCGCCAATCTTTCCCGGTCTTTGCAGATGCGTTTTCTGCCGCGGCGCGAAGAAAAATTGCGCATCTTCTCGTACATCAAGCTGTGTTCCAGCATCGCGGGCGCGCTCGGCCCGCTGGCTGGTTCGCTGGTGATGCGAACATGGGGATTTTCAGGCGTGATTGCGCTCTCTTGCGCGTGCTTTTCCTGCGCACTTTTGCTTCTGACATTTGTGCAGCGCGCTCCCAATGCTACGTCGGGCATAGGTCCAGTGCGGAATAGCAGCTGGTGGGCCACATTGCGTTCACAACCATCGATGGTGTACGCGATTGCCAGCACTGCGTTACTGCACTACATTTTTGAAGCCCAAATCTACGCGTCGATTTCGCTCAACATCCAGCACAACGAAAAGAACTACGTCGACCTGATAGCACTACTCTTTGCCAGCAATTCGCTGCTGTTGATTGTGTTCGTTATTCCGATATTAAAGCTGGTCAATGCCAGCACGAACAAATTCCCCACCATCGCGATTGGTTCGTTCATGTCCGTGCTGGCCATTGTGGGCAGCAGCTTCGCCCATTCGCCACTGGCGATCGTGCTCATTGCCGCGCTATTTACCGTCGGCGAAATCATCACCCCGCAAGTCATGCTTGACATGGCGACCGCAGGCGAACAGCCTCACAACGCGGTCGGCGCGGTGGCGACCTTTAATTTTCTGACATCGGGCATCGGCATGAGCACAGGCTTCTGGCTGGGCGGCGTGCTTCCAGCGTTGAATCGGCCGCTGCTTGCCAGCGCGGTGTGGATCGTCATTTACCTGGCGTTTCTGGCCATGGCGCGCTATTGCACCTTGAGGAACAGCCGAGGATGGGCTGCGCATGCTGTTCCAACGTTATCCGGGTCCTGATATGTTTTCAATTCACGGGAAAGCGATATTCACCACCGGCGCGAAGAACGTGATCTGAAAGCTGCTCGAGCGGCCGTGCTCATCTGCCGATCTTCACCCAGCGCATAGACAGCAACGTCAGTACCACCGACACGATGGCCGTCCCGGTCAGGACCCACCCGCCCCGCAGTCCCGACTGTACACACAGGAACAGCAGGGGCCCGAAGAAGAGGGTGATGCGGATGATGATCAAGCTGATGAACACGGCGTAGTCATTGAAGGTCCAGAGCGCAGCACGCGCCGCGGGATCGGCGCGCGCTGGCACGGCATTCGGCGCAGCGGGGGTTTCTACGGGCACGCGCCAGGCCTCGGTAATGCGCAGGATTTCCGGCTTGAACATGTGGTAAACGATGGCGAACGCGGGAACACTGCAACTCCAGTGCAGCAAGGCTGAGAACCTGGAATCGCCGAAGGTGACCGCCTCCAGAACGCTGGCTAGCACAACGAGCAGCAGCCAAAGGCAAGCAAATGCGACGAGGGCCGAACCCAGTTCCTTGCACAGCTAGCCCAGATCAACCGTGGGTGGAGTCACCTCGTTATACACAACTTGATAGCAGGCCCATTTCACGAAGGCTCTTGATGGTATGAGCGGAAGCACGGACATCACGCAATCCCTCCCAGATCGTCTTGGCGCCCGGTTCGCCATCGCTTTTTCGGGCAAGGAAGCCGCCGACCCGTGCGATCATGCGCAGCACTTCGTTCAGGCGCGGTGCGGGCGGTGCCAGTGTCTTGTTGAGCAGATAGGCGGCCTGAATCTCATCCGGATCGAAGAAGAGCTTGGCGTCCAAGTCGGGGCAGGTGCGCCCCATACGCATCAAATAGGCGATACGCCACGCGACCACCAGGTACAACGCCAGCGCTCGCTCGATACGCTCAATGGTGCCCAGCTGCAGCTCCTCAACGCAGCACCCATTCTTGAGCACGTTGAACAGCATTTCGATTTCCCAGCGCGCCCGGTACCAGT
>JAZJXM010000019.1:0-43354 GCA_040390915.1 Pseudomonadota bacterium
GCGCGCTACTGATGGGCCCGTGTACGATTGCCGGGACTGACCCCGCTTCTTCGTTACGCTGGCTTCGGCCCCTTGCGATGCTCTTTCTTCTTGCTCGCATCGTAAGGCTTCTTCGGTCCCAGCTTCTTCTCTTCAAAACGACGGTCGCCCGCCTGCTTGAACGCGCCTGGCTTCTTGACGGCTGGCGTTTCGCCATCACGGGTGATGTTGAGCTGCTGGCCAGCGACCCACACGCCCTTGAGGTGGTCGATCAGGTCTGGCGGCATGTCGGCCGGCAGGTCCAGCGTGCTGTAGTCGTCGTAGATCTCGATGCGGCCGATGAACTTCGATTCGATGCCCGCTTCGTTGGCGATCGCGCCGACGATATTGCCCGGCTTGACGCCGTGCGCGTGGCCCACTTCAATGCGGAACGTGCCCATGCCCTCTTCCTGCGGGCGCATGGTGCGCTTGCGTTCGAACGCAGGCGCTGCATCGCGCTCGAAGCGCGGCGCCGATTCGAAACGCGGTGCCGATTCAAAGCGCGGCGCATCCGCACGCGGTGCGCGCGCCGGCGTTTCGGTGGCGGCCCACGAAGGCGCGCTCTTGGCGTCGCGGTTCGGCTTTTCCAGCAGCAGCGGTACGTCGCCGCGCGCCAGCTTGGCCAGTGCGGCGGCAATTTCGATGGCCGGCACATTGAGTTCGGTCTCGTATTCTTCGATCAGCGAACGGAATACATCCAGGCCGCCGGCAGCGAGCGCTTCGGTGATCTGGTCCTTGAACTTGGCGATGCGCACGTCGTTGACCGCTTTCACGGTCGGCAGCGTCAATGGCGCTACCGGCTGACGCGTGGCGCGTTCGATCGCTTTCAACAAGCCCTGCTCGCGCGGGGTGATGAACAGGATCGCCTCGCCGCTGCGCCCGGCACGGCCGGTACGGCCGATACGGTGGGTGTAGCTTTCCGGATCCGACGGCACGTCGTAGTTGATCACGTGGCTGATGCGCTCAACGTCCAGGCCGCGCGCGGCTACGTCGGTGGCGACCAGGATGTCGATCTTGCCGTTCTTGAGCTGCTCGATGGTGCGCTCGCGCTGGGTCTGCTGCATGTCGCCGTTGATGGCGGTGGCGGCGAAGCCTCTCGCTTGCAGTTTGCTCGCCAGTTCTTCGGTACCGAGCTTGGTGCGGGCAAAAATGATCATGCCGTCAAACGGTTCCGCTTCCAGGATGCGGGTCAGCGCTTCGAGTTTTTGCATGCCGCTCACCATCCAGTAGCGCTGGCGGATATTGTCGGCGGTGCCGGTCTTGGCGGCCACGGTCACTTCAGCCGGGTCGCGCAAATAGGTCTTGGCGATGCGCTTGATGGCCGACGGCATGGTGGCCGAGAACAGCGCCGTCTGGCGCGTGGCCGGGGTTTTTTGCAGGATCTGTTCGACGTCGTCGATAAAGCCCATGCGCAGCATCTCGTCGGCTTCGTCGAGTACCAGCGTTTTGAGCTTGGACAGGTCAAGCGAACCTTTTTCAAGGTGGTCGATCACGCGGCCAGGGGTGCCGACGATGACGTGCACGCCACGGCGCAAGGCCGACAGCTGCGGGCCGTAGCTCTGGCCGCCGTAGATCGGCAGCACGTGGAAATCTTTGATGTGGGTCGCGTACTTCTGGAACGCTTCGGCGACCTGGATCGCCAGTTCGCGCGTTGGCGCCAGCACCAGCGCCTGTGGCGTTTGCTGCTTGATGTCGATGTTCGACAGGATCGGCAGCGCGAAGGCGGCGGTTTTGCCGGTGCCGGTCTGGGCCTGCCCCAGTACGTCACGATTGGCCAGCAGCAGCGGGATGGTGGCTGCCTGGATCGGCGACGGGGTTTCGTAACCGACCTCTTTCATGACCTTCAGCACTTGGGCGGAAAGGTTGAGTTCGGAAAACAGCAATACAGGGGATTCAGACATGGGACGCTCGCATATAAACAGCTCGCCCGACGGGAAAGCACCCTCTAGTTTACTCTGTTGCAGCAATATCTGCCGCATTATCGCTTTTTCTCTGCTAGGATGCCCGGTTCAGCCCACTTCTGCCCGCCATGTCCCATCCAAAAAATTCGGCTTTCAGCGTCTCGGCCATCGCCTATCCGTTAGCAAAGTGGCGCTACTTCCTGTTGTTTCAGTCATGGTCGCAGCTGCAGTCCTACCTGGTGATCCTGCTGTGCTGCACGCTGGCGATCCAGGGCCTGGCGTATGCGTCCAAGGCGCGCATCATGCCGATCGGCCTGCTGCTGGCCGGCATGGCCGTGGGCGGGTTGGCGGCCGTGATGGCCGCGCTCAGAGCCCAATTTACCGTCACGCCAGCATCCGAAGACGCGGTGCGACGCTTGGTGACCGAAGTCGAATGCGCCCGCTACGTCGAGCAGGGCGCGCAGGGCAACGCGATCATCTACCGCCAGAACTTGCCGCGCTGGTTGCGCTGGAACGAGAGCAATATCGCGGTTGCGCGCGACGGCGACCGGCTGGTCGTGAGCGGGCCAGTGGCCGCCCTCAAGCGGATTCGCGCTCACTTGCTGGCCTGACGCGGCCACTGTCGCTGTCGCCCAACTGATACAGCATCGCACTGTGGCCCCGGTCTTGTGTCTGGCCGGCGCCCTTCTGCTCTCCTACACTGGGTCATCTCCCCCCTGCGACTGGCAATGATGACCGAACTGATACCCTTGATGAGCTATTGCCTGGTCATGTCGGCCACCCCGGGGCCGAACAACGTGATGCTGGCCACCACGGGCGCCAATTTTGGCGGGCGCGGCGCGCTGCCGGTCATCCTGGGCATCCAGGCTGGCGTGTTCGTGCAAACCATGCTCATGTGCGTGGGGCTGGGCAACTTCTTTGTCGCCTTCCCATTGGCGCAGCACACACTGCGCATCGCCGGATCGTTATACCTGGTGTTTTTGGCGTGGAAACTGAGCGGGGCCTCGGTGGGCGCAGCGCCCGCCCCCAAGCCGGTGTCGCTGGCCCAGGCCGCGCTATTCCAGGCGCTCAACCCCAAGAGCTGGGTCAAGGCCGTGACGGTCGCCTCGGTGTTCATGCCTGCGGGGCACAGCACGCTGGCCAGCGCATTGCAGGTGTCTGTGATCGGCGCGCTGGTGGGCGCCCCGTGCAATGCCATGTGGGCCCTGTTTGGCGTCGCGATTCGCCGCCTCCTGCAAGATCCGCGCAAGCAGCGCCTGTTCAATCTGACGATGGGCGCCACCTTGCTGGTGCTGGCCGTGCTGTTTTTACGCTAGACTTTGGCCATGTTCGCCATCGACCGCTCCTCCCCCATTGCCCTGTCCCTGCAAATTGAGGCCAAGTTGCGCCAGCTGGTCGCGAGCGCGGTCCTGCCCGGCGGCGCCAGGCTGCCATCGATCCGCCAGCTCGCCGCCCAGCTGGCGGTCAGCACCAATACCGTCGTCGTGGCCTATGACAGGCTGGTCGCTGCAGGCATCATTGACTCGCACGGCACGGCTGGATTTTTTGTGTGCACGGCGATCGACGCCAGCCAGGCCATCCCCGACGAGGTCGCACTGGAGGCGGGCGACGAGCAAGAGCCGGTCTGGCTGGCGCAGCAGGCCAACGATCAGCGCGCCGGCATCTTGCTCGCCAGCAGTGGCGCCTTGCCGCCGGCCTGGCTGCAGGACGCGCTACCGGCCAGCGTCGTGCAAAGGGCGCTGGCGCGCAGTCCGGCCGGCATGGCCTCGCGCTGCCCGCCCCAGGGGCTGCCGGAATTGCGCGAGCACATCGCGCAGCTGATGCGCGGCGTCGGCATTGCCGCGGACGCCGGCCAGATCCTCACCACTTTTGGCGGCACCCATGCGATCGACCTGATCTGCCGCAGTTTCTTGCAGCCTGGCGACACCGTGCTGGTGGAAGACCCCGGCTATTTCCTGCTGTTCGGGCGCTTGCGCCAGGACGGCATCCGCTTGCTGCCGATTCCGCGCCGCCCCGATGGCCTCGATCTGGACGCATTGGAAGCGGCTTGCCGCGAGCACCGCCCGCGCCTGCTGTTCGTGCAAACGGCCTTGCACAACCCCACCGGGTGGAGCAGCAGCGCCGCCAATGTGCACAAGGTCTTGATGCTGGCCCAGCAATACGGTTTCCTGATCGCCGAAGACGATGTGCACGGCCATTTTCAGCAAGGCCACAGCACCCGCCTGGCAGCCTTGTCCGGGCTCGATGGCGTGATTTATTACTCCAGCTTTTGCAAGGCGCTCAGCCCTGCTTTGCGCATGGGCTATCTGGCCGCCGCCCCGGCCTTGCTCAAGGTGCTGTTGCGCACCAAGATCCACGCCATCATGACGATGCCTGCATTAAATGAATATGTGCTGCTGGAAGTGCTCAGGGCCGGCAACCTGCGCAAGCACCTGGACCGGTTGCAACGCAAGGTCATGGTGGCGCGCAACGCCAGCACGCGCCAGTTGCGCGCGGCAGGCGTGCTGTTCGAGCAGCCTGGCGACGCCGGCATTTTCTTGTGGGGCACCATGCCCGAGGGCCTGGACGTCGACCTGCTGGTGCAAGACGCCTACCGCAACAAGATTGTGCTCATGCGTGGCGCCGCCTTCTCGCCGCACGACACGCCGGACCGGCACATCCGCTTCAACGTCGCTTTCAGCCAGCATCCACGTCTGAGCAACTATCTGCAAGAGCGCTTGCAGGCGGTCGCTGGCGCGCGTGCCAGCCTGGCGCGTGTCAGCGCCGGATGACCCTTGTCATCCGGCTGCTTTGCGGCAGACAAAAAAGCCGTTCAAGGTCAGCCGGCCGCGCGCCGGGTCGGCGCTGAGCAGTTCCGGCTGCGTGATATGACTTGAATGGAACATGCTGCCATCGTAGAAGATCGCGCGGTTGAATTTGGCCGGCACGGTTGCCAGCAGTTCGAAATAGGCATTGCTGGCGGTCAGATAGCCAGGTTCGGCGCCCAGTGCAGCCGTCATGGCGCCCTGCTCCATGCCATTCCATTGCGCGATCAGGCGCTCGGTCTGCGCCAACGGCTGGCGCGGCGCATAAAAGCTGGTGCCGCCCAGCGCCGCATCCTTGAACAGATACAGCACCGACGCCGCCACGCACTGCTCGGCGCTCACGCCCAGCCGGTCGCGGTGGCACACCCGCTGCAAGGGCTGCAGCTGGTGCGGCGCCAACGTGACCATCGCCAGCCGGCTGTGCATGCTCAGTGTGCGTCGCGCGCCCAGCAGCTGGCGCACGTGCTGCATGAAAAATTCATCCAGCTGCGCCGACAGTGAATCGGGCACCGGCAGCTCGGCGCCTGGATAGGCATTGAACGGCGCCATCGCGAAGCCGTCCTGGTTGCGCACCACCGCCTCGCACATGGCCTCGGGGTCGAGCAGGAAATCGTCGATCACCACGCACGGCCGGTGGCCCGCGATGGCCAGCAGTTCGATGCGCGGCGCCGGATTGAACATCGCTTACCTTGCCGGGCAAGTGTTCTTGATGAAGTCGGCGTGACTGGGCATCGCTTCCACGCAGCGCCGGGTCGTGTTGCTGACGTTGGCCAGGAACTCGCTAATCTTCTCTTCGCTCAGCGCGTCCACCAGCGGATGGTAGCTGCGCGGGCGGATGCCTTGCCCGTACATGACTTCGAACCAGCTGATCTCCGAGAACATCTCCGCCCCTTCGCGAAACACCCGCCCGTTACTCTCGAACAGGTCCATCTTCTGGCGCAGCGAATCGGGGATCGGCATGTCGCGGCAATAACGCCAGAACTCGGAATCGTCGCGCTCCGATGCCTTGTAGTGCAAGATCAGGAAGTCGCGGATTTTTTCCACTTCAAAATCGGACTGGCGATTGAACTCGGCGATGTCGACTTCGTTGAAACTCTGGTTCGGGAAGAACGTGGCCAGGCGCGAGATGGTCGACTGGATCAGGTGGATGCTGGTCGATTCGAGCGGCTCCATGAAGCCGCTCGACAGGCCGATTGCCACCACGTTCTTGTCCCACACTTTCTTGCGCTTGCCGGTCGTGAATTTCAACTGGCGCGGTTCGGCCAGCGGCTTGCCGTCCAGGTTTTTCATCAAGGTGTCGAGCGCCTCGGCGTCGCTGATGAATTTGCTGCTGTAGACGTGGCCATTGCCGATCCGGCTTTGCAGCGGAATGCGCCACTGCCAGCCGGCGCTGTGCGCGGTCGAGCGGGTATAGGGCGTGAGGGGCTGCACCGATTCGCACGGCACCGCGTAGGCGCGGTCGCACGGGAGCCAATGGCTCCAGTCCTCGTAACCAGCCTTGAGGGTCTGCTCGATCAGCAGGCCGCGGAAACCCGAGCAATCGATGAACAGGTCGCCCGTGATGCGCTCGCCGTTTTCCATCACCACCGCTTCAATGAAGCCGTCGCTGGCGCGCTGGGTGGCGCCAGTGACTTTGCCTTCGATCCGGGTCACGCCGCGCTTTTGGGCGTAGCGGCGCAGGAACTGGGCGTACAGGCCGGCGTCGAAGTGGAACGCGTGCACGATCTCGGCCAGCGGCGAATTGCCCATCTCCTTGGCCGCGCGCATGAACTTGTTGTGGCGCGAGGCCAGCGAATTGATCGAGTACTGCTCGATGTCGAGCGCCTTGCCGGCCTGCTGCGCCTTGAGCCAGTACTGATGGAATTTGGTGATGCCGATATCGGGCCCCAGGCCGCCGAAGCCGTGGATGTAGGACACACCCTGCTTGCCCCAGTTGACGAACTCGATGCCGAGTTTGAAGGTGCCGTTGGTCTCGCGTATGAATTCGTTCTCGTCGATTTCCAGCGCGTTGTTGTAGATATTGATCAGCGGGATGGTCGCTTCGCCGACGCCGACCGTGCCGATTTCCTCGGATTCGATCAGCTTGATATTCCAAGGACCGGTCAAGACCTTGGACAAGGCCGCTGCGGTCATCCAGCCGGCGGTGCCGCCGCCGACGATGACGATGTCGCGAATATGATTTTGCATAGTGACTCAGTGAAGGCGTTGGAGTGATGCGTGCTGTTGCATGATAGGCCGAACAATTGCCCTTGGCAAAAAAATCCCCCGCCATTTCACAACAGCGGGGGATTTTTACACGTCAGGCGTTGCTGATGCAGGGCTTAGAACTTGTAGTTGGCGCCGAACAGAACCGTCTTGCCATACTTGATGGTGTCGATGATGTTGCTTGGCGTATCAGCGTAACGCTGGTACACGGCGTCATTGGCATTGTTCACTTGCAGCAGGAACGACACACCCTTGGCAAAGCCGTGCTGGACTTCGTAACCTAGCTGGACGTCCACGATTTTCTCGCCCTTGATGTAGGTGTACTCGCGGTTGGCGCCGAAGCCGGTCACTTCACCCAGGAAATCCGAACGGGTACGCTGTGCAACGCGGGCAGAGAAACCATACTTCTCGTAGTACACGGCGAAGTTGGTCACACGCTTGGACAAGCCTGGCAGAGGACGCGGATCGGCCGAACCGAACGGCGTGATCTGGCTCGACGTGTTGGCATAGCTGCCGACCACACCGAAGCCGTCCAGCGATTTGACGAGCAAGCTCATCGGCAGCGAGGCCGCCAACTCAATACCCTTGATCGAACCACCGGAGCCGTTGCGCGGCTGGGTGAACGAACCGATATTCGACAGCGGCGTACGACCCGACAGGTTAGGAAAACCGGTGAACGAGTAGTTGTTGTCCTTGAAGTCGAAAATATAGCTCTTCAAGTCTTTGTGGAAAGCCGCGGCACTGAAGTACGCCTTGGAACCGAAATACTTCTCGTACGAAATGTCCAGCGCGTTGGCACGGAACGGATCGAGCAGCGGGTTGCCGCCCGAACCGGTCCACTTCAGGTTCTGGTCCACTTCGGCACGGCGGCCGGCGCTCATCTGATCCATGCGGGCACGCGCCATCACGCGCGCAACGCCCAGACGCAGGGTCTGATCGTGGCCGAGATCGAATGCCAGGTTGGCGCTTGGAAGAATGTCGGTGTAGGTCTTGCCCTGGGTGGTCAGGGTGGCCACGCTCTGGTTGGTGGTATCGACTTGTGGTGCGGTCGAGTTCTGGTTCGTATGCACTGCCTGCAAACCGATATTGCCGCGCAGGGGCAGACCCATCACGTCGGTGTCGAGCTCAGCTTTGACGAAAGCGGTGCCGACCTTCTCGGTGACGTTCCAGCTCTTGAGGAAGATGTCCGCGTACAGGTTCTGAACCAGGTTGTAAGCCGATGGCAGTACATCGCTCGGAGTGAACGAGACCGAGTTGAACTGGGATCCGCCCACCTGGACCGAGGTCGTATCCGATGGCAATGCGGTCAATGGCGACTTCAGGATCAGCTTGTATTCGGAAGCGTTCTTGTCCTTGCTGCGGTCTGTGTAATTGAAGCCGAACAGCACCTTGCTGAACATGCCGTCCAGGTCACGCTGCAGTCCGACGCGCGCAGCCTTGATCTTGTCGTTGGTCGAAATGACTTTATGGTAACCGTTCTGGCCCCACGATTCAGGATCGGTCAGCTTGATGATGGCCGGGTTGCCATGATCGAACTGCAGCGACGACAGGGTGTTGCTGTTGATGACGGAGACCGATTCCGAGCTTGCCGCGCCAGCTTCGATTTCCGACACCTGCTCGTCGCGCTTGGCTTCGGACGTGCTCAGGTCCGTGATGGCAGTCCATTGATCGGCGAACTTGAACTTGGTGTTCCAGCCAAACGATTTGAGCTCGTCCTTGCGCGGCTCGGCGATGTGGCGCGAAAGCGGGTTGACGTTTTGCCAGGTGCCGCTAATCAGTTTGCCACCGGTAATGACCGGGTTGGTCAAGACAGGCGCCTGGGCGGCGATGGCGGGGTTGCTGTTGCCTGCTTTCCAGCTATCGTTGACCTGGATTTCGAGGCCGCGCTTGACGACATCCTTGTCGAACTTGGAGTAGTACAGGTCCAGCGAGCTGCTAAATTGCTTGTTAGGACGGTATTCCAACACACCCATGAAACCGTCGCGGGTTTGCTTCGTGCTGTCATTGAACAGCTTGAAACCGTTGGTGACCTTAATGGTGTTGCCGTTGTAGTTGAAATCCTGATTGGTGTCGTAGTTCTCGGCACGGCTGGTCTGGACATCGGACTCAAGGCGCGCATAACCGAGTGCCACACCGATTGTGCGGTTGGCGAACTGGTCGATGTATGACATGTTGAAGCGCTTGCCGGTACCGGTGAAGTCGGTGCCCAGGCCCGATTTTTCTTTACGCGCGTTCAGTGCAATGGTGCGCTTGGCGAAGGCCAGCGGACGCACGGTCTGCAGGTCAACCGTGCCCGACAGACCCTGCCCAACCAGCGACGCGTCTGGCGTCTTGTAGACCACTACGCCCGACAGCAGCTCGGATGGGTACTGGTCAAATTCAACACCGCGGTTGTCGCCCGTGGAAACTTGTTCGCGGCCGTTCAGCAACGCGGTCGAGAAGTCACCCGACATGCCGCGGATGCTGATGTTTTGTGCGCGGCCGGCAACGCGCTGCGACGTCAAGCCAGGCAAACGCGAAATCGACTCGGCGATGCTCGAATCCGGTAGCTTGCCGATGTCTTCGGCCGAAATGGCTTCGACGATGGAGGAGGAATTCTTCTTGACGTCAATCGCCGCTTCAATACCACGGCGAATACCGGACACAGTCACTTGCTGAACGGGCGCGTCGGCAGCCGGCGTCGCCGCTGGCGTGGCTTCTTGCGCGAAAGCCGAAGTGGCCATGGCGGAAACGAACACGGCGCAGCCTGCGGCTACCGGGTTCAGTTTGAAAGCAGAGCGAAACAGGCTCTGGTTAGGCGTCGCGGCGATTTTGTTCATTTGTCCCCTCATCTCATCAGTACTACACAATTCCCGGAAATCCAGCCTGGCAGCTACTACTCGGGATCCTTTAGCGAAACGTTCTTAGACGCTCTGATGAAGATTTTGTACTAAAACTAGATGCACTGTCAACGAGAGTTGCGGAAGACTACTAAATTATGGCGTTTTTCAGCATCAACGCCACTCTCACGGGCTACGTCGTTGTATTTAGGGTACAGCGCCGCTGCAAAGGAACTGTAGTACGACTACATTTGCGATGATTTTCACTAATTTTGTGCGCCGCCGCGCCATTTTGAGGCTCACCCGGCCCTGCCCGGCCGCCCGGCCGGTGTATCTTGCACTACAGGCCATCGGCGCATATGTATAAATAGATTGACCATCGCTTTGAGTTGGAGCAATAAATAGCAACTTGTACTATAACTAGCTGCCGCAACACCAAAGGACGCAGGCTGCATTGATACACATTCCCTTCTGTAGTATCCTCGACTTACGAAAAAAGCTGTAGCTAAACTACTAATGGAGACACCATGAAGTTCACATCCGTTCCAGCCTGTGCGCTGGCCACCCTGCTGCTGTGCAGCGCCGCGCACGCCCGCCAGAGCAGCATCGCGCACATGGAACCGCCGTTCTGGTGGACTGGCATGCAAAACAAGCAGGTGCAGCTGATGGTGCATGGCAAGGGCATCGCCAGGCTGACACCGTCGCTCAGTTACCCAGGGGTGAGCATCGCCCGCGTCACCCGGGTTGCCAACGGCAACTACCTGTTCATCGACCTGGAGCTGGACACCAACACCCAGCCGGGCAAGTTCGACATCGCCTTTAAAGACGGCGCCACCAAAGTCACTTACACTTATCAGCTGCTGGCGCGCGAAGCCGGCTCGACCCAGCGCGTCGGCTTTAGCAGCAAGGACGCGATCTACCAGATCATGCCGGACCGGTTTGCCAACGGCAATCCTGCCAACGACAGCGTGCAGGGCATGACCGACAAGCTCGACCGCGCCAACGGGGACGGCCGCCATGGCGGCGACATCCAGGGCGTGATCGACCACCTCGACTACATCGCCGGCATGGGTTTCACCCAGATCTGGCCGACGCCGCTGGTCGAAAACGACATGCCCGCCTATTCGTATCACGGCTACGCGGCCACCGACCATTACCGCATCGACGCGCGCTACGGCACCAACGAGGATTTCAAAAGGCTGTCGCAGGCCGCGCGCGCCAAGGGCATCGGCATCATCCAGGACGTGGTGCTGTCGCATATCGGCACCGGCCACTGGTGGATGAAGGACATGCCAACGCCGGACTGGACCAACCATGGCGGCAAGTTCGTGCCGACCAAGCATCACCGGGTCGCGGTCCAGGATCCATACGCATCCAGGGAAGATGGGCGCAATTTCACCACCGGCTGGTTCGGCCCGCACATGCCCGACATGAACCAGACCAATCCGTTGGTGGCCAACTATCTGATCCAGAACAATATCTGGTGGATCGAGTACGCCGGCTTGTCCGGCCTGCGGATCGACACTTATGGCTACTCCGACGGCGCCTTCCTGACCGAGTACACGCGGCGCCTGATGGCCGAATACCCGAACCTGAACATGGTGGGCGAAGAGTGGCACAAGTCGCCGGCCGTGGTGTCGCACTGGCAGAAGGGCAAAGTCAATTTTGACGGCTACGTCAGCTCGCTGCCCAGCCTGATGGATTTTCCGCTGACCGAGACGATGCGCAATGCGCTGGCCGACACTACCCCAGGCTCGGGCTTCAACGACGTGTATGAAACGCTGTCGCTCGACTATCTGTACCCGAACCCGGGCAACCTGGTGCTATTCGAAGGCAATCACGACGTGGCGCGTTTGTTCAGCGTGGTCGGCGAAGATGTCGACCTGTACAAGATGGACATCGCCTTTGTGATGACGATGCCGCGCATTCCACAGTTCTATTACGGCACCGAGATCCTGATGACCAGCGCCACCAAGGAGCGCGACGACGCCTCGTACCGGCGCGACCTGCCCGGCGGCTGGGCCGGCGACAAGGTCAACGCCTTTAGCGGCGCCGGCCTGACGGCGCAGCAGCGCGAGGCCCAGGCCTTCGTGCGCAAACTGGTCAACTGGCGCAAGGCCAGCCCGGTTATCCATAGCGGCAAGATGATGCACTTCGGCGCCGAAGACGGCACCTATGTCTACTTCCGCTATGACGGCACCAGCAAAGTGTTGGTCGCGTTTAACAAGAACGCCGCCCCGGCGGTGCTGCCGGTGGCGCGCTTCCATGAAATGCTGGCTGGCGTCACAGCGGGCGTGGACGTCATCAGCGGCAAGCGCTTCGAGCTTGAAACGGCGCTGACGCTGCCGGCGCGTTCGGTCGTCATTCTGGAACTATGATGAAGCGCGTCCTGCTTGCAGTTGCGCTGGCCATGCCACTGGCCTGCGCGACGGCCATGCCTGACGTAGACGCTTTTTTCGCGTCCATGGCAATCACGGTGGCTCCCGGCCAGCAGTCGCAGTTTGTCGCCGGCGACAATCTGGCCGGCTATTTTGAAGGCTACACACAAAGCTACGGCAAGGGCGCCGGCTATGTGATCAAGAACGAATCCGTATTCCAGGGTTATGCCAGCTACGCCGGCGGCGTGCAGAACGAGCGCACGCATTCGCGCGAACAAGTGCTGCCGTACGGGCACAAGGTCAGCTACGCCAACGGCACTACCGAGGAAATGGCGCTGCTGTCCAAAAAACAGGCGATTGCGATCCGGGTTGCCAGTGGCCATGCCGCCGAGCTGGCGATCCGTCCCATGCTGGGGGCTGGCGTGCTTACCCGTAGCGCTTCCGTGGTGACCATCGCGCCAAGGGCCGGCAATACCCTCTTTGCGGCGCTAGCGGCCGATCAGCCGTTCAGCGTGGACGACACGCTCATGGTGCGCAGCAGCGCGCCGGCGCGCTCGCTGACAGTGGTGCTCGCGTTCGGCGCCAGCGCGGCCGAAGCGGCCGAGCATGCCCTCGCGCTGGCGGGGCAAGACCCGATCGGCGCCGAGCGCAAGGCGCTGCATGCGGCGCTGACCAAGAGCTATCTGTCGACCAGCGACGCCGACTACAACAAGGCGCTCAACTGGGCCAAGGCCGCCAGCCGCATGTTCGTGGTCGAGCAATTCGGCACCGGCATCTGGGCCGGCCTGCCCTGGTTCCGCGACAACTGGGGGCGCGACACCTTCATCGCCCTGCCCGGCACCTTGCTGGTGTCGGGCCAGTTCGACGACGCGCGCGCCGTGCTGGCGAACTTCGCCCGCTACCAGAATTTGAAAACACCGCACGACAAGGAATACGGCCGCATTCCGAACCGCATCGCCGCCGGCGACAGCATCATCTACAACACGGTGGACGGCACGCCGTGGATGCTGAGGGAGGCGCTCGAATACATCCGCTACACGGGCGACCAGGCCTTCGCGCAGCAAATGTACAAGCTGGCCGTGCCCTACTTCGACGGCGCCATCGCCAACTACATGGATAGCGACGCGTTGCTGGCCCACGATTCGGCCGATACCTGGATGGATGCGCGCATCGAAGGCAAGCAACCATGGTCGGCGCGCGGTCCGCGCGCGGTCGAGATCCAGGCGCTGTGGTACACCGCGCTGCAAACGGGCGCCTACCTTGCCGCGCAGGCTGGCGACAAACCCAGGGCCGAACAATGGAGCGCACTGGCGCAGCGTGCCAAAGCCAGTTTCCTGCGCCTGTACTGGGATGGCGAAGTCATGGCCGACCGCCTGCGCATCGACGCCAGCCGCGACACCAAGGTGAGGCCCAATCAACTGATGCTGGTGTCGGTCCCGTTCGACGACTTCGTGCCGCCGGCGGTGCAGGCGCGCGTGACCCGCAACGCGGTGTCATCGCTGCTCTACCCTTACGGCATCGCCTCGCTGAGCCAGGACGATCCGTATTTCCACCCGCGCCACGAGAACCCCGGCTTCCATCACAAGGACGCCGCCTATCACCAGGGCACGATCTGGGGCTGGAACGCCGGCTACACGGTGACGGCACTGAACAAGTTCGGCTACCAGGACCTGGCGTGGCCACTGGCGCAAAACCTGGGCCACCAGATTCTCCATCTGGGCACGCTGGGCAACATGAGTGAACTGCTGGACGCGCTGCCGCACGAAGGCGGCACGCTCAAGCCGTCCGGCACCTACGCGCAGTCGTGGAGCGTGGCCGAATATGCGCGCAACGGCTACCAGGACTTCGTCGGCTTCAAGCCCGACCTGCTGGAAAACACACTCGCGTTCAGCCCGGCGATTCCTTCGGCGTGGTCGCATTTCGATGCGCTGCTGCCGTTCGGCGTGGGCGAGCAACTGGAAGTGCGCTACACGCGCGGCCCGCAGCAGCGCTGGCGCATGCGGCTCACGGGCGAACGCACCCGCAACGTCACGTTCAGCTTCCTGAACCATGACAAGAGCCGCTCGCGCGTGACGTTTCAGCTTGCGCCCGGCAAGGCCTCGCTGCTGCAGCTAGGCGCCGGCAAGGCGACGCTGAACGGCCGGCCGCTGGCCAGCGCGCCGCAGCAGGCATCCTTTGCGGCGGCCATCGGCGCGCTGCATTTCCTGTCCCCGCGCCCTTACCGGCCGCAGGACTTCCCCATGCTGCAAGCGAAGGATGTCCTGAAGGGCATCGTCGAACGAAACGAGTACCGCTAATGAAAAAAGCCACCTGCCTTATCCTCGCCAGCCTGCTGTGGGCCAGCGCCGGCGCCGCCGAACCGGAACTGTTCATCCGCGGCGGCTTCAATGGCTGGGGCACTGACAACGCCTTGCTCAGCACCGGCAAGGGCCAGTACCAGGCGCAGATCCTGCTCAGCCCAGGCAACCACCCGTTCAAGGTGGGCAGCCGCGACTGGAGCGCCGAATGGGTGATCGATCCAGCGGCCAGCGTGACAGTGGCCACCGGCACGCCATACAAGATGGATCTCCACCCGGGCCCCGAAGACTACCTGTTCGTCAAACAGACTGCGGCCTACCAATTTACGCTGGACCTGTCCGCCCCTGCGGCACCGGTGCTCAAGGTGGTGCGGGTCGATACGCCTCCTTTGGCCACGCGCGATCCGCACCAGGGCCACGCCAGCAGCGCCACGCTCAGCTTCGCCACCTTCGACGGCAAGCGCGAAAGCGCGCGCTTTTCGACGCCCGAGCTGACCGCTCCGCTGCGCAGCTACGCGCAATCGACGTCGCAGCAGCTGCGCGATCCCGGCCCGCAGTACGTCACCTACCAGGAGTCGGCAAGCCTGCCGACGGTCCGCAGCGGCAACCTGGCGTTCGACGCCCTGTTCGCGCTGGCGGGCGCGGAAATGAAGCTCGATTCGGTGTCGCAGATCAAGGACGGCAACTACAACGGCGGCGCGCCGATTGCCTGCGAGTGTTTCGAAACGGGCGAGAAATGGCATTACGTCTGGACCCGCGACCTGTCGTATGCGGCCGACCTGGGGCTGGCGATGCTGGACCCGGCAAGGGTGCGCAATTCACTCGCCTTCAAGCTGTCCACGCCGCGCAGCACCTTGCACGGCCTGCAGATTATCCAGGACACGGGTAGTGGCGGCAGCTGGCCGGTCAGCACCGACCGCGTGTCGTGGGCCTTTGGCGCCGAACAGGTACTCAAGGCGCTTTCGCCTGGCGACCGAAAACGCTTTGCCATGCCCGCGCTGGAGGCACTGACCAACACAATCGAGAACGACCGGCTGGCCGCGTTCGATGTGCGTACTGGCCTGTACACGGGCGAACAATCCTTCCTCGACTGGCGCGACCAGAGCTACGCCGCGTGGATCGTCAACGACGTCGCCTCGCTCGCGAGCTCCAAAGCACTGTCGACCAACGTCGGCCACTACAAGGCATTGACCCTGGCAGCGAAGCTGGCGCGCGAACAAGGTAACAAAGGTGCCGCGCGCAAGTACGCCGCATGGGCCGCCGACCTGAAGAAGGCCATCAACGAGCGCCTGTGGCTGGACGACGAGAACATGTACAGCAGCCTGACCGCCCCTCATTTCGACGGCGCACCGATGCACAAATTTGACTGGCTTGGCCAGACGCTGGCGATCGTAACCGGCGTGGCCGGCCCTGAACGCGCGCGCAAAATCCTGGCGCACTATCCGCACGGGCCGATGGGCGCGCCGGTCATCTTTCCGCAGCAGCGCGACATGCCGGTGTACCACAACCGCGCGATCTGGCCGTTCGTCACCGCGTACGGCTTGAAGGCCGCAGCGATCGCCGGCAACACCAGCGTGGCCGATGCCGCGTATGACACGCTGATGCGCGCGGCTGCCCTGAACCTGTCCAACATGGAGAACCTGGAATGGTTGTCCGGCCAGCCGTTGCTGCTGGACGAACAGCACCCGTCGCTGATTGGTCCGGTGATCAATTCGAAGCGTCAGCTATGGTCGGTCGGCGCCTATCTGGGCATGGTGATCGGCGACGTGTTTGGCGTGTCCACCACCGATCGAGGAATCGCATTGCGCCCGTTCATCACCGCCAAGCTGCGGCGCGACACCTTCGGCCAGTCCGATGTAATTGCGCTGAACGGCCTCGCGCTGCAAGGCAAGCGCCTGTCGGTGCGCGTGCATTTGCCGGCCGCGGCTGCGGGCGATGGCTATTACAGCGTCGCCGCAATCACGCTCGATGGCGCAAAAGCCGGCACCGCCATCAAGTGGGGGGCGCTCAAGAACAACAGCGTCATCGACATCCGGCTGGGGAGCCTGATCAAGGGCGACCAGGAGATTCGCCGCGTCAATGCCGACCCGTACGCCGAAGCGGACAGCGTGTTCGCGCCACGCGAACCGACCGCGGATGACGCATCGAGCCGGCTGTACCGCAACGGCCAGCCAGCCACCGGGCGCAGCGCGATCGGATGCTATGCGCTCGAAGCGGTATCAAAGTCGGGCAACCGCAGCCATCACAGCGCGGCGCAATGCAACGGCGACGCCATCGAGATTGCGGTGACCGATCCGCGCGTGCATTCGAACCTCGCCATCGCCGGTCCGAACGCCCGCTTTGCCGAACCGCACTTGAAAGACTGGGGCAAGCCGGACGACACGTTTGCGGTCAGCGCGATCCGGGTCGCACAAGCCGGCAGCTACGCGCTGCAGGTGCGCTATCACAACAGCGCCAACCAGATCAACCTGGGCATCAGCGGCGGCGTCAAATGGATGACGCTGCGCGATAGCCGCGGGCGCGTGGTGGCGCAAGGCGTGATCCAGCTACCGCATGCGCGCATTGACAAAGCCAACACGCCACTGGTGTATTCGACGCCATTGACAGCGACGCTGGCGGCGGGCGAGTATGCGCTTGCGTTGAGCGACTTCTATAATATGAGCTACATGGAGGCCAACAGCACCTTCAGCGCCGCCGGCGGCGTGCAAGGCCCCTCCAACAACTTCGACATCTACGGCGTGCGCTTGCTGCGCACCGAATGACAAGGACCACATGACGATGCGATCGATATGCATGGCAGCAGCACTGACGGTGGCCGGCAGCGCCGGCGCCACCACCGTGCGGATCCACTATGACGCCGGCAAGAACACGGTCAGCGTGCGCGGCGACAAGGGCCAGTTGAGCTGGTCCAAGGGCGCGCCAGCGACGCCGGGTGTCGACAAGGTATGGACCTATACCTGGCCGGACAGCCTGGGCGACATCCAGATGAAGCCGGCGCTGGGCGACGACAAGGTCTCGGTCGGCGGCGTCTATCAACTCGCCGCCGGCGCCACCGTCGACATTTATCCATTCTTCGGCGCCCCGTTCGGCAAGGTGCAGATCGTCGACGCGTTTGCGTCGCCCCAATTGAACAACAGCCGCAAACTGCGCATCTACCTGCCACCAAGTTACGAGGAAAATCGCGCCAAGCGCTATCCGGTGTTGTACATGCACGACGGCCAGAATCTGTTCGATGCAAAAACTGCGGCGTACGGCGTGGAATGGGGCATCGACGAAACCGTCAACCGGCTGATCGCAATGGGCGTGATGGACGAAATTATCGTCGTCGGCATCGACAACACCGCTGACCGCATTCCCGAATACACGCCCTGCTGCGACCCCAAGTACGGCGGCGGCAGACTAGCTACCTACCAGGCCTTCGTCACCGATACCGTCAAGCCCTACATCGACCAGCATCTGCGTACCCTGCCTGGCAAGGAAAACAGCGCAATCATGGGTTCCTCACTTGGTGGCATTGCATCGGTGGCGATCGCCCAGCAGCGCCCGGATGTGTTTTCAAAGGCGGGCGGCGTATCGAGTTCGTTCTGGTGGAATAACAAGGCGATGGTGAGCAAGCCCGCGCAGCGGGTGGCGGTGAAGTTCTACCTCGACGCCGGCACCACCGACGATGGCCTGGCAGAGACGGGCCAGGTGCGCGACGTCATGCTCAAGCAAGGCTACCGCGCCGACACGGACCTGCTCTTTTACGCCGACCAGGGCGGCATCCACAATGAAAAATCGTGGGCCGCGCGGGTCGACAAGCCGCTGACGTGGTTCTTCCCATGGGGCAGCACCAGTCAGTAAGCTCGCTTAAAACTCTTCCCAATCGACTTCGCCGGCCGGCACTGCCTTCGGACCGCTGCCGGCGGCAACGATGCGCGGCGCGGCCGCAGCCGCTTTGACCGGGCGCGCAGCTGCGGGACGCGCATGCACCGGCTTGCGCGGCGCAGGTGCGGCCGCCACATGCTGTTCGTGAATCTTGAAAATGCTGACCGCCTGCTTCAGGCTTTCGGCCTGCTGCTGCATGGCCTCGGCCGCGGCGGCGGCTTCTTCGACCAACGCTGCATTCTGCTGGGTCACGGTATCCATCTGCGACACGGCCTGGTTGATCTGGTCGATGCCGGCATTCTGTTCGCCGCTGGCGATCGCGATTTCGCTGATGATGGCCGTCACGCGCTGCACGCTGCTGACCACCTCATTCATCGTGGTGCCGGCCTGCCCCACCAGCCGGCTGCCGGTTTCCACCTTGTCGACCGAGTCGCCGATCAGGCCCTTGATTTCCTTGGCTGCCGCCGCCGAACGCTGCGCCAGGTTGCGCACTTCGGCTGCCACTACCGCAAAGCCGCGTCCTTGCTCGCCGGCGCGCGCCGCTTCCACCGCGGCGTTGAGCGCCAGGATGTTGGTCTGGAACGCAATGCCGTCGATCACGCCGATGATGTCGACAATCTTCTTGGAAGAATCGTTGATCGAACCCATGGTATGGATCACCTGCGCCACCGCTTCGCCACCGCGCACCGCCACGTTGGAGGCGTCGCTAGCCAGTTTGCTGGCCTGGCCGGCATTTTCGCCATTGCGCTTGACGGTGGACGTCAGTTCTTCCATCGACGCCGCGGTTTCCTCGAGCGAACTGGCCTGCTCCTCGGTGCGCGCCGACAGGTCCTGGTTGCCGTCAGCGATTTCCCTGGAGGCCTCGGCGATGGCCACGGTGCCGGCCCTGACCTTGCCGACGATGGCAGCCAGGCTGTCCTGCATGTCCTTGAGCGACTTGAGCAACATGCCGATTTCATCGTCGCCGCTGATGCTGATGTGGGTCGACAGGTCGCCGGCCGACACGGTACGCGCAATCTCGACCGCCTCGTTGAGCGGCTTGGTGATCGAACGCACCAGCCACACCATGATCGCTGCGCCGACCACCACGGTCACCAGCAGGATGGTGATCAAGCTGATGGTGGCGGCGCGCTCGGTGTCGAGGCGCTGCTTGTTCATGCTCGCTGTCAGCGCGGTCGACTGGGTCGCGATGTAGTCGACGATTTCATCGATTTTTTTGGTCGGTTCGCGGTCCTTGCCCTTGACCAGCGCATCAATATCCTTGTAGCTGTCGGGTTTGGCGCCGTCGAACTGGGTCAACGCTTCC
The DNA here is from genome assembly GCA_040390915.1 of Pseudomonadota bacterium. Classification (GTDB taxonomy): domain Bacteria; phylum Pseudomonadota; class Gammaproteobacteria; order Burkholderiales; family Burkholderiaceae_D; genus Telluria_A. The sequence goes on from JAZJXM010000019.1 coordinate 19,596, forward strand.
AGGTAGTTCTTGCCCAGCCCTTCGTGCAAAGCGATCGCCTCGCCCACCAGCGGCGTGTTCAAGCCCAGCTTGCCGAGCACGGTGTTGACTTTCTGCAGTTCGGCGTTGGTCTGAACGCCGCTCTTCTTGAAAGCGGCCGTGTATTTTTCCAGCTGCTTCGGATCTGTGCCGCGCAACAGGATGTTTTTCCATTCCTGGACCTGAATCTTGAATTCGACCTGGGCACTGCGGGCGGTGTCGACCGCTTCGGTCAGGGCCGCCGCCTTTTGCATGGCGGTGGCGCTGAGCGCGCCGTTGTTGGTCACGGCGCGCCAACCGCCGAATCCGACAATGAGCAAGGCGGCCAGGAAGAAGGCCCCAAGGACCGACAGGCGGGCGGCGATTTTCAAATTTGCTAGGGACATGGCGGATCACTCCTGGGATTTGCATGGACGATCTGTAGGCGAAAAACCTACCTAATCATGCGCCTAGTACGTACAAAAGCCAATATGCGGGGCGGATAAATTTTCCATCAGGATTGTTATGTTGCACACAAATCAATGCGGTAGAGCCGGGTCGGATCGTCGGGCTTCAAATAGAGCAATTGCTCGTAGCGCATGCCCAGCTTTTCCAGCAAGCCGCTGGAGGCCAGATTGTCGGGCGAAACGATGGCCACCAGCCGTGTCATGCCCATGGCGAGGCGCGCATGGCCCAGCACCGCCTGCGCCGCCTCGTAGGCGTAACCCTGACCGAAATAGGGCGGCAGGTAGGCGTAGCCCAGGTCGACATCGTCGAGCGTATCGCGCTTGATCAGGCCGCACATGCCGATGGCCACGCCGCTCCCCTTCAGCGCCACCAGGTAAATCGAATGGCCCAGTGCCGCCTGCATCGCCACCGGGCCATTGGCGATCGCTTCGCGCGCCGCGTCGAGCGTGCGGATGCCGCGGTCGCCAATGTGGGTGATGAAGTCGGGGGTGTTGACCAGGTTGAGGTAAAACGGCGCGTCGGCCTCCTCGATGGTGCGCAGCGCCAGGCGCTCGGTAGTCAGTATCTGCATTTAGCGTTCCAGGCGAAAGCCGGTATGGCCGGGACGGCCCGGCAGGTTCAGGGTGGCTACGGCGCGCGGCGACTCGCTCACCACCACGCCGCGCCGCATCACGATGCGGCGCGCCGCGCGCAGGCGGATCGCTTCGACCGGGCTGGCGCAATCGAGCAGCACCAGGTCGGCATGGCAGCCTTCGGCAATGCCGTAGTGTTCCAGGCCGAGGATTCTGGCTGGCGTTTGCGTCACTGCCGAGAAGCACTGCTGCATCGCATCCGATCCCGTCATCTGCGCCACATGCAGTCCCATGTGCGCCACTTCCAGCATGTCGCCCGAGCCCAGGCTGTACCACGGGTCCATCACGCAGTCGTGACCGAAAGCGACATCGACGCCAGCGGCCAGCAGTTCCGGCACGCGCGTCATGCCGCGCCGCTTCGGATACGTGTCGTGGCGGCCCTGCAGCGTGATGTTGATCAATGGGTTGGCGATCGCCGCCACGCCCGCTTCGCGGATCAAAGGCAGCAGCTTGCTGACATAATAGTTATCCATCGAATGCATCGACGTCAGGTGCGATCCGGCCACCCTGCCCTGCAGGCCGAGGCGCTGGGTTTCGAAGGCCAGCGTTTCGATGTGGCGCGACAGCGGGTCGTCCGATTCGTCGCAATGCATGTCCACCCGCAGTCCCTTGCCGGCGGCAAATTCGCACAGCAGGCGCACCGAGGCCGCGCCGTCGGCCATGGTCCTTTCGAAATGCGGTATGCCGCCCACCACGTCCACGCCCATCGCAATGGCGCGTTTCAGGTTCTCGAACGCGCTGGCGCTGCGCAGGATGCCGTCCTGGGGAAAAGCCACCAGCTGCAAGTCCAGGTAGGGCGCCACGCGGCGCTTCACTTCCAGCAGCGCTTCGACTGCCAGCAAGCGGTCGTCGCAGATGTCGACATGCGAGCGGATCGCCAGCAGGCCGCGCGCCACCGCCCAGTCGCAATACTGCATGGCGCGCGCGATCAGCGCATCCTGGGTCAGCTGCGGCTTCAGTTCGCCCCACAGGCTGATCCCTTCGAGCAGCGTGCCCGACGCGTTCACGCGCGGCAGGCCGTAACTGAGCGTGGCGTCCATGTGAAAGTGGGCGTCGACAAAGGGCGGCGTGACCAGGTCGCCGCCGGCGTCGATCTCGCGCGCGCCCGTCACGGCCAAGCGTTCGCCCACGGCCGCGATGCGCTGGCCGTCGATGGCGATGTCGATGTTGCACCGGCCGTCCGGCAGGCTCGCATTGCGAATCACAATATCCATTACCGCTCCTTGGTGCACTGGGACGCCTCGATTGTAGTGGCAAGCCGGGGTGTCATGCATGCTGCATTGCAATGATATTTGCGACATTTATGTGCGAAAACGCTTTTCAACACCGTCAATCATGGATAGACTTGGAATTATTGCACCGCGTCATAAACATTTCCGAGGAATTAAGATGAGCACACTTCCAGAACAGTTTTCCGCAGCACGCCAGTCGCAAGTTGAAGCCCAGCTCAAGCTGTTTCAGACCTACACCAGCAGCGCGGTCGAGAACACTGAAAAGATTATCGCCCTGAACCTGTCCACGGCCCGCGCCTCGATGGAAAAATCATCGAACGCCATGCGCCAGCTCTTGGCCGCGCAAGACCCGCGCGACCTGATCGCGCTGACCACCCAGACGCAGGAAAATTTCGAGAGCATGCTGGCCTATGGGCGCGAGCTGTTCAGCATTGCCACCGGTTCGCAGGCCGCGTTGCTCAAGCAAGCCGCCCCGTTGAGCGCACCGCCGCAGCCGCCAGCGCTCAAGGCCGAATCGAAAGCGGCGCCCAAAGCGGCGTTCCCGGTTGCGCTTGACACGGCAGTCAAGTCGGACGAGCCGAAGCAGCTCGACATGCTGATCCCGAAGGCCAAGGCCAGGAAGGCTGCCAAGTCATGAGCAAAGCGGGTGGCCTCAGCGCCGATCCGCTTATCGTAGTAAATTAACGGGCTTCGGCCCGTTTTTTTTGCGGGCCGCCACATCAAGGCCCCTGAATGAGTTTATCCCGCCTGGTCGGCAATTTCGTGCGCCGCCATTGGCCCTCCTATATGTCGTCCGGCGCCATGCTGTTCGGCGTGGCCGCCTTCACCGTGCTCATACCGCGCAAGATCGGCGCGATGATAGACGGTCTGGCGGCGCACCGCCTCGGCCAGCACGAACTGCTGATCGACATCGCGCAGCTGCTCGCCATGGGCGTGGCCATCTACGTGCTGCGGGTCGGCTGGCGCTTGCGCCTGTTCGCCGCCGCCTACCAGCTCGGGGTCGAACTGCGTACCCGCTTTTACGCGCGCCTGTCGGCACAAGGGCCGGCTTTCTATCAGCTGCAGCGCACCGGCGACCTGATGGCGCTGGCCACCAACGACATCGACGCCATCGAAATGGCGGCTGGCGAAGCAATGCTGGCCGGCTTCGACGGCACCTTGACGCTGGTGATGGTGCTGGGGATCATGATGCTGGGCGTCGACTGGCGCCTGGCCAGCATTGCACTGCTGCCGTTTCCGCTGATGGCGCTGGCATTCTGGCGCATTTCGCGCCACATCCACGTGGCCGCGGGCGACTCGCTCACCTGCTTCTCGCGCCTGAACGACCATGTCCAGGAAGCGCTGGCGGGCGTGCGCACGCTGCGCGCGCTGGGATTGGAACAACATAGCGCGGCGCAGTTCGGCGAGCTGGCAGCGCAAGCGGCCGACGCCAGCCTGCGCGCCCAGAAATGGGAAGCGGCGTACGAGCCGGCCGTGGGCTGGACCTTGACGGCAGCGAGCGCACTGACGCTCGGCCTGGGCGGCTACCTGGTCTGGCACCAGCAGTTGACCATCGGCGCGCTGACCAGCTTCAGCATGTACCTGGGCCAGCTGATCTGGCCGATGTTCGCGGCCGGCTGGGTGCTCTCGCTGATCGAACGCGGACGCGCGGCGCTGAACCGCTTGCAGCCGCTGCTGGACGCCCCGCTGACGGTGGACGACCATGGCACGCGCCAGCAAGTGGCCTGCGGCGCGCTGCAGCTGGACGGCGTCAGCTACGCCTACCCCGACGCCGCCAACGCGGCGCTGGCCGATATTTCGCTAACGCTCGCTGCCGGCCAGACCTTAGGCCTGGTGGGTCCGACCGGCGCCGGCAAGTCGACGCTGCTGCGCGTGCTGCTGCGCCAGGTGACGCCGCAACAGGGGCAGGTGCACTGGGGCGGCGCGGCCTTGCACGACTACACGCTGGCGGCGCTGCGCGGCGCGATCAGCTGGGTGCCGCAGGAGTCGTTTTTATTCTCGGCCACCATAGCCGACAACATCGCCCTGGCGCGCCCGGGCGCCACGCGCCAGGAGGTCGAGCACGCAGCCGACATGGCCGCCATCCATGACGACATCCTGCGCTTCCCGGCCGGCTACGACACCCACGTGGGCGAACGCGGCATCACCTTGTCGGGCGGCCAGCGCCAGCGGGTGGCGATTGCCCGTTCGCTGCTGGCCGACAGCACCATGCTGCTGCTCGACGACGCCTTGTCGGCGGTCGACACCGGGACCGAAACGCGCATTCTCGAACACCTTGGCCAGATGCGGCGCGCCCATCCAGGGCGCAGCGCCATCATCGCCAGCCACCGGCTGTCGGCAGTGGTGGGAGCCGACCTGATCGTGGTCCTGCGCGACGGGCGCATCACCGAATCGGGAACCCACGACACGCTGCTCGCGCAAAGCGGCTGGTACGCCAGCCAGTGGCGCTATCAACAACTGGAGGCCAGCCTCGATGCACTCTGATACCTCCCCTAAAGCGATGCGCGCGCAGGCCATGCAGGCGATCGGCCTGCTGCGCCGCGCCGCCCATCCCGACCGCCGCCACCTTGGCTGGGCCACGCTCTGGCTGATCCTGGCGGCCGCGCTGGAAGTGATCGGCCCGGTGCTGGGCAAGGCGCTGATCGACGAACATTTGCTGCCGCACCGCCTCGACTGGCCGCGCATGGCGACCCTGCTGGGCGCCATGCTGGTGACCGGCTGGATCGCATCGGGCCTGCGCTACCTGCAGCTGGTGCGCCTGTCGGGACTGGCGATGCGCTCGGTGCAGCGCTTGCGGGTATGGGTGTTCGGCCATGTCTTGCGCCTGCCGATGGCGTTTTTCGACCGCGCCGTCACCGGCCAGTTGATCAGCCGCGTGACCAACGACACCGAAGCGGTCAAGACGCTCTACATCCAGGTGCTGTTCGCGATCCTCGACAGCCTGATCGTATTGATCGGCACCATGATCGCCATGGCCTGGCTGGACTGGCGCCTGATGCTGATCGTGCTGGCGCTGGTGCCGGCGGTGGTGGCCATCGTGTTCCTGTACCAGCGCCTGTCGGCGCCGGCCGTGACGCGCGCGCGCGCACTGCGCAGCGAGATCAATGGCCAGATCGCCGAATCGATCGGCGGCATGAGCGTGCTGCAGGCGAACAACGCCGAGGCGCGTTTCGGCGAACGCTTCGCCGCTACCAACCGCGCGCATTACAAGGCGCGCCTGGCCGAATTGCGCGCCAACGCCTTCCTGCTGCGCCCCGCGCTCGACTTTCTCAACGTGGTACTGCTGGCGGTGGTGATCTTCAGCTTCGGCCAGCGCGAAATGAACGCCATCGAAGTGGGCGTGCTGTACGCCTTCATCAGCTATATTGCGCGCGTGGTCGAGCCGCTGATCCAGATCACGATGCAGTTCAGCGGCCTGCAGCAGGCGGTGGTGGCAACGGCGCGCGTGGCGGCCTTGCTGGACGAAGCGGGCGCTCCCGAACATGACAAGGTCCAGGGCACGCACATTGCAGCGGCGCCAGGTGCGCCGGCCGTGCGCATTCGCGATTTGACGTTCGGCTACGCGCCGGGTCAGGACGTGCTGCACGCGCTGAACCTCGATATTGCGCAAGGCGCGTTCTTCGGCATCGTCGGGCACACCGGCAGCGGCAAATCAACGCTGCTGGCGCTGCTGCTGCGCTACTACCCAGCGCGCCACGGCGCCATCGAAATCGACGGCCAGCCGCTGGCCGACATCGACAACGCGCACTTTCGCAACACGGTGGGGCTGGTTCCGCAAGATCCCTTCCTGCTGGCGGCGTCGGCGCGCGAGAACATCGACATGGGACGCGGCCTGCCGCAAGCGGCGATCGAAGCGGCCGCGCGCGCCGCGCACGCGCACGATTTCATCATGGCGCTCGAACGCGGCTACGACACCTCGCTGGGCGAGTCCGGCTCGCGCCTGTCGACCGGCCAGAAGCAGCTGATCGCCATCGCGCGCGCGCTCGCCGGTGCACCGCGCATCCTGCTGCTGGACGAAGCGACCTCGCACATCGACAGCCAGACCGAGCAAATCGTGCAGCAGGCGCTGGACGAACTGCGCGGCCGGGTCACCGTGATCGCCATCGCACACCGCCTGTCGACCATACGCGACGCCGACCGCATCGTGGTGCTCAATCACGGACGGATCAGCGAATCGGGCACCCACGACCAGCTGATGCAGATTGACGCTGGCCTGTATCAGCGCCTGTACCTGCTGCAGCAGCTGGCCGATTAGGCGGCGCGCCGGTTCCACACGTGGCCGGCCGCCAGCGCCAGCGCGCCGGCCAGCGCCCACATCATGGTCGAGCCGCCGTTGGCCACGCCGACCGAGCCGACCGCGTCGAGCATTGGCAACTTGGGCTGGTTCAGGACGATGTAGACCCAGAACAGGAACAGGGCCATGAACAGGCGCGCGCTGCGGCTGCAGCGGCCGAACATGGTCGCCAGCGCCGACAGGCTGAACACGCCGGCCACCAAGGCCAATGCGCGCACCGGTTCGACCAGCGCCAAACGCAATGCCACCACGCCGACGAACATCAAGCCCAGTATCACGCAGGCTGCGTATTGGCGCCAATAGCGATTGCCGGTGCCGCCCATGACAGAGCCGGTCATGTCTTCGGTGCTGGCCGCGAAATCACGGGTACTCATATCACTGATCAACACGCCCCAGAAAGCGACTGCGCCGATCAAAATTGCAGGCAGCGCGGCATGCGGCGCCAGCATCGATGCGCCGCCAAGCCCGATCAGCGCGAGTACGGCCGACGGTCCGGACACCAGCGTGAGCGCAATGTCGCCCACCACCTGCCCAGGCAGGCCGGGCAAGCGCGCGGCCAGCGTGAACAGGGGCGTGACCAGCCTGGAGGCCGGGCGCAGCATCCGGTTGACGAACACCAGCGGCGAACGGCGCTTACCGGAACTCGACAGCTTGACCTTATCGGGCGAAAAGCGGTGAAATACCAGGAACGACAACAGCAGCGGCAACAATGCGATCAGGCCGGTCATGGCGCGCAACGTGGTCAACTGGACGCTCCACAGCGTGGGCGACATCAGTACCGGCGCCACGCTGGCCTTGAAGTCGCCACCGCCAAGCGACACATTTTTGCTGTGCAGCGCTTCGGTCACCACCAGCATCGAAGCGCCCATGCCGTTGAAGTCGAGCAGCTCAATCGCGGGAATCGGGCCGCCAACCGGGCGGCCATCGACCACCGGCATCACCAGCCCCAGTTGCAAGCACCAAACGAAGAAGAACAGCACGTCGCCGCCCTTGCCCATCAGCGGCGCCCAGTTGTCAAACAGGGCCGCGCAGCTGGCCGTAAACAGCATCATCGGCAACAGCATCAAGACATAGTTTTGCAGGTACACCAGCGGCTCGATCGGACCATCGCCGCGCACCGCGTGCAGCGCCATGATGGTCAACATGAACACGCCCACCAGCGCGCCCAGGTAGGCGACGCTGCCCAGCCAGCGGCTAAACACGAACAGCGCATTGCCAACCGGCGTGGCGCCGATCACGCTGCCGGTACCGCTGCGGATATCTTCGGCCACCCGTCCGCGCACCAGGTAGAAGCCGCCCAGGCCGAACAAGATGGTGCCCAGCGAGGCGCTGCCGATAGCCAGCGCGGAACTGGAATAGAGCACGCGCGCGTCGCCCACCGTGATCAAAGCACTGCCGCCGGCCGGGTCGGCGATCATGATCCAGCTGAGGATCACCACTACCAGCAAGGTGACCAGGGTCGAGAGGCGCCGCATGCGCAGCCGCACTTCGTTCAACGCCAGTGTTTTGATCACGTTGATCATGCTGCCAGCTCCTGCACGGCGTAGCGCTGCGCCATCAGCGCTTCTTCCAGGCTCGGCTCCACGCTGCGCGCGCCCAGGCACGGCGAGTGCGGGTGCGCGATGCGCAGCGCCATGGTGTCTCCCTGGCGCTGCGCTTGCAGCACGTGCACATTGGCACGCAGCGCGTCATAGGCGCCGGCGTCGACGCTGACGGCCCACACCCGCCCACGCGCGCGCTCGAGCATCGCGTCCGGCGTTTCGCAGGCAATCAGGCGGCCCGACTTCATGATCGCCAGTTCGTTGGCGATGCTCTCGACGTCGGACACGATATGGGTCGAAATGATGACCAGCTTTTTGAAACCGAGTTCGGCCAGCAGATTGCGAAAACGCAGCCGCTCTTCAGGATCGAGGCCGGCGGTCGGCTCGTCAACCACCAGGATATCGGGATCATTGAGCAGCGCCTGGGCGATGCCGAGGCGGCGCCGCATGCCGCCCGAGAACGACGCGGCCTGGCGCTTGGCGTGCTCGTGCAGGTTGACCAGTTCGAGCAGGTGGCGGATGCGCGCCGGGTCGCGCACGCCCTTGAGGGCAGCGAAGTATTGCATGAATTCGAGCGCCGTCAGGTTCGGATAGACGCCGAAATCCTGCGGCAGAAAACCAAGCCGGCCCCGGATCGCATTCGGCTTTTTGACGATGTCGACGCCATCGAACAGGATCTGGCCGCTGGAGGGACGGGTCAGCGTGGCGATCATCTGCATCAGCGTCGTCTTGCCGGCGCCATTGTGGCCAATCAGACCAACAACGCCGCAGCCCAGGGTTAGCGAAACATCATCGACAGCTTTGACGTCTTTGCCGAACGTTTTTACAACATGGCGAATCTCGAGCATGGCAGTTCCTGGTAGCAGCGGTTGGGATAAGCGTGAATCTACGGCACGCGCGGCCAGGCGGCATGCGCGATGTGACGGAACGGCAATTTCGCGGCATGGAAGGCAAATTCGCAGGCTGAATGTCAGACTGCCAATTGCGTAACAAAGAGACATTAAATTTGCATAATATGCCCTGCAAATGTGCAATTACATACAAAATTTGGTCGCTAACGGCTCTTTCCACTCTGCAACAAGAATATAATTGGCGGCAGAATCCCCGTTCGGGGAGCATCGGTTTTTCATGAAGGAACATGATGTTGGCAGGTTTCCAGGGCAGCAAAGGTCGCGTATTGCTGGCATCGCTATGCCTGGTGTCCTCGTTTGCCTTCGCCCAGGATGGTAGCCTGGACGCGCGCCTGCTGGAAACGCGCGAGATCGGACGCTTCATTCCGCCCAAGGCGCTTGAGGCGCTGAAAAAGATCGAAGCGGAGGCGCGCGCCGCGTCGCCGCGCAGCAAGGCGGACTTCCTTGAACAGATGGCCGCCGCTTACCGCGGCACCGGCGACAACAAGACCGCGATGAAGCTAGCCGACGAACTGCTCGCGCTCGGCCGCGCAAAAAAGGACAACGTCGTGATCGCCCAAGGCTTGCTGGCCAAGGCCTATGCCACGTTCACGGAAAACGACCTGCCTGGATCGCACAAGCTGGCGTGGGAAGCGGAGACGCTGGCCAATACCACCGACGACCTGGCGCTGCGCATCCGGACCACGATTTCATCGGGCCAGTCATACGCCGAAGACGGCAACTTCCCGGCCGCGCTGTCCAAGCTGCAAGCGGCAGCCGGGCTGGCACGCCAGTACGGCAAGCCGATCCAGACCGTCATGGCGCTCAATGCCCTGGCCTCGCTGTACCGCCAGATGAAGGAATACGACAAGGGCTTCGCGGTGCTGGCCGAAGCGATCGAGGCGGCCGAGAAAACCAATTCGCCGGGCCGCTTGGCAGCGCTCAAAAACACCGAGTACGCGCTGGCGATCGACAGCAACCAACCCGAGCGCGGCTTGCGCGCTTTGCTGGCGGGACTGGAGTACGAACGCCAGATTGGCGCCGAACTGATGATGTCGACCTCGTTCGTCAACCTGGCCGACAGTTACCTGAAAAAACGCGATTACCCGCGCACGCTGTCGTATGCCAACCAGGCGCTCGAATCGGCGATCAAACTCAATGACGAATCGACCGAGGCCGTCGCCCACCTCAATATCGGTCAGGCGCTGCTGGGGATGGGACGGCTGGCCGACGGCAAGCGCAGTTTCGAGATCGGCCTGGCCTGGTTTGACAAGAACGGCGACAAGCCCGAGATGCAGGAAGTGCTGATGGAGTACGGCGACGCGCTCGAACGGGCCGGCGACATGGCCGGCGCGGTCAAGGCCTACCACCGCGAACGCGAGATCTCCAACGAACTGTTTGAAAAGCGGCGCCAGAAAGCGACCCTGGAACTGCAGGAAAAATACGAGGCTGAACGCAAGGAACGCCAGATCGAATTGCTGAGCCGCGAAAACCAGCTCAAGACGACCGAACTGGTCAACCGCCGGCTGCAGCAACGCGTCTGGTGGCTGCTGGCGGTGGTGTTTGCACTGGCGGCGGCGATCGTCGGCATCCTGTACCGCAAGGTGCGCCACGCGAACGCGCAGCTGCACGTCAAGAACCTCGAACTGAAGCAGCAAAGCTCGCGCGACCCGCTCACGGCGCTGTACAACCGGCGCCACTTTCAGGAATTCATGCGCACCCACCTGCAAGTGGAAAAGCGCGGCGCCGGCACCTCCGGCGAAGAGATCGTGGGCGCCCTGTTCCTGCTCGACGTCGACCACTTCAAGCACGTCAACGACACCTACGGCCACGCCGCCGGCGACATGGTATTGAAGATGATCGCCGACAGCCTGCGCGAAATCTTGCGCGAAACCGACATGATCGTTCGCTGGGGCGGCGAAGAATTCCTGGCGTTCCTGCCGGCGATTCCGCGCAGCGGCGTCGAAGAAATCGCGCGCCGCCTGCTCACCGGCATCTCCAGCACCACCATCGAATACCAGGGCATTCCGATCAAGGTCGACGTGTCGATCGGCTTCGCGCCATTCCCGCTGGTGCCGGCCGAGCATGCGCTGCCGTGGGAACGCGCGGTGAACCTGGTCGACATGGCGCTGTACCTGGCCAAGGCACACGGGCGCAACCGCGCTTACGGCGTGCGCGGCTTTGCCAACTTCGAGCAGACCTCGATGGAAGCGATCGAACAGGATCTGGAACGCGCCTGGCGCGCCGGTTACGTCGACCTGTCGATCGTGCTGGGCGACTGGCTCGAACCGAAGGTCGACAAGACGGCCGAAAAGCGCTCGATCGCCTGAAATCACTCTTTCAAACCGGGGTCAGACTACCTAAGAAAAAATAGGGTAGTCTGACCCCGGTTTTGACGGAACTTTCTTCTTCCCGGCTAGTTCATTTCTTGACCGCGTCCGGGTCTGCGTTGCTGGCGTCGTCGGTCGCCGCCTTGATTTTGTCGGCGCTGTCCTGCGCCGATTTTTCCAGCGTCTGCTCGACCCCCTTGGCCTTGTCGAGCGGCGCGTGCAGCGCCGCCGCCGCCGCGTCGCCAAGCTCGCTCTTGGGCGCGTCCACCTTGTCGGCCGGCTTCTTGCAGCCGCACAGGAGCGCCAGCAACAGCGTCGCGCCCAGCATTGGAATGATGTTCATGGTGCCCTCTTTCATGGTCGATGTTGCCCTGTAGCATACACCCGCACGCGATATTGCGGTTGACAGCGGCGCCACGCGTCACCACAATAGAACGACCGTTCGATTTTCCATGAAAGTGATCGCCATGAGCCAGACTGCCTCGGTAGCGCACCGTATCTGCCCGTTTTGCGAGGCCTGCTGCGGCCTTGAACTGGATGTCGAACAACAGCAAGTGGTGCGCATCCGCGCCGATGAACAAGATGTGTTCTCCAGCGGTTTCCTGTGTCCGAAGGCGATCGGGCTGAAGGACTTGCATGCCGATCCGGACCGCCTGCGCACGCCGCTGATCAAACGCGATGGCCAGTTCGAGCCAGCCAGCTGGGACCAGGCGTACGCCGAAATCGAACGCCGCCTGCCGCCCATCATCGCCGCCGGCGGCCCCAATGCGGTGGCCACGGTGCTGGGCAATCCGGTGGCCCACAAGATGGGACTGGCGCTGTATTTTCCGCGCTTGGCGCGCGCGCTCGGCACCCGCAATATGTTCTCCGCGTCCAGCGTGGACCAGATCCCGAAAATGCTGTCGGTCGGCCTGATGTTCGGCACCTGGCTGTCGGTGCCGGTGCCCGACATCGAGCGCTCGCAGTTCCTGCTGATCCTCGGCGCCAATCCGATGGTCTCGAACGGCAGCCTGTGGACCGTGCCCGATTTTCGCGCCAAGGCCAAGGCGCTGCGCGCACGCGGTGGCAAAATCGTGGTGGTCGATCCGCGCCGCACCGAAACGGCGGCGGTAGCCGACCAGCACCATTTCATCCGGCCCGGCGCCGATGTTTATTTCCTGCTCGGGATCGCCCACGCGCTGTTCGACGAACAGCTGGTGAACCTGGGCCGGCTGGCCGAACACACGGCCGGCCTGGCCGAGCTGGAAGCGGCGCTGCGTCCGTTTTCGCCGGAGTCGGTGGCGCCGCGCTGCGGCATTGAAGCGGCCACCATGCGCGCGCTGGCGCGCACGCTGGCCGCCACCCGGCATGCGGCGGTGTACGGCCGGATCGGCACGTGCACCCAGCAGTTCGGCACCCTGTGTTCGTGGCTGATCGATGTCGTCAACGTGCTCACCGGCCACCTCGACGAGGAAGGCGGCATGATGTTCCCCAAGGCAGCCGCATTCGCAGCCAACACCCGCGGCGCGCCCGGCAGCGGGCGCGGTGTGGTCAGCGCGCGCTACCATTCGCGCGTGTCGGGTTTGCCCGAAGTGGCCGGTGAAATCCCGCTCACCTGCCTGGCCGAGGAAATCGATACGCCGGGCCCGGGCCAGATCAAGGCGCTGATCGCCATTGCCGGCAATCCGGTGCTGTCGGCGCCGAACGGTGCGCGCCTGGCCGCCGCGCTCGACCAGCTCGAGTTCATGGTCAGCTTCGATATCTATCTCAATGAAACGTCGCGCCATGCCGACGTGATCCTGCCTGGCCTGTCGCCGCTGGAGGAATCGCATTACGACGTCAGCTTCACCCAGTTCTCGCACCGCAATCACGCGCGCTACAGCGCCCCGGTGCTGGCGCGCTTTGAGGACCAGCCCGAGGAATGGGAAAGCATGCTGCGCATCGCCGCCATCGCCAAGGGCCTGGGCGCGCAGGCCGACATCGACGCGTTCGACGACGCCGCACTGGAAGAAGAACTGAAAAAAATGGCCGGGCCCATGGCCGGCCAGTTGATGGCGGCGCTGCAGCCCTTGCGCGGCCCCGAGCGCATGCTGGAACTGGGCCTGCGCAGCGGGCCATATGGCGACCAGTTCGGCGCCAGGCCGGGCGGCCTGACGCTGGCCAAAATCAAGGCGGCGCCGTCCGGCATCGACCTCGGCCCGATGGGGCAGCGCATCCCGGAAGCGCTGCGCACGCCCTCCGGAAAAATCGAACTGGCGCCGCCATTGCTGATTGGCGACCTGGCGCGCGTCCTCGCCGACTTGCAGGCCCCGACACCGGAACTGGTCATCATCGGGCGGCGCCAGCTACGCTCGAACAACAGCTGGATGCACAACCTGCCGGTGCTGGCCAAGGGCGCCTTCCGCTGCACTGCGCTGGTCCATCGGCGCGATGCGGCCCGGCTTGGGCTGGCCGATGGCGCCATGGCGCAGGTGAGCAACGGCGCGCGCCGGATCGCGGTGCAGGTCGAACTGTCGGATGACATGATGCCGGGCGTGGTCAGCCTGCCGCATGGCTGGGGTCATGACCTGCCGGGCACGCAAATGACAGTGGCAAGCGAACGCCCTGGTGCGAACCTCAATGCGCTGCTCGACGAGAACTTGCGCGATCCGCTGTCGGGTAATGCGGTGCTGTCGGGGATTGCGATTACGATGGCGCCATTGGGCGCTTAGAAATTGCCGGTGCTGGCCTTGTCGCGCTCAATCTGGTTGAGCGCGTGCAGGACTTGCTGCTGGCGGCCCGAATAGATGCGCGTCGAGGCGATCCACCTGGCCAGGTTCAATTCGACGTCGGCCTTGAGGCGGTCCACCTCCAGCGTGCGCGCTTGGCCGCGGTGCGCGGCATTGCATGCACGCCATAACGTAATTTCCTTTTCGATGCGGCGCACGCCATCGTTGGAGCGCGAATGGTCCGGAAACACCGGGACCACGCAGTCGAAACTGGCGGCCTGCGAGGAAGTGGTGGCGCACGCGAGCACAAAAAAGGTGATCAGGGCAGTTTTCACTTGGTGTTCAAGAAGTGTCGGAACCCAGATCGTAGTACAAAATACAATGATTAAAAAGCATTATTTGATATTTTACCTATCAACGCACCGTTGATTGCGCCATTGCTGGCCCGCCGACAAGCAGCGCTGCTGCTCTTTCAGCAGGCGGTCGGCGTGCTGCTTGAACGCGGCGCACTCGCGGTTGCCGGCATCGACCATGGTGATGCAGGTTTCCAGCTTGTCCGACGCGCTCCTGTAATTGCCATCGGCCAGCGCCGTTTCGGCTTCCTCGATCAGGTTGCGCACCGACTGCGCCGTTTCCCACGCGCTCGCCAACGGCCGCTCGGGCGGCGCCGCTGCGCGCTGATCAACAATCCGCGTCTTTAGCCGGCGCGTATCGTCATCTTCCTCATAGCGCCGCGTGAACTGCGCCAGCCTGGCTAGCGCCTTGCCGAACTGACCCGCCGCGAGCGCGTTGTCGACCGCTGCGCTGGTGTCGCTCCAGGCCTTGGCGCGCTGCTTCTTTTTTTCGCACGCTGGCACCGCCGCGTTGATCGCGCCCTGCACCCGCGTGAGTTGCTGCTCGGTTGCCTTGGTCATGCGCAGCGCGATCAGCTCGGACTGCGCATCGTTGAAGCGGCACTCGGCGCTGGCCTGCAATGCGCTGGCGATGCGCGCATCGATCTTGTTGGTCGATGGCCGCGCGTACAGCCAGATCAGCCACAACGCGCCCAGTGCGATCAGCCAGTAGCGCTTGGGCACCGGTTCGCGCCGCGGCGGTTGGGCCGCTGGCCTGGGGCGTGCAAGCGGGACGGCAGGCGCAGCTGGCGCCGGCTTGGCCAGCACCGTCGCGGGCGCTACCGGCTGCGCTATTGGCGGCGCCACCACGGCGGCGTGGTACTCGGCCTGGGCCGGCCGGGCCACGTGTGCCGGATTGGTCACGCCGTCGTGCTGGCCGGTACCGCAGTAAGGGCAAAAGTTGACCCTGCGCGGCAGCGGCCGCGCGCAAGCGGCGTGGATGCAGCGATAGATCACTTGATCTTGCAGGTTCATGCTTTATTCCGGATCGGGGATGTCGTTATCAGGGTCGGGAATGGCCAGCGCGAACAGGCTTGCCAGTTCCGCCATTTCGCCCGCACTTTTCCATTTGTCGACGCGCGGGTTCCAGTGCATGTTCCATACTCTAGTGCCAGCGGCGACTTCGCCGCGTTCAATTCGCAGCGCCAACTCGTCAAGCGAGTACGGGCCTTGCTGCACGCCGCCCAGGAACACCTTGAAACGCACGCTCGCCACGCCCACCGCCACGTTCTCGACGCGCACCTGCAAGGCCTGCCCCGCCAGCGCATCGCTGGCCAGCACCTCGGGACGGATCACGCGCTTGTCGACGACCTTTTCCACTTCCCACGGATAGGCGTCGCTGGCCGAATTGGGCACCGTGTCGGTCCATTGCATCAGCATCGCGCCGGCCATGTCGATTTGCTTGGCCGAGAGCTCGCCGTTCATGCTGCGCGCGCGCTTGAACCATTGCTCGTACAGGCGCCGCGCCGTGATATTGGGCAGCGACGGTGATGGCAGCTGGGCGCCGGTTTCGTCCACTTCCAGCTTCGGCTCGTACACCCGGTGCTGGTAGTGGCGCATCAAGGCGGCCAGCAACAAGAGCTGGTTCGGTCCCAGCTCGCCAAGACGGTGCTGGACTGCGGCGATGACCTGTTCGCGGTAGTAGGCGGGCAGGCCGTTCGAGCGGATCGCAAATTCATTGCCAATCTGGAGCCACTCGCCGGAGCCTGGTTCGACTTCGAACAGGTACTGGCCACGCGGCTGGAACGACGCTTCGCGCTCGGCCAGGTCTGCCTTGCGCTTGATCACGCCCAGCGCGTTGGCTTGCAAAAACCATTCGTAATCGTCGGCCAGCCGGTTCAGTTCATCCATCGATGGCGAAATCGGATGGCGGAAACGGGTCGCGTCGAAATGCAAATGGGTCGGAATTTTCGGATTTTCGATCTGATACGAAGTGCGCCAGGTCGGCAGCCCGCGCAGCACCGTCATCGGAAAGCCGGACAGCTCGATGTAGCACACCGCCTTGCCACTGATGCCGGTGTTGACGATCGAGACCAGGTCGCCATGGAAGGACCCGGTCGGCACCGCCGCCTTGATTTCCGCCTCCATCTTGCGCCAGGCGTTGACGTCGCCGACGCCGATGAAGCATTTGAACTGGTCGGCCTTGGGCGTGAACTCGGCCGAGAAGCGCGCGTTCACCCATGGCATGGCGCTCTTGATCCATTCGTTGAAGATGCGCTGGCGCTCCGGCGCCGTCATGCCCGACAGGCGTTCGAGCAAGGGGTCGAGCGGCTCCTCGCCCAGCTGTTCGACCGAGAGTTGGATCTGGGCGCGGCGGAACAGCTTGAGCAGCAGGCTGGCACGCAAGCGGTCGTCACCCAGCTGCGGGAACAAGCGCGCGGAGCCGCCGAATTCGAGCAGCACTTCTTCGCTCCAGGCCTGCACGTCGCCATTCAACTTGACCGGCTCGGGCAAGACGTCGCTGGCCAGCTTGATATAGGTCGCGTGTTCATGGCGGGCGTCGGCGCGCAGCTGGTCGATGCGCTGGTCGACCGCGCCCAGCATCGCCTGCACGCAGCGCCGGCCTTCCTGGAATTCGCCGGCCATGCCGCTCCATTCGGCCTGGCCCTGTTCGTCGGTGGCCAGCGGGTCGCCCAGCCAGGCCGACATGGCGCGCATGACTTCGACCGCCTGGCCGGACGCCACCGCCAGCAAATGGAAGCGCAAATAATCGGCGATGTCGCGCTTGAGGTGCGCCATGATCTCGCGCGCCTGGGCTTCCTTGCCGAACAGCTTGGCGGCCGCTTGCGCCAGGTTGCCGAGTGACTCCTCGAGCTGGCGCGTGCGCAGCGCATCGCGGATATCGCGATAGCGCTTGCCATTGCGTTCGGCGTTGCCCAGGTCGCGCTGCAGCAGGCGCGCCTTGATCTGCTCGAGCAGCGAGAGCACGAATTCGAGCCCGCCCTGCTTGCGGTCGTCCAGCAGGGCATACAGCTGGTCGCGCGCGCGGCCCTTGAGGCGTCCCATCAGTTCGCCCGTGTGGCGCTTGATGCGGTCTTCGCTGGTCTCGGCGGTGGCGCCGGCTTCGCGGATCGCGTCGCGCTCCAGGTGCGGCAGCAGCTCGGCCACCTTCTCGCGCCAGACGCCAATCTCGAACGCGCCCATGATGCGGTCGATCTCCAGCTGCACCTTGCTCTCGACCCGCTCAAGCAAGGAGCGCTGGTCTTTGTCCATCAGCAGCTGGTCCGTGAGCGCGTATTCCTGGAACGGCGTGAGGTCCACCGTGCCCTTGCGAAAGTCGGGGAATTCGGTGAACGGATGCTCGCTCATGGCCAGCTGGTCGCGCATGAAGATGTCGCGTTCCTGGTCGCCGGCGCGGCGCGCGCTGGTGCCGTCGCTGCCGACCAGGCCGAAGAAGGCCTTGACCATCAGCGCCGCCAGTTGGTAGGCGCGGATGTCGTCACGCAGGCTTTGCTGGGTGTCGAGCACGGCCTGGCCGAACGCCGAATAGACTTTCGAATACGACAAGCGCATGTCGCCGAAGCGCTGCTCGGGCACGCGCGGATTGAACGGTCCCAGTTTATGCTGCTGCTGGTTGACCGCCACCGAGCGCTTGCGGTTGGCGAAATCGGCCGAGGCAAAATCCTCGAACAGCGAATCGGCCACCATCTGGTAGACGTCCTTGATGTCGTCGGTGGCCTTGTTGGCCAGGTTGGCGGTGTCGACAAAATACACGTCGTCAAACGGCGCGCCCTTGCCCACCAGGCTGTCAGGCTCGGCCCACGTTACGCGCGCGTTCATGTCGCGCATGGTCGTTTCCAGCTCCATCAGCGTGGCGTAGGCATTCGCCTCGGTGCGTTCCTTGTTGGCCTTGGCGTAACCGGACGGCATCAGCATGACCAGGTCGACCTGGTTGTCCGACACTTCCTGGCGCGCGATCGCTTTGGACAGCCAGCCCAGGTCGATCGCGGTGCCGGCGCCGGTGCCGCCGGCGCACGAGGCGATGACGACGATGCGGAACTTGGATGTGTCCACCTGCAGGCCAAGGCGCTGGTAGGTTTCCTTGCGCTCGTTGCCGGCATTGCTGCTCAAGAAATTCAGGGCACCTTTAATACGGCTGCGCAGCTTCGGGTATTTGTCGAACAGGTACAAGCGCGCGACAGCCCGGATCTGCCCCGCGCCCTTGGACGGATCGATCCCCAGCGAACGCAGTTTTTTGGGCCTCAGCGGCATCCAGCTTTCGATCAGCGGAAAGCGCGCCAGGCTGTCGTCGGACTCGTGGTACTGCGGCAGGTCGATCGCTTCGACCAGGCGTTCGTCATCGGTCAGCTTGACCAGGTCGTACCACGGGTCGGTGCGCTGCGATTTTCCCTCATCGATGATGGCATTGTTATCGAGGTCAAAGTGCAGGAAGCGCGCCACCGGAAACTCGCCGATCGACTCGACCCGGGTCGGGTTGTGCCGGTTCCAGACTTCGGACAGGATGCGGCGCCGAATGCGCAGCATCACTTCCATGCCGGTGCCGCCGGCGCCGATGAACAGCGTCGGGCGCAGGTCGACTTTCAGTTCGGCCTTCTTGTTTGGTAACTCTGCCATATCGAACTCTCTCTATCTGATCAGCGACGGCCGACGAACAGCGCCGCCACCAGGGATACCAGGCCCACCATCACCAGCGGGGCCGTTACTGCAAAGGTCAGGAATTTGCTGGCATTGATAATGGCCAGCACCGCCGCCGCGCTGACGAACGACAGGCCGACCAGCAGCAGCCAGCCGGCACTGCCGGCCGCCGACGGCGCCACCCGTTTGACCACCAGGTGGTGCACGTAGGTGTTGCGGACAAAAAAGTAGATGACCAACAGGACCAGGAACACTGCGCCGCCGATGGCCAGGTCGCGCGTGGAAGTGTCGGTGGCGGGCGCGCCGGCCACCGGCGCCACTTCGATCGGCATATCGGCAGTGCTCTCTTTGACCTTGGGCAGCGGATCGGGCGAGGCCTTGTCGTCGGCGGGCAGCTTGAAGCCTGGATCGGGTGCTGGCGGTTGATTGCTTTGCATGCGGGTTTCCTGTTGTTGTCGGTGTAAATCAGCGGCCAAGCCTGACCTGCGCACCTTCGCGCAAGTCGATCAGCTGGTGGCCAAACATGGTGCTCTTCAGCTGCGCGACTTTGTCGCCGGCCTTGTCGTAAATCGGCTGCACGGTGCCGGCGCGCGCGTGCATGGTGCGCAATTCGTCTTCCACCGTGACGAGCGCCTTGCGCGGGCGCGCCATCGCCAGCGCCGCACCGCCAAGGCCGGCCAGCAGCGCCAGTGCGGCGCCGATCATGGCCAGCAGCGGGCCCACGCCGAAGTGCACGCGCACGTCGAGCGGCAGCAGTGCGGTTGAACTTTTGATTTGCGCCGGCGGCGTAAAGATGTCCGGCAGCGGGTCGCCCGGAAACAGCGCCGCCATGCGCTCGCGAAAGGCTTGCGACAGTTCCAGCCGCTGGCCGGACAGGTGCAATTCGATTGCGCCCGGCATGACATAAGCCGAACCGGCGCTCTTGACCGCGTCCAGCGACCAGTTGCCCGGCAGCTGGCGCAGCGGCAGTTGCATCACCGACGCCAGCGGCATGCTCTGGCCGGGCGCGAGCGCCTTGACGCTGGTGCTGGCCAGTTCTATGGCGCGTTCCTCGCCGGCCAGCTTCGAGTGCGCGCTGATCTGGGCGCTGGCGATCGTGTACGGGTACATCGTGTTTTCGAGATGCCATTCGATGCGGGCCGCCGGCGCGCGCGCGCTGGACTGCACGTCGGCGCGCAGCATGCCGCCCGGCGCCATCGAGAACGCCACGCCGGGCGCATCGCTGACCTTGCGCGGCACCAGCCGCACCGTGTCCTGGTCGAGCGGCTTGAGGCGCGCGGCCGGCTCGGTGATGACCTTGGCGATCACGCCCGAGCCCTGCAAGGCCTTCAATTCGCGCGCGCCTTGCTCGCCAACGGCAAACACATAGATCATCAGGCCGTTGGCGCTGTAGTGCTCGCCCTGTACCTTCATCTGCAGCGGGAACGCGAGCGCGCGCGTGATCGCGCTGCCGCGGTGGATCAGCTCATAGAATTCGCGGTTGCGGCGCGCGGTCTGCTGGTCGTTGTTGGGACTATTGCGGTTGTTCGTGAACAGCCAAACCAACCCTGGCTTGCCGCCAAGCGCACTGCCAATCGCCGTGCCAACGGCTTCATTGAGGTCAGTGTCGGACAGCGTGCTGGCGCCGGGCTTGCGCGCCAGTTCCAGGCCGGCCAGCGCAGCGGCCAGTTTGGCGCGCGCCGTGTCGCGCTCGAACTTGAGCGCCACCAGCGCCTTGGGCGACGGCGCGCCGGGCAGCGACTGATTGAACGCGGCCAGCACCAGCGGGTCGCCCGGTTGCGCCACGGCCATCACCAGCGCGCTCACCAGCGGCTTGTACTGAGACTGAGGATCGGTGTAGAACGGTTCCATCCAGCCCGAATTCTGGACCAGGAACACATGCGACACCGCCAGTGCCGGCGCGCAGGCCAGCGTCAGCGCGGCGCATGCAATCGCATTTTTCACGGCAGTTCATCCAGGCGCCAGCCGCGCACCACGTTCCAGTCGGGATGGTGCAGCCACAGGCAGCGGTCGTACACGAAAGGGACGCAGTCAAGCGGACGCGCCAGGCGCGCGATATCGTCAAGGATCACATTGCGCTTGCCTATCCATTCGACCGTGGTGCGCGGCAGGATGCGCGCGTCCAGCGCATCTTCGGCCTTGCCGGTGTACTTGTGCATGCGCAGTACCAGGCCGCTTGGCTCGCTGCGGTTGTTGTTGAAGCCGCGCAGCAGCGGCAGCACCAGCGAATCGTCGTCGTGCGGATCTTCCACATGCTCGGTCTCCCACGGTTCTCCCACCACGGCGTGGCCGCGCCGGAACAGCAAACTGGCAAAACCCAGGCGCGCGCCGTTGATCGCTTCCTGCTGGCCGTCGGCCTTGCCCAGTTCAAGGAAGGTGTACGACTGGTCGGCATGGCCGAGCAGCCACATGCGCCCATCGCGGCTTTGGGTGGGGCCGCCAAATTCCAGGCGCGGCGTCCAGTTCTGCGGCCACGGCATCCATTGCGGCGCGGCGCCCGGATGCCACACCAGCTGGCCCTCGGCGTGCAGCCAGAACAAGCGGCCGTCGTAGCCGATCGGGCGCGACCAGCCGCCCGGCGGCGCACCGCAATCGTATTCGACGACGTTGGACAGGTCGCTGTGCGCGCTCCACAAACGCGTGCCGCCCGGGGTGTTGAACAAGCAGGCCAGGTGACGGCGCATGGCGCCCGGCGCGCTGGCCAGCGGCGCGGCCAATACGGTGTCGGCATGCCAGGTTTCGCTGACCGGATTGATCCACAAGCGGCACAGGCCCTTGTCGGTCGGAACCAGCGCCACTTCGCCGCGGCGTGGATTTTGCACCGGCAGCCAGGCATAGGCCGACGCCGTGAACGACAGGTCGGCGCTGTGGTCCTCGGCCGCCATCACGTGCCACAACTGCGCCAGCGGGTCCCAGTACTGCAGCACATTGCGGGTGGTAGCCAGCGCCAGCAAGCGCTGTACCGGAAAGCCGTAGCTGCCGGCGGCGAATACGCATTGCGCGTTGGGCGGCACCGGCATCGTGACATCGGGCCGGCCCACCTCGGGCGCGGGCGCGCGTTCCTCAAGGCTGTCGCCCAGCGCCAGCGACGTGACCGGCAAGCCGTGCGGCACATGGCGCGGCAGGAACTGGTCGGCCCACGGGCCCCACCATTCGGGCTGGCTCCTGATCTGGCCGGCGAGTTTTTGCAGCGGGTGGCCGCAGCTCGGGCAAAACGCAAAACCTTCGGGAAAGATGGGCGCGCAGTGGCATACGGTGGGCAGCGAAGCGCCCAGCAAATGGGCAACGTCGGGCAGGCGCCCGCGCGCCTGCGCCTGCCAGTCGATCCGGCTCAAGCCTGCGCTTGAAGCCAGTTCGAACTGCGCACTGGCCTCATCTTCCAGCCAGACGCTGGCAGGGGTTTCCCATCGGTATGACATCGCTTGCCGCCGTATATGTATATGCACCAGCCCACGTTCATGGGGCTGCAGTCGTCTCAAATCATAGCGCAACTGGCAAGCGCAAGCGGTTTAATTGCCCGGTACTGCCAGGCGCGCTCCGAGGGCGCGGCAGGTGGGATGATTGAAGGGAATATTGCCCCTGCGCCTGCAAAAAAGAGGCCACGTATAATGGCAGGCTTACCGACCTTTAGCCTGCCGCACATGACTTCCGATTCTCCCTGGGGCGCCATTCCCGCCGCCGCCGTCGATGCCGCCGCCGCGCACTTGCGCGACGTGCTCGCCATCGCCATCGAACACGGCCCGGCGCAGCAGGCGCTGGTGGTGTACGACGCGCGCTCGGACCTGGCGTGCGCGCTCACCGAAGGCTATCGCCGCAACCTGACGCACGGCCAGTTCATCGACTTCGACGGCGTTGCGCCGGACCAGGTGCTGGCGGCGTTCCGGTGCCTGAGCGCAGGCGACCTGGTGGTGCTGATCCAGTCCACCAACTTCCGCCTTGAAGCATTCCGGATCCGGGTCGAACTGTTCAAGCTGGGATTGAAAGTCATCGAGCACGTGCACCTGTCGCGCATGCCGGGCGCGCAGGGCGAGCACTACATCGAATCGCTGGCCTACGACAGCGCTTACTACCGCGGGGTCGGCAAGGCCCTCAAGGCGCGCATTGATGTCGCCAGCTCGGCCACGGTGCACAGCGGCGGCGAACAACTGGTGTTTGCATCGAAGCTCGAATCGGCCAAGCTCAATGTGGGCGACTACGGCGGCATGAACAACGTCGGCGGCCAGTTCCCGATCGGCGAAGTGTTCACCGAAGCGCAAGACCTGGAAGCGGTCAACGGGCGCGTGCAAGTGCACGTGTTCGGCGACACGTCCTACTTGGTGAACCGCCCGGCGCAGCCGATCACTTTGATCATCGAACGCGGGCGCGTGGTGGGCGCGCTGGACGCCACGCCCGAATTCGACAAGCTGCTGGCCATC
The DNA here is from genome assembly GCA_040390915.1 of Pseudomonadota bacterium. Taxonomy (GTDB): domain Bacteria; phylum Pseudomonadota; class Gammaproteobacteria; order Burkholderiales; family Burkholderiaceae_D; genus Telluria_A. The sequence goes on from JAZJXM010000019.1 coordinate 43,070, forward strand.
ATCCGCTTTGATGAAGGCGAAGTGTGGGTGCGCGAACTGGGCTTCGGCATGAACCGCGCCTTTACGCGCGAGCGGCGGGTCAATGACATCGGCACCTACGAGCGCATGTGCGGCATCCATTTGTCGCTGGGCGCCAAGCACGGCGTGTATCCGAAGCCAGGCTTCAAGCGCAAGGATGCGCGCTATCACGTCGACGTGTTCGCCGTGACCGACGCGGTGTACCTGGGCGACGAGCGGGTGTACGCGGACGGCGCCTGGACGGTTTAAGCGGGGTCAGTCCCGGCA
>JAZJXM010000019.1:43364-83473 GCA_040390915.1 Pseudomonadota bacterium
CATCAGTAGCGACGCTACTGATGGGCCCGTGTCCGGTTGCCGGGACTGACCCCGAGCGCCGCATCCCAAGGCGGAACCGGCTGGTATTCTTCCACCAGGAAGTCGATCAGCGCCCTGACCTTGGGCGAGAGCTGGCGGCTGGCCGGATACAGCGCCGTCAGATCATTGAGTGGCAGCTCCCAATCCGGCAGCACGTCCACCAGCCGCCCATCGAGCAAGTCGCGCCACGCCAGGAACGTGGTGCTGTAGACGATCCCCAGCCCCTTCAAGGCAGCCTGCTGCAGCACCAGCCCGTTGTTGGACGTGAAGCCGGCGTTCACGCGCACCGTGCGCCGCTCGTCGCCGCGCGCGAAATGCCAGCTGGTGCCGTCGGTCAGGTGGCTGAAATGCAGGCACTGGTGGGTCAGCAAGTCGTCCGGCGCGTCCGGCACGCCGTGGCGCGCCAGGTAGTCGGGACTGGCGCACAGCACGCCCTTGCAAGGCGCCAGGCGGCGCAGCGACAGCCCGCTGCTGTCCGGGATGCCGCCCACGCGGATGGTCAGGTCGAAGCCGTGCCGGATCGGGTCGAGCAGCGCGTCGTCGACAAACAGCGACGGTTTGAGCAGCGGATGGCGCAGGTTGAAGCGGGCCAGCGCTTCGGCCAGCCACACGCTGCCAAAGCTCGATGGCGCCTGGATGCGCAGCGCGCCCGCCAGTTCGGTCCCTTGCGCATTGATCACGCGCGCCGCTTCGCGCGCCAGCGCGAGCGTCGCCAGGCACGGTTCCAGATAGGCCTGCCCCGCTTCGGTCAAGCTCACTTCACGGGTCGAACGGTACAGCAGGCGCGCGCCAAGGCGCGCTTCCAGTTGCATGATGTGCTTGCTGACCATGGCGCGCGTGAGCCCCAGCATGCGCCCGGCCGCCGAAAAGCTGCGCAGGCGCGCCACTTCGGCAAAAATTTCCATTGCGTGCAGTTGATCCATGGCCCAGTGTCAACCAAATAGCGACAATATGTCAACCATTTGACCGATTGTGACGACCGGCCTGCCCACCTACAATGGAAGGCTGACAGTCAATCCGGAGTTGCACGCATGCTGAGCCAGGACCAACGCGCCCAATTCGCGCGCGACGGCTATATCGTCGTTCCCGCTTTCAAGGATGCGCGCGAGATCGCCCGTGTGCGCGAGCGCGCCGCGCAGATTGTCAATGATTTCGAACCAAACCAGAACCGCACTATCTTCACCACGCGCGACCAGCTGGCCGCCACCGACGATTACTTCCTGCGCTCCGATAACACCATCCGCTGCTTCTTCGAGGAAGAGGCGTTCGACCAGCACGGCCAGCTGCGCCAGGAAAAGGCGCTGTCGATCAACAAGATCGGCCACGCCTTGCATGACCTGGACCCGGTGTTCAATGCGTTTTCGCGCGATCCGCAACTGGCCCAGCTGGCGCGCGACCTGGGCCTGAAAGACGCCAAGGTGTGGCAGTCGATGTACATCTTCAAGCAGCCCGGCATCGGCGGCGAAGTGGGCTGGCATCAGGATGCGACCTTTTTCGAGACCAATCCGATCACCGTCACCACGTTCTGGTTCGCGCTGGAAGACGCGACGCTCGACAACGGCTGCCTGTGGGTGCAGCCGGGCGGCCACCGCGGCCCGATGCGCGAACGCTTCGTGCGCAATGGCGACGACATCAAGATGGAAAAACTCGACAGCACGCCGTGGCCCGATGCCACCAGCGCGGTGCCGCTCGAAGCGAAGGCCGGCAGCCTGGTGTGCTTTCACGGCCTGCTGCCGCACTACAGCGCGCCGAACCGCTCGAGCGTGTCGCGCCATGCCTACACGCTGCACGCGACCTGCGCCAGCGCCGAGTATTCGCCGCAAAACTGGATCCAGCGCGACGTCGCTTTCCCGGTGCGCGGCTTCATCTGATTGCCGCTCTCAGTTCATCCACAACATCTGGCGCAGGAAGGCCATGCCGGCGCCCTGTTCATGCTCGGCGCGGTTTCCATAGTCGACCATGAAGTCGAACAGGCCCGACGCCTGGTGCGCCGGGTCGACCCGCTGGCACATGGTGGCCAGGTAATCGAGGTTCAGTTGCTCCACCGGATGCCGGGGCGGCTGATCGTAGAAGCGCGTCACGCTCAAGCCGTAGCCCGGCGGGCAAATTTTGGAGGCGTTGCCCAGCATGCCGCCGGCCTTGGGATTGGCCACCAACAGCGTTTTTCCCTCGAACAGGGGAATCACGTGGCCCAGCAGCGTGCCCCACACTTTGAAATCGATCGCGTCCAGCGGCAGCGGGAACACGCTACTGTTCTGCTGCGGATTGGCGATCCATTCATGGTCGTCGTCTTTTTCGGCCAGAATCGCGCGCCGCATCAGGTCCGAGGTTTGAAAGCCGCGCACCATCAGCCGGTTGGCGCGCTGCATGCCCGGCGCATCGGTCAGTTCGATCTTGTTGGCCGTGCTGAAGGAGTACGACATGATCGTTTCCATCAGTGATTCGGCAAAATAGTGGTAGCACAGCGCCCATGCGATGTCGCTCTGGTCGATCCGGATCGCAGCGTCCAGCTGATACTCGCGGGCGTAGTAGTCCGGATCGTCGCTCGGCATCGACAACCGGAACAGGCTGTGGCCGCGCCGCGGAATGGCAAAGAAGTAGCGTTCCCACGTCTTGATTTCGGCGTCGTTGTTCAGGTCCAGCTGCCAGCTTGACGGCTTGAGCATCAGGCCTGCGTTTTCCCCCAGCTTGAGCTTTTCCAGCACCAGCCGCACGGTGCGCAGTTCGTCGCGCACGTGGGTCAGTTCGGCGCGCAGCATGAGCCTTTCGGCGGCCGACAGCGAGTCGATGCCGCCGCTGCCGTGCTTTTCGGCCAGCGCAATGAAGGTGGCCACATGCTGCACCAGTTCGACGTCGCGGCAGATCGCGAAGGCCTGGCGCTGTTGCGCGCCGCGCAGCTGCGCCGCCTGGCGCGGCAGGCTGGCGCAGGTGGCGCGAAATCCTGGTCCGGTGCTCAGGTCAGGTGTGGCAGGGGCGGCCCACACGGGCGCCAGCAGGCATAGGGAAACAGACAGGGACAGGAGAACTGCAATGGCGCGCATGCTTGCTTTCGGAAGATTGGCAACAATGCCCAGAATGCCACACAATCGCGCCACCCGCTCACACAGCGGGATTGTCGGCCGCATGGCCCGGCGCCACGCGCGGCATGCGGATGGTGATGCTGGTGCCGTTGCCGGCGCTCGATTCGACCTCGATGCTCCCGCCCAGCATGCTGGTGACGATGTTGTAGACGATGTTCATTCCCAGCCCCGAGCCGCCCTGCCCCATTTTGGTGGTGAAGAACGGATCGAACACCTGGTGCAGCGTCTTGGGCGTCATGCCGACGCCGTCGTCGCTAAATACCAGCAGCACTTGCTCGTCACCGACCGGGCGCGCGTTGATGGTCAGGATGCCGGTGCTGCGCCCTTCGAAAGCGTGCAGCAGCGCGTTGTTGATCAGGTTCGACAGCACCTGGCTGACGCTGCCCGGATACGAATCGAGCATCAGCGCCGGCGGGCAATCCACCCGCGCCTCGCAGTCGGCGCGCCGCAGCTGGGCGGCAAAGGTGGCCAGCGTATCGTGCAGCACCTCGGCCAGGTCGAAGCGGCGCCGCTGGTCGCTGGTCTGGTCCACCGCCACCTGCTTGAACGAGGTGATCAGGTCGGCCGCGCGGCGCAGCGAGTTGGTCATGATGGTGCAGGCCAGGCGGCAATCGGCCAGGTGGGCTTCGAGCGTGGAGCGCTTGACGCCGCCGGCGGCATATTTTTTCTCGAACTCGGTCACCATGTCGCCCAGCGCGCTGGCAGTCAACAGGCTGTTGCCGATCGGGGTATTGAGTTCATGCGCGACGCCGGCCACCAGCGAACCTAGCGAGGCCATTTTCTCGGACGTGATCAGATTGGTCTGGGCCTGCTCGAGCGTCACCAGCACCGAGGACAGGTCGCTGTGCGCCGATTCGACATTGGCCTTTTGCTGCGCCAGTTCGGTCAAGCTGTGTTCGAGGCCGTCCTTGGCGTCCACCAGCGCCGCTTCGGTGTATTTGCGGTCGCTGATATCCTGGATCACCCACACCCCGCCGTGCGACAGCGCGCTCTCGGTAAGCGCTTTGCCGTTGACCAGGCACCAGATCGCGCTGCCGTCCTTGCGCACCAGTTTGCGCTCGCCCTGCCAGCGCCGCGCTTGCGTCTCGAACGCGAACGGCTCGGCGCCGGTCAGCACCGAGACCGGCTGCCCGGCCAGCGTGCCGGGCGGATAAGCCACCATCTCTTCCAGGCCGCGATTGCAGCGCATGATGACGCCGTCGGCAAACAGGGCGATGCCGACGCTGGCGCTGTCCTGGAAGGCGCGCTGCTCGTCGAGCGTGGCGCGCACCTGGGCTGCCAGAGTGCGGCTGCGCTCGGAGGCGACCAGCAGCGCCGCGATCAAGGCGCTGATCAACACGCCGCCCGAGGCGATCCAGGCCACGCTGGACAGGTCGCGGCTGTAACGGCTGCCTTCGCGCGCGGCGAACCGGATCACCCACTGGCGCTGGGCGACGTTCAGGCGCTTCTCACTGACCAGCCCTGGCAGCGCGGGCGCGCCCGCACCGCTGGTGTCGAACATGATGTTGTTCTTGCCCGGTGGGGCGGCAGCGCCGGCGCTCACGTCGCCGGCGTCGTGGATGCGAAACGATAGCTGGTTCATCAGCGCCGGGTCGATCACTTCCTGCATCAGGTTCTTGACCCGAAATACGATGGCCACCCAGCCCACCAGCGCAGCACGCCGCTCGCCGATGGTGGTCAACGGCATGCCGGTGCGGTACACCGGGGCGCGCGCCACAAAGCCCGGCTGCTTGCTCGCGTCCTGGACCAGGATGATGCGCTCGGTGGCGACGATGTTGCCGCTGTCGCGCCCCAGTTCGAGCGCGGCGCGGTGCGGCGCCAGCGCCGCCAGGTCGAGGCCGAAGGCATTCTCGTTGCCTTTCATCGGCTCGTTGAATTCGATCAGGTAGTGGTCTTCCCGTTCGGCCACCGGATGGACCGTGAAGCCCGGATAGCCGTTCGCCACCAGGCTGGTATCGGCGCGCACGGCGGCGCTAAAGCGCGCCAGCTCCGGCGCGCGCACGTGGCGCACGAACTGGATCGCCTGAAAGCCCGGGTAGCGCTCGGTCAGATTGAGTTCGTGCACGAAGCGCGCAAACTGGGCCCGGTCGACCCGCTCGTTGATGGCAAACGTGCCCTTGATGCTGAGCAGCATGTCGAAATAAATCTGCAGGCGCACGTTGGCGTCGCTGGCCACCTTGTCGGTGTCGCGCAAAAAATTGCTGCGCACGGCGTCCTGCTGCACGCCCAAGACCAGCAGGCAGGTCCAGATGGTCAGGCAAATCCCGGTAACAAATGCCAGGTAACCCTGAGTTCGCATCCGATGCACTCCCCGTGTGCGCCGCAACCTGCCCGGCATCGTCGATCAGTAGCTGCGCCGCAGTCCCTGGAACTGGGCCGCGATGGTCCTGAATTTTTCTTCCACCGCCAGCATCGCGTCAACCACGTCGGGATCGAAATGTTCGCCCCGCCCCTGGCGTATCAGCTCGAGCGCCGTTTCGTGGGTAAAGGCGGGCCGGTAGCGGCGCGCCGAAATGAGCGCGTCGTACACGTCGGCCACCGCCATCAGGCGCGCCGATAGCGGAATGGCATGCCCGGCCAGGCCTTGCGGGTAGCCCGAACCGTCCCAGCGCTCCTGGTGCGAATAGGCGATTTCGCTGGCGTAGCGCAAGAACTGGTTGCTCTCGCCCAGCGTCAGTTCAACCCCGGCAATCGCGTCGCGTCCATACACGGTGTGCAGCTTCATGATGTCGTATTCGTCCTCCGTCAGCTTGCCAGGCTTGAGCAAGATGCTGTCGGGGACCCCCACCTTGCCGATGTCGTGCAGCGGCGCCGCCTTGAACAGCAGCGCGATCTGATCGTCGCCCAGCTGGTCGGCATAGCGCTCGTGAAAGCGCAGCTCGCGCGCCATCGCGGCCACGTAGTGCTGGGTGCGGCGGATATGGTTGCCCGTTTCCGGGTCGCGCGATTCGGCCAGCGAGGCCATCGCGATGATGGTCGCGTCCTGCAAATTCATCACGTCGCGGGTGCGCTCGGCCACCAAGTGCGCGAAATGGCTTTGCTGGTCCTTGAGCATGGCGCGCGCCAGCTTGAGCTGGACGTGGGTGGCCACCCGGGCCAGCAGAATTTCCGGCGACAGCGGCAGCGTGATGACGTCGCTGGCGCCACTGCGCATGGCGCGCCGCTCGTCCTGCGGCTGCGCCTCGGGGGTCATGAAGATGACCGGGATGTCGGCCGACAGGAAGCCGCACTTGATTTCGTTGAACACCGTATAAGCATCCATGTCCGGCAGCGTCATGCCAAGCAGGATCAGGTCCGGGCGCGGCGTTTCCTGCGCCAGCCGGACGGCGTCAAAGCCCTGGTGCGCCTGCAGCACATGATAACGCTCGCCCAGCAGCTCTTCGAGCCGCGCCAACGGCCCTGGCGCGCCGTCGACGATCAGAATTGTTGCCTTGAATTTAACGTTCATGCGTGCTTCCCCGCCCCCGTTGATTCCTCTTAAACATCATAACTCGCGACTACGCGCATGTTTCAGGTTTTTTACAATTCCAAAAGGTAATTGGCCAATCGCACAGCTTAGAATGCTTGCTTTTTACTCTATACGGTGGAGTTCCCATGAAGCGTTTGTCGTCCGGCCTGCTTGCCCTGTTGCTGTCGTTCCCGGCCTGCGCCTCTGAACCAGGAGACGACAAGTTCCGCCAGCTCGACGAACTGCTGCCCACGGCCAACGCGGTGCGCAATGCGGCCGGCGCGCCCGGCCATGCCTACTGGCAGCAGCGCGCCGACTACGCCATCCGCGCCACGCTGGACGAAAGCGCGCGCACCATCACTGGCGCCGAGTCGATCAACTATCACAACAACTCGCCCGACACGCTGCGCTACCTGTGGCTGCAGTTGGACCAGAATATCTTCCAGCCGGACTCGGACGCCCACCGCTCGGCCACGGTGCCTTCGCGCGAAGCCTGGTCCAAGGGCCGCAGCGCCGAAGACGGCATGCGCTTTGATGCGATGCGCTCGATGCTCGAGGGCCCCGCCTTCGAGGGCGGCTTCAGCATCAGCGCGGTCAAAGGCGCCGACGGCCAGGCGCTGCCGTTCACGATCAACAAGACCATGATGCGGATCGACCTGGCGCAGCCGCTCGCGCCGGGCGCCAGCCTGGCGTTCTCGCTCGCTTTCAGCTACCGCATCAACGAAGCGAAAGTGTCGGGCGGTCGCACCGGTTTCGAGCGCTTCGATGGGCAGACCAATGAACTGTTTGAAATCGCACACTGGTACCCGCGCATGGCCGCCTATTACGACGTCTACGGCTGGCAGCACAAGCAGTTCCTGGGCGGCGGCGAATTCACGCTCGAATTTGGCGACTACGACGTGCAGCTGACGGTGCCGGCCGACCATATCGTGGCCAGCACCGGCGTGCTGCAAAACCCCGACGCGGTACTGAGCGCGATCCAGCGCACGCGCCTGCAGCAGGCAAAAACCAGCGCCAGCCCGGTGCTGATCGTGACCCAGAAGGAAGCCGAAGCGGCCGAAAAACTGCGCTCGAACGCCACCAGGACGTGGCACTTCAAGGCCGACAATGTGCGCGACTTCGCGTTTGCAGCCAGCCGCAAATTCATCTGGGATGCACAGGGCTACAAGAAGGACGGCACCGACATGATGGCCATGTCGTTCTACCCCAAGGAAGGCAACCCGCTGTGGGAGAAATATTCGACCCAGGCCATCATCCACACCGTCGAGCAGTACAACAAGTACGCGTTCGACTATCCGTATCCGGTGGCCATTTCGGTCAACGGCCCGGTCGGCGGCATGGAATACCCGATGATTTCGTTTAACGGCCCGCGTCCGACCAAGGACAAGAAGAGCGGCGAGATCACCTATTCGAAGCGCACCAAGTATGGCCTGATCGGCGTGGTGATCCACGAAGTGGGCCACAATTACTTCCCGATGATCGTCAATTCGGACGAGCGCCAGTGGACCTGGATGGACGAGGGCTTGAATACTTTCATCCAGGGCCTGGCCGAAGACGCATGGGAAGCAAACTTCCCGCGCTCGCGTGGCGAGCCGCGCACCATCGTTGACTACATGCGCAGCAAAAACCAGGTGCCGATCATGACCAACTCGGAGTCGCTGCTCCAGTTCGGCAACAACGCCTATGCCAAGCCGGCCGCGGCCCTGACGGTGCTGCGCGAAACGGTGCTGGGACGCGAGCTGTTCGACTTCGCCTTCCGTGAATATTCGCGCCGCTGGAAATTCAAGCGTCCGACCCCGTCCGATTTTTTCCGCACCATGGAAGACGCTTCCGGCACCGACCTCGATTGGTTCTGGCGCGGCTGGTTCTACAGCACCGACGCGGTCGACGTCAGCGTCGACGGCATCACCGAATATGGCGTCAACAGCCGCGACCCGGCCATCGAAAAGGCGTGGAACAAGGCACAAAAGGATGCCGAACCGGTGTCGCTCTCGGTCCAGCGCGACAAGGGCACGCCGCGCCGCATCGACCTGCACCCGGAACTGAAAGACTTCTACAACGAGCATGACGACTACACGGTCACCAACAAGGACCGCAACAAGGCGCAAGAGACCATGGCCGAGCTGGACGACTGGGAAAAGGCGCTGCTCAAGCAGGGCAAGCATTTGTACCTGGTCGATTTTTCCAACCTGGGCGGGCTGGTCACGCCGCTGGTGCTGGAGATCGAACTGAAGTCGGGCAAGAAGACCATCGAACGCATTCCGGCCGAAGTGTGGCGCTATTCGCCGCGCAAGGTCACCAAGCTTATCGTCACCGACGAACCGATGGTGGGGCTGGTCCAGGATCCGTTCTGGGAAACGGCCGACATCGACACCGCCAACAACGCCTGGCCGCGCAAGATCACGCCGTCGCGCCTGGAACTGTTCAAGACCGAAAAAGGCAAGGACGACCTGATGAAGGACTTCAGTACGCCATTGAAAACCAAGAAATAAGCTGCTCATGCTGAACATCCGTCTTGTCTTTGCGCTGGCCGCCTGCCTTGCCCTTCCCGTCCTGGCAGGCGAACCGTTCGTGGACGACAAATTCCGCCAGCTCGACGAGCTGCTGCCCACGCCCGGCGCCAATCGCACCGCCTCGGGCGCGCCCGGCCACGCCTACTGGCAGCAGCGCGCCGACTACGCCTTGCGCGCCACGCTGGACGAGGCGCAGCGCCGCATCAACGGTAGCGGCACCATCACCTACCATAACAATTCGCCCGACACGCTGGCCTACCTGTGGGTGCAGCTGGACCAGAACATGGTGCGCGCCGATTCGGACAACCGCGCCATTGCCAGCGTGCCATCGCGCGAAGCGTGGGCCAATGGCCGCCAGGCCGATGGCGTCAAGTTCGAAGCGATGCGTTTCATGCTTGAGAGCCGCACATTCGAAGGCGGCTTCAACATCACCAGCCTGAGCGCCGCCGGGCAGGCGCTCAGCTACACGGTCAACAAGACCATGATGCGGATCGACCTGCCGCAGCCGCTGCGCCCGGGCGCCAGCTTCGCGTTCCAGCTTGGGTGGAACTACAACATCCCGGAAATGAACGTGCTGGGACGGCGCAACGGCTACGAAAAATTCGACGTCGACGACAAGAACGATATTTTCGAGATCGCCCAGTGGTTCCCACGCATGGCCGCCTACTACGATGCGGCTGGCTGGCAAAACAAGCAGTACATCGGCGATGGTGAATTCACGCTCGAATTTGGCGACTACGATATCGAAGTGACGGTTCCGGCCGACCATATCGTGGCCAGCACCGGCGTGCTGCAAAACCCGGATGCGGTGCTGAGCGAAGCGCAGCGCGCGCGCCTGCTGCAGGCCAAAACCAGCGCCAGCCCGGTGCTGATCGTGACCCAGAAGGAAGCTGAAGCTGCCGAGAAGCTGCGCTCGAACGCGACCAGGACCTGGCACTTCAAGGCCGCCAACGTGCGCGACTTCGCATTTGCCAGCAGCCGCAAGTTTATCTGGGATGCGCAGGGCTACAAGAAGGGCGGCACCGACATGATGGCCATGTCGTTCTACCCGAAGGAAGCCAACCCGCTGTGGGAGAAATATTCGACCCAGACCATCATCCACACCATCGAGCAGTACAACAAGTACGCGTTCGACTTCCCTTACCCGGTGGCCATTTCGGTCAACGGGCCGGTCAGCGGCATGGAGTTTCCCATGATTTCGTTTAACGGCCCGCGTCCGGTCAAGGACAAGAAGACCGGCGAGATCACGTATTCGAAGCGCACCAAGTACGGCCTGATCGACGTCATCATCCACGAAGTGGGCCACAACTACTTCCCGATGATCGTCAACTCCGACGAGCGCCAGTGGACCTGGATGGATGAAGGCCTGAATACGTTCCTCGAATTTCTGGCCGCGCGCGCCTGGGAAGAAGACTTCCCGGTCAAGCGCGGCGAACCGCGCGACATCGTCGACTACATGCGCAGCAAGAACCAGGTGCCGGTGATGACCAATTCCGATTCGGTCACCCAGCGCGGCAACAATGCCTATGCCAAGCCGGCCACCGCGCTCAATATCCTGCGCGAGACAGTACTGGGACGCGAGCTGTTCGACTTCGCTTTCCGCGAGTATGCGCAGCGCTGGAAGTTCAAGCGCCCGACCCCGGCCGATTTTTTCCGCACCATGGAAGATGCTTCCGGCACCGACCTCGATTGGTTCTGGCGCGGCTGGTTCTACGGCACCGACGCGGTCGACGTGAGCGTCGACGGCATCACCGAATACGGCATCAACAGCGGCGACCCGGCCATCGAAAAGGCCTGGCTGCGCGCGCGCAAGGATGCCGAGCCGGTGTCGATGTCAAGCCAGCGCGACAAGGGCACGCCGCGCCGCATCGAGCAGCACCCGGAACTGAAGGACTTCTACAACGAGCATGACGACTACACGGTCACCAACAAGGACCGCAACAAGTTTGCCGCGGGCCGGGGCGAACTGGAAGACTGGGAAAAGGCGCTGCTCAAGCAGGGCAAGCACTTGTACCTGGTCGATTTCTCCAACCTGGGCGGGCTGGCCACGCCGCTGGTGCTGGAAATCGCACTGAAGTCGGGCAAGAAGACCATCGAACGCATTCCGGCCGAAGTGTGGCGCTACTCGCCGCGCAAGATCACCAAGCTGATCGTCACCGACGAGCCGATGGTGGGACTGGTCGAAGATCCGTTCTGGGAAACGGCCGACATCGACACCGCCAACAACGCCTGGCCGCGCAAGATCACGCCGTCGCGCATGGAACTGTTCAAGTCAGAAAAGAATAAGGACGACCTGATGCGCGACATCAAGGTGCCGCTGGCGCCCGCCAAGGCAAGCAAATGAAGCGCCTGGCACTGGCGCTGATGCTGGCCAGCGCCTGCGCCGCTGCACTGGCGCACCGCTTCCAGATGGGTATTTCCGACCTGTCGTTCAACCAGCATAACGGCAGCATCGAAGTGGTACATACCTTCATGGCGCACGACATCGAAGCGCTGCTGTCCAAACTGGCCGGGCGCCAGGTCGACCTGGGCAGCAGCCCTGACGAAGCGCTGCTGCGCCAGTACCTCGATCAGCACTTCTATTTGCTGGACCAGGATGGCGGGCGCCTGCCGCTCGAATGGATCGGCATGAAGGCCGGCCTCGATAGCGTGGTGCTGTACCAGGAGCTGAAAAACACGACGCCAAGCCAGGTGGCGCAAGTGCATGACGACGTGCTGGCCGACGTGCTGCCGCGCCAGGTCAACACCGTCAACGTCAGCATCGATGGCGTACTGCGCTCGCTGGCGTTCGATGCCAAGACCAGCCAGCGCCGCATCAGGTAGTCCAAAAAATGCTACGCTAGCGGCATGACGACACCTGCACCGCCTTTTAACGCCATTTCTGAATTGACCAGCGCACTGCGCACCAGCGGCTACGCGCTGCTCAAGCCGGCCGATGTCTGCAGCCTGGCCCATTGCACACTGCCCGAACTGGACGCGCTGGCCGCGAGCTGGAACGACCTGGCCACCGACAACTACCTCAAGGACGGCGGGCGTTATCGGCGCCGCCGCCATTCCTGCTTCATCGACGACGGCGCGGGCCTGGCCCAGACCACCCACCGCGCCCACTGGCAGCCGGTCGAGTACAACGCCCTGCACGGCGGCATGCACCGCCTGTTCGAGCCGATCGACCCGGCCACGCTGGCGCTGCCGGCCTGGAACCGCCTGCTGCGCGCGCTCGGCAACGCCTGCTCGCAGGTCAAGGGCCAGCAACCCTGGTTCGTCGAGGCGCACCAGTTCCGTATTGACACCCTGGACGGCATCGGCCGCCCTACCCCGGAGGGCGCCCACCGCGACGGTGTCGATTTCGTCGCCGTGCTGCTGGTCGGGCGCCACCACGTCAAGGGCGGCGAGACGCGCGTGTTCGAAGCAGAAGGACCGGACGGCAAGCGCTTCACCATGCTCGAGCCGTGGACACTGCTGCTGCTCGACGATGCGCGCGTGATTCACGAGTCGACCCCGATCCAGGCAACGGGCGAAAACGGCCACCGCGACACGCTGGTGCTGACCTGGCGTAGCGGTGCTTTTCAGGGCGAGGATGCGTGATATAGTCGCTTCCACCCCAGCCATGCTCCAGGAGCGCGCAAGTGGATGCTACGTGTGATATTCAGCCCGAAGAATTTGAAATTCTGATCGTCGAGGACAGTCCCACCCAGGCCGAGCGCCTGCGCCGGCTGATCCAGTCGAAAGCCTACCGGGTGCGGGTGGCCGCCAATGGCAAGCTGGCGCTGGCCCTGATGCAGGAACACCCGCCGCAGCTGGTGCTATCCGATATCATCATGCCCGAAATGGATGGCTATGCGCTGTGCCAGGCGATCAAGACCGATCCCGCGCTACGCGCCATTCCCGTGATCCTGGTGACCGCGTTGAACGACGCCAAGGACATCATCCGCGGCATCGAGTGCGGCGCCGACAACTTCATCCGCAAGCCGTATTCCGAGGAATACCTGCTCAGCCGTATCAGCCACATGCTGGTCAACCAGAAGCTGCGCGCAACGCCCGACACCGACGGCATCGCGCTCTACCTGGGCAACCAGAAGCATTTCATCCACGCCGGGCGCCAGCAAATTCTCGACCTGTTGATCTCCACCTACGAGCAGGCGGTGCAGGTCAACAGCGAATTGCAGGCGCGCGAACGCCAGGTGATCGAATTGAACATGCGCCTGGCGCACCATGCGGCCGAACTGGAAACCATCAATGGCGAGATCGCGCACAAGAACCTGGAACTGGCCGAAGCGTCGCGCATGAAGTCGGCCTTTATTGCCAACATGTCGCATGAATTGCGCACCCCGCTCAACGCCATCATCGGCTTTACCGGCGCGCTGCTGATGAAGCTTCCCGGCCCGCTCACGGCCGACCAGGACAAGCAGCTCACTACCATTCGCACCAGCGCGCGCCACCTGCTCTCGCTGATCAACGACATCCTCGACGTGGCCAAGATCGAAGCGGGCAAGGTCACGCTGGCGCTGGAACGGGTGCAATGCCAGGAACTGGTGAGCCAGACCGTCGATTCGCTGCGCCCGCTGGCGGCGCAAAAGGGCTTGCAGCTGTCGGTGCAGCTGCCCAATGAGGCCATCGTGATCGACGCGGACCGGCGCGCCGTGACCCAGATCCTGATCAACCTGGTCAACAACGCAATCAAGTTCACCGAGTCCGGAACGGTGCGGGTGCAGCTGGCGCAAAAACTCGAACATGGCCAGCTGATGACCGAAATTGCCGTGGCCGACAGCGGCAACGGCATCCGCATCGAAGACCAGAGCAAGCTGTTCCAGGCGTTTTCCCAGCTCGACGCCAGCTCGACGCGCCACGTGGAAGGGGCCGGCCTGGGCCTGTACCTGTGCCAGAACCTGGCCAATCTGCTGGGCGGCAAGCTGTCGTTTACCAGCGAATTTGGCTGCGGCAGCGTATTTACACTGACGCTGGCCGAGCGCCGCTAGCGCCCAAAAAAACGCCCACGCACCTTGCGGCGGGCGGGCGATAATCCAAACTTCGAAGAAGTATTGGAGGAGACAGGTCCAATATAAACCGATTTATGCTGCGCTGCAATAGAGTAAAACCACTATCTTCGCTTGTTGCCGCATCGCAACACTTATCCGCCCCGCCAACCGAAGTTTATCCTTTGAAAAGCTGAAAAGCAGGCGCTTTGTTCGGCATCTCGGGAAACAGCCTGGCCAGCTGCCGCTCGGGCAAGCGCAAATGGCGCTCCGCGGCCTGCGCCAGCACCGCACGAAAGTCGGTCGTCACCGGCAGGTCGCGCCCCTCGTTCAGGGCGGCGTCGCCCACCCCTTTCCAGTCGCCATAAACCTTGCCGCCGGCCACTGGCCCGCCCAGCACCCACATCGCGTTGCCATGTCCATGGTCGGTGCCGCCATTGCCGTTTTCACGCGCGGTGCGGCCGAATTCCGACATCACGATCACGGTCGTGTCGGCAAACAGGGGGCCGAGCCGTTCGGCCAGCGTGGCCAGGCCCGATCCCAGCGGCGCCAGGCGCGCCGCCAGCTGGCCGCTCGCCGCGCCCTGGCGCGCGTGCGTGTCCCAGCCGCCCAGCGCCACGAACGCGAGCTGGATCTTGGGGTTATTGCGCATCATCGCCGCCAGCCTGGCCGCGTCGTCGGGAAAACCGTTCGGCAGCGGCGCGCCATTGTCGGCGGCCTGCATCTCGTTGGCCATTGCCGCCTGCATCACATCGCGATGCGCGCTGCGTCCATCGGCGTAGGCGCGCCCGAAGCGCGGGTGCTCCGCATACAGCTGGTCGAACGCCGTTCCGACCGCCGGCCGGTCCAGCACATCGGCGCGCGTGCCGGCCGCGCCGTTGGGCAGATTGACTGCCGGCGCGGCGCCGGACAGGATGCGCGGCATCAGCGGCCCGATGCTCAGCGCCCGGCTCGGCGTGGCTTCGCCCGGCAGCTGCGACACCAGCCGGTTCATCCAGCCGTCGGGCGTGTTCTTGCGGCCCGGCGTGGCCGACTCCATGTAGTCTTGCGCGTCGAAGTGGGATCGGGTGGCGTCGGGCGAGCCGCTGGCGTGCACGAAGGCGAGCTTTTTCTGCTGCCATAGTGGCAGCAACGGCGCCAGCGCCGGATGCAGGCCGAAATAGCCGTCCAGGTCCAGCGCGCCACCGTCCTGGCCGGGCGCCGCCAGGCCGATGGTCGGGCGCAGCCTGGCATAGTTGGCGTCGCCCACCGGCGCGACCACGTTCAAGCCGTCGACCGCGCCGCGCAGCATGACGACGATCAGTTTCTGGCGGGTCGGCGCCTCGCCAGTGGCGGCCCAGGCGTGGCGCCCGAGCGGCAGTACCAGGCTGGCGCCAAGCGCCATGGATTCAATGAAGTGCCTGCGTTGCATGGCCATTCCTCTCGTTAGCGCTGCATGAAGTCGGGACTGCCAAGCAGCATCGCGGCGCGCAGCGGCGCCGGGTTGGCCGCCACCAGTGCGCGGGTACGGGCCGATATCGCCGCGCCGATGACGTCGTCGAGCTGGACCGCATCAAGGCGGGCGCCGGCGCTGCTGGCGAAAGCGATGCGGCGCGTCAGCGCGCCGGGATTGAGCCAGGCCGCCTCGGTGTTCTTGTAGCCATCGGGCGTGGCGCAGCCGTACAGCGGCATGCCCAGCTGGTTGAGCGCCCCCAGCAGCGGCCCCACATCGTCCAGCGCGGCGCCGCCGGCACGCGCGGCCGACACCACGTACTGGTACGGCGTCTTGAACTTGGCTCCGATCGCAGCTGGCGCCATGAACTCGTCGCTGGTGAGCAGCGTGCGCAGCACCGCGCGCAGGTCGCCGTCGGTGTCGTGCCAGGTGCGCGCCATGCGTTCGACCAAGGCCGGCGGCGGCGCGTCCTGCACCAGGTACTGCGCCAGCTGGTAGCTGACATGGCGCGCTGTCGATGGATGGCGTGCCAGCACGTCGAGCGCATATTCGCCTTCAGCCTGGCCGCGCTGCGTGACCGTGTTGCCCAGCCAGGTCTTGGGATCCTGGTCATGGCGCCGCGCATCGAAGCGGAAGCTTTCGCCGCGCAAAATCAGCGCGCGCGGCTCGTACGTCCAGCCGGTCAGCATGCGCGCCAGTTCCGTCACGTCCTTCTGGGTGTAGCCGCCGTCCACGCCCAGCGTGTGCAGTTCCATCAGTTCGCGCGCATAGTTTTCGTTGAGCGCGCCGGCCTTTGACAGTTGGTTATCCAGGTAGAACAGCATGGCCGGATGTTTGGCCGTTGCGCCAAGCAGCGCGCGAAACAAACCGAAAACGTGGGGACGGATTGCATCGCGCTCGTAGCTGGCCACGGTCGCGCGGCCGCTGCCTTTGTTGGCGTAGACGTTGAAGTGGTTGTACCAGAAATCGACCATCACCTCTTCCAGCTGACGCGGCGAATAGATGGCGCGCAGCAGGCGCGCTTGGTCGGTTTCGCGCACCATCTCGCGGTAGCCGTCGGCGCGGCGCTGCTTGGCGCCAGGCTCCTCGTTGCGCGCGTCGCGCCGCAGTTCGACAAAGCGCGCCAGCGCGGCGCCGGTGGCCAGGTTCGGTGTCGCCAACGCGGCCAGGCGTTCGTTGAGCGCGGCCGGATACGGCAGTGCGGCCGCATCGAGCTGGCTCTCGATGTAGCGCGCCGCGCCCATCTGCGCCACCCGCGCGACGTCGCCGGGCGCCGGGCCGTAGGCAATACGGTTCAATACGTGCAGCGCCTGCTGGCTGGCATCTGGCGTCGCGGCAGGGGCCGGCAGGGTCATCATGGCGGCCAACAGCGCAACAAACATCATTCTCATGTGCTTGCTTTCAGAAAGGAAGCAGGGAAATCCGGCTCCATCTACCTATTGCGGCAACGTTATGAAAAAGTTCCAGAATTTAACTAAATCAATCGATTAACTTATATCAATCGTTTGATTTTTATGTTTTAATCATCGCATGGAAAAGACACCACCACTTGCCGACGAGGGACGCAAGTCGCGCTCGGACGGCGTGCTATCGCGCGAACGGCTGCTGCACGCGGCCATGCGGCTGTTTGCCGAACAAGGCTTCGCCAAGACCTCCACCCGCGAAATCGCGCTGGCGGCCGGCACCAACATCGCCTCGATCAGCTACTACTTCGGCGACAAGGCCGGCCTGTACCGCGCCGCGTTTATCGAGCCGGCGCCCAAGCCGCACGAGGACATCGCCGCTTTCACCAACCCGGACAAGACGCTGCCCGAATCGCTGCTGGCTTTCTATTCGCAGCTGCTCGCCCCCCTCAAACAGGGCGACCTGGCGCGCATGTGCATGCGCCTGTGGTACCGCGAAATGCTGGAGCCGACCGGCCTGTGGCACGAAAAGGTCGACAACGGCATCCGCCCGGCGCATGCGGGACTGATGCAGCTGCTGGGCCGCCACATGGGCGTGCAGGACATTGAACACGACGATGACCTGTCGCGCCTGGCGTTTTGCGTGGTCGGCATGGCCATTCAGCTGATGCTCACGCGCGACGTGATCGACACCATCCGCCCGCAGCTGCTGGCCACCGACAGCGCGATCGACACCTGGATGGCGCGCATGGTCGACTACGCCGTGGCCATGGTCGATGCCGAACAGGCGCGCCGCGGCGCCGCAACCCCGACACCACTGGATAAGAAAACATGAAGCTACTTCGCACCTGTGGCCTGGCCGCGCTGCCGCTGGTTTTGTCGGCCTGCGCGCTGGCGCCGGCCAGCAAAATCGATGTGCCCGCGCCCGCCCAATGGCAGGCGCCGCTGGCACATAACGGCAGCTTGACCGATTTGAACGGCTGGTGGCGCGCGCAAGGCGACCCGCTGCTGGCGCAGCTGATTGACACGGCGCAGGCGGCCAGCCCGACAGTGGCAAGCGCCGGCGCCCGCATTGCCGGTTCGCGCGCGCAGCGCGTGGCGGCCAGCGCGGCGCTGCTGCCATCGCTGGACGCGGCCCTGAGCGTGAGCCGCGCCAACCAGCAAAGCACGCTGCCGGGCGGCACCGCCAGCCAGGTGGCCTTGCAATCGGCCTGGGAGATCGACCTGTTCGGCGCGCGCCGCTACGAGCGCGATGCGGCCCAGGCGCGCCTGGCTGGCGCTGCCGCCGGCTGGCACGAAGCGCGGGTGGCGGTGGCAGCCGAAGTGGCGAACCAGTATTACGGCCTGCGCGCTTGCGAGCAACTGCTGGCAGTGGCCAAACTCGATGCTGCGTCGCGCGTGGACAGTGCGCGCATGACCCAGCTCGCCGCCGATGCCGGCTTTCAGGCCCCGGCCACGGCGGCACTGGCACGCGCCAGCGCCGCTGACGGCAACGGGCGCGCCACCTTGCAGCGCGCGCTGTGCGACATCGACGTCAAAGTGCTCTCGGCGCTGAGCGCGATCGACGAACCGGCACTGCGCGCGCGCCTGGCCCCCAGCGCCGCCGTGGCCGCGCCGGCAATCGCCATCAGCGCCTTGCCGGCCGAGCTACTGGCGCAGCGGCCGGACGTGTACGCGGCTGAACGCGAAGTGGCCGCGGCCAGCTTCGAAGTGGGCAGCGCGCGCGCCCAGCGCTATCCGCGCCTGTCCTTGTCGGGCTCGGTCGGCGCAGCCAACTTCCGCAGCGGCGGCGAGAACATCCAGACCGACACCTGGACCATCGGCCCGCTGGCGTTGACGCTGCCGTTGTTCGACGCCGGCCGGCGCGGCGCCAACGTGGACGCCGCCAAGGCGCGCTACGAAGCGGCCGTGATCGCCTACCGCGCCAGCGCGCGGCGCGCCGTCAGCGAAGTGGAACAGGCGCTGGTGAGCCTGGACAGCAGCAACGCGCGCAGCGCTGACGCCCAGGCCGCGCTGGACGGCTACCGGGCCGCGTTCGTGGCCGCCGAAGAGCGCTACAAGCAGGGACTGGGCAGCTTGCTGGAACTGGAAGACGCGCGCCGCACGCGGCTGGCGGCGGAAAACGCCGTCATCACGCTGCAGCGCGAACGCAATGCCGCCTGGACCGCGCTGTATCGCGCCGCCGGCGGCGGCTGGACCATAAAAAACAATGGATAAGAACATGAAAAAACATTTGCTCAAACCTGTACCTGCACTGTTCCTGGCCGTCTTCACTGCCGGCTGCGGCGGCAAAGCCGCCACGCCACCGGCCCCGGTCAAGCCAGCCCTCACCGTGACGACAACCCGCCCAGCGCCAGCCAAGCTGCCGATCCTGCTGGCCGCCAACGGCAATGTGAGCGCGTGGCAGGAAGCGATCATCGGCAGCGAGTCGGGCGGCTTGCGCCTGACCGAAGTGCGCGTGAACGTCGGCGACGTCGTCAAGAAAGGCCAGCTGCTGGCCGCGTTCTCCGACGACAGCATCAACGCCGATCTGGCGCAGGCCCGCGCGGCGCTGATGGAAGCGGAAGCCAATGCTGCCGAGGCGAGCGCCAATGCCGGCCGCGCGCGCGCGCTGCAAAGCTCGGGCGCGCTGTCGGCGCAGCAGATCAGCCAGTACCAGACCCTGGAAACCACCGCCAGGGCGCGCATTGCCTCGGCCAAGGCGGCGCTGGCGTCGCAACAGCTGCGCCTGAAATACACGCAGGTGGTGGCGCCCGACAGCGGCGTCATCTCCGCGCGCAGCGCCACCGTCGGCGCCGTGACCGGCGTGGGCACCGAATTGTTCCGCATGATCCGCCAGGGTCGCCTTGAATGGCGCGCTGAAGTCACCGCCACTGAATTGACCCGTTTGCATCCGGGCACCAGCGCCCTGATCAAGGCGGCCAACGGCAGCGAACTGACCGGCAAGGTGCGCATGATCGCGCCCACCATCGACCCGCAAACCCGTTCGGCCATGGTGTATGTGGACTTGCCGGCCAGTGCCGCCGGCAATGCGCCGTTCAAGGCCGGCATGTTCGCCAGCGGCCAGTTCGAGCTGGGCACATCGGATGCAATGACGGTGCCGCAGCAGGCAGTGGTGGTGCGCGATGGTTTCAGCTATGTGTTCCGGCTTAACCAGGACCAGCGCGTGAGCCAGCTCAAGGTGCAGTCCGGGCGCCGCCTGAAAGACCGTATCGAAGTGCTGAACGGCCTCGCGCCCGACGCGCTGGTGGTGGTCAGCGGCGCCGGTTTCCTCAACGAAGGCGACATGGTGCGCCGGGTCGAGAAGTAAGGATAGACCATGAACTTTTCATCCCTGTCGATCAAGAACCCGATCCCGGCGATCATGCTGTTTGCGCTGCTGACGCTGGCCGGCCTGCTGGCCTACAAGGCCAATGCGGTGCAAGACTTCCCTGACATCGAACTGCCCATCGTGACCGTCACTGCGGTGCTCGACGGCGCCGCGCCGGCCCAGCTGGAAACCGAAGTGGCGCGCAAGATCGAGGACGCCGTCGCCACGCTGCAAGGCGTAAAAAACATCTACACCCGGGTGCTCGACGGCGTGGCAACCATCACCGTTGAATTCATCCTGGAGAAAAATATCGCCGAGGGCGTCAACGACGTGCGCGACGCGGTGGCCCGCGTCAAGGCCGACCTGCCGGCCGAAATGCGCGACCCGACCGTGACCAAGGCGTCCACCGCCGGACGGGTCATCATGACCTTCACCGCCACCGCTGCCGCCGTGCCGGGCAACGTGGCGCTGGACGACCAGGAACTGTCCTGGTTTGTCGACAACACGGTCGCCAAGCGCTTGCTCAGCGTGCCGGGCGTGGGGGCGATCAAGCGGGTTGGCGGCGCGTTCCGCGAGATCCGCGTCGAACTCGACGACGCGCGCATGGCGGCGCTGAAAGTGGCCGCAGTCGACGTCTCGCGCCAGCTGCGCAGCGTGCAGCGCGAAGCGCCCGGCGGACGCGGCGACATCAGCGGCGCCGAGCAATCGGTGCGCACCATCGCCACCGTCAAGACCGCCGCCGAACTGGCGGCCATGGATATTCCGTTGCCGGACGGGCGCCGCGTGCGGCTCGACCAGATCGCGGCAATCAATGACACCGTGGCCGAAGCGCGCTCGATCGCCGAGCAGGATGGCAAGCGGGTGGTCGGCTTCGAAATCTTCCGCACCAAGGGCGCCAGCGAAATCGCCGTCGCCACCGGCGCACGCGCCGCCATCAAGGATCTGCAGGCGGCGCACGCCAACGTGGTGTTGAAAGAAGTGATCGATAATGCCTTCCCGGTGAAAGAAAATTTCAACGGCTCGATGGAACTGCTGTACGAAGGCGCGATCCTGGCCGTGCTGGTGGTGTGGTGGTTCCTGCGCGACTGGCGCGCCACGCTGGTGGCAGCGGCCGCGCTGCCGCTGTCGGTGATCCCCGCCTTCCTGGGCCAGTACTGGTTCGGCTACACGCTCAACACCGTCACCCTGCTTTCGCTAGCGCTGGTGGTCGGGGTGCTGGTGGACGACGCGATCGTCGAGATTGAAAACATCTCGCGCCATCTGCGCATGGGCAAAACCCCGATGCAGGCGGCGATGGAAGCGGCCGACGAAATCGGCATGGCGGTGATCGCCACCACGTTTGCGCTGGTGGCGGTGTTCCTGCCGACCGCCTTCATGGGCGGCGTGCCCGGCCTGTTCTTCAAGCAGTTCGGCTGGACCGCAGTGCTGGCCATTCTCGCGTCATTGGTGGTGGCCCGTCTGCTCACGCCGATGATGGCCGCCTATATTCTGAAACCGGTGCCGCACACCGAAGAAAAAGACAGCTGGCTGATGCGGCGCTACCTGATCGCCATGATGTGGTGCGTGCGCCACCGCCTGGTGACGGCAATCGCGTCGGCGGCGTTTTTTGCCGGCTCGATCGGACTGGTGTTCCTGCTGCCGACCGGTTTCGTGCCGCCTGCCGACCGCGCGCAGACGATGATCAACCTGGAACTGCCGCCCGGCTCCACACTGGCCGAAACGCGCGTCGTGGCCGAGCGCGCCCGTCTGGCTGCAATGCAGGTGCCGGGCGTGAAAAGCATCTTCAGTTCGATCGGCGGCGGCTCCAGCGGCGACGCCTTCGCGCCCGGCGCGGCGGCCGAAGCGCGGCGCGCCGTGCTGACGCTGACCACCTTGCACCGCACCGACCGCAAGGAATCGCTGGCCGACATCGAAAGCCAGATCCGCGCCAAGCTGGACCAGATTCCTGGCGCGCGCTTCAACGTGGGACCGCAAGACACCGGCGTCAAGATGCAGCTGGTGCTGCGCAGCGAAGACCCGGTCGCCCTGAAGGCGGCCGCGCAAGCGGTCGAGCGCGACCTGCGCACGCTGCACGGCATCGGCAACGTCAGCTCCAGCGCGTCGCTGGTGCGCCCTGAAATCATCGTGCGGCCTGATTTTGCCAAGGCGGCCGACCTGGGCGTGACCGCCACCGCGATCGGCGAAACGGTGCGTGTGGCCACTGCCGGCGATTACGATACCGCACTGACCAAGATGAACCTGGCCGAGCGCCAGGTGCCGATCCGGGTCAAGCTGCCCAACGCGGTGCGCGCCGACCTGGCCGCCATCGGACGCCTGACGGTGCCCGGCAAGCATGGCCCGGTCACGCTCGACAACGTGGCCAGCATCACGATGGAAAGCGGCCCGGCGCAAATCGACCGCCTCAATCGCAGCCGCAACGTGACGCTGGAAGTGGAGCTGTCGGGCCGCTCGCTGGGCCAGGTCAATGAAGAAGCGCGCGCGCTGCCGTCGATGAAGGCACTGCCGTCGTCGGTGAAAATCGCCGAACTGGGCGACGCCCAGGAAATGGCGGCGCTGTTTGCCAGCTTCGGCATCGCGATGCTGATCGGGGTGTTGTGCATCTACGGCGTGCTGGTGCTGCTGTTCAAGGACTTCATGCAGCCGGTGACGATCCTGGCGGCGCTGCCGCTGTCGATTGGCGGCGCCTTCGTGGCGCTGCTCATTACCGGCAAGGCGCTGTCGATGCCATCGATGATAGGCCTGATCATGCTGATGGGGATTGTGACGAAGAACTCGATCCTGCTGGTCGACTACGCGATCCTGGCGCGCCAGGCCGGCATGGACCGCTTCGATGCGCTGGTCGACGCCTGCCACAAGCGCAGCCGGCCAATCATCATGACCACCATTGCGATGGGCGCCGGCATGATGCCGCTGGCGCTGGGCTGGGGCGCCGATCCCAGCTTCCGCTCGCCAATGGCCATTGCGGTGATCGGCGGCCTGATTACGTCGACGCTGCTCAGCCTGCTGGTGGTGCCGGCGGTATTCACCTACATCGACGACCTGGAACACCTGATCAAGCGGGTCGTGGCCCGGATGCGCCGCCATCCGCCGGCCGCGCCGGCGACGGTGGCGCTGGCCAAGCACTGAAACTAGCCGGCAAAGCCGGCGCGTGCAAACGAGCGGCGCGCCGTCAGCGCCAGCTTGAAGGCGCTGATGGACGCTACCAGGTCGGCGCCATCGATGCCAAACAGGGCCGGGTCAAGCGAGCCGTCGGGCAGCGCCGGCGGCACGCTGGCCTGGTGCAGCAGCCTGGCGCCTTCCCCCAGCACCATGATCGGCTTGCAGTGACGGTATTGTTCGCGCACGAACGCGAGCGCGAGCGCATCGCAGGCCAGGCTGCTGATGGCCGCGGCGCCATCAGGCACCACCAGCGCGTCGTACAGCACCGCGGGGCCGGCTTCGAGCGTGTTTTCGACATACAGCACGCTCTTGTCGTTCGCCTCGATCTTGCCCAAGCGGCTGCCGACCAGCCGTGGCAAGGCGCCATGGGCCAGCAGCGCGGTGTAAATCTTGCGCACCATCGGCCCATCTGTGCCGTTACCGACCATGATGGCGACCTTGCGTGCCGTGTCGGCAGGATTGTGTTGTGTTGTCATTGACTACCTTGAAGTGGAGACGCGCGCCTGCCCCTGGCCGGCGTGTGGCCGGTCAGCAGGCAGGTGTGGCGATGCAGAATTAATGTCGGCGGCTCAGTAACTTCGACAGCACGAAGCCGGCGCCCAGCGCCACCAACAGCGACGTGGCCGGGCTGGTGCGGACATAGTCGCGGCCAGTTTCGGCGAAGTGCTTGTAAGCGTCGGCCAACTGGTGGGTTTTTTCGTCCATCTTGGTGCTCACTTCGGTCATGGCGCCCGAGACCTTGTCGACGCCGGCATGGGCGGACGACGCGAAGCGTTCCGCCATGGGCTGGGTGGCGTCACTGGCCTTGCCCATGCTGCTGCCCGTACCTTCACTGCCGACATTGCGCGCATTACCATCATCCGATTTCTGATTGTCCATGATCCCATCCTCAGTGTGTTCCTGCGCGGCGGCGCAGCGAATACGAAAAATATAACGAATGGACGAACATCACCGTGCGATAACTAACAGAACCGTTCGCGCATTCCGGTCAGACCCGTCGGCGCTCAGCTTACGGATCAACACTTAGCGATGCCTTAGCGAAAAAACGCGCACTTGGCGGGTCTGTCGAGGGCGCGGTGTTGCTGGATACGCAATAAATTACTTGGTTGGCGGGCTTGGCAGCGCAGCACCTGACGGTACCGGGACGGTGATGATGATCGGTGAAGCTGGCGTGAACTGCGTATTAGCTGGTTTAGGCACGGCGTTATTGAGTACGAACGTCATGACAGTGATCGCGGCCACGCCCAGCAGTGCTGAAGTTGCAACGATCCACTTGATCAATGCATTGACGCTGTCCTGGACGTCTGCCTTGGTGGCCGTTGTTTCAAGACGAGTTTCGATCTTTGTCAGGCGCACATCAATTGCCCGCAACTCGGTGCGAGCTTCGCCGACGAATTCTTCGAGTTTGACAATGCGCTGCTCCATGTCACCCATTATAGGCCCGTGCCAGTGACCGTCAAACAACACGGGCGCAATGTCGCGCAACAAGAAAAAACCCGCAACGCCAAAGACGGTGCGGGTTTTTAAAGTACTGGTGCCGATTGCCGGAATCGAACTGGCGACCTTTTCATTACGAATGAACTGCTCTACCAACTGAGCTAAATCGGCGAAGACGCGTATTCTAGCAAAGAAACGCTGCATCTTGCTAGTGCGGCGCGCATTTTCAGCTTTTTGCCTGAAAAATAAGCACTTTATTCAGCGTGGTAGCTGGTCACGCGCTCAACTTCGCTCTTCGAACCGAGGAAAACCGGCACCCGCTGGTGCAGCTTGTGCGGCACGATATCGAGAATCCGGGTGCGGCCATCGGTGGCGGCGCCGCCGGCCTGCTCGACGATCATCGCCATCGGATTGGCTTCGTACATCAGGCGCAGCTTGCCCGGCATCGAGGTGTCGCGCGTGTCGGCCGGGTACATGAAGATGCCGCCGCGATTCAGGATGCGGTGCACGTCGGCAACCATCGAAGCGATCCAGCGCATGTTGAAGTTCTTGCCGCGCACGCCCGTTTCGCCTTCCAGCATCTCGTCGACGTAGCGCTTGACAGGCGCGTGCCAGTGGCGCGCGTTGGACATATTGATCGCGAATTCCTTGGTCTCCACCGGAATCATCATGTTGCGCTGGGTGAGCACCCACGAACCCATCTCGCGGTCCAGCGTGAAGCAATGCACGCCGTGACCGGTGGTCAGCACCAGCATTGTCTGCGGGCCGTACACGGCGTAACCGGAGGCCACTTGCTGGCTACCTGCCTGCATGAAGTCCGCTTCGGTCGGCGCACCCATGCCTTCGGGCGCCTTCAGTACCGAGAAGATGGTGCCGATCGAGACGTTGACGTCGATATTCGACGAGCCGTCGAGCGGGTCGAACAGCAGCATGTATTCGCCCATCGGATAGCGGTTCGGGATCGGGTGGATCGATTCCATCTCTTCCGACGCCATGGCCGCCAGGTGGCCGCCCCATTCGTTCGCTTCGAGCAGGATCTCATTGGAGATCACGTCCAGTTTTTTCTGGACTTCGCCCTGGATGTTTTCCGTGTCGGCGCTGCCGAGGATATCGCCCAATGCTCCCTTGCCCACCGAGTGGCTGATGGTCTTGCAGGCGCGCGCGACGACTTCGATCAGCAAGCGCAGTTCGGCGGGGATGGTGTTGTTCTTGCGCTGTTCTTCGACCAGGTACTGCGTGAGGCTGACGCGTTTCATGGACTTCCTTGGTTTTGTGATGAATTCTGTGGGTGATTAGTTGGCGAGCGCTTTGGTGACGATTTCGCGCACGTCGCTTGATAATTTTTTCTTGTCGGCGACCTGCTGCAGCGCTTTCTTCATTTGTGCCTGCAGGCCCGGGGCAAAACGGCGCCAGCGGTCCATCGAGCGCGCCAGGCGGCTTGCCACCTGCGGGTTGATGGCGTCAAGCGTGATGACCTGTTCGGCCCAGAATGCGTAGCCGCTGCCGTCAGCGGCGTGGAAGCGCGACGGATTGCCATTGACGAAGGCGAAAATCAGGCTGCGCGCGCGGTTCGGGTTCTTGATGCTGAACGCTTCATGCGCCATCAGCTCGCGCACCTTGGCCACGTCCGTGCCGGGCGCACCGGCCTGCATCGTGAACCACTTGTCGATCACCAGCGCTTCGTTCTCGAACTCGTCGTGGAAGCGCTGCAGCGAATCTTGCACGCCGTCGGCCTGCGCGTGAATCAGGGCCACCAGCGCCGCCACCCGGTCGGTCATGTTGCCGGCCTGGTCGTACTGGCGCTGCACCAGCTTGAGCGTGCCGCCGTCCGGTTCGGCCGCCATGTAGGCCAGCGCCAGATTCTTGAGGCCACGGCGCCCGGCCGACACCGCGTCCGGGCTGTACTCGCCCGGCGTCAGGTTGGCCCGGTACTGCGCCATCAGATCGTCGCGCAGGGCCAGGCCGATGATGCGGCGCACGAACTGGCGCGCCAGGTGGATCGCCAGCGGATCAACCACGTCCATCTGGTCGGCGATCATGCTCTCGGATGGCAGCAGCAAGGCCTGTTCGCGAAAGCCCGGATCGAGCGAGGCGTCGACCAGCATCTTGCGCATGGCGTCGACAAAGGTCTCGTCCAGTTCCAGCTTGCCGCCGGTGCTCACTGCTGCCGTCAGCTTGAGCAGACGGGCCATGGCCAGCCGCTGGCCCGCTTCCCAGCGGTTGACCGGGTCGCTGTCGTGGCTGAACAGGTGCAGCAATTCAGCGTCGCTGTAGGCGTAATCGAGGACCACGGGCGCAGAAAAATCGCGCAGGATCGACGGCGTCGGCGCCTCTTCGACACCGCTGAAAACAAACGTCTGGCTCGCGCCGGTCATCTCCAGCATCGCTGTCGTGCCAACCTTGTCGCCATCGAGCGTGAGCGCCTGGTCTCGGCCAGCAGCGCCCAGCAACCCGACGGCGACCGGGATATGGAAAGGCTGCTTGCGCTCCTTTCCTGGCGTGGCCGGGCAATGCTGCGAGAGCGTCAGCGCATAGGTCTTCTTGTGCGCGTCGTAGCTGCCGGCCGCTTTGACTACCGGCGTGCCGGCCTGGCTGTACCAGCACTCGAACTGGTCGAAGTCGCGGCCATTGGCGTCGGCCATCGCGTTGCGGAAATCGTCGCATTCGACCGCCTGGCCGTCATGGCGCATGAAATACAGGTCCATGCCCTTGCGGAAGCCGTCACGTCCGAGCAGGGTCTGGTACATGCGCACCACTTCGGCGCCCTTTTCGTACACCGTGACGGTGTAAAAATTGTTGATCTCGACGAACGAGTCGGGGCGCACCGGATGCGCCATCGGGCCTGCGTCTTCGGGGAACTGGGCCTGGCGCAGCGTGCGCACCTGGTCGATGCGGGTGACCGCGCGCCCGCTGTCGGTGCCGATCATGTCGGCCGAAAATTCCTGGTCGCGGAACACCGTCAGGCCTTCCTTGAGCGACAGCTGGAACCAGTCGCGGCACGTAACGCGGTTGCCGGTCCAGTTGTGGAAATATTCGTGTCCCACCACCGCTTCAATGCCGGCGTAATCAATATCGGTCGCCACGCGCGGGTTGGCCAGCACGAACTTGGTGTTGAAGATGTTCAGGCCCTTGTTTTCCATCGCCCCCATGTTGAAATCGGAAACGGCGACGATCATGAAGCGGTCCAGGTCCAGCTCCAGGTCGAAGCGTTCTTCGTCCCAGCGGATGCTGTTCTTGAGCGACTGCATCGCGTAGTCGGTCTTGTCCAGGTTGCCCTCTTCGACCCATACCTGCAGCAGCGCGTCGCGCCCGTCGGCCAAACGGAACGTCTCTTCCTGGCATACCAGGCGCGCCGCCACCAGCGCGAACAGGTAGGACGGCTTCTTGAACGGGTCTTCCCATTTGGCGTAGTGGCGTCCGTCGCCCAGCTCGCCCTGTTCGACCAGGTTGCCGTTCGAGAGCAGCACCGGGTACAGCTTTTTATCGGCCCGCAGCATGACGGTAAAGCGGGCCATGACGTCGGGACGGTCGGGGAAATAGGTAATGGCGCGAAAGCCTTCGGCCTCGCACTGCGTGAAGAAATTGCCGTTCGAGACGTACAGGCCGTTCAGCGTGGTGTTCTTGACCGGCGCCGTCACGGTTTCGATTTCCAGCGTCACCTGGTCCGGCGCATTGGGAATGACCAGCAGGTTGGCGTCGATGCGGTAATCGCGCTTGCCCAGCGTTTTGCCATTCATGCGCAGCGCCACCAGCTCGATGTTTTCGCCGTACAACTCGATATCGCGCTGGGTGCGCTCCGGGTTGCCCGTCATGGTCAGGCGGCTGGCGACTATGGTGCGTTCAGGGTCCAGGTCAAAGCCGAGCTCGACCGTTTCAACCAGAAAATTTGGCGCCGTGTAGTCTTTGCGGTAGATGGTCTGGGGGGTGTCTGTTCGCATGGGAAGCTCGGCAAGGACAGTGGGCAAGGGTCTATTTTACCAAGACCGCAACCTCGGCGCGATTCGGCGCGGACATATGTTCGTGGTAACAAATCGTAAATTATCTGAGAGAATGCGGCTAACAGTCGTAAAGTGATGTTGGGTAACTGGGAGATTGCAATGAAAAACCTACTTTTAATCGCCGCCGCGGCGCTCAGCCTCGTATTGACAGGCTGCGCCAGCACGGTGCGCAGCGACGTCACCACCTTCCACCAGTGGCCCGCCGATCTCCAGGACAAGAGCTTCGTGATTGAAGCGCCGCTGCCGCAGGACGATACGCTGGAACTGCGCAGCTACCAGGGCCTGGTGCGCGCCGAACTGGCCAAGCTCGGGTTCACCGAAGCGTTGAGCGGCACGCCGGCGCTCAAGGTGGCGCTACGCTTTACCACCACCGATATCCCGGTGCGCACCATTGAACCGGTCTACCCGGCCTTCTATCCGCGCGCGCAGTTCATGTTTGGCCCGATCCACCATCGCGGCTGGGGCGGCCGCCGTTACTGGGGCGCCAGCCCGTTCTACGATCCGTTCTGGTACGGCATGCCCCAGGTCACCGAGGAGATCCACCACGTGTACCGGCGCGAACTGCAGGTGTCGATCAAACTGGCCGGCGACGGCAAGCGCTTGTACGACGTGACGGTCCACAATAACAGCGAAGAAGTGTCGACGCCGGTCATGATGCCGGCGCTGGTGCAAAGTGCGTTCATTGGCTTTCCTGGCGTGAGCGGGGTAGCGCGCCGGGTCACCTTGAAGCGCGAGAGCTAACCTTTACGTCGTCCTCGCGAACGCGGGGACCCATACTGAAAATTCGCTCAGCATGGGTCCCCGCGTTCGCGAGGACGACGTCTTTAGGTACCGAGGAATTTTTCTGACGCCATGGTAATGACGCCGATCAGTATCACGGCCAGCACCAGCGCTAAAGCCAAACGCCCGAACTTGGGCGAGCCATCCTTGTCGTCCGGCGCGCTCATGGCAGCAGGATCGACGAACCGGTCGTCTTGCGCGCTTCCAGGTCGCTATGCGCCTGCCCCGCCTGCGCCAGCGCATAACGCTGGCGTACATCGATCTTGACCTTGCCGCTGGCGACCATCTCGAACAAGTCGGCTGCCATCGATTCCAGGTCCGCGCGCTTGGCCGCGTAGCTGAACAAAGTTGGGCGGGTCAGGAACAGCGAGCCGCGCGAAGCCAGTTCGGACAGCGAAAAGTCTGGCACCGGCCCCGACGCGCTGCCGAAGCTGACCATCATCCCCAGCGGCTGCAGGCAGTCCAGCGAACCAATAAAAGTATCCTTGCCGATCGAGTCGTACACCACCGAGACTTTCTGGCCATCGGTGATCTGCTTGACGCGCTCGACAAAATTTTCGGTGTTGTAGTTGATGACGTGGGTGCAGCCGTTGGCCAGCGCCAGCGCCGCCTTTTCTTTCGAACCGACCGTGCCGATCATGTTCACGCCGATCGCGCGCGCCCATTGGGCCGCAATCAGCCCTACCCCGCCGGCCGCCGCGTGGAACAGGATCGTGTCGCCCCGTTTCAGCTTGACGGTGCGGTTGAACAGGTACTGCACCGTCAGCCCCTGCAGCATCATGGCCGCTGCTTGCTCGAACGAGATCGCGTCCGGCAGCACCAGCAGTATGTCGGAGGGCATGTTGCGCACCTGTGCATAAGCGCCATTCGGCTTGCCCGCATAGGCGACACGGTCGCCCACTTTCACTTCGGTGACGCCTTCGCCGATGGCTTCGACCACGCCGGCGCCTTCCATGCCCAGCCCGCCCGGCAGCGGCTGCGGATACAGGCCTGTGCGAAAGTAGATATCGATGAAATTGACGCCGATCGCATGCTGGCGCACGCGCGCCTGGCCCTGACCGGGCGTGCCGACATCGACGTCAACGAGTTCCATCACTTCAGGCCCGCCAATGCGGTTGATGACGATTGCTGTGGACATGGTGTGTTCCTCAGGTTATTTGCGGGATGCCAGCTTGAGTTGGCTCAGCACCAGGTGGGCGATGGCGACATTGGTAGCGCACGGCACGTTATGCACGTCGCAGGCGCGCACCAGCGCGTTGATGTCCGGTTCGTGCGGCTGCGGCGTCATCGGGTCGCGCAGGAAGATGACGGCGTCGATGCGCCCTTCGACCAGATCGGCGCCGATCTGCAAGTCGCCGCCGAACGGGCCGGAATGCTTGCGCTCGACCGTCAGCCCCAGTTCATTGGCCAGCCGTCCACCGGTGGTGCCGGTGGCTGTCAGCTGGCAGCCGCGCAAAAACTCCAGGTACTCGGCGGCGAGCGTGATCATGTCGTCTTTTTTCTTGTCGTGCGCGATCAGGGCGATGCGTGGCTTCATTGCTTACTTTCTCCTTGAGAGCATGTAAATACCGGACAGCACCAGCGCGGTGCCGCCCAATTGAATGGCGGTGATCGGCTCTTTCAGCACCAGCGCGCCCAAAAACAGCGTGGACACCGGCCCGATCATGCCGGCCTGCGAAGCGGTGGCCGCGCCGATGCGCTGCACCGCGATCATGGTCATGAAGACCGGCAAAATGGTGCAAAAAATGCCGTTGACCAGCGACAGCCAGTACACCGGCGCCGGCTGGATCAGCAGCGCGGCCGGGCGCAGCACGAAAAACTGGGCGATGCAGGCGGCGCTGGCCACGCACATCGCGTACGACACCAGCCGCAGCGAGCCGACCCGGCGCACCAGTTCACCGGAAAACAGTAAATACAGCGCGTACGCGATGGCCGAACCGAGCACCAGCAGCGCGCCGGTGGTCACCGCGCCCATGCCGCTGCGCAGGTCATGCGCGAACACCAGCACGATGCCGCAATACGAGATGGCCATGGCCAGCCACTCGATGCGGCTGATGTGGCGCTTCAGGTACACCGAGGTAAGCAGCAGCACGAAGGTGGGCGTCAGGAACAGGATCAGCCGCTCCAGCCCCACCGAAATGAACTGCAGGCCCAGGAAATCGAGCGTGCTCGACAAATAGTAGCCGATCAGCCCCAGCCCCACCATGCGCCAGCGGTCGGCCACTGCCAAGGCAGGCTGGGTCCGCATTTGCCACACAGCAATACCGGCAAACACGGGGACCGAAAACAGCATGCGGAAAGCGATGACGGTGATGGCATCGATGTTGTAGCGGTACATCAGCTTGGCCACGATGGCCTTGGTGGAAAACAGCACGGCGCCGCCGATGGCAATGGCAAGGCCGGCCAGCAGGGCCGGACGGGGGATGGCGGAGGTTGAAGTCATGCATCGATTGTAAAACGAATCGCCAAGCCGAGTTGGCGGCCGCCGGTTTCGCTCGGCCCGCATGGTAAAATGTCGGCCACTCTTGCATACCGTCTAAGGAAAACTCGACATGGCTGGACACAGCAAATGGGCCAACATCAAGCACAAGAAGGCAGCCACCGACGCCAAGCGCGGCAAGGTCTGGACTCGGTTGATCAAGGAAATCACGGTCGGGGCCCGCATGGGCGGCCCGGATATCGCGACCAACCCGCGCCTGCGCCTGGCTGTGGACAAGGCGGCTGACGCCAACATGCCGAAAGAAAACGTCACGCGCGCCATCCAGCGCGGCTCGGGCGGCCTGGAAGGCGTCAACTATGAAGAAGTGCGCTACGAAGGCTACGGCATCGGCGGCGCCGCCATCATCGTCGACTGCATGACCGACAACCGGGTGCGCACCGTGGCCGAAGTACGGCACGCGTTCAACAAGCACGGCGGCAACATGGGCACCGAAGGTTCGGTCGCCTTCATGTTCCAGCACTGCGGCCAGTTCCTGTTTGCGCCCGGCACCAATGAAGACAAGCTGATGGAATGCGCGCTGGAAGCTGGCGCCGACGACGTCATCGCAGACGATGAAGGCGGTTTCGAAGTCGTGTGCGACCCGTTCGCCTTCATCAGCGTCAAGGAAGCACTGGAAAAGGCCGGCTTCAAGGCCGATGTCGCCGAAGTGATCATGAAGCCGGCCACCGAAACGGTGTTTTCCGGCGAAGACGGCATCAAAATGCAAAAGATCCTCGACGCGCTCGAAAACCTCGACGATGTGCAGGAAGTCTATACCAACGCCCTGATCGAGGACTAAGCGCATGAAAATTCTGGTAGTCGGCTCTGGTGGCCGCGAACACGCACTGGCCTGGAAACTGGCCCAATCGGAACGTATCCAGATGGTCTACGTCGCCCCCGGCAATGGCGGCACGGCGCGCGATATCCGCCTCGTCAACGTCGCCTTGAGCGACCCGGAGCAGCTGGCCGAATTCGTCGTCAAGGAGCACATCGGGCTGACCGTGGTCGGCCCTGAAGTGCCGCTGGCGGCTGGCATCGTCGACCTGTTCCGCGCCCGTGGCCTGAAGATTTTCGGACCGACCCGCGAAGCGGCGCAACTGGAAAGCTCCAAGGATTTCGCCAAGGCCTTCATGCTGCGCCATGGCATCCCGACTGCAAAATACCAAAGCTTTACCGACGCCGAACTGGCGCACGTGTACGTCGCCGAACAGGGCGCGCCGATCGTCATCAAGGCTGACGGCCTGGCCGCCGGCAAGGGCGTGGTGGTGGCATTGACGCTGGACGAAGCGCACCAGGCGGTCGACCAGATGCTGGCCGATAACCGCTACGGCGACGCCGGCGCACGCATCGTCGTGGAAGAATTTTTGGCCGGCGAAGAAGCGAGCTTCATCGTCATGTGCGACGGCAAAAACGTGCTGCCGCTGGCCACCAGCCAGGACCACAAGCGTCTGAAGGATCACGACGAAGGCCCGAACACGGGCGGCATGGGCGCCTACTCGCCTGCGCCTATCGTCACGCCGGCGATGCACGCGCGCGTGATGCGCGAGATCATCAACCCGACCATCCAGGGCATGGCCAAGGATGGCATCGTGTTCACCGGCTTCCTGTACGCCGGCCTGATGATCGACGACAAAGGCAATCCAAAGACGCTGGAATTCAACTGCCGCATGGGCGACCCTGAAACGCAGCCGATCATGGCGCGCCTCAAGAGCGACCTGGTGGGCGTGATGGAACACGCGGTCAACGGCACGCTCGACGCGGTGGAACTGGAATGGGACCGCCGCACGGCGGTGGGCGTGGTCATGGCCGCGGCCGGCTATCCGGACAGCCCGCGCAAGGGCGACGTGATCGACGGCATTCCGGCCGAAACGCCGGAATGCGTGACGTTCCACGCCGGCACCGAACTGGCGGGCGGCAAGCTGCTCACCAGCGGCGGGCGTGTGCTGTGCGTGGTCGGGCTGGGCGACAGCGTCAAGATGGCGCAGAAGCAGGCTTACGAGACGGTCGACCAGATCCATTTCAATGGCGCGCAGTACCGACGCGATATTGGCTGGCGCGGGCTGAAGCATTAACAACATTACCGGCTTGGCAACAAGCCGGAACCGTGAGACGATCTGATTTTTGACCCAAGGGGAAGAAATTGATCGATCACACCGGCATCACCGTCAGCGACCTCAAGAAAAGCAAGGCCTTCTACATCACCGCACTGGCCCCGATCGGCTACGCGATGCTGATGGAAATTCCGGCCAGCGTCACCGGCTATGCCGACGTGGCCGGCTTCGGCGAAGCGCCCAAGCCGGACTTCTGGCTCAGCGAAGGCAGCGCCAACAAACCGCCTATCCACATCGCGCTGCGCGTTGACACGCGCGCCAAGGTCGACGCTTTCTACCGCGCGGCACTGGAAGCGGGCGGTGTCGACAACGGCCCGCCCGGCATCCGCGCCCACTATCATCCGCACTACTACGGCGCTTTCGTGCTGGACCCGGACGGCCATAACATCGAAGCGGTTTGCCACGAGGCCGCTTAATCTCCGTCGAACCTTCTGCGCGCTTCCCGATCTGACACTGGTACCCAACCGTCAGGGAGTTCACAAGATGAAAACGACCCATATAGTTTTACGCACTGAAGCGCTCGCCACACGCGACATCTGGCGCGGCGCTGCAGTGTTGCCGGCACAGGCGGGTCCCACGCCCGCCCTGTCTGCTGAATCGATCGCACTGGACCGCCAGCAAATCCCCTCGCTCACGCGCGACGCCAGCGTCCTCGCGGTCGCGCCCGCCATGCCGATGCGCCTGATCGCGCCTTTTGATTTCGGCAACGTGCAGGCGCTGGCGCAAACGGTTACCTGGGGCGTGCATGCGGTCGGCGCCGACCGCTCGCCATTAACCGGCGCCGGCATCGGTGTCGCCGTGCTCGACACTGGCATCGATGCCAGCCACCCGGCCTTTGTCGGCATTGAACTGGTCCAGAAGGATTTCACCGGCGAAGGCAATGGCGACCTCAACGGCCATGGCACGCACTGCTGCGGCACCATTTTCGGGCGCGCCGTCAATGGCACCCGCATCGGGGTGGCGCCGGGCGTGCAGAAGGCGCTGATCGGCAAGGTACTGGGCCAGAACGGCGGCGGCTCGAGCGACCAGATCGTGGCCGCCATCCTGTGGGCGGTCGAACAAGGCGCACACGTCATTTCCATGTCGCTGGGCATGGACTTCGGCGGCTACGTCAAGGACCTGGTCGACCAGATGGGCATGCCGGTCGAGCTGGCCACGTCGCGCGCGCTGGAAGGCTACCGCACCAACACGCGTTTGTTCGACACCCTGGCCGACCATGTCAAGACGCGCGGCGCGCTGGGCCATCCCACGCTGATCGTGGCCGCGGCCGGCAATGAGAGCCGGCGCGATGTCAATCCCGACTTTGAAGTGGCCGTCAGTCCGCCGGCAATCGCCGAGGGCATCGTGTCGGTGGCCGCGCTGGGTGAGGCACAGGGTGGTTTCCGGACCGCGCCGTTTTCGAATACCGGGGCCAACGTCAGCGGGCCGGGAGTGAACATCATTTCCGCTGCCGCAGGCGGAGGCTTGCGTGCGCTCAGCGGCACCAGCATGGCCACGCCGCACGTGGCCGGGGTCGCCGCGCTGTGGGCGCAGCAACTGCAGAACAACAACGCGCTCAACGTCTTTAACCTGATCGGCAAACTGGCCGGCAGCGCCAGCAAGGAAGGCCTGGGGCTGGGCTTCGATCCGTTCGATGTGGGCGCCGGCATGGTACAGGCCCCCGGAACAGCCTGAACTAGAACCTGGTCAAGCCATTGACCAGGTTGGTCGTCAGGTTGCCCAGCGCGTACGTCATCTTGAAAGCAAAGCGCTTCAATGCCAGCAGCGCGCCCTTTTCGCGCAGATTGCGGAAATCGATGCCGATGATCGAATCGGCATGGGTCGGGTAGACGATGCTGGGAACCAGCGCGTGCATGACCTGGTTGTGGATCAGCGTGTATTTCAGGTAGAGGTCGATCGGCATCCGGATCCGGGTGCCGTGCGCCAACAGCTGCCTGGCGCCTTGCGGCGTGACCAGGTAGCCGGTGGTGCACATGCCCACGTTGAGCTGCTTGACCAGCTTGAATTGCGCATTCTGGTGCGAAGTGAGCACCAGTTTCTTTTCCAGCGGCTCGAGCCGCACAAAGGCCAGCTTGTCGGTAAATTGGTCAAGATAGGCCAGGCCAGCTTCGAACCCGTCGGTCATCTCGAAGTCGTCTTCCAGCACCACCACCGGTTCATTCAGTTCGACGCATTTTTCCCAGGCCAGCAAGTGGCTGGCATAGCAGCCCAGCTCGCCCTTGGCAGCCTTGCGGCGGCGGTTGATGACGAAGCGCTTTTCATCGTAATTGGCCAGGTAGGGATGCAGTCCCAGCCTGCCGTCAACGGCATCGATGAACTCGAACGCAATGTGGCGCGCGCCCAGCTTCTGCGCCACGCTGGCGCGCCGCTCCGGACTGGTGACAAGACTGATGACTAATACTTTCATGGTGCGATTCCTGATTTTTTTACCCGTCGCGAATCTTACTGCATAACCCAACAAAAGTGCCCGCCAGCGGGCCCCATATCATAAAACTCGCGGACAGTGTACAATCTGTCCTCACTTTTTTATTCCCCGATCCCACCCGAATGTCATCTCCCACCCCTGCAACCGTCAAGGCTTGGCTGCTCGATCTCCAGTCGCGCATCGTATCCGCGCTTGAAGAAGTCGACGGCAAGCCATTCCTGCGCGATGCGTGGGAACGGCCCGAAGGCGGTGGCGGCGTGTCGCGCGTGATCGAGGAAGGCAATGTGCTGGAACGCGGCGGCGTCAATTTCTCGCACGTGATGGGCGCCAGCCTGCCACCGTCGGCAGCTGCCGGCCGTCCGGAACTGGCGGGCCGCTCGTGGGAAGCGATGGGCGTGTCGCTGGTGCTCCATCCGCGCAATCCCTACGCGCCGACAGTGCACATGAACGTGCGCTTCTTTACCACCACCGCCGTTGGCCATGACCCGGTGTGGTGGTTCGGCGGCGGCATGGACCTGACGCCGTACTACGGCCATGAAGCCGACACGCGCCACTTCCACCAAAGCTGCCGCGATGCGCTCGCGCCCTTTGGCGCCGAGCTGCATGCGCGCTTCAAGAAGTGGTGCGACGAGTATTTCTACCTGAAGCACCGCAAGGAGCCGCGCGGCGCCGGCGGGATCTTCTTCGACGACTTGAACGCGTCCGGTTTCGACGCCAGCTACGCGATGGTGCAAAGCGTGGGCGACAGCTTCATTGGCGCCTACCTGCCGATCCTGAAGGCGCGCAAGGACCAGGCCTACGGCGAGCGCGAACGCGATTTCCAGGCCTATCGGCGCGGACGCTACGTCGAATTCAACCTCGTGTTCGACCGCGGCACACTGTTCGGCCTGCAGTCGGGCGGGCGCACCGAGGCGATCCTGATGTCGATGCCGCCAATCGTCAAATGGCGTTACGACTGGAAGCCCGAAGAAGGCAGCGCGGAAGCGGCGCTGTACACGGACTTCCTGGTCGAGCGCGACTGGCTCGCAACGTGACCTTGTGCGTCGCACTGCTGGGAGGCAGTTTCGACCCGGTCCATTACGGCCATGTGGCAGTTGCTGCCTTGTTTGACAAGCTCCTCCAGCCAGACCAATTGCGCATCATCCCGGCCGGTAACCCGTGGCAGAAAAGCGGCTTGCAAGCGAGCGCCGAACACCGCGCGGCCATGCTGGAACTGGCGTTTGCCGATGCGGCCATCAAGATCACGCTGGACCGCCAGGAGATGGAACGCACGGGCGCAAGCTACACCATCGACACGCTGCGCCATGTGCGCGCCGAACTCGGTGAGCATGCCTCGATCGTGTTCCTGATGGGCGCCGACCAGTTGCAGCAACTCGATACGTGGCGCGACTGGCGCGCCTTGTTTGATCTGGCCCATATCGGCGTGGCTGCGCGCCCGGGCTATTCCTTGGCCGCGGCGGCATTGCCGATCGCGGTCGCCACCGAATTTCAGCAGCGCCAGGCAAGCCTGGAGCAGCTACGCAGTACCCCGTCTGGCCATGCTTACCTGGCGCAGACGCTGGATGTGGACATCTCAGCCACCCAGGTCCGTGCGGCGTTACAACGCGGAGAAAAGGCAAACTCGCTTATCTCCCCGGTAGTGCTAGACTATATTCAACAACATAATTTATACAAAATCTAATGGATATCAAAAAACTTCAAACCCTCGTCGTCGATGCCCTCGAAGACATCAAAGGCCAGGACATCCAGGTGTTCGACACCGTGCACCTGACCAGCCTTTTTGACCGCATCGCGGTCGTCTCGGGCACCTCGAACCGCCAGACCAAATCGCTGGCCGCTTCGGTTCGCGACAAAGTCAAGGAAGCCGGCGGCGACGTGATCGGCGTCGAAGGCGAAGACACCGGCGAATGGGTACTGGTTGACTTGGGCGACATGATCGTCCACATCATGCAACCGGCGATTCGCCAGTACTACCGTCTGGAAGAAATCTGGGGCGACAAGCCAGTCAAACTGGGCGCCGCCAAGCGCAAGTCGACGCCGGAAGCGGCCGACGCTGCCATCGCAAAGCCAAAGTCGAAGCACCTCGCATCGACCCAGGCCGCGCCAGAAGTCAAGCCTGTGCGCGAACGCAAAACCCCGGTCAAGAAGGCCGATGCCGTTGAAGCCAAGCCAAAACGCTCGGCCGTCAAAAAAGCTGCCACGCCAGTGGGCAAGGTCGTCAAGGTCGCGCCAACCAAATCCGAGTCCGCAGCTGTCAAGGCGCTCAAGGAATTGCCACCAAAGCGCGTCGCCACGCCACGCGTGAAAGCGGCCAAGGCGCCAGCGGACGCCGTGCCTGAAAAGAAGGTCATCAAGCGCGTCGCCAAAAAAGCCGCAGAGTAAGCGCCGATGCAGCTCATGATTGCTGCGGTCGGCCACAAAATGCCGGCCTGGATCGAGACCGGTTTTTCCGAGTACACCAAGCGCATGCCTCCCGAGCTGCGCATCGTGCTCAAGGAAATCAAGCCGGTTGAACGTTCCGGCAGCAAAACGGCAGCCACCGCGATGGCGCTCGAACGCGAGCGCATCGAGGCGGCCCTGCCCAAGAACGTGCGCATCATCGCCTTGGATGAGCGCGGACGCGACCTGACTTCCGTCGGGCTGTCCCAGCAATTAATGAATTGGCAACAGGAAGGACGCGACACCGCGTTCCTGATCGGCGGGGCTGACGGCCTCGACCCTGCGCTCAAGGCGCGCGCCGAGGGCCTGATTCGTATATCCTCCATGACGCTCCCACACGGCATCGTGCGTGTTATGCTTGCAGAGCAATTGTATAGGGCGTGGTCGATCACGCAGAATCACCCTTATCATCGCGTATAAGAAGCGGAAATTCGATGAAGCCGATCGACAAGAAAATCTATTTAGCGTCAAAAAGCCCGCGCCGGCGGGAATTGCTGCGCCAGATCGGCGTGGAATTCGAACTGCTCCTGCTGCGCAACGACAGCGCGCGCGGCCCTGACGTGAGCGAAATCGTCCTGCCCAACGAAGACCCGGTCGACTACGTGGCGCGCGTGACGCGTGAAAAGGCGGCGTTTGCCTGGTCGATCGTGCAAAACCGGCGCTTGCCGGTGCGCCCGGTGCTGGCGGCCGACACTACCGTCACGCTGGACGGTGAAATCCTGGGCAAGCCGACCACCAAGATCGAAGCCATCGCCATGCTCGAACGCCTGTCCGGGCGCACCCACCAGGTACTGACCTCGGTCGCAGTGCACCATTTGAATTCGATCGAGCAGGTGACCCAAGTCTCGCAGGTGCGCTTTGCCACCATGTCGGCCGCCTTCATCAAGACCTACTGCTCGTCGCAGGAACCATACGACAAGGCCGGCGGCTACGGCATCCAGGGCATGGCGGCGCTATTCATCGAGCATATCGACGGCAGCCATTCCGGCATCATGGGCCTGCCCTTGTACGAAACGGCCAAACTGCTGCGCAAGGCCGGCATACCGCTGCCTTGAGCAGGGTCAGGTCGGGCAATGCGCCAAT
>JAZJXM010000019.1:83483-99069 GCA_040390915.1 Pseudomonadota bacterium
CCCGACCTGACCCTCGATGTCCCGTCGTTCGCCCCCCAGCACCGCCTTGCCCGTGTATGATCGTATCTTGCACATTTTGGCACGCCGGCATTGACCAATGAACGAAGACATCCTCATTAACATCACCCCGCAAGAGACGCGCGTCGCGCTGATCCTGCAAGGCGCCGTGCAGGAACTGCACATCGAGCGCACCCTCACCCGCGGCTTGGCCGGCAACGTCTATTCGGGCAAGGTGGTGCGAGTTCTACCCGGGATGCAGTCCGCTTTCATCGACATTGGCCTGGAGCGCGCCGCCTTCCTGCACGTGGCCGACATCTGGGAAGCGCGCAATCACGAGAGCCCGAATGTGGCGCCAACGCCGATCGAGAAAGTGCTGTTCGACGGCCAGGTGCTCACGGTCCAGGTGATCAAGGACCCGATCGGCACCAAGGGCGCGCGCCTGTCGACCCAGATCTCGATTGCCGGACGCATGCTGGTCTATCTGCCGCAGGATAACCATATCGGCATCTCGCAAAAAATCGAAAAGGAATCCGAACGCGAACTGCTGCGCAGCCGTTTGCAAAGCCTGCTGCCGCCTGAGGAAAAGGGCGGCTACATCGTGCGCACCATGGCCGAAGACGCGTCCGACACCGACCTCAAGGCAGATGTCGACTACCTGCGCAAGACCTGGAGTGCGATCGTCAACGGCGCGCGCACCCGCCCCGCCACCAGTTTGCTGTACCAGGACTTGAGCCTGGCCCAGCGCGTGCTGCGCGACTTCGTGCATGACGAAACGGCCAGCATCCAGGTCGACTCGCGCGAGAATCACCAGAAGCTGGTGGAGTTCGCGCAGGCCTACACGCCGAGCGAACTGACGCGCTTGCAGCACTACACGGGCGAGCGCCCGCTGTTCGACCTGTACGGCGTGGAAGAGGAAATCCTGCGCGCCCTGGGGCGCCGGGTCGACCTCAAGTCGGGCGGCTACCTGATCGTCGACCAGACCGAGGCCATGACCACGATCGACGTCAACACCGGCGGCTTCGTCGGCGGGCGCAATTTCGCCGACACCATCTTCAAGACCAATCTGGAAGCGGCGCACGCGATCGCGCGCCAGCTGCGCCTGCGCAACTTGGGTGGCATCATCATCCTCGACTTCATCGACATGGACAACAACGAGCATCGCAACGCGGTGCTGCAGGAGTTGAAAAAAACGCTGTCGCGCGACCGCACCAAGGTGTCGGTGTCGGGCTTTTCGGCGCTCGGACTGGTGGAAATGACGCGCAAGCGCACCCGCGAATCACTGGCCCATATCCTGTGCGAGCCATGCCCGGCCTGCGCCGGCAAGGGCCAGGTCAAGACCAGCCGCACGATCTGCTACGAGATCTTGCGCGAACTGATGCGCGAAGCGAAGCAGTTCAACCCGCGCGAATTTCGCATCCTCGCTTCCCAGGAAGTGGTGGACCTGTTCCTGGAAGAAGAATCGCAACACCTGGCCATGCTGGGCGACTTTATCGGCAAACGCATTTCGCTGCAGGTCGAGTCGACCTATCATCAGGAGCAGTACGACGTGATCTTGATGTGATGAGGAGCCAATGAGCGGAAAGCCACGCTACACCTATTTATCCGAGAGCGATTTGACGCCAGGCGTGCCTTTGCCGTGGTCGATCTATCTGCGCTCGGGCGAACTGCTGGCCCCGGCCGGATTCGTGGTCCAGGACAGCGTGATTGCGCTGCGCCTGATGATGGCCACGCCAATGCGCGCAGCGCAAGCGGGCGACAACCCTGCGGCCACCCACGAGGCGATCAATGAAGCGGCGGCCGGCAAGTTGCTCGATCCGCTGCAGTACCTGAAACACAATGCCGAAGGCGTGGTGCTGGTGTTCAAACTGCCCAGCGACATCGAGGCGCGCAAAGTGCAGGTCGAGTTCTTCGGCCGCATTCCGCAGCAGTCGGTGATCGTCTCGGCGCCGCCGCTGGGACTGGGGCCGGGCCAGACCTGGCAAAGCTTTGAAGGCATGCCGGTATCGGCCCAGGTGATCTTCGGCAAAAGCCTGTGCATCTTCAAGACCGCGGTACTGCGCTACGCTGCCATTCCGAGCCCGCATTTGTTCCTGCGCTATCCGACCGAAGCGGTCACGCAGCCGTTTCGCCAGACGCTGCGGGTCGATGCGCGCCTGCCGGCGGCGGTGCTGATGGCCGACGGCTACACGGTGCCGGCCCTGATTACCAATTTGTCCGGCTCCGGCTGCGCCGTTGCCACCGGCTTCTTGCTGGGCCAGGCCGGCGCCCGCCTGACGCTGACGTTCCGCGTCAAGATCGCCGACAAGCCGCAGTCGCTGTCACTGCCTTGCGTGGTGCGCAGCGTCAAAGGCAAGCCGTCGCAGCAGATCCGCTACGGCGTCGAGTTCGACGAAGCTGCCATGGACGACGCAGGCAAACAGGCGCTGCGTTCCTACGTCTACGAAAACCTGGCCGAGCGCTAAACCACCATGCCCATTTTTCGCACGCTGCTATTCACCATCCTGCTGGCCTTCTCGTGCGGCGCCCAGGCGCGCCCGTCCCAAGGCGAGCCAGGCCAGTTCGATTACTACGCCGTATCGCTCAGCTGGTCGCCGTCGTTTTGCGCCACCCATCGCGACCCGCAACAGTGCGGGCGCGGCCTGGGCTTCGTGCTGCACGGCCTGTGGCCGCAGTTCGAGGCCGGCTATCCGCAAAGCTGTTCGAGCGAGCAGTTGCCGGGCGCGGTCAGGAACCGCTACACCTCGCTGTACCCGTCGCCCAAGCTGATCGGGCATGAGTGGAGCAAGCATGGCACCTGCTCGGGACTGGACCCGGCGGCCTATTTCGCGTTGTCGGCCA
Organism: Pseudomonadota bacterium; assembly: GCA_040390915.1. GTDB lineage: Bacteria > Pseudomonadota > Gammaproteobacteria > Burkholderiales > Burkholderiaceae_D > Telluria_A. The sequence goes on from JAZJXM010000019.1 coordinate 86,322, forward strand.
AGCTGAAAGACCAGTTGACCATTCCGCCGGCCTACCAGCAGCCGGTGCAGCCGCTGCGCGCCACGACGACGGAATTTACGCGCGCCTTCAATAGCGCCAACCCGCGCCTGGCGGCCAGCAGCGTGCTGCCGTTTTGCAGCGGCGGTGGACGTTTTCTCAACGAGATCCATGTCTGCTTCGCCAAGGATGGCCGTTCGCGCAGCTGCAGCCAGGGCGAGATCAAGCGCTCGTACAGCAGCTGCCGCCAGGAGTCATTCCTGATCCAGAGCGTGCGCTAGGCCGCCAGCTTGCTGATGTCGGCGCTTTCGAGCACGCGCCGGCGCGCACCGCCACGCACTACCGCCAGCATGGCCTGACCAAGCTGACGCGTGCTGAGGATATGGCGCGGCAGCGCTGAGCGCAGCAGCGGCAGCAGCGGCTTGGTCAGCGTATAGAAAATCCGGTAGGCCGCGGTCTTGGACTTGATGCCGTCCAGCGGCTGAATCATCCCCGGCCGGAATATGTAGACGCCCCTGAACGGCAGCTTGAGCAGCGCATGCTCGGTCTCGCCGCGCACGCGCTCCCACATGATCTTGCTGTTGCTGTCGGCGCCGGCGCCAGAGACGTAAATGAACACCATAGCCGGATTCAAGCGCACCAGCGTGCTGGCGACGGCCATCGTCAGGTCCTGCGTCAGGTGGACGTAGGCCTTTTCGCTCATGCCCGCCGCGGACTGGCCGATGCAAAAGAAGCAGGCATCGAAATCGGTCAATTCGGTTTCCACACTATCGTAGTGCCACATTTCGGCGTGCACCAGCTCGCGCAGTTTGGGGTGCTGCTGGCCGACCGGCGTGCGCCCGACCGTCTGCACCAGTTCCACGTCCGGCGCTTGCAGGCATTCGCGAAGCACGCCCTGGCCGACCATGCCGGTCGCGCCGAAAATCAGTACGTTCATTTTGCCTCCCTGGTCAGTGCTGACGGGAAGAACAGCTGCTGTCCGTCGAGGCGGAAGGCGGCGATCCTGGCCTGCCCTTCGCTCGACGTGATCCAGTCGACCAGCAGGCGCGCGCCCTTGTAGTTGATGCCGGGATGGCGCGCCGGGTTGACCGCAATGATGCCGTACGGGTTGAACATGCGGCTGTCGCCCTGCACCATCACGGCCAGCCCGGTTTTCGCCTTGTAGGCGCTGTAGGTGGCGCGGTCGGTCAGCGTGCACGCTTGCAGCTCGGCTGCCATGTTCAGCACTTCCCCCATGCCCAGGCCGGCCGACAGATAGCTGGCCGGTTCCGGTTTGACGCCCGCCGCTTTCCAGTAAGTTTTTTCCATCTGCTCGGTGCCTGAATTGTCGCCGCGGGAAATGAACTTGACCTTGCTCGCAACGATCGCGCGCATCGCCGCCAGCACGTCCTTGCCGCCTTTGATCGCAGCCGGGTCCGACGCCGGACAGACGATCAGAAAATCGTTGTACATGACGTCGCGCCGGTCAATGCCATGGCCATCGGCCACGAACTGGTCTTCGGCCGGGCGCGCGTGCACCAGCGTCACGTCGACGTCGCCATTCTTTGCCAGTTCCAGCGCTTTGCCGGAGCCGACCGCGATCACCTGGACCTTGCTGTTGGTTTTCGCTTCGAACGCCGGCAGCAGGAACGCCAGCAAGCCGGAGTTCTCCGTGCTGGTGGTAGTCGACATGCGTATCATTTGCTGTGCCGAGGCCGCAGGCGCCAGCGCCAGCAGCAATGCATAGATCAGGAATTTCATTTTCTCTCCAATCGTCCGTCGCGCAGCTTGAGCCGCTGCACGCCCGGCGTTGCAATCAAATCACGGTCATGACAAGCCATGACCACCGTGCTGCCGCTGCCGATCAGGGCCGGGATCAAGGCGATCACCTGCTCCCTGGCCGCGCCATCCAGATTGGCGGTCGGCTCGTCGAGCAGCAGCAGTTTCGGCCCGAGCACCTTGGCGCGCGCCAGTGCAATGCGCTGTTTCTCGCCACCGGAGAGCGCGGCCGGGTCGGCGTGCGCCAGATGCGTCACGCCGGCCCACGCCATTGCCTCGGCCACCTTGGCAGTCGACAGGCCGCGCGCGACCAGCCCATAGCCGATGTTGTGCGCAACGCTGGTCGAAAACATGATCGGGTGCTGGTGCACGTACACGATATGCTCGCGTAGCTGGCGCGGATAGGGGGCAAACCTGATCGGCTGCCCCTGCCAAGCGACGCCCTCGGCATCGGCGCTCTCCAGGCCGGCCAGCACCCGCAGCAGCGTGCTCTTTCCCGCTCCGTTAACGCCCGTCAGCACGTAAGCGCTGCGCGCATCGAGCGCAAACGACGCGATATCGAACAACTGGCGCTCGCCGAACGACTTGCGCAGACGCGCGATCGTCAGCATGCATGGCCCCGCGCTGCATGGGCATCACCCTGCAGGAACAGCAGCGCGCCATTCATCAGCAAGGCCATTGCGATCAGCACCATGCCCAGAGCAATGCCCTGCGCAAACTCGCCCTTGCTCGTTTCGAGCGCGATGGCGGTGGTCATTGTGCGCGTCTCGCCAGCGATGTTCCCGCCCACCATCAGCGCGCAGCCGACTTCGGAAATGACCCGCCCGAAGCCGCTGATCACGGCCGCCATCACGCCAAAGCGCACTTCATGCAGCACGCTGAACATGGTGCGCCAGCGCGAGGCGCCGTGCGCGATCGCCGTCTCCGCATAGCGCGGATCGGCGCCCTGCACTGCCGCCAGCGTGAAGGCAACCAGCACGGGCATCGCAATGACAAACTGGCCGAGCGCCACGCCCGGTTGGGTGAACAGCAGGTGCATGCCACCCCATGGGCCGTGGCGCGACAACAGCATGTACAGCAGCAGCCCGACCAGCACGGTCGGCAGCGACAACGTCGCCTGCGCCAGCCAGATCAGCACGCGCCGGCCACGAAAGCGCGAACTGGCGATCGCGTAGCCAATGGCGACTGCCAGCGGCGCGGCGAACGCCAGCGCCAGCATGCTGGTCTCGAACGAAATCCAGATGATGCGCCACAGTTCAGGGTCGCCCGACAGCAGCATGGCGAAGGCGCCACGTATCGCGTCCAGCATCAAACCGTCCCGGCCTCGAAGTCCAGCTTGTCGTGCCCGGTCAGCAGCAGAAAGTGCTTGCCGGTGCAGCGCGCCAGCAGCGACATGCCGACTTTGCCGGCCACCATATGCCCCATCTGGGTGGTGCCGGAGCGAGACAGCAGGAACGGTATGCCCATCTGCGCGCCCTTGATCACCATCTCCGACGTCAGCCGGCCGGTGGTGTAGAACACCTTGTCGCTGCCATCAATCCGGTCCAGCCACATCTTGCCGGCGATGGCGTCGACCGCGTTGTGGCGCCCCACGTCCTCGATAAAATACAGCAGATCGCCAGCGCTGGAAAACAGCGCGCAGCCGTGCACCGAGCCGGCCTGCTTGTAGATCGATTGCTGGGTGCGGATCGTTTCGACAATCCGGTACACGGTCGACTGGCGCAGCCGTGCGTCGGGCGGCAGCGCAATCTGCTCGATGTCGTCCATCAGGCCGCCGAACACCGAGCCCTGGCCGCAGCCGGTGGTGACGACTTTCTTGGAAGTGCGCTGTTCGACGTCGGCGATGCCGCTGCGCGTGACGACGGCCACCGCGTCAACCGCCCAGTCCACCTGCACCGATACGATGTCGGCGATATCGTTGACCAGGCGCTGATTGCGCAGGTAGCCGAGCGTGAGCGCCTCGGGCGCGCCGCCCAGCGTCATCAAGGTCACCAGTTCGCGCTTGTCGACGTACACCGTCAGCGGACGTTCTGCCGGTATCGAGATCACCGAACGGCGCCCGCGCTCGTCGAGCACCTCGACTTCATGCGTCAGGTGCGCCTGGGCCGCGCTCAGCTGCGGATTCATTCTGGTTGCAGCCCTTGCATGACCTGGCCGCCGCCGTAGCTGCCCTGTTGTTCGACTTCGCCGCCCAGCGCGAGGCGCACCGCGCAGTACTTGAACTCGGGGATTTTGCCGAACGGGTCGAGCGCCGCATTGGTCAGCTTGTTGATGGCCGCCTCGTAATAGCAGAACGGCACAAACACCGCGCCGCGCGGCGAGCTGTCGTCGGCGCGCGCATACAGCACCACCTTGCCGCGCCGTGATTCGATTGTCACCACGTCGCCCGGCTTGCCGCCCATGGCCACCAGGTCCAGCGGATGGACCAGCGCCACCGGATCGGGCTCGATCGCGTCCAGCACCGCGGTGCGGCGCGTCATGCTGCCGGTGTGCCAATGCTCGAGCTGGCGGCCGGTGATCAGCACCATCGGATAGGCCTCGTCCGGACGCTCGTCGGCCGGAATGATATCGGCCGGGACGAAGCGCGCGCGACCACCCTCGCGCGGGAAGTGATCAACGAAGACCACCGGTTCGCCCGGATCGCCCTCATTGGTGCAAGGATAAGTGACTGCGCCGTCGCGTTCCAGCCGCTCCCACGTAATGCCGCCTATGCTGGGCATGATGCGGCGCATCTCGTCGAACACTGCGGATGGATGGGTGTAATTCCAATTGAGTCCCAGCCGCGCGGCGATCTGCCCGATGATCCACAGGTCCTGTTTGGCCTGCCCCGGCGGATCGATGGCCTGGCGCCCGATCTGCACCAGGCGGTCGGTATTGGTGAAGCTGCCGGTCTTTTCCGGGAATGCGCTGGCCGGCAGGATGACGTCGGCCAGGTAGGCAGTCTCGGTCAGAAAAATATCCTGCACCACCAGATGATCGAGCGCGGCCAGCGACTCGCGCGCATGGTTGGCGTCGGGGTCCGACATGGCAGGGTTCTCGCCCATGATGTACATGCCGCGGATCTCGCCGCGTTTGATCGCGTGCATGATCTCGACCACGGTCAGGCCGGGCTGGCTGTCGAGCGTCATGCCCCAGGCCTTTTCAAAGCGGGCATGCGCCACCGGATTGTCGACTCGCTGGTAATCGGGGAACATCATCGGGATCAGGCCCGCATCGGACGCACCCTGTACATTGTTCTGGCCGCGCAGCGGATGCAAGCCGGTGCCGGGACGGCCGATCTGCCCCGTCATCAGCGCCAGCGCGATCAGGCAGCGCGCGTTGTCGGTGCCGTGGATGTGCTGCGAAATGCCCATGCCCCACAAGATCATCGATGCTTTCGAGGTCGCGTACAGGCGCGCCACATAGCGGATCGTATCGGCGTCGACGCCGCAGATCGGCGCCATCAGCTCGGGGCTGTAGCCGGCCACGTTCTGCTCCAGCTCCGCGTAGCCGATGGTACGGCTGGCGATGAAGTCCTGGTTCACCAGGCCTTCGCTGACGATCACGTGCATCATTGCGTTAAGCAGCGCGACGTCGGTGTCGGGCTTGAATTGCAGGTAGCGGTGCGCGCTGCGGGCCAGGTCAGAACGGCGCGGATCGCACACCACCAGCTTGGTGCCGTTCTTGATAGCGTTCTTGATCCAGGTCGCCGCAACCGGATGGTTGACGGTCGGGTTGGCGCCGATCACGATCACGACGTCCGCTTTGGTGACATCCATCACCGGATTGGACACCGCGCCCGAGCCTATGCCTTCGAGCAGCGCAGCGACCGACGACGCATGGCACAGGCGCGTGCAGTGGTCGACGTTATTGCTGCCAAAACCCGTGCGCACCAGCTTCTGGAACAGGTAAGCTTCTTCGTTGGAGCCCTTGGCCGAGCCAAAGCCGGCCAGCGACTTTTTGCCGTGCGTGTCGCGAATTGCAGCGAGCTTGCCGCCGGCAGCGTCCAGCGCTTCTTCCCAGGTCGCTTCGCGGAACACGTCCATCACGTGCGCCGGGTCCATGTTGAAATCGCCGCGCTTGGGCGGCGCGTCGGCGCGCCGGATCAGCGGCACCGTCAGCCGGTGCGGATGGTGCGCATAGTCGAAGCCGTAGCGGCCCTTGACGCACAGGCGTTCGCGATTGGCCGGGCCGTCGCGCCCTTCCACGTACAGAATCTTGTTGTCCTTGACGTTATAGGTCAGCTGGCAGCCAACGCCGCAATACGGGCATACCGAGTCGACCTGCGTGTCAGGCACCACCATTGCCACGTCGCGCGCGGGCATCAAGGCGCCAGTCGGGCAGGCCTGCACGCACTCGCCGCAGCCGACGCAGGTGGAGTTTCCCATCGGGTCATCCATGTCAAATACGATCTGCGCATGGTCGCCCCGGAACGCCAGGCCGATCACGTCGTTGACCTGCTCGTCGCGGCAGGCGCGCACGCAGCGCGTGCACTGGATGCAGGCGTCCAGGTTGACGGTGATGGCGGCGTGCGACGCATCCTGGCGCGGCTGCTGGCGCGCGGCGAAGCGCGGCTTGCCCACGTTCAGTTTGCCGGCCCAGAAATCGACTTCGTTATGGCGCGTATAGGCCGTTTCCGGCATGTCCGACAGCAGCAGCTCGAGCACCATTTTCTGCGCCGCAAGCGCGCGCGCGCTGTCGGTAGTGACCTTCATGCCGCTGCTCGGATGGCGGCAGCAGGACGGCGCCAGTACGCGCTCGCCGTCAATTTCGACCATGCACGAGCGGCAGTTGCCCACTTCTTCCATGCCCGCCTTGTAGCACAGGTGCGGAATCTCGACGCCTTCGCGCCGGGCCACTTCGATCAGCGTTTCGTCGCTGCGGGCCTCGACCTGGCGGCCATTGAGTTCAAATCTGACAGCAGTCGCGTTCATGGTGCTACCAACTCATGTGAAAAATATTTGATCACGCAATCGAAGGGATTCGGCGCCGCCTGGCCCAGGCCGCAGATCGATGCATCGCGCATCACCTGCGACAATTCGCCCAACAGCGCAATGTCCCACTGCGGCTGTTCCATCAGCGTGACCGCTTTCGCGGTGCCAACCCGGCACGGGGTGCACTGGCCGCACGATTCGTGCTTGAAGAATTTGAGCGTATTGCGCGCAGCTGACGCGGCGCTGTCGCGGTCCGACAAGATCACGATTGCCGCCGAACCGATGAAGCATCCGTACGGCTGCAAGGTGTCGAAGTCGAGCGGAATCGCGTTCAGCGACGCCGGCAAAATCCCGCCCGAGGCGCCGCCGGGAAGGTAGCCGTAGAGCTGGTGGCCGTCTGCCATGCCGCCGCAATGCTCGTCAATCAGCTCCTGAATCGTGATGCCGGCCGGCGCCAGCTTGACGCCCGGCTCGCGCACCCGTCCCGATACCGAAAACGAACGCAAACCCTTGCGGCCATTACGACCCTGGCTGCTGAACCAGCCGGCGCCGCGTTCAATAATTTCTCGAACCCAGTGCAGCGTTTCAAAATTATGCTCCAGCGTAGGCCGTCCGAACAGGCCCACCTGCGCCACATAGGGAGGGCGCAAACGGGGCATGCCGCGCTTGCCTTCAAGCGATTCGATCATTGCCGATTCTTCGCCGCAGATGTAGGCGCCCGCGCCACGCCGCAGGATGATGTGCGGCATATCCGGCATCGGCGGGTCAAGGCGCAGCTTGGCCAGTTCCGTTTCAAGCAGCGCACGGCAGCCGTGGTATTCGTCGCGCAGGTAAATATAGATGGTCTCGATGCCGACTACCCTGGCCGCGAGCAGCGCGCCTTCAAGGAACCGGTGCGGATCGCGCTCAAGGTAATGGCGGTCTTTGAACGTGCCCGGTTCGCCCTCGTCAATATTGATAGCCATCAGGCGTGGGCCCGCTTCGGCGCGCACGATGCGCCATTTGCGCCCGGCCGGAAAGCCCGCGCCACCAAGGCCGCGCAGGCCCGAGTCTTCCATGGTCGTGAGAATGGACTCTGTGTCACGCGCCAGCAATGCATAGCCGCCACCGGCGCGATAGGCAGCCAGGTCGATATAGGGCTCGGCCGCATGCTGCGTCTCGCCCGCGGCCAGCGTCGCCGCCACCGATTCGCAGCTGGCTTGCGGCACCGGGTTCTGGCCCACCACGGCAACCGGCGCCTGCTCGCAACGGCCCACGCATGGCGCGCCAATCACGCGCACGTCGCGGCCCAGAATGACGGGCAGCCTGGCCAGCAGTTCGCGTGCGCCTGCCATTTCGCACGACAGGCCGTCGCACACCCTCACCGTCAACGCGGCCGGCGCAGCTTCCCCTTCCTTGACCACGTCGAAGTGGTGGTAGAAGGTCGCCACTTCATAAACTTCGGCTTGCGCCAGCTTCATTTCCTGCGCCAGCGCCGCCAGGTGCGCCGCCGACAGGCAGCCAAAAGCGTCCTGGATCTTGTGCAGGTGTTCGATCAAGAGGTCGGCCTGGCGCGACGCCTCGCCCAGCAATTGCTGCACTTCCAGCAGCGCCTGCGGTTCGACACGGCGCCCTTTTGGCGCCTGGCGCTTGCGCTGGCGCGTGCTGCCTTGCACGGCGATGGGAATGATGGCGTGGGTCATATTTATTCCTGCTCGCTCTTGGCGAAATCGAGCTGATACAGTTTGGCGTAAATGCCGTTGCGCGCCAGTAGTTCCTCGTGGCGTCCGGATTCGATGATGCGGCCCTGGTCGACGACCACGATCTTGTCGGCCCGCTCCACGGTAGTCAGGCGGTGCGCGATCACCAGCGTGGTGCGCCCGGCCATCAGCGTGTCGAGCGCCTCCTGCACCACGTGTTCAGATTCGTTGTCGAGCGCCGAGGTGGCCTCGTCCAGGATCAGGATAGGCGCGTCCTTGTAAATGGCGCGCGCAATTGCCACGCGCTGGCGCTGGCCGCCCGACAGGCGCATGCCGTTTTCGCCTATGCCGGTGTGGATCCCTTGCGGCAGATTGGCCACGACGCCCTCCAGGTGCGCCGCCTTGATCGCCGCGGCCAGCCTGGCCGGATCGATAACGTCGACGCCGTAGGCGATGTTGGCCGCCAGCGAGTCGTCGAACAGCACCACGTTTTGGCTCACCATGGACATTTGCGCGCGCAGGCTGGCCAGCTTGATGTCGTCAAAGGCAATGCCGTCGAGCAGGATCTGCCCGCTCTGCGGCGTATAGAAGCGCGTCACCAGGTTCACGAAGGTCGACTTGCCTCCGCCCGAGGTGCCCACCAGCGCTACCGTCTGCCCGGGCAGCACCTCGAGGCTGATGTTATTGACCGCCAGCGGCTTGTCTTGCGCATAGCGGAACGACACGCCTTCGAAACGCAAGTGTCCCTTGGAGCGCTCCAGCACGCGGGTGCCGGGATCGAGTTCCACCGGCGAGTCGACCATCGCAAATACGGTTTCGGCCGACGCCATGCCGCGCTGCAGCGGCCCGTTCACGCCCACCAGCGACTTCATTGGCGCCAGCAGCATCAGCATCATGGTGATGAAGCTGGTGAATTCGCCACTGGTCATGCCGGAGCTGAGCGCAATGACGATCACCACCGACACCGCCAGTGCGGTGGCCGTTTGGGTGATCGGCACCGTGGCCGCACTGGCGACTGTCATGCGCTGCGAAAAGCCGCGCAGCGCTTCGCTGCGCACTTCGAAACGGCGCCGTTCGTAGCGCTCGCCCGCGAACAGCCGGATGATCTGGTGCCCGCGCGCGGCCTCGTCGACCACTTGCGTCATCTCTTCGGTGATGCGCTGGTTGTCGCGGCTCAGGCGGCGCAATCGCTTGGCAGTGGTGCGCACGATCACGGCGGTGACCGGCATGACGACCAGCGCGATCAGGGTCAGGCGCCAGTTCAGGTACAGCAGCCCCCCCATCAAGCCGATGATCACCAGCACGTCGCGCACGAAAGCCAGAAATACCGAGTTGACCATGTCGACCACCTGGCGCACTTCGCCGATGACGGTGTTGATGATCTTGCCGGTCGATTCTTCGTGAAAGCGCGCCACGGGCATGCGCAGCAAACGGTCGAACACCATGCCGCGCAGGTCGTTGAGCACGCGACTCATGACCCAGTTATTCAGGTAGGCGGTGGAGAACGTGAATATGCCGCGCCCTACAAAGATCGACAGCAGGACCGCCGGCACCAGCCACAGGCTGAACGCCACCTTGTTGGGCCCGAAGCCCTTGTCGATCAGTAGTTTCATCGACCAACCCAGCAGCGGCTCGGTCACCGCAGTGCCGGCCATGGCCAGGAACGACAGCGCCGCGCGGCTGCGGTAGGGTTTGACGATCGCCAGCAGGCGCCGGACTATGTCCTTATTTTCCATCGATTTCTTTCGTGTTCAGACACCAGCCCATGCGCAGTGCGCTCCAAGCGGCCAGAATATCACCTGGGTCAGCCGACGCACATGCTTTGTGAAGAGCGACAAAAATTTCGAAATCATTATCGCTGATGATGGTACGTCTGCCAACACGCAAGCTTGCTATAATCCCTTTTTATGCCTGCTTCTCCCCTATGAATCCTACTCTTAGCGTCGTCGTCCCTGCCTATAACATCGCACCCTATATCGAACAGTGCGTCCGGTCGGTTCTTGCTCAATTGGGTGAACAGCACGAATTGATCATCCTCGACGACGGCTCGACGGATCAGACGCGGGAACTGGTATTGCAGATGCAGCGCGATTGGCCGGGAACGAATTTTCACCTGATCACCCAGGCCAACGAAGGCCTGGCTGGCGCGCGCAATCATGGCGTGCGCGCCGCAAAAGGCGACTACATCGTCTGGGTCGATGGCGACGATGTGCTGCGCGATGGCGTATTGCCGATGCTGGACCAGGCCATCGCCGCCCATAGGCCCGATGTGATCGCCTTCGACTATCGCATGTGGCACCCGGACCAGCCGAACAAGTCGCACGACATCAAGTTGAGCTATCCCACAAACGTGTTGATGCGCGAGCCCGATGAATTTCTGATCACCTTCATGGCTGCCCGGCGCAACTACGTGTGGACCAATGTCATCCGGCGCGAAATTTATGCCCGCTTGCCCGACCCGATCTTCCCTCCCGGGCGCGTCTTCGAGGATCTGTCGACCACGCCGCGCTTGCTGAGCGAATGCGCCAGCCTGCTGCACTTGCCGAAGACGATCATCGATTACCGCCAGCATCCGGCCAGCATCACCCAGACAATGTCGGAAAAATCGTGCATGGACTTTGCCTCTGGTTTGCCGAAATCGCGCCAGTACCTGGCCGCGCACGGCGCTTCCGACGCCGTCAAACGCCATTTCGACGTCATGGCGGGTCATTTTTTCATCACCGTTTTCAAGGCCACCTACCAGTTGCCCGTCAGCGCCGGCGCGCGCGTGCGCGCCCACATGAGGGCAACCCTGGCCGAGAGCCTGTTTGGCGATACGGCGAGCATGCTGGAAACGATCCGGCGCAAGGACACGTTCACGCTGGACCGCAAATTCGACCTGAAGATGCTCAAGCAGTTGCGCAAGGCGCTGTCCGGCAACCTGTTGTTCCATGTCACGCAAACGGCCAACCGCAAGCTCAAGGTGTGGCGCCAGGCGCGCAAGCTGCGCAAGCACAACGCAGCGCTGGCCCAATAGCCAGACCTAGTACTCGACCGCGACCTCGCGCGCGCCCAGCAGCTGTTCCAGCGCCAGCGTCAGCGCATCCGATGGCGCCACGCGCCAGTCGTCGCCCAGCTGCAGCATGCATTCCACGCCCTGCGGCTTGATCCGCATCGCCACCGGCAGGCCGTTCGCATTGCGGTGCGGCTGCAGCACGTCGACGATGCGCTGCGACGCCACCGGGTCCGGCAGCGACAGCGCCAGGCGCTGGCCGTAGTGCACCCGCGCCAGCGTCATGTCATACACCTTTTCGGCCGTGATGCGCAGCCCGCCGTTGAAGCGGTCTTCCGACACCTTGCCCACCACCGCCAGGAATTCATCTTCCTTGAAGATGTTCTTGTTGGCGTCGAACACCTCGTTGTAGACGGTCACCTCGTGCACCGCCGTCTTGTCGTCCAGCGACACGATCAGGATCTTGCCGCGCTGGGTCATCTGGGTGCGAATGCCGGTGATCACGCCGCACATCATGCGCGGCTCGCGCGACGGATCCAGGTCGACCAGCTTGGTGCGCGCAAAGCGGCGCGCTTCCTGCGCGAACGAATCGAACATGTGGCCCGACAGGTAGAAGCCGAGCGCGATCTTTTCCTCGGACAGCTTCTGGCGGTCGGTCCAGACCATCGCCTTGACGTATTCGGGTGGCGCCACCAGGTCGCTGTCGTCACCGCCGAACAGGCTGACCTGATTGACCGAAGCGAGCGCCTGGTCGGCCACTTCGACCGCAAACGCGACCGATGCCAGCAGGATGGCGCGATCGACGCCGAAGCAGTCCATGGCCCCGGCCCGGATCAGCGACTCGATGGTGCGCCGGTTGATCTGCTTGCGGTCGACCCGCTTGCAGAAATCGAACAAATCCTTGAACGGGCCGCTTGCCTGGCGCGCCGCGATGATCGCCTCGATGGCCGACTGGCCCGAACCCTTGACTGCCCCCAGGCCGTAGCGGATGTTGGTGACGCGCTTGCCCGTCACCGATGGCGGCGGGCCTTCCGGCATGAAGCGGTAGTCCGAAAAATTGATGTCCGGCGGCAGCAGCGTCAGCTTGCAGATGTCGATGCAGTCTTCGACCAGGATCTTGATCTTGTCGGTGTCGTCCATCGCCAGCGACAAGTTGGCGGCCATGAAGGCGGCGGTATGGTGCGCCTTCAGGTAGGCGGTGTGATACGACAGCAGCGCGTAGGCGGCCGCGTGCGACTTGTTAAAGCCGTAGCCCGCGAACTTTTCCATCAAGTCGAAAATCTCGTCGGCCTTGGCCGCCGTCAAGCCGTCCTTGGCGGCGCCGGCGCGGAAGATCTCGCGGTGTTCGGCCATTTCTTCGGCCTTCTTTTTACCCATCGCGCGGCGCAGCATGTCGGCGCCGCCCAGCG
>JAZJXM010000020.1:0-79823 GCA_040390915.1 Pseudomonadota bacterium
ACCCCTGTACTCACCGTGAAAGGGTGATGTCCTAGGCCTCTAGACGATGGGGACCTGGTACTGCAATCAGGTAGTGGCATCTACCTGCACCTCACATTTACTTCTCTTCGCAACTGAAAACTTGGTGGAGGTAAGCGGGATCGAACCGCTGACCTCTTGCATGCCATGCAAGCGCTCTCCCAGCTGAGCTATACCCCCCGTATCGCGAAGAAGCAAAATTATAGCCTACAGGTCTGCAATATGCAAATGCCTGAGCAATAAAATTTAAAGATATTTTTTCACCCGCTCCAAAACAACTGTGCGGCCAAACAACACCAGCACCGCGTCTATCGCCGGCGTTTGCAGCTGGCCGGTCAGCATCAGGCGCAGCGGCATCGCCAGTTGCGGCATCTTCAGGCCATTGGCCGCCAGCACTTCCTTGATCATCGCCGCCAGCGCTTCCTTGCTGAACTCGACATCAATGCAGCGCTCGGCAAACAGTGCCAGCGCCGGCTTGACCGCGTCGGTCAGGTGCTGGGCCAGCAGCGCGGCATCGGGCTGTGGCGTGCGGAAGAACAACATGGCCGAATCGGCCAACTCATTGACCGTGTTGGCGCGTTCCTTCATCAGGCCCAGTGCCGCTGCCAGGTCGGGACCGCCGTCGAACTGGGCGCCCTGCGCTGCCATCGTCGGACGCGCCAGGTCGGCCAGGCGGGCGTTGTCGGCCTGCTTGATGTAATGGTTGTTCAGCCAGGCCAGCTTTTCCATATTCATTTGCGCCGCCGACGAGGTCAGGTGGTCGGTATCGAACCACTCGCAGAACTGGGCCATCGAGAACACTTCCTCGTTGCCGTGGCTCCAGCCCAGGCGCGCCAGGTAGTTCAGCATGGTTTCCGGCAGATAGCCCATGTCGGCAAATTCCATCACGCTGGCCGCGTGGGTGCGCTTGGACAGCTTGGCGCCGTCCGGGCCCAGGATCATCGGCAGGTGGCCATACTTGGGCAACGGTGCGCCGATGGCGTTGAGGATGTTGATCTGGCGTGGCGTGTTGTTGACGTGGTCGTCGCCGCGCAGCACGTGGGTGATCCGCATGTCCCAGTCGTCCACTGCCACGCAGAAGTTGTAGGTCGGCGTGCCGTCCGGGCGCGCGATGATCAGGTCGTCGAGCTCGCGGTTGGCAATCGTGATGGTGCCCTTGACCACATCATCCCAGCTCACTTCGCCGTCTTGCGGGTTCTTGAAGCGCACCACCGGCTCACGCTCGACCGGAACGGGCGGCAAGACCTTGCCTGCCTCCGGGCGCCAGGTGCCGTCGTAGCGCGGCTTTTCGCCCAGTTCGGTGAAGCGCTCGCGCATTGCCTGCACTTCATCCTTGGACGAGTAGCACAGGTACGCTGTACCGGCCGCCAGCATCTGGGCCACCACGTCGCGGTAACGGTCCATGCGCTGCATCTGATAGAACGGGCCTTCGTCATGGTCGAGGCCGAGCCACTGCATGCCCTCGTTGATGGCCTGCACCGCTTCCGGCGTCGAGCGCTCCAGGTCCGTGTCTTCGATGCGCAGAATAAACGTGCCGCCGAAGTGGCGGGCAAACGCCCAGCTGTACAGCGCGGTACGGGCGCCGCCAAGGTGGAGGTAGCCGGTAGGGCTCGGAGCAAATCGGGTGCGGACAGCGGTCATGATGAGGATAGGCAGTGATAAGAGCGCCTATTTTACAGCCCTTGGCCTCACGGCGCGGCCGAACTCGCCTCGTAAGCCCCGATATCGAGCGCCCCGCTGACCGGGCGCGTCATGCCCAGCGCCACATGCTTGTATTCGGCCAGCGGCGACAGCATCACGCCAGACGGCAAAGTGCCCGGCGCCGAGCCGGCGTCAATCACCAGCGCGTTGGCGCTCGGGCGCAAGTCGTAGGCGGCGCGGTTGACGAAGCCCGGCGCCACCGATCGGTAATTGGTCTTTTGCAGCGCGCTGGCCTGGTTGCTCAGCGTCCCGATGCCCGAAAAGATATTGTTTTGCAGCAGGATAGGACTGGTCACGCCGCTGCCCACCAGCACGAAATTGCCGCCCGCCGGGTCCTCGTTGAGCAGCGTGTTGTTGACCACGTACAAGTTCTGGCCCGGGTTGCTCGCGCCCTCTTCTCCGTAGCCGATGATATTGCGGTTATGGTTGGCGGCAGGCTGCTGGATCACATTGCCGATGATGTAGGCGGTGCCGGCATTGGGCAGGTCGATTTCATAACTCGGCTGGCCGGCCGCGGTGGAGCCGGCCTCGCCCGGACGCAGGCTGGAAAAACGGTTGTACAGGATCGTGTTGGTCTGCGCGCGCGACTTCAGGTTGTGGCCGACATTGGCATCGTGCGAAAAATTGTAGCGAAATTTCAGGCTGCGCACGTTGCCGATGTACAGGTTGTGGGTATAGCCGGTGCCATAGCCGTTGTGTCCGAACTCGGTATTTTCGATCAGGATATTGCTGTTCAGGTTGACGCCGCTGAGGATGCCATTCTCGTTGTCGTGCAAGAAGCTGCCGCGCAGCGTGAAGCCAGCCCCTTCCAGGCGCAGCGCGGCGCCATTCAAGTCCGGCACCTTGGCGCCGAACATCTCGACGTTCTCGATCGTGACGTTGTTGCCCACCACCACCCAGATCGCCTTGCCCATCGCATTCTTGCCGGCCGCATCGATGCGGGGCCGGCCGTTGACGCCGCGAATGGTCAGGTTGCTGGCATAAATGCCGCACACGTCGCCGCTGTAAGTGGCCGCGTTAATCAGGATCAGGTCACCGCTGGCGGCCGCCGCGATCGCGCGGCATGGCGTGGCGTAGCTCATGCCGGGGCCGACCGACAAAGTGGCAGCGCCTGCCTCGGCCAACAGGCCCAGGCTCAGCATGGTGGTACCGGCCAGGACGGCGCGGCGTGCAGTGGTCATCATGAGCTTCTCCGAAATCAATTCCTGAGCGGAGTATTTCACGATTTCTGGCCCGCGCTTTTGGAACAGGCCCAGCTTATTTTTGGCCCTTGCACGACTGGCAAATCACCAGCCATCCGACCAACGTTGGCAGTTGCACATGGGCCGCTGGCGGCGGCCGGCCGCCGATTAACTGACCGCCACGTTGAATTTGCGTCCCAGCTTGCGCAATTCGCCCGCGTCCACATAGGCATTGAATGCGCGGTCCAGGCGGGTCAGCAAGGGCGCGTATTCGGGCCGCTTGGGGACCGCAAAGTAGCCGCTCTGGCCGGCGATGCGCCGTCCCTGCGGCATCACCTTGCCGTCCAGGCCCAGCAAGGTGACAGCTTGCTCGGTGTTGCGCCGGTTGGTGGCAAACAGGTCGACCCGGTTATGGGCCAGCATGGTCAAGCCCGACTCCACCGAATTGGTCAGGCTGATGTTCATGCCAGCACGCGCGGCATCGAATTGGTCGCCGTAGGCCCAGCCATTGATGGCCACCACGCGCTTGCCGCGCAGCGAGCGGTAGCGCCCATCCCACTCGAAGCGGCTGTCGGCGCGCGCGTAGAACAGCATGTCGTCGACATAAAAGGGGCGTTCGGAAAACGAAAACAGGCGCAGCCGCTCGGGCGACTTGTACGGGCCAACCAGCAAGTCGGCCTGGCCCTGCGCCACCATCGACTGGGCGCGCGGCCACGGGAACAGGTCGAAATGCAGTGGCTGGCCCAGCTGCGGCGCAATGGCGCGCAAAATTTCCGGGCCCAAGCCCAGGAATTCGCCATTCTCGCGCTCGTAGACGCGCGGGAAATGGGCGCCTGCCACCAGTAGTTCGCGCGGGCCTGCGTGCAGCGGCAGCGCGGTCCCGGCCAGCGCGCCAAGCAGCATGGTGCGCCGCAAGGGGCTGTCGGGAAGGTCATCGTGATTGTGCATGCAGGAAAGTCTATGCCATCGCGCCGGCAAATGCCAGTGAGCAGTCAAGCAATATTTACATTTCTTTACCGCAGCGACATCGGCGCGACAAGCGCCGTCCTTACAGTGGCGCTACGCAAGCATGGTGCTTGCGGCCTATCCCAGCTCAAGGAAACCCCCATGCACCCACACCACGCCACTGCCCGCCACGCCGGCATCGCCATCATTGTCAGCGCCATCGCCTCAATTGCCGCGGTCGCCTCAGACTCGATGGCCAGCGGCAAGGACGCGCTGTCCATCATGCAGTCGATGATCGCGCTGCAGCAATCGCACCAGCTGGTGCATATTGTTGCCATGGCCTGCCTGGGCGGGCTGATGTTCGGCTATACCGTGCTGGCGCAGCAACTGGGCTTGCGGCGCACGCCAGTGCTGCTGGGCCTGATCGCCTATGGCATGGGCACGCTGCTGATGTTGATCGCCACCGTCGTCGACGGTTTCATCGGCACCGACCTGGCAGTCATGTTTGCCGGCAAGTCGCCCGAAGCGGTCAAGGCGGGCTACTGGATGATCCAGGCCGCGTCCAATGTCGTGCTGATCGATATCGCGCGCGTGTCGTGGGTGCTGCAGTCGGTGGCCGCGGTGTGCTGGGCCATTGCGCTGCAGGGCGAGCGCGGCTACCAGCGCGCGGTCGGCGTGCTGGGGCTGGTGGTGGGCGCGCTGCCGGCGCTGGCCATTGTGATGGTCGGCGCCAACATGACCGAGATGGTGGTGGTCGGCATCTTGCTGCTGCAAGCGTTGTGGAATATCGCCGCCGCCACCGTCTTGCTACGCAGCCCGTCTAGTCGTTCTTGATGACGATGCTGGGGAACTTGCTGGTCATGTCCTTGGCTTTTTCAGCGATCTTGACGGCCACCTTGCGCGCGATGGCCTTGTAGATGTGCGCCACGGCGCCGTCCGGATCGGCCACCACGGTCGGCTTGCCCGAATCGGTCTGTTCGCGGATCGCCATGGTCAAAGGCAAGGCGCCCAGGAACTCGGCGCCGAAGTCGGCGCACATTTTCTCGCCGCCGCCCCGGCCGAAGATCGCTTCGGTGTGGCCGCAGTTCGAGCAGATGTGGGTGCTCATGTTTTCCACCACGCCGAGAATCGGAATGCCGACTTTCTCGAACATTTTCAAGCCCTTGCGCGCGTCCAGCAGCGCAATGTCTTGCGGTGTGGTGACGATCACGGCGCCGGTGACGGGCACTTTCTGGGACAGCGTCAGCTGGATGTCGCCGGTACCGGGAGGCATGTCGACGATCAGGTAATCAAGGTCGCGCCAGTTGGTCTGCTCGAGCAACTGCTGCAGCGCCTGGGTCACCATCGGGCCGCGCCACACCATCGGCTCGTCCGGATCGATCATGAAGCCGATCGACGACACTTGCAGGCCGTGGTTCTCAAGCGGCTCCATGGTCTTGCCGTCGGTGGTCTCGGGACGACCGCTGATGCCCAGCATCATCGGCTGCGACGGACCGTAGATATCGGCGTCGAGCACGCCCACGCTGGCGCCTTCGGCTGCCAGTGCCAGCGCCAGGTTGACCGCCGTGGTCGACTTGCCCACGCCGCCCTTGCCGGACGCCACCGCAATGATGTTCTTCACGTTGGGCATGATCTTCAAGCCGCGCTGCACCGTGTGCGAAATGATCCTGGAATACACGTTGACGCTGACCTTGCCGGCGCCAGGCAGCGCCTGCAGCGCCGCGGTGACGGCCGCGCGCACGGCCTCAAACTGGCTCTTGGCCGGATAGCCGAGCTCGACGTCGAGCGCGATATCGGCCCCGCTCAGCACGATATTCTTGATGGATTTGGCGGAAACGTAGTCTTTCTGGGTGTTCGGATCGATGACTGCCGTCAAGGCGGCCTTGACGTCTTCTACTGTGATGCTCATGAATATCTCCGTATGTGATGCCGAAGTTTAGCGCAAATCGCCCCTCCCCTCCTTACATGGGGCCCAAGCGCTGGTAAAATGCTTTACTCTTTTCCCAATAATTACCAAAAAGCGCATTCAGACCATGACCCGCAAGCTGTTCGTCACCACCGCCCTGCCGTACGCCAACGGCGCCTTCCACATCGGCCACATGATGGAGTACATCCAGGCCGATATCTGGGTGCGCTTTCAGCGAATGCAAAGCGATGGCGGCCAGCCGCGCGAGGTTCATTTCGTGTGCGCCGACGACACCCACGGCACGCCGATCATGATCGCGGCCGAAAAGGAAGGCATCACGCCGCAAGAATTCGTGGCCAAGATCGCGGCCGGCCGCCCGCAGTACCTGGACGGCTACCATATTGCCTTCGACAACTGGCACTCCACCGATTCGCCGGAAAACGTCGAGCTGTCGCAAAGCATTTACCGCAAGCTGCGCGACACCGGCCTGATCGTCACCAAGACGGTCGACCGCTACTACGACCCGGTCAAGGGCATGTTCCTGGCCGACCGCAACATCAAGGGCGAGTGCCCGAAATGCGGCGCCAAGGACCAGTACGGCGACAATTGCGAAGTGTGCGGCGCGGCTTACCAGCCGACCGAACTGGTCAACCCGTTCTCGGTATTTACCGGCTCCACGCCCATCTTGAAGCCGTCCGAGCAGTATTTCTTCGCGCTGTCGGACCCGCGCTGCTACACCTTCTTGAAAGAATGGCTGAACACGCCAGGGCGCTTGCAGTCGGAAATGGTCAACAAGGTGTCCGAATGGCTGGGCGAGGCAGGCGAAAAGCTGGCCGACTGGGACATTTCGCGCGACGCGCCCTACTTCGGCATCCCGATTCCGGATGCGCCAGGCAAGTTCTTCTATGTATGGCTGGACGCGCCGGTCGGCTACCTGGCGTCGCTGAAAAACTATTGCAGCAAAAAAGGCATGGACTTCGACGCCCTGCTGAACGACCCGGACACCGAGCAAGTGCACTTCATCGGCAAGGACATCGTGTCGTTCCACCTGCTGTTCTGGCCGGCGATGCTGAACTTTGCCCAGCACCCGATCATCGACAAGCTCAAAGTGAACGTGCACGGCCACCTGACGGTGAACAATGAAAAGATGTCCAAGTCGCGCGGCACCGGCATTTCGCCGCTGCGCTACCTGGACCTGAAGATGAATCCGGAATGGCTGCGCTACTACATCGCCTTCAAACTGAATGCCAAGGTCGAAGACCTGGACTTCAACGGCGAAGACTTCGTGGCGCGCGTGAACAGCGACCTGATCGGCAAATACGTCAACATCGCCAGCCGCTGCGCCGGCTTCATTGCCAAGAAATTCGACGGCAAGCTGGCCGCCACGCTGTCGCCCAAGGCTAAGGAATGGATCAGCCGTGCGCTGACGGTCGATGGCGCCGAGCGCCAGGCCAACATCGCCCACAATTTTGAACACCGCGAATTCGGCAAGGCGCTGCGCGAAATCATGGAAATCGCCGACATCACCAATCAGTATGTCGACGAAAACAAGCCGTGGATCCTGGCCAAGCAAGAAGGCCAGGAAGCCGAGTTGCACGACGTGTGCACGGCAGCCCTGATCCTGTTCCGCCAGCTGACGATTTTGCTCTCGCCAGTGCTGCCACAAGTGGCGCAGCGCGTGGCCGAGATGCTGGGCGACAGCAAGCTGGCCTGGCGCGACACCAGCGGCAGCGCCGTCTACGAAACCATGCTGGGCCGCACCATCGGTGCCTACAGCCACTTGATGACCCGGGTCGACGCCAAGATGGTCGAAGACTTGTTCGACAAGCCGGCCGTGGCCATTGAAGCGGCCCCGGAAGCGCCGGCAGCGTCCGACATCGAGCCGCTGGCGCCAGAAATCAAAATCGACGACTTCACCAAGATCGACCTGCGCATTGCAAAAATCGTCAACTGCGAACAGGTGGACGGCTCCGACAAGCTGCTGCGCCTGACGCTGGACGTGGGCGAAGGCAAGCTGCGCAACGTGTTCTCCGGCATCAAGTCGGCCTACACGCCCGAGCAACTGATCGGCAAGCTGACCGTGCTGGTGGCCAACCTGGCGCCGCGCAAGATGAAATTCGGCGTCTCCGAAGGCATGGTGCTGTGCGCCTCGGCCGCTGACGAGAAGGCCGATCCAGGCTTGTACGTGCTCGAGCCATGGCCAGGCGCGACGCCCGGCATGCGGATACGCTAAGCGATGAGCATCATGGTGCGCGCGGCAACCGACGAGGATGCCCAACTGATCGCCGACCTGACGCGCGCTGCGTGGGCCGGCAAGGTCAACCCCAGTTCCAGCGGGCACCACGAAACGGCGCAGCACGTGGCCGAGCACCTGCGCGGCGGTGGCGGCTTCATCCTCATGCTCGACGGCGAGCCGGTTGGCTCGGTACGCTGGGGGCCGCACGACCATGACCCCGACATCTGGGAAATCCTGCGCATGGGCGTGCTGCCGCACTGCCGTGGCAGCAATATGTCGCAGCACTTGCTCGAAGCGGTGATCCACCACGGCCTCGAAAGCAATGCCCAGGAGCTGCGCCTGGCCGTGCGCGCCGACCAGGCCAAGCTGCTGGACTTCTACGCAGCCTTTGAATTTGAGCTGGCCGAGGAGCTCGAGTATTCGCACGCCAACCCGGCCGAACCGGCCCCGATGGTGATGCGGCGCTACCTGCAAGACTAATCGACTTCGCTGACGCAGGGCGGCGTTATAATGTCGCGTTTGATCACAGAACAACAACATCCTCTACCCCTTTTTGAGTGGCAGCTACCATGACCAAATTCAATTCCCTTCGTCACATCCCGCAATCGTCCCTGTTCCGCAAAGGCGACGTGTTTGTCCTGTTCGGCGAACTGTTCGGGCGCGGCTATGCCAATGGCCTCATCGATGAAGCGCGCGCTGCCGGCATGACCATTGTCGGCATCACGGTGGGCCGCCGCGACGACAACCATGTGTTGCGCGCATTGAACGAGGAAGAACTGGCCGAAGCGGAACAAAAGCTGGGCGGGCGCATCATCAACGTGCCGATGATGGCCGGTTTCGACCTGGACGCCCCGGCTGGCGAGCAAAACCCGACCGAAATGCTGTCCGGCATCACGCTCAAGAGCTGGCAGGAAGACAAGCTGGACTGGGCCAAGATCGAAGCTTGCCGCGACGTGGGCGTGCGCCGCTTCACCGACTCGGCGGCCCAGGTCATGGCCGAGATCGACAAGCTGATTCCTGACGGCAGCAACGTCTTCTTCGCCCACACGATGGCCGGCGGCATTCCGCGCATCAAGGCCTTCCTGGCCATTGCCAACCGCATCTACAAGGGCCGTGGTGAGCGCTTCATGTCGTCCCGCGCGCTGCTCGACAGCGACCTGGGCAAGCTGATCCTGATGAACTTTGACGAAGTGACTGCCAACACGCTGGGCCACCTGATCACGTCCTCGGCCGGCATCCGCGAGCGCATCAAGGCCACCGGCGGCACCGTGCGCTACACCGCCTACGGCTACCACGGCACCGAGATCCTGATCGACGGCAAGTACGAGTGGCAAACCTACACCAATTACACCCAGGGCTACGCCAAGATGCGCCTGGAAAGCGTGGCCTCGGCCGCGTGGGCGCAGGGTGTCAACGCGACCGTGTTCAACTGCCCGGAGATCCGCACCAATTCGTCCGACATTTTTGTCGGGGTCGAATTGTCGCTATTCCCGCTGCTGACCGCGCTCAAGCGCGAAGGGGGCGGCGCCTGGGCCGCGCAGCAATGGGCCGAATGCGAAGCCCTGCTGGCCGACGGTGTCACGCTGCAATCGATCATCGACCAGATCGAGGCGTACAACAACGACGCCACCAGCGCGACGTTCCGCAATTTTGACGCCTGGCCGATGGACAACACGCCTGCGCTGGCCGACATCATGATCGGCACCTCGGAAGACATCACCAAGCTGCACAAGGACAAGAAGGCGCTCATCACCGACCACCTGAGCGCGCTGGTGCTGGAGTCCGCCGGCCCGTTGATGTTCCACGGCGCGGCCGAACAGATCGGCCCGGTGCTGTGGCTCAACCACGACATCATCGCGCGCAAACTGAACGCGCTGCACCCGGATTAATCCACCAGCCCGGGCGGAAAGGCGATCCTTGCCGCCCGGCGTGTAAAATAGCACTGTCCGTCACCAGAGTCCCCATATGAAACTGTCCAAACAACATTCGATGTACGAATCCGAGCACACCAAGTTCATCGCCGAGCTCAAAGCGAAGAACCCCGGCATCGAACAAGGCCAGCGCGAAGGGCGCGCCCTGCTGTGGGACAAAGCGCCGACCTCGCTGTCGGACCAGGACCGCAGCACCGAATCGCGCGTCAAGCAGCAAGCTTACGTGTACCAGAACAAGCTCTAAGTCCAGACCATGTTGCCTGACCAGGCGGCGCCAGAGACCGACATCGGGCTGGCCGACGCGCCAGCAGCCGATCTGGCACCTGCGCCCGACCCGGCCGCCATCGCCCGCCTGTACGGCGAGCCGCTGCTGCGCATGCCGAGCGATTTGTACATCCCGCCGGACGCGCTGGAAATCTTCCTGGACGCCTTCGAAGGCCCGCTCGACCTGCTGCTGTACCTGATCCGCAAGCAAAACTTCAACATCCTCGACATCCCGATGGCGCAGGTCACCCTGCAATACCTGAAGTATGTCGACCAGATCCGCTTGCACAACCTCGAACTGGCTGCCGAATACCTCTTGATGGCAGCCATGCTGATCGAGATCAAATCGCGCATGCTGCTGCCGCAGAGAAAAAGCGACGACGAAGAAGCGGGCGACCCGCGCGCCGAACTGGTGCGCCGCCTGCTCGAATACGAACAAATCAAGGTAGCCGCCTACGACCTGAACGCCGTGCCGCAGCTGGACCGCGACTTCGTGCGCCCGCAACTGTTCATCGAACAAAGCAATGTGCCGAACTGGCCCGAGGTTGACGCCAGCGACTTGCAGCGCGCCTGGATGGACGTGCTCAAGCGCGCCACGCTGACCCAGCACCACAGGATCAGCCGCGCCGAACTGTCGGTGCGCGAACACATGACCGCCATCTTGCGCCAGCTGCAATCGGCGCGTTTTGTCGAATTTGCCGACCTGTTCCACGGCCAGGGCGGCGTGCCTATCGTGGTGGTGCACTTCGTGGCCCTGCTCGAACTGGCCAAGGAAACCCTGATTGAAATTACACAGGCCGAACCGTTTGCGCCGATCTACGTGCGCCTGGCCTACTCCCCCGCTTAAAGAACTCCAAGGAACGACACCATGAAAATCATCTCCTCCGTCGAAGAACTGCGCGACCAGCTGAGCGGGCAACTGCGCACCGCGTTCGTGCCGACCATGGGCAACCTGCACGAAGGGCACTTGTCGCTGATGCGCCTGGCGCGCAAGCACGGCGACCCGGTGGTGGCCTCGATTTTCGTCAACCGCCTGCAATTCGGGCCCAACGAAGACTTCGACAAATACCCGCGCACCTTCCAGGCCGACGTCGAGAAGCTGGAAAAAGAAGGCGTGTACGTGCTGTTCGCGCCGACCGAAAAAGACCTGTACCCGGAACCGCAAGAGTTTCGCGTGCGCCCGCCAGACGACCTGGGCAACACGCTGGAAGGCGAATTTCGTCCCGGCTTTTTCACTGGCGTGACCACCATCGTGCTGAAACTGTTCTCGTGCGTGCAGCCGAAGGTGGCCGTATTCGGCAAGAAGGATTACCAGCAGCTGATGCTGGTGCGTAACATGAGCCGTCAATTCGCGCTGCCGACCCAGATCATCGCCGCCGAGACCTACCGCGCCGACGACGGCCTGGCGCTGTCATCGCGCAATATGTATTTATCCGAGGCCGAGCGCGCCGAAGCGCCGGCGCTGTATCAGGCTTTGAATGCGGTGGCCAACGAAGTGCGCAGCGGCCACCTGGACGTCTTCCAGCTCGAGCACCAGGCCATGGACAGCCTGGCGCAGCGCGGCTGGAAGCCCGACTACATCTCGATCCGCAAGCAAAACGACTTGCAGCCGCCAAGTGCCGGCGACCTGACCCCATTTAAATGCGGCGTACCGATTCGCGTACCACCAGGCTCAGCGTCGGAAGCTCGACCGGTGCGGCCGGCTGGCCCAGCATCGGCAGCAACAGGTTGGCGATGCTGGTGCCCACTTCGTACAAAGGCTGGCGCACGGTTGTCAGCGGCGGGGTCGTGTACATCGAGCTGTGCAAATCGTCGAAGCCGATGATCGAAATGTCGTCCGGCACCCGGATGCTGCGCCGGTACAGCGCCAGCCGCGCGCCATACGCGGTCAGGTCGTTGCTGGCGAAGATGGCCGTGAAACGCTGGTGCGACGCGAGCAGCCGGTCCACCGCCAGCAAGCCGCCCGACTCCTGGAAGTCTCCCCCCACGATCAAATTCGGATCGGCTTCGATCTTGTGGCGCGCCAGCGTGTCGCGGTAGCCGGCCAGGCGCGCGCGCGCGTCTTCCTGGTCGTCCGGGCCGCTGATGAAGGCGATGCGCCGGTGCCCTTGTTCGATCAGCAGGTCCATCGCCGCGCAGGCGGCGGCGTAATTGTCCAGGCTAAAGCCGATGGCGCGCTCGCCTTCGAGCTTGCGCCCGAACGCGACGATCGGCACCCGCTTCGAGAACTTCAGGATTTGCGCGTCCGTCATGTTCCCGGTCAGGATCACCACCGCGTCCACGCGCCGTCCGATCAGCAGCTCGACCCGCTCCGCTTCTTCGTCCGCGTGCCAGTGGCCGCTCATGATCAGCATCGCATAGCCGGCCGCGTTCATCACGTCCTCGATGCCGGTCATGGTTTTGTTGAAGTAGCCGCTTTCGAGCGACTGGGTCAGCACGCCGATGGTGCGCGTGCTGCCCATCTTCAGGCTTTGCGCCAGCCGGTTCGGCTTGTAGTTCAGCTCTTCGATGATGCGCTCGATGTTCTTGCGCTTGTCGTCGGCGACCTTGGCGGTGCCGTTCAAAAAGCGCGACACGGTTGCCGGCGATACGCCGGCCGCATCGGCCACTTGCTGCAAGGTGGTGCTGCTGCTGTCGTTCTTCATCATCATTGGGTCGTTTGCGGTGGCAAGCACTATATCACCGCGCTGCGGCGCGGGCGCACAAATGCGCAACCAGGGCGCGGTGCTCGGGCAAGTCGGCCAGCGCGCGCTTGGATAATTCGGCGATGGTCTGGAATTCGCGCCGCGCATCAAGCTCGCGCGCCGGGTCGGTGGCGCTGGCGTGCAGCTGTGTCTTGAACTCCATCCCGTACAGCACGTACTGCCAGCTCGAAGTCGGGTACATTTCCAGGTCGCTGACAAAATCGAGCCGGTGCGGCGCCCTGCCCTGCCACATCGCCAGCTTCGCTTGCAGCGAATCGGGAATCGACGCCGGATCGCGGTTATCGGTCCAGAATGGCGAGTCGCTGCGCTGCGACAGGCAGTAGTGCAGCTTGATGAAGTCGACCACGCGCGCGTAGCGTTCGCGCATCAGATGGTTGAAGGTGGCTGCCACCGGCGCGCATTCGCCGTTGAACGGGAACAGGAAGCCGATCAGGTAGGCCGCCGTTTCGATCATGCCGATGCCGGATGCTTCGAGCGGCTCCAGGAAGCCACCCGACAGGCCCACCGCCACGCAGTTCTTGATCCACTGGGTGTCGCGGTAGCCAACCTTCAATTTCAAGGCGCGCGCCTCAATGCCGTCGGCGGCGGCGCCGATGTGCTGGCGCAGCACCTGCTCGGCACGCGCGTCGCTGGTGTGCCGGCTCGAATACACATAGCCGACGCCGCGCCGCTGCTGCAGGCCGATATCCCAGCTCCAGCCAGCTTCGTGCGCAGTCGAGATGGTGTACGACGCAATCGGCGTGTCGGGTGCCGGATACAGCACCTGGATCGCAAGCGCGCGGTCGACGAACAGCACGTCGTCGAGCGCGCGCAAGGGCGAACCGAGCGCCTCGCCGATCAAGGTGGCACGAAAGCCAGTGCAGTCAATGTACAGGTCGGCGCGATGCGCTTCCTGTTCGCGCGTGTGAACGGCGGCGATGGCGCCGTCCTCGTTCAGCTCGACCCGCTCCACCGTGCCCAGTACGTGGCGCACACCCAGTTCGCGCCCATGCTCGGCCAGCAGCTTGGCGAAACGGCCCGCGTCGAAATGGTAGGCATAGTTCATCGGTCCCACGAAGTCGGCGTCGACCACCCGCTTCGGTGCGCGCCCCGCGTCGGCCACCCGCTTTTGCATGGTCACAGCAGAGGCCAGCGGCACGCCCTCGCCGGCCTCGCCGCGCAGCCAGTACGGCAGCAGCTCCGGCCCGCCCGGGCGGGCGCTTGGATGGCTAAACGGATGAAAATAATGGTCCGGCCCCAGCGCTTCTGGCGGACGCACCCAGTGGTCGAAACGGATACCCTGCTTGAACGTGGCCTGGCATTCGCGCACGAAGCGCGCTTCGTCCAGCCCGATCGCGGCCAGCGTGCCGCGGATCGAGGGGAACGTCCCTTCGCCCACGCCAATGATGCCGATCTCGGGCGACTCGAGCAGCGTGATGCGCACGCCTTCACCTGCAGCGCCCAGCGTCTTGGCCAGGAACGCTGCAGTGAGCCAGCCGGCGGTGCCGCCGCCGACGATCAGCACGCTATGAAAACTTTTCATAAAATTCCCTTATTTCGCCGAACATGGCGCTTTTTCCACATGTTGAAAATTTCGTTTGACTTTCGTCGCCAATGAAATATACCATGAAAACGTTTTCACAAAACGTGAAATCGATTTCTCACAAAAATACTATAAAGCGCCTCACTTCCCTTTCTTTGGAGACAGCATGAAAAAATCCGCACCCCAGGCCTTCCGACGTCCTGGCGCCCCGATCCAACTGGCAATCCTGACCCTGCTGGCCGGCATCAATCCCGCCCACGCCCAGTCAGCGCCACCGGCCAAGGAGCAAGCCGGCGCCGAAGTGATGCAGGAAGTGATCGTCACCGGCACCAAGCGCGCCACCAGCTTGCAGCGCACGCCGGTGGCCATCACCGTGCTCAATGCCGCCACGCTGGCCGACAATCACGTCCAGACCATGCTCGACGTGACCGCGCTGGTACCGGGCTTCGAAGCGACCTCGCAGGGTGACCACGGCGTGACGACGATGACGCTGCGCGGCATCGGCAACGACAGCGCCAAGACCGAATATGCCGATCCGGAAGTGGCCACCTTCATCGACAACGTCTATTCGCCGCGCCCGGAAGGCGCCACCGCGCTGATGTTCGACATCGAAGCGATCGAAGTGCTGCGCGGTCCGCAAGGCACGCTGTGGGGCCGCAACTCCACCGTCGGCGCGGTCAACATCCAGACCGTCAAGCCAGAGCTGAACAGCCGTTCCGGCTCGGTCGAAGGCGGCATCGGCAGCTACCATCGCTATGGCAGCCGCGGCGCCTTCAACATCCCGCTGGGCGACTCGGCCGCGCTGCGCATCGGCGTGGTGCACGAGCAGCACGACGGCTACGTCGACTATCAGAAATTCCACGGCGTGCCGCTGGCCGACCAGCAGGCAGCGTATGCCGCCGCCGGCGGCAATCCGGCCTCGTTCCGGCCGATCAACGGCAACCTGTTCGCGGTCGGGAACAAGAAGTACAACGCCCAGGACCAGACCGCGTTTCGCGCCAGCCTGCTGTGGCACATTTCGCCGCAACTGAAGTGGAACGTCTCGTACGAAAAATTCAGCGACCGCGGCACGCCGAGCGCCAACCTGATGCAGCAGCCGCGCGCCGGCGAAGCTTTCTGGTCGATGCTGTCCGACAGCGCCCCGTGGATCGAACGCGATAGCCAGAATGTGCGCAGCCGCCTGGAATACAAGATCAACGACGGCATGGCGCTCAATTACATTGCCGGCGTTTCCAAGTACAGCGGCTCGATGCGCTTTGACCAGGACGGCGGTTCGCGCATCCCGACCAGCATTCTGTCGGGCGCGACCTGGCAGGAACACACCACGGTCGATTCGAATTACCTTAGCCACAGCCACGAAGTCGAGCTGCAGTCGCTCGGCACCAGGGACGTCGACTGGCAGCTGGGCGCCTATTATGCGGCCGAAAAGAACGACATCCGCTTCGATATCCCGATCTTCAACGGCACCCAGGAAGGCACCGTCGGCTGGCAGGGTTCCTTCATCCAGCCCAAGGAAACGGTGGCATCGAAAGCCGTCTTCGGCCAGGCCACCTGGAACGTCAGCAATGCGCTGCACCTGACCGCAGGCGTGCGCTACACCCATGACCGGCGCGAGAACATCGGCGGCAACGGCTACACCTGGAACTACAGCGCAACGGTGCCGCAAGTGCCGCTCAATCCGTCGATGGATCCGCGCGTGCCGGGCCAGGGCTTCTCGCCGGGCGTGCCGGGCAACGACGGCGTCTTCAACGGCAGCAAGAGCACCGGCCTGCTGCGTGCCAACTTCGACATCAACAAGCAAAACATGGTCTATGCCAGCGTGGCCACCGGCTTCAAGTCGGGCGGCGTGCAAGATCGCGGCCTGCCGTATGCGCCTGAAACGCTGACCAGCTATGAATTCGGTTCCAAGAGTTCGTTCATGGGCGGCGCGGTCAAGATCAATAACGCGATGTTCTACTCCAAGTTCACCGACTTCCAGTTCAATTCGCCGGTCAACTTCGCCGACGGCAGCCATGGCCTGTCGACCACGAATGCCGAAGGGGCCAAGGTGTACGGCTTCGAATCGGAAATCTCGGCGCGCCTGTCGCCAGCCGACAAGCTGTCGGTCACGCTGGCATTCCTGCACGCCAAGCTGGGTACCCTGCTGGCCGGCTCGAATGACTACGCGCTGCCGCCATGCGTGGCCAACCCGGCCATCGCCTCATGCCTGGACGTGACGGGCAACACCATGCCGCACGCGCCGAAGTTCTCGAGCACGGTGCAGTACCAGCACACCTTCCACATGGGCGACGGCGCCACGCTGGTGCCGCGCCTGAGCGCCCACTACGAGAGCGCGTCCGAACTGTCGGTGTTCAACCTGGGTCCGGAAGACCGCCAGAAGGCCTACACCACCGCCGACCTTGGCCTGCGCTACCAGACTGGCAAGGGCTGGTGGATCGATGGCTTCGTGCGCAATGCGAGCAACGCCAAGGTCAAGACCAGCGCCTTCAACGGCTTCGGTCCCTGGCTGTCGCAGTACAAGGCGCCGCGCACGGTCGGCATCAACACGGGCGTCGACTTTTAAGTAGCCGCTTGTCCGAACAGGGGTGGCGCTGTGCGCCTCCCCTTCATTACTCACGTCTTATCGAGCGTCACAATGAACCAATCCAAGCACTTTCCCGCACACTTTACGTGGGGTGTCGCCACCAGCGCCTTCCAGATCGAAGGCGCCGCCGCCGACGACGGCAAGGGTCCCTCGATCTGGGACACCTTTTGCCGCCAGCCGGGCGCCATCAAGGACCACAGCGACGGCAGCGTCGCCTGCGACCACTATCACCGCTACCTGGAGGACGTCGATCTGATCGCCTCGCTGGGAGTGGACGCTTACCGCTTTTCCATGGCCTGGGCACGCGTGCAGCCGGACGGCCAGGGCGCCTGGAACGAAGCCGGTTTTGCCTTCTACGAGCGCCTGCTGGACGCACTGGCGCAGCGCAACATCAAAGCCCACCTGACGCTGTACCACTGGGACCTGCCGCAGGCGCTGCAGGACAGCGGCGGCTGGATGAACCGCGACACCGCCTACCGCTTCGCCGACTATGCGCGCGAAGTGGCGCGCCGCTTCGGCAACCGCATCGAGGCGATCGCCACCCATAACGAGCCATGGTGCAGCGCCAACCTTGGCTACGGCAACGCCCAGTTCGCGCCCGGCGTGGCCGACGCCCGCCAGGCGATCCAGGTGTCGCACCACCTGCTGCTCTCGCACGGCCTGGCCATGGCGGCCATGCGCGCCGTCAGCAGCACGGCCAAACTGGGCATCGTGCTCAATCAGTGGACCGCCGACC
This sequence comes from Pseudomonadota bacterium, assembly GCA_040390915.1. Taxonomy (GTDB): domain Bacteria; phylum Pseudomonadota; class Gammaproteobacteria; order Burkholderiales; family Burkholderiaceae_D; genus Telluria_A. The sequence continues at coordinate 17,730 of JAZJXM010000020.1, forward strand.
CGGCCACCGATTCGCCCGCCGACCATGCCATGGCCGAACTTGAATACGCGCGTTCGGTGCAGTGGTTCATGGACCCGATCTTCAAGGGCCATTACCCGGAACTGGCGCTGCGTGCGCACGGCGAGAACGCGCCGCAGGTAGCCGAGGGCGACTTCGGCGTGATCTGCCAGCCGATCGATTTCCTCGGCTGCAATTACTACTTCCGCTCCTGGTGCAGCGCCGCCGTGCCGCCGCTGCCGGCGCCGGGCAAGGACGGCTTTACCGACATGGGCTGGGAGATCCACCCGCAAGGACTGACCGAACTGCTGCTCAAGCTGAACGCAGAATACGACCTGCCACCGATTTACATCACCGAAAACGGCATGGCCAATCCGGACGAAGTAGTCGGCGCCGAAGTGCCGGACCAGGCCCGCATCGCCTTCGTGCGCGGCCACCTGGCTGCGCTGCAGGCGGCCATGCGCGACGGCGTTGACGTGCGCGGCTATTTTTTATGGAGCCTGCTGGACAACTTCGAATGGAATTCCGGCTACGCCAAGCGCTTCGGCATCGTGCACGTCGACTACGCCACCCAGCAGCGCACCCCCAAGGACAGCGCCATCTGGTACCGCGATTTCATCGCAGCGCGGCCATAAGGAGATGCACGATGCCCGGCTCCTACCCTGACGGCCCGCGCCTGCTGGCCGATATCGGCGGCACCAACGCCCGCTTCGCGCTCGAATACGCCAGCGGCGCCATCACCGCCATGCAAACGCTGCCCTGCGCCGCCTTTGCCCGCTTCGAGGACGCCGCGCGCGCCTACCTCGAGCGCGCCGGCGCCGGCGTCGAGCATGCCGTGATCGCCATTGCCAATCCCGTGCACGGCGACGCGATCCGCATGACCAACCACGACTGGGCGTTTTCGATCGAGGCGGCGCGCCGCGAACTGGGCCTGGCCACGCTGCTGGTGGTGAACGACTTTTCCGCGCTGGCGCTGGCGCTGCCGGCACTGACTGGCGCCGACCTGCTGCAGGTGGGCGGCGGGTCGGCCAAGGCCGGCGGCGCAATCGGCCTGGTCGGCGCCGGCACCGGGTTGGGCGTGTCCGGCCTGGTGCCGGCCGCCGGGCGCTGGGTGGCGCTTCAATCCGAAGGCGGACATGTCGCGTTTTCGCCGTCGGACGCGCGCGAAGTGAGCGTGCTCGAATACTGCTGGCGGCGCTACGAACACGTGTCGGCCGAGCGCATCGTGTCCGGTCCCGGCATCGCCCTGATCCGCGAAGCGCTGGCGGCCAGCCGCAGCCTGGCGCTCGACCTGTCGCTGACGCCGGCGGCCATCGTCGAGCGCGCACTAAGCGGGGCCGACCCGCTGTGCCGCGAAACGCTGGACTGCTTTTCCGGCATGCTGGGCACGGTGGCGGCCAACCTGGCCGTGACGCTGGGCGCCACCGGCGGCGTGTACATCGGCGGCGGCGTGGTGCCGCGCATGGGCGACTATTTTGCCGGCTCGCCGTTTCGCGCCCGCTTCGAAAGCAAGGGACGCTTTTCCGCCTTCACCGCGCGCATCCCGACCATGCTCATCACCAAGCCCTACCCCGCGCTGGCCGGCGCCGCCGCCGCGCTGGCCCAGCACCTCGGCTCAACGCAACTGGAAAGCATCCATGCAAGCACCTGACACCAAACCCGCCGTTGCACCGCTGCTGTGGGTCCCGAGCGGCTACTTCACGATGGCGCTGTCCTACGTCATGCTCACCAGCGTGACGGCCATCATGTTCAAGAATCTGGGCATGGACAACGGCCGTGCGGCCCAGTATTCGAGCATGCTGATCATGGCCTACACCGTCAAGCCGCTGTTCGCGCCGTTCGTGGAAATGTACCGCACCAAGAAATTCTTCGTGCTGTGCGCCCAGCTCTTGATCGGGCTTGGCTTCATCGGCATCGGCCTGGCCATGGCGCTGCCGAACTACATGGCCTACCTGATGCTGGGCTTTTTCGCGCTTTCGTTTGTGGGCGCCACCCAGGATATCGCCAGCGACGGCGTGTACGTCACCTCGCTCGACGCGCGCGCGCAGTCGCTCTATTGCGGCATCCAGAGCCTGGCCTGGAACATTGGCCCGATCGTGGCAGCCGGCGGCATGGTGTGGCTCAGCGGGCGCCTGCACACCGACGTGTTCCACCACGACGCCAAGGTGTTCGGCCCCGAATGGATCGACGCCTGGCGCATCGTTTTTTTCCTGGTGGGCGGCGTCACCCTGCTGATGGCCGCCTGGCACGCGCGCGTGATGCCGGACGGTGCGCGCGCCGCCAACACGCCGGCCAGCGTGGCCGAGGGCGGGCGCATCTTGCTCGACGCCTTCGTCACGCTGTTCCAGAAGCGCGATGTGTGGCGCATGATCGCCTTCGCCTTCCTGTTCCGGCTCAGCATCGGTTTTCTGGAAAAGATCGGTCCCTTCTTCATGGTCGACCCGCGCGCCTTGGGCGGCCTGGGCCTGTCGAACCAACTGCTGGGCATTGTCTACGGCACCTGGGGGCTGGGCGCCGTGCTGCTCGGGTCGTTGCTGGGCGGCTGGGTCGTGGCCAGGCGCGGCCTGAAGGCCACGCTGTTCATGCTGTGCTGCGCGGTCAACATCCCCAACATCACGTTCCTGTTGATGAGCATTTACCTGCCCACCAACTTGCTGCTGATCGCCGCCGGCGTGGTGGTGGAAAAATTCTTCTTCGGCTTCGGCGCGGTCGGCTTCATGATCTACCTGATGCAGCAACTGGCGCCCGGCAAGTACACCACTACCCACTACGCGTTCGGCACCGGCGTGATGGGCTTGTGCGGCCTGGTTACGGGCGTGCTCAGCGGCCACCTGCAGCAGGCGCTGGGCTACACCAGCTACTTCGTGTTCGTCATGCTGGCCACCATCCCCTCCTTCATCGCCACCTGGTACGCGCCGTTCCACCACGACGATGCAGCTGGCGCGGCCCCAATGCAAAACCGGGGTCAGACCTCAATAATTGAGGTCTGACCCCGGTTCGGGGTGAGGGCGGCGCCGGCGCGCTCAGGCGGTGGCGACGTTCTGGGCCCAGGCCAGCGCTTGCAGGTGGGCCTTGTTCAGTTCCATCGGGCTGATGTTCAGCGTCGTTGCCAGCGAGGCCACCAGGTTCGAGTTGAGCTCGCACGCTTCGGCCAGCGCCAGGTACGGGCCGTACTTGCCGCCGCGCGTGAGCAAGGCGCTGACCACGTCGTCGGGCAGCTGGATGGTGTCGAGCACTTCTTGCATCGGCAAGCCGAGCAAGCGGTCCAGCAGCGAGAACATGCCCGCCACGAACAGGTTTTCGCCTTCGCCCCGTCCCAGCGCCTTGTAACCGAGCAGCTCGGCCAGGCGGCCGCGCACCACCGCCGTTTCCATCAGCACCGGCGAGTAGCCGCTGGTGCTGGCCGTGGCCAGCAGCAGCGTGAGCCAGCGGTACATCGGCGAGTAACCCATCATCGTGATGGCCTGGCGCAGCGACTGGATCTCGCGGGTAGCGCCGAAGCCGGCCGAGTTGATGAAGCGCAGCAGCTTGTACGACAGCGCAGGATCGCGCTTGAGCACGCTTTCGATCTTGGGAATGTCTTCGTTCTTTTGCACCATCTGCATCAGCTGCAAGATGATGGTCTGGGCCGGGTTCATGCCCTTGACCGGCGCCCCGGGGCGCGGCGTCAGGTGCAGCTTGCCGACAAAGGCATCGAGGCCCAGCGCGGCGCAGGTGTCGAAGTCTTCCCAGGTCGCCACCGGGCGCCCTACCATGCGCACCGCCGATTGCTTGGCGGCGGCGTAAGTGCGCGCTTGCGCGGCCACGTCGGCGCCGGCAAAACGCACTTCGATGTAGGAGGCGCTCATGGCCAGGTTGCTGCCCAGGTGGGCCAGGTCGCCATCGCGGATCGAGATGCCCACGCCGCCGGCACGCAAGCCCTGCACGGCCGACAGCGTGTCGGCGTCGGCCAGGTCGGTCGCTTTCATGGTCAGCACGGTGCGTTCGGGCGGCATGGCGAACAGGGCATCGGTCGAGAGCATGTTCGGCACCGCGTCCAGGAACAGGATTTTATCTTTCAGCAGCCAGCCGTGTTCTTCATCGTTGACGTTTTCGGCGACAAAGCCGATCAGTGCTTCCAGGTCTGCGTCGCTGACGACCTGGTTTTCTTCCTGGTGCCACGACAGTTCGTAACCGATGACGCGCTGCTTGGGATCGAGCAGCGGTTCGCGGACAATAAAATTTGTTTCGTGCATTGTATGAGTCGCTATATAAGGAGGCGGCAAGCGGCGCCAGGCCGCTTGCTTAGAAGCCCAGGCTGTCGAGCAGGTCGTCCACCTGGCCTTGATTGGACACCACCTCGGTGTTGCCGGTCGGGTTGATCTGCGGGCCGTTGAGCAAGCCGTTGTCGTATTCGCGCTTGACTTCGGCTGGCGCGAAGTCGACCAGCATCTGCACCAGTTGCTGCTCCAGATTCTGGGCGATCGTGGTGACCTTGGTGATGACCTGGCCGGTCAAGTCCTGGAAGTCCTGGGCCATCATGATGTCCATCAGGTAGCCCTTGGTCTGGACGGCGCCGCCGCGCGCCTGCTGCAGCTGGGCCACGCTTTGCTGCGCCAGCGCGCGCCACTCGGCTTCGCCCGCATCCGGCTTGGCCAGCAGTGCTTGCCACGCCGCGCCCAGCTGGCCGGCGTTCGTTTCGATCTGGTCTTGCAGCGGGCCGGCCGCGTCGGTGGCGTTGAGCACCTTTTGCGCGGCCTGTTCGGACAGGCGCGCCACGTAGTCGAGCCGGTCGCGCGCGTCGGGAATGTCGCTGGCGGCTTTTTCGATCAGCTTGTCGAGCCCCAGCCCGCGCAGGCTTTCGTGCAGCGCGCGCGTCATGTGGCCAATCCGGCTCAGGAACTCGTCATGCGTGTCCATGTCCGCAGCCGTGCCTGCGGGCTCGCTACTGTGCGCGCCCATTTCAGGCTCCGACTTTTTCAAGTTTCTCGAAAATCTTGTTCAGCTTTTCGTCCAGCGTGGCGGCCGTGAACGGCTTGACCACGTAGCCATTGGCGCCGGCCTGGGCCGCGGCAATGATGTTTTCCTTCTTCGCTTCGGCCGTCACCATCAGCACCGGCAGCTTGGCCAGCGCGGGGTCGGCGCGGATGTTCTGCAGCATGGTCAGGCCATCCATGTTGGGCATGTTCCAGTCCGACACGACAAAGTCGAACGTCTCGCTGCGCAGCTTGGCCAGCGCCATGACGCCGTCTTCGGCTTCGTCGACATTGGCGTAACCGAGTTCCTTGAGCAGGTTGCGCACGATGCGGCGCATGGTCGAGAAATCGTCGACTACTAAAAAACGCATTTTGGGATCAGCCATGAATTACTCCGTCGATTCTCATACTCAGGTTATTGATGTGTGCGGTCCAGCACAAGCAGCCTTTAGAATAGCATTTTTGTTGCTCTGAGGCGAACAAAGTGGCAGGTTTTACGGCCTTTTTCAGCTTAAACGCGCAACGCGCGGCTGCCATGGGTTGCCAGATAGCCAAGCACCATGCCAGGCAGGTCCACCAGCGCGCCAATTTCATTGTTGGCGCCCAGTGCAATGGCTTCGCGCGGCATGCCAAATACCACGCACGACGCCTCGTCCTGGGCGAAATTGTATGCCCCTGCATTCTTCATTTCCAACATGCCGGCCGCGCCATCCTTGCCCATGCCGGTCAGGATCACCCCCACCGCATTCTTGCCGGCTGCCAGCGCCGCCGAGCGAAACAGCACGTCCACCGAAGGCCGGTGCCGGTTCACCGGCTCGCTCTGCTCGATCCGGGTCACATAGTTGGCGCCCGAGCGCCCCAGCAGCAAATGCGAGTGGCCCGGCGCGATGTAGGCGTGCCCTGGCAGCACGCGCTCGTCGCCGGCCGCTTCGCGCACGCTGATCTTGCACAGCGAGTCAAGGCGGCGCGCAAACGAGGTGGTGAAGCCTTCCGGCATGTGCTGGGCGATCAGGATGCCGGGGCAGTCGGACGGCATCTGCATTAAAAATTCGCGGATCGCTTCGGTGCCGCCGGTGGAGGCGCCGATGATGATCAGTTTTTCGGACGACGTCAGCGGATTGCGCAGCGCCGGCAGCGCCGTTGGCGGCGCGCCGGCATTGAGCGTGCGCGGCTTGATGCGGGCCTTGGCGGCGGCCCGGATCTTGTCGGCGATCAGTTCGGTGTACTCGCGCATCCCGCTCTGGATCGAGATCTTCGGCTTGGTCACGAAGTCGACCGCGCCCAGTTCCAGCGCGCGCATGGTGATCTCGGAGCCGCGCTCGGTCAGCGAGGACACCATCACCACCGGCATCGGGCGCAGCCGCATCAGCTTTTCCAGGAAATCGAGCCCGTCCATTTTCGGCATCTCGACGTCCAGCGTCAAGACGTCCGGGTTGGTCTGCTTGATCATTTCACGCGCCACCAACGGGTCCGGCGCCACGCCCACCACCTGCATGTCGCTCTGGCTGGAAATGATTTCGCTCATCACGCTGCGGATCAGCGCGGAGTCGTCGACGATCAGTACCTTGATCTTCATAGGGCTGCTTTCAATGTAAGACGCTCAGAACAAATCGATTTCGCCGCCCACCGGCGCCACCTTCAGGCGGCTCGCATAATCGAGCTCGCGCTTGGCCAGCGTGTCGTTGTGGGTTTGGGTCAGTTTCTTGACCAGTACCTTGCCGGTGCGCGGGAAAAAGTACACCTTGCGCGGGTAGATATCATTGAGGTCTTCGGCCACCACCCGGATCTTTTCCGTCTTCAGGTAGCTCATGACGAATTCGGCATTGCGCTCGCCCACGTTGATGGCGGTAAAACCGCGCAGCACCGCGCCGCCGCCGAACACCTTCGCTTCCATGTTGTCGCGCCGCGCGCCGGACTTGAGCAGGTCGTTGATCAGCACCTCCATCGCGTACGTCCCGTAGCGCATCGAGGCCGATACCGGGCTGTTGGCGTCGCTGCCGCCGCCGTCAGGCAGCATGAAGTGATTCATGCCACCCAAGCCGCTGACGCGGTCGCGGATGCAGGCCGACACGCAGGACCCAAGCACCGTCACGATCAGCATGTCCTTGATCGTGTAGTAATACTCGCCCGGCAATATCTTGGCCGCGTCGCAGTCAAAGGTGCGGTCGTAGTAGACGTTGGTCGCGAATTGTTCTTGGTTGTTGGCCATATTCAGGTTTCACTTCACTGCTTGTCGCGTGCCGCGCGGCGATCGTCGAGTTCATAGACGGTCTTGCCGCGCAACTTGAGCGACTCAGACACGTACAGGAAGTTCTCCGAATGGCCCGCGAACAGCAAGGCGTGCGGTTTCATGAGCGGCACGAAGCGCGACAGGATCTTGCGCTGGGTGCCCTTGTCGAAATAGATCATCACATTACGGCAAAAAATGACGTCGAACTGCCCGGTCAGGGGCCATTTGTCGGATAACAGATTAAGGTGCTTGAACGTGACCAGGGCGCGCAGCTCGGGACGCACCCGCACCATGCCTTCCTGGTCGCCCTTGCCGCGCAAGAAAAACCGCTTGGCCCGTTCCGGCGCCATCTTGTCGAGCCGTTCGATGCCATACACGCCCTTCTCGCCCACCGCCAGCACGTTGGTGTCAATGTCGGTGGCGATGATCTGCACCGGTGGGGTCAAGGTATTGAACGCTTCGCAGGCGGTCATCGCGATCGAATACGGCTCTTCGCCGGTCGAACTGGCCGAACACCAGATCGTCATCGGATGGTCGTGGCCTTTTTTCAGGTGCTCGGCCAGCAGCGGGAAGTGGTGCGCTTCGCGGAAAAACGAGGTCAGGTTGGTGGTCAGCGCGTTGGTAAACGACTCCCACTCTTCGCCCAGGCGACCCGCTTCCAGGTCGTCCAGGTAGCGCCCGAACGACACGATGCCGGTCGCGCGCAGGCGCCGCGCCAGGCGGCTGTAGACCATTTCCTGCTTGCTGTCGGCAAGCGAAATGCCGGCGCGCGCGTAGATCAGGGTGCGCACCCTTTCGAAGTCGCTCTTGGTGAAGTCAAATTCCTTGACCGTCTCGGATTTCATTGGCACCACGTGGCTTTGCCTCTATTGGTAAGGGTGGATGGTGCTGCGTGCTTAAAATTCTTCCCAGTCTTCGGCCGCGGCAGCTGCCAGCTTCTTGGGCTTGGCCGCCGGCGGCGCGGCCACACGCGCCGGTTCCGGCGCGCGCTGCTGGTGCTGCGGCGTGTAGCTGTGCTGCTGGCGCGGCGCATGGCGCGCCGCCGCCTTCTGGTCGTCACCGACCAGCTTGAAGATGCTCACTGCAGCGGCCAGCTTCTGGGCCTGCTCTTCCATGCTCTCGGCGGCCGCGGCGGCCTGTTCGACCAGTGCCGCGTTCTGCTGCGTCATTTCGTCCATCTGGGTGATGGCCTGGTTCACTTCCTCGATGCCGTTGCTCTGCTCCTGCGTGGCGGCGGTGATTTCGCCCATGATGTCGGCCACCTGTTTGATCGAGGTGACGATCAGGTCCATGGTCTGGCCGGCTTCGTCGACCAGCTTGCTGCCGGCGTCGACCTTGTCGACCGAGTCGCCGATCAGGGCCTTGATTTCCTTGGCCGCACCGGCCGAGCGCTGCGCCAGGTTGCGCACTTCGGCCGCCACCACCGCGAAGCCGCGTCCCTGCTCACCGGCGCGCGCCGCTTCCACCGCCGCATTGAGCGCCAGAATATTGGTCTGGAACGCGATGCCGTCGATGACGCCGATGATGTCGACGATCTTGCGCGAGCTTTCCTTGATCGAGCCCATGGTGTCGACCACTTGCGAGACCACCGAGCCGCCCTTGACCGCGACCGAGGAGGCCGACACGGCCAGCTGGTTGGCCTGGCGCGCGTTGTCGGCGTTCTGCTTGACGGTGGAGGTCAGCTCTTCCATCGAGCTGGCCGTTTCTTCGAGCGAACTGGCTTGCGATTCGGTGCGCGAGGACAGGTCGGCATTGCCGCTGGCGATTTCCTGCGAGGCGATGGTGATCGTTTCGGTGCCGGTACGCACTTCGCCCACCGTCTGCGACAGGCTTTCGTTCATGTCCTTGAGCGCCTGCAGCAATTCGCTCGTTTCGTCATTGCCCTCGACTTCGACCTGCGAGGTCAGCTCGCCGCCGGCCACCTTCTTGGCCACTGCCACCGCGCTTTGCAGCGGCGCCACGATCGAACTGGTGATGAACAGCGCGCACACCACGCCCAGGATCACGGCCACCAGGCCGATCATGTACAGCATGGTCTTGAGGCTGGAATCGGCCTTGGCCGACTTGTCGGAAAATTCGCGCGCCGCGCCCTGCTGCAAGTCCACCAGCTGATTGAGCAGCGCCAGCGTGCGCTGGTTGAGCGGATCGATGCGCCCGGCGATGACCTTGGCCGCGCCTTCGCTGTTAAACGCCAGCACCTGACCGATCGCCTCCTTGAAGGCGGCGTCGAGTTCCTTGTCGATGGCGGCAATGTCGGCCAGCGCCTTTTTCTCGGTCTCGTTCAGGTCGGGCGACTTGAGCAGCTGCGCGCGCGCGTCTTCGTAGCGCTTGCTCTGCACCTTGACCTTTTCCTGCTCCTTCTGCATCAGCGCCACGTCCGATTGCAGGCCGATATTGCGCATCGCGATCCCGGTTTCGAGCATCGCGCTTTTCATTTCTGCCGCGTACAGGTTCTTGGCGTTGGTCGCCTTGAGCCCGTCCATCAAGTTGCTTTTATTGGTGCCGTTGAGAACGTTAGTCAGCACCACCATTGCCACCAGGATCAGCAGCAAGCTGCCAAAGCCGATTGCCAACCGTGTCCCAATCTTGAATGCGCGCAGATTCATCTATGTCTCCTCGGAATACGATCGTGAACGCCAGGTCTAGGCGGCCAGCTTTTCAATCAGGCCCATCTCGCCGGACGACATCAGCTTGTCGATATCGATCAGGATCAGCATACGCTCATCGATGGTGCCCAGTCCAACCAGGTAGTCCGAATTGAACGCGGTGCCCATTTCCGGGGCCGGCTTGACCTGGTCGGGCGTGAGCGTGGTCACGTCCGAGACGCTGTCGACCACCATGCCCATGATGCGCCCGCTGATGTTGAGGATGATGACCACCGTGAACTGGTCGTACACGGGCGTGCCCAGGTTGAACTTGATGCGCATGTCCACCACCGGGATGATGATGCCGCGCAGGTTGATGACGCCCTTGATGAATTCGGGCGCGTTGGCAATGCGCGTGACCGCTTCGTAGCCGCGGATTTCCTGCACCTTCAGGATGTCGATTCCGTACTCTTCGGAGCCGAGCGTAAAGGCCAGAAATTCGCTGCCTGCGCCGTCCTTGTGATCGCCGGCCTTGGAGGATGATGAGGTCATGGACATGATGGCTTCCTATGTAGAGGGTGCTGTGTACTTAAGAGAAAATGATGTCATCGGCCAGCTGGCGCGAAGAGCGCATCAGCGCCGAGACATCCAGGATCAGCGACACGCCGCCATCGCCCAGGATGGTGGCGCCGGAAATGCCGGTGACCTTGCGGTAATTCGATTCAAGATTCTTGACCACCACTTGCTGCTGGCCGACCAGGTCGTCGACAAACAAGCCGGCCTTGCGCCCGTCCGCCTCTAAAATCACCACGATGCCTTCGGACGGATCGGTAAAGCGCGGCACGATGTCGAACATCTGGTACAGCGGCACCAGCGGCAGGTATTCGCCGCGCACCTTGATCACGCGCCCGCGCCCGGCGATTTCCTTGATTTCGTCGGGTGCCGGCTGCAGCGATTCGACCACGAAGCCGAGCGGCAGGATATACACTTCCTCGCCGCAGCGGATCGACATGCCGTCCAAAATGGCCAGCGTCAGCGGCAGCGAAATCGAAATAGTGGTGCCAAAGCCCTTGGCCGAACGGATGTCGACCGAGCCGCCCATGGCGGTGATGTTGCGCTTGACGACATCCATGCCCACGCCGCGCCCGGAGACGTCGGTGACGGTTTCGGCGGTCGAAAAGCCGGGCGCGAAGATCAGCTGCCACACTTCCGAGTCGCTCATCGCATCGGACACGGCCAGGCCGTTCTGGGCCGCCTTGGCCAGGATGCGCTCGCGATTCAAGCCGCCGCCGTCGTCCGACACTTCAATGACGATATTGCCGCCCTGGTGGCCGGCCGACAGGAACAGGCGCCCGCTGTCGGTCTTGCCGGCAGCCACGCGCGCCTCCGGCATTTCAATGCCATGGTCGATACTGTTGCGCACCAGATGGGTCAGCGGATCGACTATGCGTTCGATCAGGCCCTTGTCCAGTTCGGTCGCCGCGCCATGCGTGATGAAGTCGACTTTCTTGCCCAGCTTGGCGGCCAGGTCGCGCACCATGCGCGGAAAGCGCGAGAACACGAAGTCCATCGGCATCATGCGGATCGACATCACCGCTTCCTGCAAGTCGCGCGTGTTGCGCGTCAGTTGCGACACGCTGTTGAGCAAGCGCTCGTGCAGCATCGGGTCGAGCCCGTCGCTGCGCTGCTCGATCATGGCCTGGGTGATCACCAGTTCGCCGATCAGGTTGATCAGCTGGTCGACCTTTTCGATCGAGACCCGGATCGACGACGATTCGCCGGCCGCGGCGGCGGCCTTGTCGTCCTTCTTGGCGCCGCTGCGCCGTTCGACGAACTGCTCGGTCACTTCGAGCGGCTCGAGGCGTGGCGGGGCGTTGGCGGCGGCCTTGCTGACCACGGGCGCGTCGCTGATGCCTGCTTCGGCGCGGATGTGGGCGATCGGCTGGAAGAAACCGTAACCGCGTTCTTCGTCGCTTTTCTGCTCGGCCTCGGGCGCGTCGAGCGGCTCGAAAAAGCCGTAACCCTGGTCGTTCTCGACTTTCGCGCGCGCCTTGTCTTCGATCTCCTGCTGCGCGGCCGTCAAGGCCGGCGCTTCAAACACTTTCAGGTCCGACGGGTCGAGCACGAACGAACAAATGGCAATGATGTCTTCCAGCGACTCGTGGGTGGTGACCACGAAGGCGTGGCGCTCGTCGCCCAGCGGCACCAGCGACACCCGTCCCATCAAGCCCAGTTCGGCCGACAGCGCGCCAATGTCGCGCTGCGCCACCGAGGCGGGCAATTCAATGCGGTAGCGCCGCCCGCCCGGGCCCGGCACCGGCCGCGCTTCGGTCTGCACGAACGAGGGACTGGGCACCGGCGCAGGCGCCGCCACGCCTTGCGAGAGCTCTTGCAGCATCATGCGCACGTCGGCCACCGCGTCCTGGTTCACGGGGGCGCCGTTGCGGTGCCCGTCAAGCTGCATCTTGAGGATGTCCTTGGCCGCCAGGAAGGCGTCCACATGCTCGGACGTGAGCGCCATCTCGCCCTTGCGGATACGGTCGAGCAGCGACTCGAGCACATGGGTGACCTCGGTCATGTCATTGATGCCGAAGGTCGACGCACCGCCCTTGACCGAGTGCGCCGTGCGGAAAATGGCGTTCAAGTCCTCTGGATCGGGCGCGCTGACGTCCACCGCCAGCAGCAGGCGTTCCATTTCAGCCAGCAGTTCCTCGGCCTCATCGAAGAAGACCTGGAAAAACTGGCTTATGTCAATCGTCATGATGCCACTCCATCAGTGTCGCGATACTTCATGCTGATGCTCCCGCGGTGTTGAGCCGCTTAGTTAGCCGATCACCTTCTTGACGACCTCGATCAGCCGTTGCGGATCGAACGGCTTGACCAGCCAGCCATTGGCGCCGGCCGCTCGGCCCTTCATTTTCATTTCGTCCGACGACTCGGTGGTGAGCATCAGGATCGGGGTCTTTTCATAGGTCGGCAAGCCGCGCAGCAGCTTGATCAGCGTCAGGCCGTCCATGCGCGGCATGTTCTGGTCGGTCAGCACCAGGTCGACCGATTGCAGTTTGGCTTTTTCCAGGCCGTCCTGGCCGTCGACCGCCTCCACCACCAGGTAGCCGGCAGCCTTGAGGCTGAAGGCGACCATCTGGCGCAAGGAACTGGAATCGTCGACTGCGAGTATTGTTTTAGCCATCTTTGCTCCTGCGTGTAAATCCGGGCACGACGCCCTTGTTGTCGTTGAGAGTAGACCGAACCTTAGAACAGTTCAATGTCGCCACTTTCCAGGTGTTGCTGATTGACTGCTTTTCTTAATACGCTGCGCAGCTCGAGCGACTGGATCGCCAGTGCCATGCTGACCTTGCCCAGCAATTCCACGATTTCCTCGCTGCCGCTCTCGGGCACGATGTCGGCGCCATGCGCGCCCAGCGTGCCCAGAAATTCGCGCAAGCCGGTCACCCGCTTCAAGGTGCGGTCGATCAGCTGGCTCGTCATGTCCTGGAACTGCATGCTGGTGATGGCGGCATTGACATGCTCGCCCACTTCGCCGGCCATGCACTCAAGGCGGGCACGCTCTTCGGCGTTGGGGGTGCCGCCGGCCAGCAGCAGCTTGATGCTGTCCTGGCGTGAGCCGACCGCGCTGTGGATGGCCATGAAGCTGCTGGTCAGTTTGTCGATCGCCTCTTCCAGCAACAGTTCAGTCTGGATCAAATCGGTCTCGACTTCCGTCAGGTGCCGCTTGCCATGGTCGGACACGCCCGACAGCAGGCGCTTGACATGCGAACCCAGGATTTTCTTTCTCGTCATTCGCCCTCTCCAGTTCTACCGCGCGCCGTCAATGCACGCCCGTCGTTGCCGCTGCCGGTGCTGCCGGTGCTGCGCCCTGGCCCGCCCCCGCTTCCGGCGGCACTTCCATGGTGGCTCCGTCGCGCATGACCGCCTCGGCGGTGGCCGTGTTCATCACGATGATGCTGATGCGCCGGTTGACGGGCGAAAACGGGTCCTTGCGGTCCAGGTGCGCCGCCGCCGCCAGTCCCACCACGCGCAAAATCTTGGCGTCGCTCATGCCGCCCAGGACCAGCTCGCGGCGCGACGCGTTGGCGCGGTCGGCCGACAGTTCCCAGTTACTGTAACCGGTATCGCTCATGTACGGTGTGGAATCGGTGTGGCCGGACAGGCCGATCCGGTTCGGCACCTCTTCCAGCACGGCGCCGATCACGTGCAAGATATCGGCCGTATACGGTTGCAGCCTGGCGCTGGCCAGTGCGAACATGGGACGATTCTGCTCGTCGACGATCTGGATGCGCAAGCCTTCGCTGGTGATGTCGATCAACAACTGCTTCTGGTATTTCTTGAGCAGGGGGTTCGCTTCGATGGTCGCTTCGATCTTGGCCTTGAGCATTTTCAAGGCATCCCTTTCCTGCGCTTCGAGCGCCGCGCGCGCCGCCTTCAAGTCATAGGTTTTCTTGACCGGGGCGGTGTCGCCGCGCTTGACCTGGCCGTTGCGCCGGGACAGGTCGGCGCCCCCGCCAGGCACCACGGAAGAGCTGTCGCCGGCGCCCGAGCCGCCCGACATGGCCACCTTGAGCGGGGTGGCGAAAAACTCGGCGATGCCGTTCAAGTCGCCTTTGCTGGTCGAGCCGAGCAGCCACATCAGCAGGAAAAACGCCATCATGGCAGTCACGAAGTCAGCGTACGCGATCTTCCAGGCGCCACCGTGGTGGCCGCCCGCTGTCTTCTTGATGCGTTTGACGATGATCGGTCGTAAGCCCTCATCCGCCATAATTACTCCGGTCCAGTTGCTGCATCAACGCGCCTACTTGGTCTTCGATTTCTTGATATGGTCTTCAAGTTCACTGAAGGTCGGGCGCTCGGTCGAATACAAGACCTTGCGGCCGAATTCGACCGCCAGTGCCGGCGCATAGCCATTCAGGCTGGCCAGCAGCGTCACTTTCACGCACTGGAACATCTTGGTCGATTCTTCCAGCTTCTGTTCGAGCAGGCTGGCCAGCGGACCGACGAAACCATAGGCCAGCAAGATGCCCAGGAAAGTACCCACCAGCGCCTTGGCGATCAGAATGCCCAGTTCGGCCGGCGGAATACCCACCGATTCCATGGTGTGCACCACGCCCATTACGGCAGCGACGATGCCGAACGCGGGCAAGCCATCGCCCAGTTTGGCGATGCAATGGGCCGGCACCGCGCCTTCGTGGTGATGGGTCTCGATCTCGTTGTCCATCAGGTTTTCGATCTGGAACGCGTCCATGTTCCCCGACACCATCAGACGCAGGTAATCGGTCATGAATTCGACAATGTGGTGGTCTTCCAGCACGCCCGGATACTTGGAAAACAGCGGGCTTTCCTCGGGCTTGTCGATATCGCCTTCGATCGACATCAAGCCTTCCTTGCGCACCTTGGACAGGACGTCAAACAGCAGCGACATCATCTCCATGTACAAATCTTTGGTATGGCGCGAGCCCTTGAACAGGGTCGGCACGGACTGCAGCGTGGCCTTGATTGCCTTGTTGTTATTGCCAACAAAGAAAGCGCCAAACGCGGCGCCGCCGATCATCAGCAGCTCAAGGGGCTGCCACAGCGACCCGAGGTGGCCGCCGTTGAGCGCGAAGCCCCCGAACACCGAGGCCATCACAATGACGTATCCGATTATGACTAACAAGTGCGCGCACTCCCATGGTGAACTGAGCTCGGATCCGGCTGACCGTTTTACTGCGCCATGCAACTAGCATTAAAGACAAGAGCATGAAGCACACGGTTCGATTAATTTACATACGGAACTACAATATCCTGAGAATGCTCACCCGGCAAGGGAAAACGCCGCGATTGTCGTCTAAAAGTGCCAGACATAAAGTGCAGGACCGCGCCCTATGGGCACAATGCTAAGATCCGGCGCTTTTTCCGTTATAAGAAACTCATAACTGAGCAGCATGGCACCGGGGCGCATCTCGCGCTGCGCCTTGCGCCACAAGGCCGACATGGCCGCCGGCGACAGGTAGGCGAACACGGCATCGTAGTTGGCAAAATCGAGCTGCTCGTAATCGCCGCGCACAAAACGGGCACGGCTGCCCGACAGGGCGGCGCGCACGCGGCTCACCAGCCACGGCAGCGGCGCCAGTTCGATGCCGACCATGATCGAGTCGGGCCGGCGCCGCGCCAGCTCCAGCACCAGGCCACCGAGGCCGCTGCCGATGTCGATCGCGCACACCGGGCGCTCCTGCGGCAGCAAGCGCGCCACTTCGTCCCACACGCGCGCGCCGGACGGGTAGTACGGCACCTGGGTGCGGAAGGTGGACCAGAACAGCACCAGCAAGAACAGGAAGCCGGCCAGGAACGCGGCCGGCGGCAAGTGCAGCGCCAGCGCCTGGACCAGCGTCAGGGGAAAGGCCAGCTCGATCGCCAGCCACCAGATGGCCATGCCGCGCCAGCGCGCCAGCGCGCACGCAAAAGCGCCTTGCAGCAGCGCTGCGCCTTCCGGTCCGGGTGGCATGCCGGCGCGCGCCAATAAATACACGGCGCCCAGCATCAGGGGAAAAGCCAGCAGCTGCAGCAGCAGCGCCTGGATCGACGGCGCGGCCAGCAGCCGGTTCACGCTTTCATCAGCGCCGCGGCGGCGTCCTTGGATTTCTTGGTCTTGCCGGCGCGCGAAGGCATGTGGCACAGGCCGCACTGGTAACCCTGGTTCAGGTCCATGCAGTTGACAATGAACTTGCCCTTGCACTTGGCGCACGGCGCCAGGTCCAGCATTTTGCTGTGGAAGAAGCGCACCAGCGTCCAGGCGCGCGTGAGCGACAAGAGCGGCTCTTCGCCCGGCTCGGGCGGCATCTGTTCGAGGTACAGCTTGTAGGCTTTCATGACCGCTTCGATGCCGGTGGCGCCGGCATGCTCGACCAGGAATTTATGGATATTGATGAACAGCGAGGCGTGGATGTTCGGCTGCCAGGTCAGGAACCAGTCGGTCGAAAATGGCAGCATGCCCTTCGGTGGCGAGACGCCCTTGAGTTCCTTGTACAGCTTGAGCAGGCGTTCGCGCGACAGCGACACTTCCGATTCGAGCAGCTGCAAACGGGCGCCGAGCTGGATCAGCTCGATCGCCAGCTGGATTTCCTGGGACTCGGTCACCACACTTTTCTTGGACACGAATGCTCCCCAGCCTGACGGCGCTAATTTAAACGATTTCTTCGACGGCCTGGCCGGCCATCAGGATGGCGGCGTGCGACTGGGCCAGCACCCGGTCCTTGCTGTAATTGGTCAGCATCGACAGGATAGCACCATCGTCGAAGCGGAAGCGCGCCAGCATCATGTTGCCGCCAGCGAGCTTGAGGATCTGCGCATTGCTCATGCCTTCGATCAGGTCGGCGATTTCGGCGGCGATGCCAAGACGGAAGATCGCGGTCACCTTGTCGGCGCGGATCATCTGCTGCGCCAGCATCAGGTAGCTCAGGTTCGCATCGCGAATTTCAGCCATCATATCGTTCGCAGTCATGTCCATCTCCTAGAATCCGTTGCCCGGCGCTGTTGTATTGCCGATGAGAACCATTCTGAACGGGGAAGAATCATTCAGGAATAGGCCAGGTTCTGTATTTTGCGTCGGGGAATGACGAGATAGACCCGTAGGAGTTTGTCTGACAAACCCTTCCCGATCATGGTCGCGCCCCTATGAAAACAGGGGCGGAATGAAGACTGAATTGTGTGCTGCTTGTTGCCGTCGGACGCAAAGAAATCTGTCGTCTCGAACCGGTAACGGCGACGTTTTGGAAAACTTTAGGGTCTTTTTCAAATAAATTCGAATTATTTTCAAAACCCATTCCCGCGTGTCTGACTCGGTTACGGCGCCAGTTTCAGGAACTTGAGGGTTTTTTTTGAATTATTTTTAAAAAAAGCGAAAAAAGTGCAAAAGTTGCCGCGCCACGGGCTAAACTTCGGCCCTCGCCCCGATTTTATTGAGGCTTCAAGTATCTTTTGAGGTGGCTAATGACCCGTAACGACTGCCTGGCCCTGGACGCCGGCGACGCCCTGGCGCCGCTGCGCCAGCAATTCGACCTGCCCGAGGGCGTCATCTACCTGGACGGCAACTCGCTTGGCGCGCGCCCCAAGGCCGCCCTCGCCCGCGCCCAGCACGTGATCGCCCAGGAATGGGGCGTCGACCTGATCCGCAGCTGGAACACGGCCGGCTGGTTCGACCTGCCCAAGCGGCTGGGCAACCGGATTGCGCCATTGATTGGCGCGCGCGACGGCGAAGTTGTTGTCAATGACACCACCTCGCTGAACCTGTTCAAGGCGCTGGCCGCGGCGCTGCACATGCAAACGGGCGGCGACACTGGCGCGCGGCGCGTGATCGTCACCGAGCGCAGCAACTTCCCCACCGATATCTATATGGCCCAGGGCCTGACCAGCTGGCTCGAGCGCGGCTACCAGGTCCAGCTGGTCGATTCGGTCGAGGAACTGGCGGCGGCGATCGATGCCGACACCGCCGTTGTCATGCTCACCCACGTCAACTACCGCACCGGCTACCAGCACGACATGGCCGCCATGTCGGCCCATGCCCATGCCCAGGGTGCGCTGATCGTGTGGGACCTGGCCCATTCGGCCGGCGCTGTGCCGCTGGACCTGCACGCCGACGGCGCCGACCTGGCCGTCGGCTGCACTTACAAGTACCTGAACGGCGGGCCCGGCGCGCCAGCGTTCATCTGGGTGCCCGAACGCCACCAGGGCGCGTTTCGCCAGCCGCTGTCGGGCTGGTGGGGGCATGCCAACCCGTTCGCCATGGCGCCCGACTTCGTGCCGTGCAAAGGCATCGGACGCGCACAATGCGGCACCCAGCCTATCGTCTCGCTGGCACTGGTCGAATGCGGGCTCGAAGCATTCGAGCAAACCAGCATGGCCGCCCTGCGCGCCAAGTCGCTGGCGCTGACCGATTTGTTCATCGCCCTGGTGGAAGCGCGCTGCGGCGCCCATCCTTTGGTACTGGTGACGCCGCGCGATCATGCGCAGCGCGGCAGCCAGGTCAGCTTCGCCCACCCGCACGGTTACGCGGTAATGGCCGCCCTGATCGCGCGCGGCGTGATCGGCGACTACCGCGAGCCGGCCATCATGCGCTTTGGCTTCACGCCGCTGTACACCAGCTTTGTCGAGGTCTGGGACGCGGTCGAAATCCTGCGCCAGATCCTCGACGACCAGGCCTACGATATTGGCGCTGAACGCGGCGCAGTCACTTAAAAGGAAGCACCATGTCCGACGAAAAAAAATGCCCGATGAGCTGGCACGGCGCCAAGATGGATTTCAGCGAGTCCATGAGCTATGGCGATTACCTGGGCCTGGACCAGATCCTCAACGCCCAGCACCCGCGTTCGCCCAACCACAACGAGATGCTGTTCATCGTGCAGCACCAGACCAGCGAACTGTGGTTAAAACTCATGCTGCACGAAATGCAGGCGGTGCGGGTGAACCTGCGCGCGGGCGAACTGGCGCCGGCCTTCAAGATGCTGGCGCGGGTGGCGCGCATCATGGACCAGCTGGTGCATGCGTGGGACGTGCTGGCGACCATGACGCCGCCCGAATACACGGCCATTCGCCCTTACCTTGGCGCCTCGTCGGGCTTCCAGTCGCACCAGTACCGCGAACTCGAATTCATCCTCGGGAACAAGAACGCCGCCATGCTGGGCGTGCACGACTCGGCGCCGACAGCGCACGCGATCCTGGAACGCGAACTGCAAGCACCGTCCGTGTACGACGAATCGGTGATGCTGCTCGCGCGCAGCGGCTTTCACATCGCGCCCGAGCGGCTGGACCGCGACTGGACGCTACCGACGGCGCATGACGACTCCGTCAAGGCCGCGTGGCTGGGCGTGTATGAAAACCCGTCGCAGCACTGGGCGCTGTACGAGCTGGCCGAAAAGCTGGTCGACCTGGAGACGGCATTCCGTTTCTGGCGCTTCCGCCACGTGACGACGGTCGAGCGCATCATCGGCTTCAAGACCGGCACCGGCGGCACCGCCGGCGTGAGCTACCTGCGCAAGATGCTTGACGTGGTGCTGTTCCCGGAACTGTTCACGCTGCGCACCGCGCTGTAAGAAAGAGGGTCAAGTCTGACATCTGGACACGAGCCCATCAGTAGCGTCGCTACTGATGGGCTCGTGTCCAGATGTCAGACTTGACCCTCGCCCAGGCGCGCATCGCCAATGGCATGTCGAGTTTGACGGTCGCGACGGCCATGTTCTTGTGCGTATCGATCACGGTGACCGCTTCCGCACTCCGGTCCATGACCAGTATGCGACTCGCGTCCGGTGTATCGGCCATCCGATGCGCGCGCGCATCGAGCGCCAGCCGGCGATGTTCGCGCCCGCTCGCCGCATCCACGGTGAACAAGGTGACGTGCGAATCGGGCCCGAGGGCCTGCAAGACATAGACCCATTTGCCGTCACTGGAGAAACGCAAGTCGAGGAAATTACTCGCCGCTGCGAGCGCGCTCGCCTTCGTGATGGCGCCGCTGGAAGCGTCGACCAGGGTGATGCCCCAGCGCGCATCAGGCTCAAGATCTTTCGTGTAGAAAGCGATCTGGCGACGGTCCGCACTGACGTCAAACGGATGCGACCAGACACCGCCCAATTCCATCATGTCCGGCTTGTCATCATGCAGGGTGTTCACGGCGAGCAGCGTGAAGGCCGGCTGGCCCGCATCGCCCGGGCATAGGCCGCACAGCGGCATGTACACATGGCCGCCGTCACGCGCCAGCACGCCGTCCGCCGCCAATTTGAACTCGGTGTGTGTCAGCGTCTCGCTGACCGCGAGGGTCGCGGTATCGATCAGGCTCATGCAAATATCTTGCGGCGATACGTGCGCGATTGTCAGCGTGCGTCCATCGCTCGAGATTGCGATACTGCTGGCGCATCGCCCTACCGGGATGGTCGTGCGCACCGAGCTGCTGGCGGCGTCGACGACATGCAGGTGGCCGCTGCCGTCACCCTCGCCCGCGGTCAACACATAGGCTGTGCGTCCATCGGGATGAAAAACCATGCCGCTCACGTGGCCGGAGACGTCAAAGCGGTCAATCTGACGGTTTTCCGTGAGCGAGAGCACCATGATCGTTCCCGGTGCCGTGCTGGCAACATAGGCGCTGCGGCTGTCGGGCGCAACGGCCGCATGCATGCGGTCCTGGCGTGCCAGGCTATCCCAGTGGCGCTCCGCCCACCATCCCCCCTCCATGAAAACGAGTGTGCATAATGCCGCCAGTGCCAGCCATCGTCGTCTATTATTTTTCATCATCACCGGTGTCGTTTTCGCGGAACATTATAGCGGCCAGTTCCCTGGAATGAACAACCGGGTTATCATCCGCAATCTTATTTTATTTGCATTCCAAAGGCAGCCATGAAGCGTATCGTCGAAGCAGTCAATGAAACCGGAGACCTGCTCAAGCAGGATGGCCCGCTTGCCGGCCAGGGACTGGCCAGCGGCGTAGTGGCGCTGACGCTGGCGTTCCTGTGCCTGCTCGGCGTGCTGGCCTTCCATTTCCCGCAATACCTGACCACGCCCGAGCTGCGCCACAAGTATTCACCCGACGTGATCCGCCACATCATGTTTGCCGCGCTGGTCATTGCCGGCTCGATCAGCCTGCTCAACGTGCTGTTCAAGCGCGAGCGCGCGCTCAACGGCGTGGCCGGCGCGCTGATCATTGCCGCGCTGGCACTGGGCGGCTCGCACGTGCCCGTGGCCGACTTCCCCGACAATACACCCTACATCGGCCTTGACTGGTTCATCCTCGACCTGCTTGGTTCGACCGTGATCTTCGCGGCCATCGAAAAGCTGTTTCCCTTGTATAAAGGCCAGCTCATCTTTCGCAAGGAGTGGCAAACCGACATGGTGCACTTTGCCGTGAACCACTTTATCGTCGGCCTCGCACTGCTGACGGTGAACTTCGCGATCCACCGCCTGTTCGGCTGGATGGCCAGCGATACCATCCAATCCACCGTGCAAGCGATCCCGTTTGTGCCGCAGCTGCTGCTGGCGGTGCTGGCGGCCGACTTCGTGCAGTACTGGACGCACCGCTCGTACCACGAGATCCCGTTCCTGTGGCGCTTCCACGCGGTGCACCACTCGGCCAAGACCATGGACTGGCTGGCCGGCTCGCGCCAGCACATGTGCGAGCTGATCGTCACCCGCGTAGGCGTGCTTGGCATCTTGTATGTGCTCGGTTTCGAGAAGACCGTAATGGACTGGTACATCGTCATCGTCGGCTTCCAGGCTGTGTTCAACCACGCCAATGTGCACCTGCCGTGGGGGCCATTCAAATACCTGTTCGTCACGCCCGACTTCCACCACTGGCACCATTCGTCGGACGACGTGGCGATCGACAAGAACTACGCGGCCCACTACGCCTTCCTGGACCATCTGTTCGGTACCGCGATCAAGGGCCAGACCGGGTTCCCGGAAAAATACGGGGTTCAGGGCGACTACATGCCGGACGGTTTTACCAAACAGTTGATGTTCCCGTTCCGCAAACAAAAATAGAACTGATCGCACAAAACTTGGCAAAGCCGACAAGCTGGCCGGCCCGCTAATGCGAAGCGCCCTCCACCATTGCTTGCGTCATCGTGGCGCATGCAATGGTGGAAGGCGCTTCGCTTTTCCACCCTACGTTTTTTAAAACGTCTTTTGTTATTACTTGGTCGACGCCAGCAGCATCTCGTTCAAGCGCTTGACGAAGGTCGCCGGATCGGCCAGCGAACCGCCTTCGGCCAGCATCGCCTGGTCAAACAGGATGTGCGCCCAGTCGCCGAACTGCGTGCTCTCCGCACTCTCATACTTCAGGCGCGTCACCAGCGGGTGGTTCGGGTTGATCTCCAGGATCGGCTTCGATTCCGGCGCATTCTGTCCTGCCGCCTTGAGCATGCGCAGCAAGTTACCGGACAACTCGTTTTCGTCCGCCACCAGGCAGGCCGGCGAATCGGTCAGGCGGAACGTGACGCGCACGTCCTTGGCCTTGTCGCCCAGCGCTGCCTTCATGCGCTCGACCAGTTCCTTGTACGAGGTCTCGGTCTCTTCATGTTCCTTCTTCTCGGCTTCGTCTTCCAGCCCGCCCAGATCGAGGCCGCCCTTGGCTACCGACACCAGTTCCTTGCCGTCGAATTCGGTCAGGAACGACAGCATCCATTCGTCCACGCGATCGGTCATCAACAGTACTTCGACACCCTTCTTGCGGAAGATTTCCAGGTGCGGGCTGTTCTTGGCCGCGGTGTAGTTGTCGCCGGCG
Source organism: Pseudomonadota bacterium (assembly GCA_040390915.1). GTDB lineage: Bacteria > Pseudomonadota > Gammaproteobacteria > Burkholderiales > Burkholderiaceae_D > Telluria_A. The sequence continues at coordinate 40,755 of JAZJXM010000020.1, forward strand.
ACGTAGTAGATCTTGCCCTGGCCTTCCTTCATGCGCCCGATGTAGTCGGCCAGCGACGTATTCTGGTCGGCGTTATCGTTGGCGGTCGAGGCGAAGCGCAGCAGCTTGGCGATGCGGTCCTTGTTGCCGGCGTCTTCGCCGATACCTTCTTTAAGCACCTGGCCAAATTCGGTCCAGAAGGTCGTGTATTTATCCTTCTTTTCCTGCTCGTCGGCGTTGGCCAGTTCTTCCAGCATGCCCAGCACGCGCTTGGTCGAGCCTTCGCGGATCACCTTGACGTCGCGCGACTCTTGCAGGATTTCGCGCGACACGTTCAGCGGCAGGTCGTTCGAGTCGATCACGCCCTTGATGAAGCGCAGATAGGCCGGCATCAGCTGTTCGGCGTCGTCCATGATGAATACGCGCTTGACGTACAGCTTGATGCCGCCGCGCTTGTTGCGGTCCCACAGGTCGAACGGCGCGTGCGACGGCACATACAGCAGCTGGGTGTATTCGCTGCGTCCTTCGACGCGGTTATGCGTGTGCGTCAGCGGCGCCTGGAAGTCGTGCGACACGTGCTTGTAAAATTCCTCGTACTGCTCGTCGCTGATGTCGGCCTTGTTGCGGGCCCACAGTGCGCTGGCCTGGTTGACGGTCTCGAATTCGTCTTTCAGCACCGATTCGTTTTTCTCGGCGTCCCATTCGTCCTTTTGCATCAGGATCGGCAGCGAGATGTGGTCCGAGTATTTGCGGATGATCGATTTGAGCTTCCAGCCCGACAGCAGTTCTTCTTCGCCGCTGCGCAAGTGCAGGATGACGTCGGTGCCACGCCCGATTTTCTCGATCGTCTCGACGCTGTAGTCGCCCTCGCCGGCCGATTCCCAGCGCACGCCTTCAAGCGCGTCCGCGCCGGCGCGCCGGGTTTCAACGGTGATCTTGTCGGCCACGATGAAGCCGGAGTAGAAACCGACGCCGAACTGGCCGATCAGGGCCGCATCGGCCTGCTGGTCGCCCGACAGCTTGCCGAAAAATTCCTTGGTGCCCGACTTGGCGATCGTGCCCAGGTGCGAGATGACGTCGTCGCGGCTCATGCCGATGCCGTTGTCGGAAATCGTGATGGTTTTGGCTTCCTTGGCGAAGGTGACCTTGATCTTCAGTTCATGGTCATTGCCATACAGCGCATCATGGTTGATCGCTTCGAAGCGCAGCTTGTCGGCCGCGTCGGACGCGTTCGAAATGAGCTCGCGCAGGAAAATCTCCTTGTTCGAGTACAGGGAGTGAATCATCAGTTGCAGCAACTGCTTTACTTCGGCTTGAAAACCAAGGGTTTCTTTTTCGGCAACGGCCATTTTTTAGTCCTCGCTTGAGACGGGTTGAACGGATGCGAACGAGATGGGGATGGCTGGCAGGTTTTCAAGGGGACCGTTTGTAATTAACAGAATGTAAACATTGGTAGGTGGCAAGCATGCGCGCTGTATATGTTGTATATTAAAAAAATCGTTATTTTCTGTTCAAGTGAACAGGCTGGGAGAAGCGTGAGCAAGCTGCTGATCGAAGGACAAAGCCTGGCATGGCTGCTCGCGGCGGCCACCGATGCCATGCTGATCGCCGACGCGCAAGGCGTGATCGTGCTGGCCAATCCGGCGCTCGAGCGCCTGTTCGGCATTGCGCTTGAACAGCTGGTCGGTCAACCGGTCGAAACGCTGATACCGGCGCGCCTGCGCCAGCGCCACGGCCAGCTGCGCGCCGATTACGCGCACGAACCGCGCATGCGCGAAATGGGCGCCGGCGCCGAGCTGTCCGGCCTGCGCGGCGACGGCACCGAGTTCGCCGTCGAAGTGAGCTTGTCGCCATTGGCGTCGGGCAGCGAGTCGCTGGTGCTGGCCACCATCCACGACGTGAGCCGGCGCAAGGCTGCCGACCTGCGCAACGCCGCGCTGCTGCAGGAAATTTCCAGCGCCAACGAGGAGCTGACCAATTTCGCCTACGTCGTGTCGCACGACTTGAAGGCGCCATTGCGCGGCATCGGCTCGCTGGCCGACTGGCTGGCCACCGACTACGCCCACCTGTTCAATGACGAAGGCAAGGAGCATATGCGCCTGCTGCTGAACCGGGTGCACCGCATGAACAGCCTGATCGACGGCATCTTGCAGTACTCGCGCGTGGGACGGGTGCGCGAAACGCGCCAGCCGGTCGACTTGAACCAGGTGCTGGCCGGCGTGGCCCTGCTGCTCGGACCACCGCAGGCGATCGCGCTGGTGATCGCGCCCGGCCTGCCCACCGTGAACGCCGAGCCGACCCGCATCGAACAGCTGTTCCAGAACCTGGTATCGAACGCGATCAACTACATGGACAAGCCGCAAGGCCTGGTCGAGGTGGGCTTTGACGACGGCGGCCACGAATGGCGTTTTTATGTGCGCGACAACGGCCCCGGCATCGAGCAGCGCCATTTCGAGCGCATCTTCCAGCTGTTCCAGACCTTGGCCACGCGCGACCGCGTCGACAGCACCGGCGTGGGCCTGGCGCTGGCCAGGAAAATCGTCGAGATGTACCGCGGCCGGATCTGGGTCGAGTCGGTGTTCGGCGCCGGCACCACGTTCTGGTTCACGCTGCCCAAGCAGCACCCTCCCACTGGAATCGACCATGAAAATCAGTAACAAGCCCATTTTGCTGGTGGAAGACGACGTGGTCGACGTGATGACGATCCGGCGCGCGCTCAAGGAACTGCACGTGCTCAATCCGGTGGTGCACCGCGAGCATGGCGAAGCCGCGCTCGACTACCTGCGCGGCGGCGAGCGGCCCTGCATCATCCTGCTCGACCTGAACATGCCGGTCATGAACGGCATTGAATTTCTGCAGGCGGTCAAGCAGGACGCAGCCCTGCGCAGCATCCCGGTGATCATCCTGACCACCTCCGAAGAACAGAAGGACAAGCTGCGCAGTTTCGACCTCGGCGTGGCCGGCTACATGGCCAAGCCGGTCGATTACCGCGCCTTCGTCGAGATGATGCGCTCGATCGATCTGTACTGGACCATCAGTGAAATGCCTTGAACCGATCCGGGTGCTGATCGTCGAAGACGACCTGGTCGACCGCATGGCGTGCCGGCGCATGTTCGACGCCAACGTCGAACCGCGCTTCGAACTGCACGAAGCCGACTGCGGCGAACAAGGCCTGGCGGCGGCGCGCGCACTGCGCCCGGATTGCATACTGCTCGACTACAATTTGCCCGACCTGTCCGGGCTCGAGTTCCTGTCGCGCCTGGGCGAACAGAGTGGGCGTGCGATGGCGCCGGTGATGATGCTGACCGGCGCCGACAGCGGCGCCATCGCGGCCGACGCCATGCGCCGCGGCGCGCGTGACTATCTGGTCAAGGACGTGCACGGACGCTACCTGGCGCAGCTGCCGGGCGCGATCGCGCGCATGCTGCGCGAGCAGCGCCTGCACGATGAAAAGCGCCAGGCCGAAGCCAGGTTCCGCACGCTGGTCGAGCAGATCCAGGCCATCAGCTACATCGCGGCGCTGGAAGCGCCGCAGGCGCTGACCTATGTCAGCCCGCAGATCGGCACGCTCGGCTACAGTGCCGACGAGTGGCTGGCCGACCCCGGCCTGCACGCAGCGCGCATGCACCCCGAGGAACGCCCTGCCGCGCTGGCGGCAATCGTGGCCAGCCGCACCGGGCGCAGCGCGCTGTTGCAGGAATACCGTTTGCTGGCGCGCGATGGCCACCAGCGCTGGTTCCGCGACCAGGCCGAGGTGGTGCTCGATGACGATGGCAAGGCACTGTTCATGCAAGGCATCCTGGTCGACATCACGCGCAACAAGCTGGCCGAAAACGCGCTGCAGCAGTCGCAGGACGCGCTGCGGCGGCTGGCGGCGCACCAGGAAGAGATCAAGGAAAACGAGCGCAAGCGCATCGCCCAGGAAATCCACGACGAACTGGGCGGCCTGCTGACCGGCATCAAGGCGTATATCTCGGTGGCCAGTGCCAACAGCGCCGCGCGCGCGCAGCCGCCCGAGCCGCTGCTGGCCGACGCCGCCAACCTGGCGCAAGAGGCGATCGACACGGTGCGGCGCGTGATCACCGACCTGCGCCCCAGCGTGCTCGACCAGCTGGGCGTGTGGGCCGCGCTGGACTGGTACGGCACCCAGGTCGAGCGCCGCGCCGGCCTGCGCTGGCATTGCCGGATCGAAGCCCAAGTGGCGTCGCTGGACCTGGGTCCGCAGCGCAGCACGATGCTGTTTCGGATCGTGCAGGAAGCGCTGACCAACGTGGTGCGCCATGCGGGCGCGGCCACGGTCAGCCTGGCGGCCAGCATCGAAGGGCGCAATCTGATCCTGCGCCTGTCGGACAACGGCAAGGGCATCGAGCAGGCGCGCCTGCACAACCGCGAATCGTGGGGCATCCTCGGCATGCACGAACGGGCCGGCCATTTCGGCGGCACGCTCAGCTTTACCGGCAATTCCGGCCAGGGCACCACCTTGCTGCTGCGCTTGCCGCTGGAGCTGCGCCATGCCGGCTGACACCATCCGGGTACTGCTGGTGGACGACCATGCGATCGCCCGCAACGGCTTGCGCCTGATGCTGGGCACCGTGCCCGACATCGCTGTCATGGCCGAAGCGGGCGATGCGCAGCAGGCCCAGCAGATTGCGCGCGAGCAGCAGTTCGACGTCGCGCTGCTGGACATCACCATGCCAGGGCGCAACGGCCTGGAACTGCTCAAGCTGCTGCGCGCCGACTACCCGCGCATGGCAGTGCTGATGCTCTCCACGTATTCCGAAGAAATCTACGCGGTGCGCGCGCTGCGCCTGGGCGCGTCCGGCTACCTGACCAAGGACGTGTCGACCGACGTGCTGGTGGCGGCCGTGCGCAAGGCGGCCGCCGGCGGGCGCCATGTGAGCGCCGCGCTGGGCGATAAATTGGCCGGCCTGATCGGCGCCAACGCCGTGACCGGCCACGCGGCGCTGTCGAACCGCGAGCTGGAAGTGTTCAAGCTGATCGCGGCCGGCGAATCGCTGGTCGGCATCGGTGAGCGCCTGCACCTGAGCCCGAACACAGTGACCACTTACCGCAGCCGCATCCTGGAAAAAATGGGACTCGACAGCAATGCCGAGCTGACCCGCTACGCGCTCGAATACGGCCTGATCTGACGGCGCTGTCACGGATCGCCTACATGAGCTGTCGGACTCCCCCTATGCCCAACGGCAATCTTTCGCGCAATACTGGTGCCATTGCCCATTTGCCAACGGGCCTGCCAGGAGAACACCATGCAACCGTCCATGTTACAGCGCCTGTCCAAGCCGGCGCGCGCGCCGCATAGCATCGACAGCGCGCTGCTCGACGTGCTCGGCGAACAGGTGGCGCTGTTGGATGAATGGGCCAACATCGAAACGACCAACAGCAGCTGGCGCAGCTTCGCCGCCGGTGCCGGTGCCAGCTGGCCGGCCGGCGCCATCGGCGAAAACTACCTGGGACACTGGCGCCACGCCGAAATGCTGGCGCTGCCGGGCGCGGACATGGCGCGCGCTGCGCTCGAGTCGGTGCTGGCCGGCAGCGCGCCGCAGGCAGAACTGGAACTGGCGCGCCAGATCGGACCGGAACGCCATTACATGCACCTGCGCCTGCACGCGCTGGGCGACGGCAGCGGCAAGCTGGTAGTCGCGCAGACGGACGTGAGCGCGCTGCGGCGCGCCGAAATCGACCTGCGCATCGCTGCCACCGCGTTCGAGTCGAACGAAGGCAAGATGGTCACCGACGCCAGGTGCAAGATCGTGCAAGTGAACCAGGCGTTTTGCCGCATCACCGGCTACGCGCGCGAAGAAGTGCTGGGCAAGTCGCCCAACATGCTCAGCTCCGGGCGCCACGACGCCGCGTTTTACCAGCTGATGTGGGCTGCACTGGCTACCCATGGCTGGTGGGAAGGCGAAATCTGGAACCGGCGCAAGAACGGCGAAGTCTATCCGGAGCGCCTGAACATCAGCGCGGTGCTCGACGCCAACGGCGCGGTGACCCATTATGTGGCCTCGATCACCGACATCACGCTCTCCAAGGCGGCCAGCGACGAAATCCGCACGCTGGCCTTTTATGACCCGCTGACCGGCCTGCCCAACCGGCGCCTGCTGGAAGACCGGCTGACGCAAGCGTTGACCTCGTGCGCCCAGCGCGGGCGCTCGGGCGCGCTGATGTTCATCGACATGGACAACTTCAAGACCCTCAACGACACACTGGGCCACCGCACCGGCGACCTGTTGCTGCAGCAGGTCGCCGGCCGCCTGCAAGACTGCTTGCGCCACAGCGACATGGTGGCGCGCCTGGGCGGCGATGAATTCGTGGTGCTGGTCGAAGGCTTGAGCGCAGCGCCGATGGAAGGTGCTGCCGAAGCGGGCTCGCTGGCCGCGCTGATCCTGAGCTCGCTCAATGCCCCTTACCAGCTGGGCGCGCACGACTGCCGCAGCACGCCCAGCATCGGCATTGCGCTGTTTTCCAGCGCCAGCATGCCGCGTCCTGACGAACTGCTGCAGCAGGCCGACATCGCGATGTACCAGGCCAAGGAGGCCGGGCGCAACGGCTTTCGCTTCTTCGACACCGGCATGCAAGACGCCATCAACGAAGACGCCAAGCTCGAGCAAGCCTTGCGCCATGCGGTCGAACTGGAGCAGTTCGAGCTGCATTACCAGGTCCAGGTCGACCAGTATGGCCGTGCCAGCGGCGCCGAAGCACTGATCCGCTGGCGCGTCGAAGAAGGCGCGTACATGCCGCCGGCCTGCTTCATCCCGCTGGCCGAAGAAAACGGGCTGATCCTGCCGATCGGAAAATGGGTGATCGAACAAGCCTGCGCCCGCCTGCGCGCCTGGCAAGACATCGGCTGGATGCGCCACCTGGAACTGGCGGTCAACGTCAGCGCCAGGCAGTTTCACCAGGCCGGCTTTTGCGAACAGGTGCAAGAAGCCATCGCACGCCATGGGATCGATCCGGCGCTGCTCAAGCTGGAGCTGACCGAAGGCATGTTGCTGGCCAATCTGGACGAAACCATCGCCAGCCTGCGCACCTTGCGCCTGCTGGGGGTGCGCTTTTCGCTGGACGACTTCGGCACCGGCTACTCGTCCCTGCAATACCTGAAACGGCTGCCGCTCGACCAGCTCAAGATCGACCAGTCGTTCGTGCGCGAACTGGCCACCGACAGCAGCGACCAGGCCATCGTGCGCACCATCATCGTCATGGCCGACAGCCTGGGGCTGGAAGTGATCGCCGAAGGGGTCGAGACCGAGGCCCAGCGGCGCCTGCTCAAGCAACTGGGCTGCCACCATTACCAGGGCTACCTGTACAGCCGCGCGCTGGACGCGGCCGCCTTCGAACAACTGCTCGGCCCGGTCGCGCCGACCTGGACCACCCTACCCCATCTTGCCGAGGAGCCTCAGCATGCGTAGCAACCTGCCCGTCACCAACAAGGAAGTACTGATGCGCGACCAGCGCGCCATCGTGTCCCAGACCGACCTGGATGGCAACATCAGCTACGTCAATCCGTATTTCTGCGAGATCAGCGGCTTCAGCGAAGCCGAACTGATAGGCCAGCCGCAAAATGTCGTGCGCCATCCGGACATGCCAGGCGCTGCCTTCGCCGATCTGTGGGCCGCGATCCGCGCCGGCACGCCGTGGACCGGGCTGGTGAAAAACCGCTGCAAGAATGGCGACCATTATTGGGTCAAGGCCAACGTGAGCCCGGTCCGCGAAGCGGGACGGGTGACCGGCTACCGCTCGGTGCGGGTGCGGCCCGAGGCGGGCGAAGTCGAGGCGGCGCAAGCGGCCTACGCGCGCCTGAACCAGGATCGCGCCGGCACGCTGACGGTGCGCGCCGGCGCGGTAGTCGGTACCGGAACGCTGGCGCGCCTGCTGCGCCTGGCCCAGCTGTCGCTGCGCACCCGCATCTGGCTTGCCACCAGCGCCGTCAACCTGCTGTTGCTGGGCGTGTGCGTGGCCAGCCTGGCCGGCGCCGCGTTCGCCCCTGCAATTGCCGGCGCCACGCTGGCCGGTCTGCTGATCAACGTATTCCTGTGGCATACACTGCGCCACAATGTGGTGCAGCCGATGGCGCGGGCATTGGAAGGCGCGCGCGCGATTGCCGCCGGCGACCTGTCGGCCCGCTTCGACACCGCCTCGCACGACGAAATGGGCCAGTTGCTGCGCGCCCTGCAGCAGATGAACTGCAACCTGGTCGCTACCATCCGCGATGTGCGGGCCAACGTTGAATCGATGGAACGGGCTACCCGCGAAATCGCCGCCGGCAATGCCGACCTGTCGGCGCGCACCGAATCGCAAGCGTCCAGCCTTGAACAGACCGCCGCCAGCGTCGAACAGTTTTCAGCCACGGTCCAGCAAAACGCCGACAGCGCAATTGACGCCAGTGCCCTGGCCGCCTCGGCGGCGCAAGTGGCGGTGCAAGGAGGCGCCCTGTTTGCCGAGGTGGCCGGCACCATGGACGATATCAATGACTCGTCGCGCAAGATCGTCGACATTATCGGGCTGATCGAAGGCATCGCGTTCCAGACCAATATCCTGGCTTTGAATGCGGCCGTAGAAGCGGCGCGCGCCGGCGAACAGGGTCGCGGCTTTGCCGTCGTCGCCGCCGAAGTGCGCAACCTGGCGCAGCGCAGCGCGGCCGCCTCCAGGGACATCAAGCACCTGATTGACGCATCGCTCGACAAAGTGGGCCTGGGCATGCGCCAGGTGCAGCGCGCAGGCACGACCATGGAGCAGGTGGTGGCGTCGGCCCATCAGGTCACCGCCATCATGCAGGACATTGCCACTGCGTCGCGCGAGCAAAGCCTGGGCGTGGGCCAGGTCAATGCGGCAGTGGCACACATGGACGACGTGACGCAGCAGAATGCGGCGCTGGTCGAACAGGCCGCCGCCGCCGCAGCCAGCCTGGCGCAGGAGGCGCTCCAGCTCACGCGCGCGGTCGGGATGTTCAAGTTCGGTTCGCCGCCGGCGCATGTCGCGCGCTTGCGCCCGGCGCCATCGGTCAAGGCGCGCAGCCTGCAACTGCGCGCCGCCTGATTTTTAGCGCAGCGCGCGCTCCAGGAAACGCCACACGTCGGGCTCCTGCATGGTCGCCACGTTCAGCCGCATGCGGGTGCTGGGCAGCTGGTTCGGCGAAAACAGGCTGCCCGGCGCCAGCAGCAGGCCTTCGGCCATGGCGCGCTCGGTCAGCACATTGGTGTCCATGCCCGCGTCGGCCCATACGAACATGCCCGCTGGTGGCGCCGTGTCGATTTTCAGGCCCACCTTTTCCATCTGCCGCACCGACTTGGCACGCACCGCGTCGAGCCGCGCGCGCACCCGGTCCAGGTGCTTGCGGTACAGGCCCTCGGACAAAATCTTGTACACCACCCGCTCGCCGATGTCGCTGGTGGTCAGGGTGGCCAGCATCTTGCGGTCGCACAGGCGCTGCGCCCATTCGGGCGAGGTGGCGATGAAGCCGACCCGCAGGTTGGCCGCCAGCGACTTGGAAAACCCGCCCAGATAGATCACCCGCTGCAACTGGTCGAGCGCGGCCAGGCGCGTGGCCGGCTGCACCGCTGTCCCCGGATGCAGGTCGCAGTAAATATCATCCTCGACGATCGTGATGCCGTGTTCCTCGGCGATGCGCAGCACCTGGAATGCCTTGGCCGCCGACAGCGAAGTCGAACTGGGGTTGTGCAGCACCGAATTGATCACGTACAGCTTGGGCTTGTGCAGCGCCGCCATGGCCGCCAGCTGCGCGATGTCGGGCCCGTCGGCCAGGCGCGGGATGCCGACTACGTTGGCACCCAGCGCGGCGAAGGAACCGAACATCAGGAACCAGGCCGGATCGTCGACAAAAATGGTGTCGCCCGGGCGCGTGAATTCGCGCGCCACCAGGTCCAGCGCCTGGGTCACGCCAACGGTAGTGACGATCTGTTCGGGCGTGGCCGCGATTTCCAGTTCTGCCAGTTTAAGCCCGAGCTGCTGGCGCAACGGCAAAAACCCTTGCGGGGCGCCGTAATTGAGCAGGATGCCACCGCCTTGGCGGCTGACCGAACGCAGTGCGTTGGCGATCATCTCGCCATCGAGCCATTCGGCTGGCAGCACGCCGGACCCGGGCACGCGCTGGTGCGGCAGCTGGCGGAACATATTGCGGATCAGCCAGACCACGTCCAGCTTTTTTGTTTCCTGGCCTTCACGCGGCTCGCCCAAAGCGCGCGCAGCGTTGTTGAGCGGCGAGCGCTCGCGCACGAAAAAGCCGGCGCCGCGCCGCGATTCCAGGTAACCCTTGGCCACCAATTTATCGTAGCTGGCCACCACGGTGAAGGCCGACACGCCGTGGCTGGCGGCGAACTGGCGGATCGACGGCATGCGCGCGCCGGCACGCAGCAGCTTGTCGTCAATGCGGGCCGATACCGAACGGACGATCTGGTCGATCAGCGTTTCGCCCGAGCCGCGCATGAGCAAGGTGGCCAGCGGGATGCTTGTATTGGTCATATCACCATCACAGTATGTGGAATTATGTTGAAATGTGTACTGGCACTGTACTGGCTTTCAAGTCTAGGATACACCCATCGACTCCCAAACGAAAGCGCCCCATGTACCTGCCCACCCTCGCCCAGCTGGACGCCGCCGCGGCCATCGTCTACCAGGCCATGCCGGCCACGCCACAGTATTCATGGCCGCAGCTGAACCTGGCGCTGGGAACCGCGCTGTGGATCAAGCATGAGAACCACACGCCGCTGGGCGCGTTCAAGACGCGCGGCGGCCTGGTCTACATGGACGCGCTGGTGCGGCGCCAGCCCGCACTGCGCGGCGTGCTGGCCGCCACCCGCGGCAACCACGGCCAGGCGGTCGCCTTCGCGGCGCAGCGCCACGGTTTGCACGTGAAAATCTTCGTCCCGCACGGGAACAGCGTGGAAAAGAACGCGGCCATGCGGGCACTGGGCGCCGAACTGATTGAAGTGGGCGACGACTTCCAGGCCTGCCGCGAACACGCGGCCGACGTGGCCGAGCGCGAAGGCTTGCACATGGTGCCGTCCTGGCATGAGGACATCGTGGCCGGCTCGGCCAGCAGCTATCTGGAACTGCTGCGCTTTCAACCCGACTTGGACCTGTTGCTGGTGCCGATCGGCCAGGGCACCGGCATCTGCGGCGCCATCGCGGCGCGCCACGCGCTGGGCAGCAAGGCCAGGATCGTCGGCGTGGTGTCGAGCCACGCGCCGACCTACCAGTTGTCATTCCGGGCCAGGCGCAGCGTGCCCGCACCGGTGAGCACCATGCTGGCCGACGGCCTGGCTTGCCGCCAGCCCGATCCGGCCTCGCTGGACGCCATCCTCGAATGCGTCGACGACGTGCTGGCGGTCACCGACGACGAAGTGGCGCACGCCATGCGACTGTATTACCGCGCCACCCATAACTTGGCCGAAGGCGCCGCTGCCGCGCCGTTGGCGGCCGCCATGCAGATCAAGGACAGCGCCAGCTTCAAGGGCCGCAAGGTGGGCTTGCCGCTCACCGGCGGCAATGTCGACGCCGACCTGTTTCGCCACGTTTTGCAAGGACCATGAGATGCACACAACGGCTGCCCCCCTTGCCCGCCCCGGCCTGTCCCTCGAGACCAGCGGCATGCTGCTCGGCCTGGCCGCTGTGGCCATCTTCGGATTAACGCTGCCGTTCACCCGGCTGGCGGTGGCCGAATTGCCGCCCGCTTTCGTGGCATTGGGCCGCGCGCTGGTGGCGGCGCTGCTGGCCGCCGCCTGGCTGCGCTGGCGGCGCGTGCCGTTGCCGCCGCGCGCCGCATTGCTGCCGCTGGCGCTGGTGGCCATCGGCTGCATCATCGGTTTTCCGTGGTTGACGTCGATCGCGTTGAAAACCCTGCCCGCCTCGCATGGCGCGGTGCTGGTCGGGATTTTGCCACTGGCGACCGCCGTGTTTTCTGCCCTGCGCGGCAATGAAAAGCCCTCCGCCGGCTTTTGGGCGGTGGCCGTGGCCGGATCGGGCGTGGTGATCGCATTCGCCCTGCACCAGGGCGGCGGCAGCTTGCATGGGGCCGACCTGCTGATGCTGGCGGCAGTATTGCTGGCCGCGCTTGGCTACACCGAAGGCGCGCGCCTGTCGCAACAGATGGGTGGTGCGCAAGTGATCAGCTGGGCGCTGGTGCTGGCCGCGCCGCTGATTGCGCCCGTGCTGCTGTGGCTGGCCTGGCCGGATGCGGCCGTCATCGCCCGCGCCAGCGCCCGGGCCTGGCTCGGCTTTGCCTACGTGGCCGCGTTTTCCATGTATATCGGCTTCTTTTTCTGGTACGCCGGGCTGGCGCGCGGCGGCATTGCCCGGGTCGGCCAGGTGCAGCTGGTGCAACCGTTTATCACCCTGGCGGGCGCCGCGCTGATCTTGGGCGAGCCGCTGGCGCCGTCCAACTGGCTGTTCGCGCTGGCTGTCATTGGCGTGGTCGCCATCGGCCGGAAAATGCGGATTAAACGATAGTGCATGTCGCAATTCCGGTGGGCATGCACGACCGGCCCGACGTACAATACTGCCTTGTTCACCCAGAATACGAGAATCCCATGTCTGTTTACGAAAAGCTGGCCGCACTCGCGATCACCCTCAAAGCCCCGGCCGCGCCGGCCGCCGCCTACGTCATGTATGTACAAACTGGCAACCTGGTGTTCCTGTCGGGCCACCTGGCCAAGAACGCCGATGGCAGCGTCATCGTCGGCCAATTGGGCAAGAACGTCACTGTCGAGCAGGGCCAGCAGGCCGCGCGCAACATCGCTGTCGACCTGATCGGCACGCTGCAAGAAGCCTGCGGCGGCGACCTGAAGCGCGTCAAGCGCATCGTCAAGCTGATGAGCCTGGTCAATTCCACGCCCGACTTCACCGAGCACCACCTGGTCACCAATGGCGCCTCGACGCTGTTGGGCGAGGTCTTCGGCGACGCCGGCAAGCATGCGCGCTCGGCCTTCGGCGTGGCACAAATTCCCCTCGGCGCCTGCGTCGAGATCGAAATGATTGTTGAAATCGCCTAAATGTACGATGTGGCGGGCGCTTACCCGGCGCCTTCCTTTTCAGAGCGCTTACCCAGCGTGCTCTATAATGGCCCTCTACCTGACGCGGCCCCTTTTCTCTGTGAGACCAGCATGAAAATTGAAAATCCAAATCCGATCGAATGGCGTTTTTCAGAGCGCGCAAGCCAGCTGCAAAGCTCGTTCATCCGTGAAATCCTGAAAATCACCCAGCGTCCCGAGATCATCTCGTTCGCCGGCGGCCTGCCTTCGCCTGCCACCTTCCCGGTCGAGCACATGAAAGCGGCATTTGACAAAGTGCTGTCCGAAAACGGCAAAGTGGCGCTGCAATACGGCCCGACCGACGGCTACCCGCTGCTGCGCGAATGGATCGCCAATTCGCTGTCCACCCCGACCTGCAAGATCCTGCCCGAACAAGTCTTGATGACGTCCGGCTCGCAGCAAGCGCTCGACCTGCTGGGCAAAGTGCTGATCGACGAAGGTTCGCGCGTGCTGGTCGAAACGCCGAGCTACCTGGGCGCGCTGCAAGCGTTCTCGGTGTACCGTCCCGAATTCAAGTCGGTCGCCACCGACGAGCACGGCCTGGTGCCGTCCTCGATCGACGCGGTGGCTGAAGGCGCGCGCATGCTGTACGCGCTGCCGAACTTCCAGAACCCGACCGGGCGCAGCCTGTCGATCGAGCGCCGCGTGGAGCTGGTCGAAACGTGCGCCCGCTTGGGCATTCCGCTGATCGAAGACGACCCGTACGGTTCGCTGTGCTACAACGGCGAGCCTTTCCCGAAAATGCTGAACATGAACCCGGACGGCGTCATCTACATGGGCTCGTTCTCCAAGGTCTTGACGCCTGGCATCCGCCTCGGTTACGTGGTGGCGCCGCTGTCGCTGGTGCGCCGCCTCGAGCTGGCCAAGCAGGCGGCCGACTTGCACACCGCCCAGCTGACCCAGATGGTGGTCTACGAAGTGGTCAAGGACGGCTTCCTCGACCAGCATATCCCGGAAATTCGCACGCTGTACTCGAACCAGTGCCAGGCCATGCTGAACGCACTGACCGAATTTTTCCCTGAAGGCGTCTCCTGGACCAAGCCAGAAGGCGGCATGTTCATCTGGGTCACGCTGCCCAAGCATATCGACGCCATGAAACTGCTGGACCAGGCCATTGCCGCCAAGGTCGCGTTCGTGCCGGGCTCGCCGTTCTACGCCAACGATCCGGAAACGAACACGCTGCGCCTGTCGTTCGTGACGGTGCCGCCTGAGCGCATCCGCGAAGGCGTGGCCATCCTGGGCAAGCTGATCGCCGATCAGTTGTAAGCACGCACCGTTTGTCTCCAAAAATGCCGCCGGCTCACGCCGCGCGGCATTTTTTTTCGCTTGTCGCAAATTTCCAACCGGCAACTAGAATTATTCTTCTATACTTTTATTTCACTTATCAGGAACCGAAAGTGAAAAAAGTTCACATTACTAAGTTATACTTCCGCTCGGAAATTCTACTTGTGTTAATGGTAATTATTTAACACATCGCTCTTTCAACCAGGCTGTCCAACATCACAGCCACTATCTCTTTATGAGGCTGTCATGCTCGATACGCTAGCACCGGAATTGTTACGCCAGTTAACACCCGCCAAGGGGCCGCAAGCGCCTCCCGCACCCGCCCCCGACATGGCCGACCTGCTGGTGGCCTACCTCGAACAGCTCGGCATCGAATTCGTGTTCGGCATTCCCGGCGGCGCCATCGAACCGCTGTACAACGCGCTGGCGCGCAGCGAACGGCGCGGCGGCATCCGCCACATCCTGGCGCGCCACGAAGCCGGCGCCGCCTTCATGGCCGACGGCTACGCCCGCGAAACGGGCAAGATCGGCGTGTGCATCGCCACTTCCGGTCCCGGCGCCACCAACCTGATCACCGCGGTGGCCACCGCCTACGAAAACAATATCCCCATGCTGGTCATTACCGGCCAGCCCGCGTTGCCCTCGTTTGGCAAGCACCCGTTGCAGGAATCGGGCTGCACCGGCATCAATGTGCTGGGCATGTTCCGCCACTGCACCCGCTACAACTCGCTGGTGTCGCACGCCGACCAGTTCGAATCGAAGCTGATCGCCGCCTTGCAGCGCGCCACCCGCACCCCGCGCGGCCCGGTGCACCTGACCATCCCGGTCGATGTATTGCGCCAGCCGCTGACCCAGAAAAAACCCAGCTACGACCTGCGCACCTTGCTGCGCCCGTCCTCGCTGGTGGACGACGACGCGGTCGAGCAGCTGCGCGGCATGCTGTCCGAGGCGCGCAATGTGGTGCTGCTGATAGGCGGCTGGTGCGGCGAAGGCATCGATTCGATCCTCCAGTTCGCCGCCTTGAAGGGCGCCACTTTCGTCACCACGCCGGACGGCAAGGGCCTGGTCAGTCCCCAGCATCCCTTGTACCGCGGCGTGTTCGGCTTTGGCGGCCACGCCTCGGCCGAAGCGGCCTTGCGCGATCCGTCGGTCGACCTGATCCTGGCCATCGGCGCTTCCATGGGCGAATGGAATACCGGCGGCTGGAGCGATAGCCTGCTTAACGGGCGCCTGGTCCACATCGACGAATCGGAAGACCACCTGGCGCGCACGCCGATGGCGCGCTTTCACATGCGCGGCTCGATCCGCTCGATCTTCAACCGGCTGGTCGAGCGCATCGGCGACGTGCGCACCAAGGCCTGCGTCACCACTGAAAAGCGGCGCGCCTCGCGCGAACTGGCGGCCCTGTCGTGGAACCCGGACAGCATCCTGGCCGCGCCCGAGGCATTCGCCAGCGAGGCGACCCCGATCAAACCGCAGCGCCTGATGCGCGACCTGTCACGCCTGTTTCCGCCCACCACCCGCTACCTGGCCGACACCGGCAACAGCGTGGCCTGGGCCACCCACTATCTGCAGCCGCAAGACCGGCGCATGGGCGAACGGCGCCTGGGCGGGGGCGAACGCAAGCGCGTGCCTGGCCAGCGCATCACGTCCGGCGGCTGGCTGCGGGTAACGATGAATTTTGCGGCCATGGGCTGGGCCATCGGCGGCGCCATCGGCACCGCCGCTGCCAATCCGGCGGCGCCGGTGGTGTGCATCACCGGCGACGGCAGCATGCTGATGAACGGCCAGGAACTGTCGGTGGCGGTGGCCGAGCAATTGACAGTGGTGTTCGTGGTGTTGAACGATAGTTCGCTGGGCATGGTCAAGCACGGCCAGCGCCTGGCCAAGGCCGAGACGATCGGCTGCGCCATGCCGCACACCGACTTTGCCATGCTGGCGCGCGCGCTGGGCGGACGCGCGCACACGATCCACTCGCCGGCCGACATGGACGCGCTCGACATCGACGCCATGCTCACCTATCCGGGGCCGACGCTGCTGGACGTGTATATCGACCCGGATGAAGTGCCGCCGATGAACAGCCGCATGCGCGTGCTGGCCGGCGTCTGATGAAGGATTCCAGCGCCATGAAAGATGCGTTTAGCGACACCATCAATAGCGCCTTGTGGCAGGAAGTGGCCGAAGCGGACGATCCGTATAGCGCCGCCGTGTGCCGCGCGGGCGGCTACGACGTCTATGGCGACCTGCTGGGCAAGGCCAGCTACATTGCGTACCTGTACCTGCTGTTTCGCGGCGAGCGCCCCGCGGCCAGCCAGGCGCGCGCGCTGGAACTGCTGGCCATCGCGCTGGCCAACCCGGGTCCGCGCGACCCGTCGGTGCACGCGGCGATGGCCACCGGCGTGTCCGGCACGCCGGCGGCGGCCAGCCTGATTGCCGCGCTGGCGCCCGGCGCCGGCAGCCATGGCGGCGCGCGCGAAGTACTGCTGGCGATGCAGGCATGGCAGCAGCACGGGCGCAAACTGGCCAACTGGGAAGCCGCGCTGGCCGCGCCGCCAGAGCCGACCCGCAGCGGCGTCTGGCCCCATCCCGAACACCCACCCGGCTTTGCGCCCTACGGCGCCAGCTGCGCGACCCCGGTGCGCCAGACGCTGGCGCTGCTGGCGGCCACCCTGCCCGACAGTTACTGCGACTGGCTGGAACGCCACCGCCATCAGCTCGAAGCTGCCGCCGGCCGGCCGCTGGCAATGACCGGGGTGGCCGCTTGCGCCCTGCTCGACCTGGGGTTCGACCCGGCCGCCGGCGAAATGCTGACGTTGATGCTGCGCCTGCCCGGCGCCGCCGCGCACGCGCTGGAACAGCAGCGCCTGGGCTTTCGCCAGTTCCCGTTTTTTTCGCTCGACCTGGGCAACGACCCGGGTCCGGCCACCAAGGAGCGCGCATGAGTACCCATCCGCTGGACGACTACCAGGGCGCGCTGCCCACTACCATGGGCCAGTGCTTCCCCGGCCAGCGCACGGTGTTTCGCGGCCACGACCTGCACGCCACGCTGCACCACGATGACTATTCGCTCGACTGGATGGCGCTGTACGCGTTCGGCATCTGCGGGCGCCACTTCAGCGCGCCCGAACTGACGGTGCTCCATGCGCTGTGGACCTGCACCAGCTATCCCGATGCGCGCCTGTGGAACAACCGCGTCGCAGCCCTGGCCGGCAGCGCGCGCAGCACCGCCACGCTGGCCATCGCGGCCGGCATCGCGGCCTCCGAAGCGACCATTTTCGGTTGGCAGCCGGTGATGGGCGTGGCCGACTTTTTGATCCGCGCCCGCGGCGCCATCGCGCGCGGCGCCAGCGTGCCGGAGATGGTGGCGCAGGAACTGATTCAGCACAAGCACATCGGCGGCTACGGTCGGCCCGTGGCGACCTTGCAGGCCGACGAACGCATCGCCCACATGCTGGCGCTGATGGACCAGCACGGCGTGGAACGTGGAGCGCACCTGGCGCTGGCGTTCGCGGTCGAAGACGAACTGGTGGCCAGGGGGCGAGCGCTGCGCATGAACTACGCGCCCATGCTGGCCGCGATCCCGCTCGATTTCGGCTTCACGCTCGAACAGCTGCACCTGTTCATCACCCCCAGCCTGATGGCCGGCATGCCGCCGTGCTACCTGGAAGCGCGCCAGCGCCCGGCCGGCGCCACCTTCGCGCTGCGCTGCGAGCGCCTTTCCTATCACGGCCCGGCGCCACGCGTGTGGCTGGAAAGCCGCTAATAAAACTGCCCGCCCTTCCCACAGGGCGGGATATGGGCTAAATTCACGTGACGATCTTTACAATCAACTTACGCAAAAAGTCACACATGACGAAAAATTGGCACGCTTCGATGATGTCGGCAATCCTGCTGTTGTGCTGCGCCAGCGCCAGCGCCCAGCAGGCCGATGAAGATGAACTGGCACTCAGTTACGGCGACAACACCCAGGTCAGCATCGCCACCGGCAGTGCGCAAGCGATCAACCGGGCGCCGGCCACCGCCACCGTCATCACGGCGCGCGAAATCAAGGCCATGGGCGCGACCGACCTCGATCAGGTGCTCGAAACCGTGCCGGGCCTGCATGTATCGGTGTCGCACATCGCCTACAACCCGATCTACAGTTTTCGCGGCAGCTTCACCAACTACAATCCGCAAGTATTGATGCTGGTGAACGGCCAGCCGATCACCAGTATTTTTGCCGGCAACCGCAGCTTCGCCTGGGGCGGCATGCCGGTCGAGAACATCGCGCGCGTCGAAGTGATCCGCGGACCCGGCTCGGCGCTGTATGGCGCCGACGCCTATTCGGGCGTCATCAACGTCATCACCAAGACCGCCGCCGACATCGCCGGCATGGAATACGGCGTGCGCCTGGGCAGCTTCAGGACGCGCGACGCCTGGCTGCAGTACGGCGGCAAGCTCGGTCCGGTGGCGGCCGCGTTCTACCTGCGCGGCGGCCATAGCGACGGCAGCGGGCGCATCATCGAATCGGACCTGCAGTCGGTGCTCGATCCCATCTTCGGCACCCACGCTTCGCTGGCACCCGGCCCGGTCAGCCTGGAGCGCGACGCAGTCGACGCGCGCGCCGACCTGTCGTATGAAGACTGGCGCTGGCGCGTCGGCTACCAGAAGCGCAACGTCGGCTTTGGCGCCGGCCTGGCCGAGAGCGTCGATCCTTATTCGCGCAGCCCCGAATCGCGCTTTTACACCGACCTGACGTATGAAAAGGCCAGCTTCCTGCCGCACTGGGACCTGAACCTGGCCATCAACTACCAGGACCTGCGCCTGAAGGTGGGCAGCCCGCCCTACATGCTGTTCCCGCCCGGCGCCTTTGGCGGAGCCTTCCCCGATGGCGTGTTCGGCAATCCGGGCCACTCCGAGCGCACCACCTCGGTCAGCGCGTCGATGTTCTACACCGGCTTTGACAAGCACCGCATGCGCGTCGGCGCCGGCCACCGCCTGGCCGACATGTATGCCACGCCCGAATTCAAGAATTTCAACCTGGTGGTGGTGCCTGGCGTGGGCCCGGTGTTCATCCCGCTCGGCGGCATGGTCGAGTCGACCAATGTGCCAGGCCTGGGCTACATGACGCCGCACCAGCGTCACCTGAACTACGTGTTCGTGCAGGACGAATGGACGCTGGCGCGCGACTGGTCGCTTACCGCCGGCGTGCGATACGACGACTACTCCGACTTCGGCGGCACCACCAACCCGCGCCTGGCGCTGGTATGGGACGCGGCCTACAACGTGATCGTCAAGGCGATGCACGGGCGCGCTTTCCGCGCGCCCGCCTTCACCGAGCAGTACACGCTCAACAATCCGGTCAGCCTGGGCGATCCGGCGATCCGTCCCGAGACCATCGATACCAACGAACTGGCCGTGTCGTGGCAGGCGCTGCCTACGCTACACAGCAACGTGACGCTATACCGCTACCGCATGCGCGACATCATCGCCGCCACCGCCAACGCCGACACCAGCACCGGAAAAACGTTTCGCAACACGGGCGACCAGACTGGCCACGGGGTCGAGATCGAAGCCAATTGGACCGCTTCGCGCGATTTGCGCCTGACCGGCAGCGTCTCGGTTCAGCGCAGCACCGATGAAGCGAGCGGCAAGGCGGCCGGACTGGCGCCGCAACTGCGCCTGTTCGGCCGCGCCGACTGGCGCTTCGCACCGAACTGGCAGCTGGGCGCCTCCGTCAATCACGTGGCCGACCGCCAGCGCGAACCGGGCGACACGCGGCCGCAACTGGCCGACTACACCAGCACCGACCTGACGCTGGCGCGCGAAAACCTGTTCGCCAACTGGGAGCTGCGCGCCACGGTGCTGAACCTGTTCGACCGCGACATCCGCGAGCCGAGCATCGCGCCGGGGAACATCCGCTACGACTTGCCGATGCCTGGCCGCTCGTTCACAGTGCAACTGAAACACAGCCTGTAGTGGGCTGCGAAACATGGAATTCACGTTTGGTTGCGAAATGACCACGCATGCAAGAGTGTCATTGTCAGACTGACTATGCTTTCGGAAACTTTTGCTCCTGATCAGTTCGCCTCGAGCGTATGATCTGGTGTGCATTACCAACCACCGTTTCCGGGGCCTGCATGAACCTCGCCGTATCGCCTGCGCGTGAAGCTGCCATCCTGATCGTCGACGACGCTGCGGCGAACATCGACGTGCTGCGCTCCATGATGG
Source organism: Pseudomonadota bacterium (assembly GCA_040390915.1). Lineage (GTDB taxonomy): Bacteria > Pseudomonadota > Gammaproteobacteria > Burkholderiales > Burkholderiaceae_D > Telluria_A. The sequence continues at coordinate 61,292 of JAZJXM010000020.1, forward strand.
CCCAACAGGGCTATCAGACCTTTGTCGCCACCTCGGGCGAACGGGCGCTCTCGATCGCGCGCCGGGTGCACCCCGACCTGATCCTGCTGGACGTGATGATGCCGGGGATGGACGGCCTGGAAACGTGCCGCCAGCTCAAGCTCCACCCCGGCACCGAAGACATCCCCGTCATCTTCATGAGCGCGCGCACCGGCACCGACGACGTGGTGGCCGGCCTGGACCTGGGCGCGGTCGACTACATCGGCAAGCCGCTGCGCATGGCCGAAGTGTGCGCGCGCGTGCGCGCCCAGCTGCACGTGCACAGCCACAGCGAGACCCGACTGGAGCAGGCGCAGCGCTTGCGCATGATCGTCGATAACATGGCCGAAGGCCTGATGATCATCGAGACCTCTGGCCGCATCCAATACAGCAATCCGGCCTGCGACACCTATCTTGGCTATGGCGCGCGCGCGCTGGCCGGGCACGCGCTGGGCGACTTGCTGGCCGCACCGCTGGCGCAGGAATACATCGCCTGGTTCGGCGCCTGCAACAACGATCCGGGCGACGTGCCGGCGCTCGGTGCGCGCGAAGTGGCGATCCGCCAGCACGACGGCACCACGCGCGCGATGGACCTGACAGTGACGCCGATGCACACCGCCGGCGAGCAACTGTTCATCGGCCTGCTGCACGACATATCGCACCGCAAGCAGTACGAAAGCACGCTCGAACGGGCCGCGCTGGTGGACCCGCTGACCAAGATTGCCAACCGCCGCCACTTCGATAATTTTTTCGAACAGGAGTGGCAGCGCGCGGTGCGCAGCGGCGAGCCGCTGTCGCTGCTGGTGCTCGACGTCGACCACTTCAAGCTGTACAACGACGCGCTGGGGCACGCGCAAGGCGACCTGGCCTTGCTGCGCGTGGCCGAGGTGCTCACCGCGCACGCGATGCGTCCGACCGACCTGGCGGCGCGTTACGGTGGCGAAGAATTCGTGCTGCTGTTTGGGGAGACCGAAGCGGAAGCGGCGCGCAAGCTGGCTGAATCGATCCGCGCGCGCATCGAAGCATTAGGCCTGCCCAATCCGCGCTCGCCCACCAGCGCCTGGGTCACCGCCAGCATCGGCGTGGCCACCATCGTGCCCAACCAGCTGGACGACGTCGCGAGCTTTTTTGTCGAAGCCGACCGCGCCATGTACGCGGCCAAGGATGCGGGGCGCAATGCCGTGATGGCGGTCGACGCCGGCAGCAGCACCTGGGAAGCGCTCAAGGCAATGGTCAAACTGTAGGGTCAGGTCGGGCCCCCGACCTGACCCTCAGGCTTTCTTGGGATAGCCGGTGATCTCGGCAATCTGGGCATACATCGGCTGCAAGCGCGCGTACATCTTGCGGTACACCTTGTGGTACAGCTGGTCGTACATCTTCTGGTTGGCGGCGATCGGATGGAACACGCGCCCTACCCGCGTCATCGCCTTGATCGCGCTGGCGAAATCCGGATACAGCCCCAGTCCCACTGCCGCATCGATCGCCGCGCCCAGACCTGACGTTTCGTAGATGTGCGGGCGCGCTGTCGGCAAGCCGAAAATATCGGCCGTCAATTGCATCGCCGCGTCGCTCTGCGATCCGCCGCCCGACACCCGCAGTTCGGTGATTGCCACGCCGCTGCGCTTTTCGATGCGCTCCTTGCCTTCGCGCAGCGCGTACGCCAGCCCTTCCAGGATCGCGCGGTACACATGGGCGCGCGTGTGCACGTCGCCAAAGCCGATGATGGCGCCCTTCGCTTCCGGTCCCGGCACGCGGATGCCTGGCGTCCAGTATGGCTGCAGCATCAGTCCCATCGAACCGGCCGGCACCGCGTTGACCAGTTCATCGAACAGCGCTTCGGGCGCAATATCCTCTTCCAGGGCGCGCGCCCGTTCCAGGTGCCCGAACTGCTCCTTGAACCAGTTGACCATCCAGTAGCCGCGGAAAATCTGCACCTCGGTGCTGTACGCGTTCGGGATCGCCGCCGGATATGGCGGTATGAACGGCGTCACCTCGACGTAGCGCGTGGTGGTGGTGTTGACGGTGGCCGTGGTGCCGTAACTGAGGCAGCCGATATGCGGCTCCTGGCAACCGGCGCCGATCACTTCGCAGGCCTTGTCGGCGGCCGCCGACAGCAGCGGCGTGCCTTCCGGGATGCCGCTGGCGGCAGCGGCGGCAGCGGTGATGGCGCCAATGCGCGTGCCCGGCGCGACCAGTTCGGGCAGCATGTGCGGCTGCACCGCCAATGCCTGCCACTTCCAGTCGCGCCGTCCGGCCCACTGCTGCTTCTTGTAGTCGAACGGCAGGTAAGCCACTTGCGATCCGGTCGAATCGACGAAGCGTCCGCACAGGCGGTAATTGAGAAAGCCCGACAGCAGCAGGAACTTGTCGGTGCGCGCGTAAATATCCGGCTGCTGCGCCTTGATCCAGTTGATCTCAGCCTCGCCACGGAAAAAATCGATCGTGCCCTTGACCCGCGCCAGCCGGAACGCCAGCTCCCACCAGCGCCCCAGCGGCGGCACCGTGTCGGTGCGGCGCTGGTCGAGCCAGGTGATGGCCGGGCGCAGCGGCTTGCCGTCTTTGTCGAGGCTGACCACGGTGCCGCGCTGGGTCGTGACCGCCACGCCCTGGATGGCCGCCTTGTCCACGCCGGGCTGCTGCCACAGGCCGTGACAGGCTTCGCACACGGCGTTCCAGTAGCCGTCGGCGTCGTGTTCGGCCCAACCGGGCTGCTCGGAAAAATACGGCTGCAAATGCACCTGCGACTTGGCCACGATATTGCCGTTCAAATCGAACAGCAAGGCACGCACGCTCTGGGTGCCGTTGTCGATGGCGAGGATGGTTTTGTCGGTCATGTCGGCAGGCTGTAGTGTGAGTTCCATAATGCCAGATAGGCGCACTGGCTGGTGTCCCATCTAGCATCGGTCCATTGCAATTCGTGCTGACAGATCGCGCGGATGCGCGCCAGGTGTTCGATGCCGCCGCCGCGCAGCTGCAGGCCAAGACGGGTGCGGCGCAGCATCAAGTCTTCCAGGTGTTGCACCGCTTCGTTGCGCGCGGCCCAGCGCAGCTCGGCCCACAAGGTCAGCGTGCCGGGGATCAGTTCCAGCTCGCCGTCACGGGCCGCGTCTACCAATGCGCCGGCGCTGGCGCCATAGCGCCCTTCGATGCGCTGGCGCTGGCTGCCGCGCAAGCGCAAGCCGGGCCAGCTGCGGCGCGTAAATATGGGGCGCGGATCGAACTTGCCGCGCCAGCCGGGCAGCAGCGGCATGGCGCGCTTGAGAGCGTCGAGCGCGATCACGCGGAACGTGGTCAGCTTGCCGCCAGTGACGGTGAGCAGGCCGTCGTCGACCCATACCGCGTGCTCGCGCCCTTCCTTGGAGGGATCGGCCTGGCCGCTGTCGATCACGGGGCGCACGCCGGCGTAGGTGGCCAGCACGTCGGACTCGCTCAAGTGCTGCTGCGGGAACTGGGACGCCAAAGCCAGCATCAGGTAATCGAGTTCGGCACGCGTAATCGCTGCCTCCAGGTTGAGCGGCGCGCCATGGTCGACGTCGGTGGTGCCGACCAGGGTCACGCCTTCCCATGGAAAGGCAAACACCGGGCGCCCGTCGGACGGGTGCATCAGGCTGACCGCCTGCGCCAGCGGCAGGCGCCAGGCCGGCAGCACCAGGTGGCTGCCGCGCAGTGGCCGCAGCTTGGGCGCAGCGCCGGTCTGCCCGCGCAGGCCGTCGGCCCAGGCGCCAGTGGCGTTGATGACCAGCCGCGCGCGCACTTCGACTTCGGCGCCTGCGACGCCGTCGAGCAGCCTGGCGCCGACTACGCGGGTCCCGCTGCGCAGCAGCGTTTGCGCGGCCAGGTAATTGACCGCCACGGCGCCGTGCGCCTGTGCTTCTTGCAGCACGCGCAGCACCAGGCGCGCGTCGTCGGTTTTGGCGTCGGTGTAGCAGATCCCGCCCAGCAGCGCCTCGCGCCCGACGTTGGGCGCCATCATCAGGAACTCGCCGCTGTCGACGTAATGGCGCTCGCGCTTGCCCGACAACAGGTCGTAGATCGCCAGTCCAAGCAGGAACAGCTTGCGCCCCGGCTTGCCGCCCAGGTAATCGGCGAAGGCAAAGCTTTGCGGTTCGACCAGCCCGCCGGCGTCATGCATCAGCGCGTCGCGCTCGCGCACCGATTCACGCGTCAGGCCAAATTTGCCTTCCTTCAGATAGCGCAAGCCGCCGTGCACCAGCTTGGACGAGCGGCTCGAGGTGCCCCAGGCGAAGTCGCGCTGCTCGACCAGCAACGCCTTCAGGCCGCGGCGCGATGCTTCGAGCAGGATGCCGGCGCCGGTGATGCCGCCGCCGATGATCAACAGGTCCCATTCGCGCTCGGCCAGCGCCGGCAGGCTGGCGCGCGGGTTCACGCAGCCACCAGTTTGCCGGGATTCATGCGGCGCTCGGGATCGAAGTGACGAAACAGCGCCTGCATGGCGCCGATGCCAAGCGCGCCTTTTTCCGCTTCCAGGTACTGGGCGTGGTCGGAACCGACGCCGTGCTGGTGACTGATGGTGCCGCCGTTGGCGACGATCGCTTCGGACACGGCGGCCTTGAGCGTTTTCCAGCGCGCCAGGTCGCCCTCGTAGGTGCCAGACAGGCGGTACACGAAGGTGGTGTACACGCTGGCGCCTTGCGCATACATGTGCGACAAATGGGTGTAGGTGTGGACCGGCTCGCCGCAGGCGCGCAGCGCGTCCGTTGCTGCCTGTTCGACCCGGTACATCATGCTGGTCACGCCCGGCCAGTCGATTGCCGTTTCGACCGTGTCGATCGCGTAGCCATGCTGCCAGGCCGTGTTGCGCAGGTAGACGTTGCGAAAGCGGTTCTGCTTCCATTTGTCGCCCATCTTGCGGCCCACGTGCACGCCGTTGCTGTCGGCTGCAATGGCCAGTGCGGCCTTCAGGGCCGCTTTGGCGGCACGTTTGCTGCCGCTCACGCCGATCATCAGCATGCATTTGCCGTCGGCGCAGCCGCGCCAGCCAAGATAGGTCTCGAGCAGGCCAATCAAGCGCTTGTGGCCGGCCAGCGTCAGCATCGTCACCGTTTCGAGCGGATTGGACAGGCGCAGCATCGACAGCGGCAATTTGGCCTGCGCGATTTCGCGGGTGGCCATGCTGGCCGCTTCCCAGCTCGGGAAGAACACCGCGTGGAACGCTTCGTACTCGGGCTGGCGCGTGATGCGCACGGTCGCTTCGGTCAGGATGCCAAGCCGGCCTTCCGAGCCGAGCACCATTTCGCGCAGGTCGGTGCCGGCCGCCGAGGCGGGGAAAGTGGGCAGTTCGAGCCGGCCGGCCGGGGTTTCCACGCGCCCGCCGGCAAACAGTTGCTCGATGCGCCCGTAGCGCAGCGACTGCTGGCCCGACGAACGCGTAACGACCCAGCCGCCCAGTGTCGAATACTCGAACGATTGCGGGAAGTGCCCCAGCGTATAGCCATGCGCGCGCAGCTGCGCTTCGAGGTCGGGACCGAACACGCCCGCTTCGAACGTGGCCAACTGGGCCTCGACGTCGAGATTGATCAGCGCGCGCATGCGCGTCAGATTGACCGTCAGGACCGGCTGGTCGCCGATCGGGACGGTCAAGTGTCCGGCGACGCTGGTCGCGCCGCCGCACGGGATAACAATGGCGCCGCACGACGCGGCATAGTCCAGCAGCTGACGCACCTGATCGCCGCTTTCGGGGTAAGCCACGCCGTCGGGCGCGCTGGCGACGACACCATAGCGCATGCGCAGCCAATCGGGCAGGCTCTGGCCCAGCGCATTGGCCAGCCGCGTGGCCGGCGAAACGTCAACCAGCTCGTGCCACGGCAGGCGCGATGGCCCGATCAAGGCGCACGCCTGGCGGTGGGTGGCGTCATTGACGATGGCGCCGCGCCCCAGCCGTTCCTGCAGAAACGCCAGCGCGTCTTCGCCCAATGCAAAATCTATGGCGTCGTCGCCCCAACCGTTCCACCGTTTCATGTTTTTTTCCCGTTATACTAGACACGTTTCATAGCTGGCTATGATTAACGCCGGACCGTCCATTCGTATTGCTATTTCATGACAACTAAATTGTTCAAACATGCCAGCAGTAAGGCCTGACGCGCGGCGCGTCACCGGCTCCTATCTACAGCCACTTCTGGAGGCCGCCGAAGAACGCGGCGTGACGGCGCGCGACCTGGCGCTGGCCGCGCACCTGGACCCGGAGCTGCTGGCCGGCGTGCCCGACTCGATTTCGGCTTCCGACTACGTGCACCTGCTGGCGGTGGGCGCGGTATTGGCCGACGATCCGCACTTCGGCCTGCACGTGGGCGAACGGGTCAAGCTGGGCACCTACAGCGTGTATGGCCTGATCCTGCTGTCGTGCCGCGACTTCGGCCAGGTTTTCCAGCAGACGATGCGTTATGAACAACTGGCGCACGACCTGGGACGCTCCGAGCTGGCCCTGGACGGCGACAACGCCGAATATCATTGGCTCACCAACTACCCTGACGCGACACGGCACCTGGTCGAAAGCGTGTTCGCCGGCATTCGCGTGTTCAGCACCTGGCTGGCCGGGTTCGAGCTGCCCTCGTCCAAAATGCAGTTCATGCACGCGCAGCAGGCCGACGACAGCGAGTACCTGCGCCTGTTCGGCGCCGTGCCGCTGTTCGGCCAGAGCGTGAACGCGGCCCATTTCAATGCCCAGTTATTGGCCTTTCCGGTGCCGAACGCCGACGTCGGCCTGTACCCGGTGCTGCAGCAGCACGCCGAACAGCTGCTGCGCGAGCGCACCCGCAGCGGCGAAGGCATCGCCGCCCAGGTGCATGCGGCCATCATCAAGAACCTGGCGCATGACCGGGTGCGCCTGTCGTCGATCGCCGAGGAGCTCAAGCTGTCGCCGCGCACGCTGCAGCGCAAGCTCAATGAGGCTGGCGCCAGCTTCCAGCAGGTGCTCGACCAGGCCAGGTACGCGCTGGCTACCGACTACCTGCGCCAGGATAGCCTGTCGCTGGTCGACATCTCGTTTTTGCTGGGCTACCAGGAGCAAAGCGCCTTCACCCACGCCTTCAAGGAGTGGGCCGGCGTCAATCCGGGCGCCTGGCGCGAAGGCGCGCAATGTCGCCTATAATGTGGACGCCGTTTCGTGCTTCGATAACCCTGGTACTGCCGTGAACCCACATCTCGACAAGCTGCACCCTTACCCCTTCGAAAAGCTGCGCCAGTTGTTTGCCGGCGTGACCCCGAATCCCGAGTTTGCAGCGATCAGCCTGGGCATCGGCGAACCGAAGCATCCGACCCCGGCCTTCATCCAGAAGGCGCTGGCGCATGGCGTGGCCGGACTGGCCAACTACCCCACCACGCATGGCAGCGATGCGCTGCGCAGCGCCATCGCCAGCTGGATCGAGCACCGCTACGGCGTGCCGGCGCTGGACGCGGCCACCCAGGTGCTGCCGGTGAACGGCTCGCGCGAAGCCCTGTTCGGGATCGCCCATTGCGTCGTCGACGCTTCCAGGCCGGCGCCGCTGGTGATGTGCCCCAATCCGTTCTACCAAATCTATGAAGGCGCCGCTTTCCTGGCCGGCGCCGAGCCGTATTTCGTCAACTCCGACGCGGCCCGCAATTTCGGCTGCGATTACGCCAGCGTGCCCGACGACGTCTGGCCGCGCGTGCAGCTGCTGTATCTGTGCTCGCCGGGCAACCCGACCGGCGCCACGCTGACGATCGACGACTGGAAGCAGCTGTTCGCGCTGGCCGACCGGCACAACTTCGTGATCGCCGCCGACGAGTGCTATTCCGAGATTTACCACACCAGCGCCGCGCCACTGGGCGCGCTGGAAGCGGCCCACCAGCTGGGCCGCAGCGACTACGCCAAGCTGATCGTATTTTCCAGCCTGTCCAAGCGTTCCAACGTGCCAGGCATGCGTTCCGGTTTCGTGGCCGGCGACGCGGCCGTGATCAAGAAATTCCTGCTGTACCGCACCTACTGCGGCGGCGCCATGTCACCACCGGTGCAGGCGGCGTCGATCGCAGCCTGGGGTGACGAGTCGCACGTCCAGGAAAACCGCACCAAGTACCGCGAAAAGTTCACATTGGTCACCCCCATGCTCAAGCAGGTGATGGACGTCGATTTGCCCGACGCCGGCTTCTACCTGTGGGCCGACGTGCGCCGCACCGGCCTGACCGATACCGAGTTCGCGCGCCGCCTGTACCTTGAATATAATGTTACAGTGTTGCCCGGGAGCTACCTTGCGCGCGAGGCCCACGGACTCAATCCGGGCCAGAACCGCATCCGCATGGCGCTGGTGGCCGAAGTCGACGAAGGCGTCGAAGCGGCCCAGCGCATCGTCCAATTTTGCACCGCTTTGAACAAATCCTGAAACACTACCTATCCAGATCATGACCCAACAACTTCAGAACATCATCGACACCGCCTGGGAACAGCGCGCCGAAATCAACCCGTCCAACGGCAGCGCCGAATTGCGCGACGCGGTCGGCCATGTGATCGCCGGGCTCGATGACGGCAGCATGCGGGTGGCCCAGAAGAGCGGCGCCGACTGGGTCGTGAACCAGTGGATCAAGAAAGCCGTCCTGCTCTCGTTCCGCCTCGAAAACAACAGCGTCATGACCTCCGACGGCACCATGCAGTTTTACGACAAGGTGCCCACCAAGTTCGCCAGCTACACGGCGGAAGACTTCGCCCGTGGCGGCTTCCGGGTGGTGCCGCCGGCGGTGGCCCGGCGCGGCAGCTTCATCGCCAAGAACGTGGTCTTGATGCCGTCCTACGTCAACATCGGCGCCTACGTCGATGAAGGCGCCATGGTCGACACCTGGGCCACGGTCGGCTCGTGCGCCCAGATCGGCAAGAACGTCCACCTGTCGGGCGGCGTGGGAATTGGCGGCGTCCTTGAGCCAATGCAAGCGAATCCGACAATTATTGAAGACAATTGTTTCATTGGCGCACGCTCCGAAATCGTCGAAGGTGTTATTGTCGAAGAAAATTCGGTCATCTCGATGGGTGTCTACATCGGCCAGTCGACCAAGATTTACGATCGCGCCACCGGCGAAGTCACTTACGGGCGCGTGCCGGCCGGTTCGGTGGTGGTGTCGGGCAACCTGCCGTCGGACGACGGCAAGTACAGCCTGTACTGCGCCGTGATCGTCAAGCGGGTCGACGCCAAGACGCGCGCCAAGACCGGCATTAACGAACTGCTGCGCGGCATCTAACAAATATCGCAATCACGAGGGAGGAGACCATCATGGCCATGGACCGTTTGTTCCAGCTGATGAAAGAAAAAAATGCCTCGGATATGTTCTTCGCGGTTAATTCGCCGGTACAGATCAAGATCAATGGCAACCTGATCCCGATCAACCAGCAAAAGCTGGACCCGGACAATATCGACGCGCTGCTGGCCGAAGTGGCGACCCAGGAGCAAATGGCCGAACTGCGCCGTGAAAACGAGCTCAACATGGGTATCTCGGTGCCCAACCTGGGCCGTTTCCGGCTGTCGGCGTTCCGCCAGCGCGGCACCATTTCGGCCGTGTTCCGTTTTGTGCCGGCCATCATTCCTCAGCTGGGCGACCTGGGCTTGCCGCCCATCCTGTCCGAACTGATCATGGAAAAGCGCGGCCTGCTGTTGCTGGTGGGCGCCACCGGTTCGGGCAAGTCGACCACGATCGCCTCGATGCTGGACCACCGCAACGAACTGCGCGCCGGCCACATCCTGACGCTGGAAGACCCGATCGAGTACCTGTTCAAGAACAAGAAATCGATCGTCAACCAGCGCGAAATCGGCTCCGACACCACCAGCTTCTACGTGGCGCTGCGCAATTCGATGCGCCAGGCGCCGGACTGCATCCTGATCGGCGAGATCCGCGACAAGGAAACCATGGCCGCCGCGCTGGCGTATGCGCAGTCGGGCCACCTGGTGCTGGCCACGCTGCACGCGAACAACAGCTACAACGCGCTCAACCGCATCATCAGCTTCTACCCGATCGAGAACCGCGCGGCGCTGCTGCAGGATTTGTCGTCGGCGGTCAAGGCCATCGTGTCGCAGCGCCTGGTGCGCTCGGCTGCGGGCGGCACCCGCCAGGCGGCGGTCGAGATCATGGTCAACACGCGCTACGTGTCGGACCTGATCGAAAAAGGCGAGATTGGCCAGATCAAGGAAGCGATGGAGAAGAGCTTGTCGCCCGGATCGCAGTCGTTCGAATCGGCGCTGTTCCAGCTGGTCAAGAGCGGGCTGGTCACGCAGGAAGAAGCGCTGGCCAATGCCGACTCGGCCACCAACTTGCTGTGGCTGCTCAATAACGGTCCGGACAGCGCCAACAGCGCGGCCGACATCGCGCAGTCGAAGGTCGACGACGAGGGTGCGAACTTCACCGAGTTCACGCTCAATACCTGATTGGCGCTTTGGCGTGATCTGCAAAATGGCTGCCGCGGGCAGCTATTTTTTTCAGGCTGTCGTCACGCGCTGCCAATGCATGATCCAGTTTTCCTCCCAGGTCTGGCCGCCGTCACGCGACACAGCCTGATACCATCGGCATGCGTCGGGCGTGATGCTATCCCATACGCCGCGTACTTTGACCGGCTTGCCGCTGTCGACAGCGTCGCTGTCCCAGCGTCCAACGCCGTTCGTAAAGCCGCCCCAGGCAGGCGCCGCGCTCAGTACGCAGCCCTTGCCGTTGGCCCAATAATCGGCCCATAGCCCTTTTTCGACATCCAGCAGGCGCAGGCCCATGCCGCTGAAGTTACGGGACGGAATACGCAATTCTTCGACGCTGGCGAGGCCGCCCAGCAGGCCATGGACAGTTGCCTCGCCTTCGTAGAGATCCCACTGCCCGTCTTTCAATTGGCGATGCGCGATTTTCCAATTCCCGGACAAGAAATCGAAGTCGCCGGGCGCGCCGGTCGGCGCCTCGCGCAAGTGGTCGATCAGCGCGTCGTGCGCCGCGATCACCGACGTCGTATAGGTATCGATACACGCCATGACCGCCTCGCGCGGGCCGTTCAGCCAGGCCGCGCTGGCGTAGAAACCTTCCTGGCTCTGGCTGCGCTGCTCCAGGCCAGGATAGGCCCGCATCAACAGATAACTGTCCTTTGCATGCAAGGACGGGCGCGCCGCCACCACGTCCGTGCCGGCCGCGCGCAGCAAGGGTACCGACTGTTGCTGCATGATGTGGTGGAACTGCTCGGCCATGCCCGCTTTGAGTGTGTATGTTCTGATTTCAACGACCTGTGTCATGTGCTTTGCCCCCTGGTTAAGTTGGGACTATGATATGGCCGCGCAGGGTGCATAACAACGCAACATCGAAGGCGTTGCGCGTCAGGCTGCGTCACTATTGAAGGTTTTTCGAGAGGTTTGCTTTGAAGTTTGAATTAGACGCCTATGACCGCAAAATTCTTGCGCTGTTGCAGGGCGATGGACGTCTGGGATACTCGGAAATCGGCCGCCGCATTCACCTGACTTCACCGGCTGTGGCCGAACGCATCCGGCGCCTGCAAGAGGCAAACGTGATCGAAGGCTTCGGCGCGCGCGTCAATCTGCGCGCGCTCGGTTACAGCTTCGAAGCGTTCATCAACGTGATTGTCGATTCCCATGCCGCGCTCGATGCATGGGCGGCGTCCCACCCCGAAGTATTGGCGCTGCATGCGACGACGGGCAATCATTGCGCCCTCTTGCGCATCGGCGCTACCAGCCCGGAACACTTGCAAGCACTGCTGCAATCGCTGGCCACAATAGGAAAAACGACGACGTCTATCGTCCTGGCATCGCACTACGAAGACAGGGTGCGCGTGCCAGGCGATCAACTTATGAATGGGGCTTGACGCTCGCCTGTGGAGCTAGCGGGGCATCGGCAGCAGCGGCTAGCGAGACGCCCTGCGTGATGGCCGCCTGGCGTTGTGCCTCGATGGCGCGCGCAAAACCAGGGCGCGCCTGCAAGCGCTCGTGGTACGCCTTGACGGCAGGCGTGAAGCGCTCCGCCAGATCGATGAATTGCGCCAGGAACAGCGCATAGCCGACCGACACATCGGCCGCCGTGAAGCGGTCCGCGCACAGGAACTGCTGCTGCGCCAGCACCGGTTCGAGCGAGCGCAGGCGCGACAAGAACCACTTGGCGTAATCCTCGGCCACTTGCGGCTGCATTCGCTCGGGCGTTTCAAATCGGCCGTAGCGCAGCACCAGCGTTTGCGGGAACGTCAATGTCGCTTCGCCAAAGTGCAGGTAATTGAGATAGCGCGCGTAGTCCGGTTCTTCGACTGCCACGTTCATGCCAGCGGCCGGATGGCGCGCCGCCAGGTACTGGCAAATGGCGGCCGACTCGGTCATCAAGGCCCCATCGTTGATGAAGGCCGGCACCGTGCCGAGCGGATTGATCTCCAGGTAGGCCTTGGCCGATTGCCTTGGCGGGAACGGCAGCATCTGCAAGTCGTAGTCCAGGCCCAGCTCTTCGAGCATCCACAGCGGGCGAAACGAGCGCGCGCTCATGCAGTGATACAACACCATCATCGGGACACATCCTTTTGCATGAAGACACTGAGCGGGTCGTCCGGGTAGTCGCCGTACGGCCCGGTGCGCTGGTAGCCATTGCTTGCATAGAACTTGAGCGCTTCGGGCTGGTACGGCCCGGTTTCCAGCCGCAACAGCGTGCAGCCGGCCTTGCGCGCTTCCGATTCGAGCAGCATCAGGATTACTTCGGCCACGCCCCGTCCCCGGCTCGCTTCGGCCACGTACATGCGTTTAAGTTCGCCGTAGTCGTCGCCCAGCACGATCGCGCCACAGCCGATGGCCGCGCCGCGTCCATCGCGCGCCACCACGAAACGCACATTGAGCTGCTTGAGCGAGGCCAGGTCGAGCGCATAGCGGCTCTCGGCCGGGTACAGGGCATCCTGATAGCGGTCCAGATCAGCGATCAGGCGGATGACTTCGGGCTGATCCGGCGATTCAATGGCAGCATGCATCGCGATTCCATGGAGAAAGTGCAAACACTGTGCAAGTATAGGTGGAATAGCTGACTATGGCGAACCAGCATGTCCATTTAACCACAGTCAGCGCGTCGGGCGGCGGGCAAAGGTGTAGGTGCTCGCGCCGCAGCAGTCGTCCGGGTAGAACGTCAGCTCAAAGGTATGCTGTTGCGGCAAATAGCTCACAATCACCAGATTGCCGGCCGCCGCCACAAAATTGCCGTGGATGGTGGGCGAATAATCGACGCCGTCCCTGGCCAGCAAATACAGGTGATCGTCCAGCACCGTGGTGTCGGGCGTCAACTGATTCAGCTGGTAGACATCACGGGTCTCGACTTGGTTCACTTCAATGTGCATGCCGTCATCGCGATACGGGATCGCCAGCAGCGTCCTGGCGCCGGCCAGAAAGCGCACGCCAAGGCCGGGATCGACCCTGATCGTCAAACTGTCGAGCAAACGCATATCGTTGCGATCAAGCGCGATATCGGTGCCGGTGCGCATGTCGCCCGTCATGCCCGACGCGCTGGCGCCCCACTTGCCGTTCTGCTTCCAGGTCTCCCACATGCCGTTGGCGCCACCACTGCCGGAAATCGTGGTCAACTTGTAGTCGCCAACCGCTTTTGCCAATATCTCGTGTTTCTGGCTGGCCGACGCCGGCCCAAGCACGGCGCACAGCAACGCGACGAGCGCAATGTTGAAAAAACGCATGGAATGCCTCTGAACACGAAAACAGGCAATTTACCACGCGTTCCGTCACAAAACCGCTTTGCCGTCCGTCTATGCTCGATTAACATCAGCCCGAACTGCCATGAACGACGCCGCCGCCCCTGCCGACCTTGCCACCTTCACCGCCTTGCGCCCGCGGCTGTTTGCGATCGCCTACCGCATGCTGGGCACGCGCGCCGACGCCGACGACGTGGTGCAGGACGCCTGGCTGCGCTGGCACAGCGCCGACCATGCGCTGATGCAGTCATCCGAAGCCTGGCTGGTGACCGTCACCACCCGTCTGGCGATTGACCGCCTGCGCAGCCGCAAGAGCGAACGCGAAGCCTATATCGGCTGGTGGCTGCCCGAGCCGCTGGTCGAACTGGAGCAACGCACGCCTGAAACTGCGGCCGAACTGGCAAGCGAGGTATCGGTGGCCTTGATGTGGGTGCTCGAACGGCTGTCGCCCGAAGAACGCGCCGCCTTCCTGCTGCGCCAGGTGTTCGATCATGACTACGACGACATCGCCGCCATGCTCGGCAAGAACGCAGCGGCCTGCCGCCAGCTGGTGCACCGCGCCACCGGCCGCGTGCAGCAGGAGCAGCCGCGCTTCGGCGTGTCCGGCGACAGCCACCGCGCTCTGCTGGCCGCCTTCATGCAGGCTGCCGCCAACGGCGAGCGCGCGGCCATGAAGGCGCTGATGGCGGACGGGGTGCAGCTGGTGGCCGATGGCGGCGGCAAGGTCAACTCCTTCCTGCACATCCTGCACGGCGCGGGCCGGGTGGCCGGCGTGTACTGGGCGCTGGAGCACCAGCACCCCGGCCAGGTCAGCTATCGGCCGGCCACCATCAACGGCGAAGCTGGCTTGCTGCGCTATGTCGACGGCAAGCTCGAGTCGGCACAGGCGTTCATCGTCGATGACGGGCGCATCGTGGCGGTGTTCGTGATGCGCAATCCCGACAAGCTGGCCGCGCTGCCGCAAACAATGTGAGAGACGCTGTCACAAACGGGCAGGCATGGGCGTCTTATGGGTTTCAACCTAACTCAAGGAATCGCCATGACGCACACCGCCCGCCTCCCCTTCTTCACGCTGGCCCAAGCCAGCCTGCAAGCGATGATCAAGCTGTCCGGCACTGTCAAGAACGGTGCGCTGGGAGCGCGCCTGGTCGAGCTGATCAATCTGCGCGTCTCGCAAATCAATGGCTGCGGCGTGTGCATCGACATGCACTGGCGCGATTTGATCCGGCAGCAAGCCGATCCGCGCCACTTGAATGCGCTGCCCGGCTGGCGCGAGGCGCCGTTTTTCAGCGAGCGCGAACGCGCTGCCTTGCACTGGGCCGAAATGGTCAATGCGATTCCGTTCAAGGAGCCGAACGATGGTGATTTCGCGCGCTTGCAGGCGCATTTCAGCGACAACGAGATCGCCGAACTGGGTTATGCAATCGCAGTGATCAAGGGCTGGAACGTGATGAACATCAGCTTGCGCAACCAGATCCCCGAAACGCCGGCTCCGGGGTTCTGATTTACGACGCGCTTACGGCACCGTCAAGATCACCTTGACGGTGTCGTCCACGGCTGACTTTTCTATGTAGCCGATCGCGGTCGGATCGGCCGCCACCGCCTTCTTCACTTCGGCCGACGACCCGTATTCCTTGGGCGCCGTGCCCTTGCCCGTGAATACCAGCTTGGTCCAGATCGACTTCACCGTAGCCGAATCCTTGCCCAGCACCTTGGTATTGAACTCATTGCGGATCGCAGCGCCTTCGCTGTGCTCGACCGGCGTGAACAAGGTTGATTTACCGAGAAAAAACTGGGCCGCTTGTTCGGAAAACATCCGGCTGGCCTGGTTCTTGGGATTGACGATGACGACGATTTCCGCCGCGCAGAACGGCGCCACGCCAAACCACAAGGCGGCAGCGAGCAGGGTCACGCGAGTAGTGGATGTCATGTCGTCCCCCTTAGAAAACGAAATCGACGCCAACGGCGTACACGTTAACCGGTCCTTTGAATCCATTTTTCAGCACCAGCGCGCCCGGCCCGTCACGCGGCGTGATGTGGTCGATCTGCACTTTCAACGCGGCTGACTTGTAGAAGTCCCAGCGCATGCCGAGCGCATTGGTAGACTGCAGGCCGGCCCTGACCACTTGATTGGCAAACCCGACCAGCGGCGCCGGCGCCCCCTGCGGCAGGCCGGTGTAGGTGCGGCCATCATCCTGCTTCATATTGCCGTAGTAGTAGTACGGCGTGAATTTGCCGACGCGGTAGCCGAGCATCACGTAATACGAGGTCGTATCCTGCACCGCGCGGCTGGTGGTTTTGCGCACCGCGTACTCGCTTTGAACCAGGAAGTTCTTGTAATCGAGCGTGGCGCCGAGCGAAGTGAACGAACCCCTGACGTCTTTGATCTTGAAGTCATTGGCAGCCTGGGTCAGCCCAGCGTTCATCAACGTGTTCTGCAACAGGTTCAGCGTGGCGTTGTTGACGACGTCAAATTTAGCGTCGGCGCGCCCGAAGCGCACCGTGAACGGGCCGTTTTCCGCCACCACGTGCAGTGACGTCAAGCCCTTGAATTTGACGTCGTAGTTACCGGCGATCTCGGTCGTGGAATTGCCCACGCCCGCTTGCACCGTCAGCGTGGTGTCGCCAAAGCCATGGGTATAGACCACGTCGGCGCCGTCGAAGGACATATTGGCCACCTGGCGGTACACTTCAGCGGGCGGGCGCAGCATGGTGTTGGCGTAGCCGACGTTGCGGAAATCGGAAATCATGTAGATCGGCGTTCCGATGCGGCCGAGGCGGAAGCTGAAATCATCGTTCATCTTGTACTTCATGAACGCCATGGTCAGTTCGGCGCCGAAGTTGTCGGTCGCGTTCTTGCGCACCAGGCCTTGGACCGTGGTGGAGAAACTGTCACTGAATTTGGCCGTTCCCTGGACCCCGAAATTCGAATCGGGACCGGTGCCCCAGTTGTTGCCGACCCCCTTGGCCTGGTTGGGCCGGGCAAATTCGGCATCATCGTTATTGGTGGCCGTTAGCGCCACCGTGCCGAAGCCGCTAATGGTCATGGTGGGACCTTCGGCAGCGTGGCAAGTCACCGCACAGGCGGCCAGCAGAGCAAAGAGATAGCTTGAACGTGGTGGATACTTCATTGTGTTTCCTCCGTTTAAACCTAACGCCAGGAAATCCAGTGTGTACCCGCCGAGCAAGTTTGTGTGGTTCCCTTTAGCCCAATAGACAAAACTGTTGTATCAAAATAACAGTAACGTGGCTCGGGCATGCCAGGCTGTGAACGAACAGATAAGGTTTCCAGCCCAGGTGGCGCGTCATGCCAGATCGGGCCGGGAATGGCGTCGTGTGGTATCCTCTCGGCTTCCCCCTGCACTGTTACAACAGTTAAGACTGGTCCTTGCGCCCCGATTCGGGCCGCTTGTCGTCCGTGCTTCCAAAAGAACAATGAAAAAAACTCTCTACGGCATTCCCAATTGCGACACGGTCAAGAAGGCGCGCACCTGGATGGCCGCGCAAGGTCACGCCTTCGATTTCCATGATTTCAAGAAGCAGGGACTGGAACGCGCCACAGCCGCCGCCTGGCTTGAACAGCTGGACTGGGAAGTGCTGGTCAACCGCAAAGGCACGACCTGGCGCAATCTGCCTGACGAGCGCAAGACGCTGGTCAATAACAAGGCTGCCGCGCTCGAACTGGTGCTCGAACTGCCGTCCGTGATCAAGCGCCCGGTGCTCGACCGTGGCGGCAAATTCAGCGTCGGCTTTTCCGACAGCCAGTACCAGGATCTGTTCGCATGACGCGTTCCGTCACATTGGCACTGACCGAGGAGCTGATCGCGCTGTCCTCGATCACGCCTGACGACAAGGGCTGCCAGCAGCGCCTGATCGAGCTGCTCTCGCCGCTCGGCTTCGCGTGTGAAACCATCGAGTCGAACGGCGTGACCAATCTGTGGGCACGGCGCGGCACCGCCTCGCCCGTGTTCGTGTTTGCCGGCCACACCGACGTGGTGCCTACCGGCCCGGTCGAGCAATGGGAATCGAAGCCGTTCGTGCCAACCCACCGCGACGGCAAGCTGTATGGCCGCGGCGCGGCCGACATGAAAACCTCGATCGCGGCCATGGTCGTGGCCTGCCAGGAATTCACCGCGGCCCATCCCGACCATAATGGCTCGATCGCCTTCCTGATCACCAGCGACGAAGAAGGCCCGGCCACCGACGGCACCGTCGTCGTGTGCCAGAAGCTGGTCGAACGGGGCGAAAAGATCGATTACTGCCTGGTCGGCGAGCCGACGTCGGCCCACATCCTGGGCGACATGATCAAAAACGGACGCCGCGGTTCGCTGTCCGGCCAGCTGGTCATCAAGGGCGTGCAGGGCCATATCGCCTACCCGCACCTGGCCGCCAACCCGATCCACCTGGCCGCGCCAGCGCTGGCCGAACTGGCCGCCGAGCAGTGGGATGCCGGCAACGAGTACTACCTGCCGACCTCCTGGCAGATGTCCAACATCCACGCCGGCACCGGTGCCAATAACGTCATCCCGGGCGAAGTGGCGATCGACTTCAATTTCCGCTTTTCGACCGCCAGCACCGCCGACGGCCTGGAAGCGCGCGTGCATGCGATCCTGGACAAGCACAACCTGGCCTACGAGCTGCAATGGACCTTGTCCGGATTGCCGTTCCTGACCCCGCGCGGTACCTTGTCGGACGCGTTATCAAACGCGATCGTCCAGGAGACCGGCGTGCACACCGAATTGTCGACCACGGGCGGCACCAGCGACGGGCGCTTCATCGCGCGCATCTGCCCGCAAGTGATAGAATTCGGCCCTCCGAACGCCAGCATCCACAAGATCGACGAACACA
>JAZJXM010000021.1:0-31940 GCA_040390915.1 Pseudomonadota bacterium
CCTACATCGACGGCGACAAGGGCGAGCTGCTGTACCGCGGCTACCCGATCGAGCAACTGGCCGTCAATTGCGACTTCCTGGAAAGCTGCTACTTGCTGCTGAACGGCGAACTGCCGAACGCGGCGCAGAACCTGAAATTTAGCGACACCGTGACCAAGCACACCATGGTGCACGAGCAGATGCAATTTTTCTTCCGCGGCTTCCGCCGTGACGCGCACCCGATGTCGGTACTGGTCGGCACCGTCGGCGCGCTGGCCTCGTTCTACCACGACTCGCTCGACATCAACGACCCGCATCACCGCGAAGTATCGGCCATCCGCCTGATCGCCAAGATGCCAACGCTGGTGGCGATGTCGTACAAATACTCGATCGGCCAGCCGTTCGTGTACCCGCGCAACGACCTGTCGTACAGCGCCAACTTCATGCGCATGATGTTCGGCAATCCGTGCGAAGAATACGTGGTCAACCCGGTGCTGGTACGCGCACTGGACCGCATCCTGATCCTGCACGCAGACCACGAGCAGAACGCGTCGACCTCGACCGTGCGCCTGGCCGGTTCGTCCGGTGCCAACCCGTTCGCCTGTATCGCAGCCGGTATCGCTTGCCTGTGGGGCCCGGCACACGGCGGCGCCAACGAAGCGGCACTGAACATGCTCAAGGAAATCGGCACCGTCGACAACATCCCGGCCTTCATCGCCAAGGTCAAGGACAAGAACTCCGGCGTCAAGCTGATGGGCTTCGGTCACCGCGTGTACAAGAACTTCGACCCGCGCGCCAAGCTGATGCGCGAGACTTGCCACGAAGTGCTGGAAGAACTGGGCCTGCACGACGACCCATTGTTCAAGCTGGCCATGGCCCTGGAAAAAATCGCACTGGAAGACGACTACTTCGTCTCGCGCAAGCTGTACCCGAACGTCGACTTCTACTCGGGTATCGTGCAATCGGCGCTGGGCATTCCCGTGTCGCTGTTCACCGGCATCTTCGCGATGGCGCGCACCATCGGCTGGATCGCGCAATGGAACGAGATGATCTCGGACCCGGAGCAGAAGATCGGCCGTCCACGCCAGCTGTTCGTCGGTGCGACGACGCGCGACGTGAAGCCAATCGACCAGCGTTAATCGCTGTAGCGGTAGTGAAAAGCGAGCCTGGTTGCTCGCTTTTTTTTCGCCCCTAGGGTTCGTTTTCGTACTTCTTGATCAGCTCCGCAAGCCGCACTTGCCCGCGCGCGCCGATCCAGTTCCACATGGTTTCGCTCTGCCCGGCGTTCTTGTCGTAATAGTCCTTGCTGAAGGCAAGCCAGATACTTGTGACGCGCAGTGGTTTTGGCAAGCGCACGACCTGGTCGCCAAATCCGGTCGCCGCCAAATGGTCCAGGTCGCCGACGCCGATCACCGAGGCGCCATAGCCATCGACGCGCTTGCGCACCAGCTTTTCAAGATTGCGCGCGGCGTCGAGTGCGCCTTCGTCGATCTTGTAGCCTTGCGCTTGCAGCTGCGGCACCATCGAGGCGCCATGGTTGATGCCCAGCATATGGGTTTTGAAGTAGATGGCGGGGTCGGTATCGTCTGGCAGTTTGTCACTGGTGCGCACGAATACGATCGTGTGGTAGCGCGCCGCCTTGCTGCGGTCGGGCCGCCCAGTCTTGTCCTTTGGTAGCGCAAAGCGCAGTGCGTCCTCGTCCGACGCGTCCATCGGCATGGCGTCGATGGCGCCCGATTCGAGCGCGGCGCGCATGCGCAACAAGGGCAGGCGTACGAATACGGCCTCGCATCCTGCGCTGGCAGCAATCTCGCGCATCAGCTCAATGCTGGCTCCGGCCTTGGGCGGGACCACGGCGCCGGCACCGAGGTAATACGGCGGGCGATGCTGGTCGATATATCCCACGCGAATCGTGGCACACGTGGCAGCAGCCTGCCCGGCAGCGAAGGAAATGGCAAGTGCGGCGAGCATTTTCTGGGTGCGCATGGCGGATGGCCGATGTGGAGAATGACACGATTATAGGCGCAGGCATGATCAGCGTTCGTTCTCATACTTCTTGACCAGCTGCGCAAAGCGCACATGGCCTTGGGTGCCGATCCAGTTCCACATGCGCTCGGCCTGCTTCGGATTCCTGTCGTAATAGCCTTTCGATAGCGCCAGCCAGATGTTGTTGACCCGTAGCGGCTTGTCCATGCGCACCACGCGCTCGCCGAAATTGGCCGCGATCACGCGGTCCATGTCGCTGGCCGACACCAGCGAGACGGCATAGCCGTCGATCCGCTTGCGCAGCAGTTTTTCGATATTGCGGTTTGATTCCAGTGCGCCGTCGTCAACCTGGTACCCCAGCGCGCGCAACTGCAGCGCCATGGCTGCGCCGTGATTCAATCCCAGCGCGCGCGTCTTGAAATAGTCGGCCGGATCGGTATCCCTGGGCAACTGGTCGCCGGCGCGCACGAACACCACCGTATTGAAGCGCAAGGCTTTGTCGCGGTCCAGCTTGCCGCTCTTGTTGATCGGCAGCGCAAACTTGTCGCCATCGTCGTCGGTCGCGTCCATCGGCATCGCGTCGATGGTGCCGGCCTCGAGGGCGGCGCGCAGGCGCAGCAGGGGCAGGCGCACGGTCACGACGTCGCAGCCGGCACTGGCGGCGATGGCGCGCATCAGTTCGACACTGGCGCCTGGATTTTCCGGTTCGACGTTGCCAGCGCCCAGGTAATACGGTGGACGGTGCTGGTCGATGTAGCCGAGCCGCATCTTGCTGCAGGCGCAAAGGGCAGGGCCGGCAAGCAGCGCCAAGGCGAGCGCGACAGGCAATCTCAACGTACGGGCGATCAATTGCATTTGCCTCGTATCTTGGCCAGCAACACGAACGGCAGTCCCAGCAGACCGCCCAGACCGAGCATGCCGATGCGGGGTGGCTGGCGCTTGAGTGCGTCGGGCCGCAGGCAGCCCGGCACGGCCGCTTCCTCGAAATCGGCGGCGAAGCTATCGTACTTGTCGCCGCGCAGCGTGTCGGCTTCATGCCGGCGCGGCACTTGTGCCAGTTCTGCATGTTCCTCTGCGAGGATGTCGCGCACCGTGTTGTGGATGTCCTTGCGGCCCAGTGGCGGCGCGGCGGCCCAGTCGTTGCTGACCTTTTCAGGCGCCGGCACGCCGGGCGGCACGGCCACGGGTGCGGCCAACAGGTGCACTGCCAGATAGCTCGCAGCAAAAACCATGGTCTGTCATTCTCTCGACGTCGGGACGTGCATTATCACCGAAAGTATAGGATTTGTTAATCTTTGCTCAGCGTTTTAAATTTGCTACCATTTGGCTGCGTGTACAATCGGATTCGCCTGAACCGAATGTGGATTGCCATGAATAAATTACTGATCGCTTGCTGCCTGTTTTTCATCAGCTTTGGCGCGTTGGCGCAGGCCAGCGAGTCTGACGCCGCCTACCGCGCGCGCATCAATGCCTTCGTCGACGAGTGGCACGATGACGCGGCCAATGCCAGGCCGGCTTACTTCGACAAGATCGCGCCGCACGGCATCTACATCGGCACCGACAAGACCGAGCTGTGGAATCGCGACCAGTTCAAGGCCTGGGCACAACGCTTTTTCGAGCGCAAGTCCGCCTGGTCGTTCAAGGCCGTCAAGCGCAATGTCTACCTGTCGGACGACAAGAAATTCATCTGGTTCGACGAGCTGCTCGACACGCAAATGGGCCCATGCCAGGCCAGCGGCGTGATCCGCAAGACCGCCAAGGGCTTCGAGATCGAGCACTATCAGTTGTCGATTGCCGTGCCCAATGAAGTGGCCGACAAGGTCACCAAAATGGTTAAGGAACTGGATGCGAAGCCGGTGGTCAAATAGATCAGTTGGCTAGATATTTGGAGGAGTTGGTCATGGAAGACGATGCGGTGAAACAAGTCGAGATGACGGCGCAAACCAGTACGTGTTGGCGACTCGAGCAGGTTGCCAAGGCGCGCGAAGTGAATTTGCGAGCGGTCGTGTTGGAGGCGCTCGAACAATACTTGCAGCGTGAAGAAGCACATGCTGCGTGGATGCGCGAAGGTGATGAAGCGCTCAAGCACTACGAAGAAACGGGCTTGCATCTGACCGGGGAAGAGGTGGAGGAATGGCTTGCCAGGCTTGAAGAAGGGGATGACGTAGATCTTCCTCCATGTCACATCTAATATGGTCCGACACCGCTACGCGCTTGTGCTGTACGGGATGAAAGGTGGATAAATCGTCATGTTGGGACTCGGACAGCAGCGTCAAATGCCATTTTGAATTAATTGGGAATTATTAAGGGTGCAGCAATCACATTATGTCGGCCGTTTCGCGCCGTCGCCAACGGGCAAGTTGCATCCAGGTTCGCTGGTCGCAGCGCTGGCCAGCTACCTCGACGCCAAGGCCCATCACGGCACGTGGCTGGTGCGCATTGAAGACGTCGACGAAGGGCGTACCGCCGCTGGCGCCGCCGAAGCCATCCTCGAGCTGTTGTCCGATCTGGGCATGCACTGGGACGGCGACGTCGTCTGGCAAAGCCGGCGCAAGCACTTGTACCGGGCCGCCTACGACCAACTGCACGCGCACACCTATCCTTGTGGCTGCAACCGGCGCGAGATCGCCGATTCGCGCCTCGGCGTGGCACCCGATGGCGCCGCCATCTATCCCGGCACCTGCCGCACCGGCCTGGCGCCGGGGCGCAGTGCGCGCAGCCTGCGCGTACGCGTGCCAGAGGGCGCCGACGATGCCGACCTGGTCTGCTTCACCGACCGCTTCGCAGGCCGCCTGTGCCAGCGCCTCGACAGCGAATCGGGCGATTTCGTCCTCAAACGCGCCGACGGTTACTGGGCCTACCAGCTGGCCGTGGTGGTCGACGATGCCGAGCAGGGCGTCACCGATGTGGTGCGCGGCGCTGACCTGATCGACTCGACGCCGCGCCAGATTTACCTGCAACGCTTACTTGGCGTGCCGACGCCGCACTACCTGCACGTGCCGGTGGTGCGCAATGCGCTGGGCGAAAAGCTGTCCAAGCAGACCGGCGCGGTGGCGGTGGCCGCTGGCGATCCAGCCGCGGCGCTGGTGGCATTGCTTGTTGCCGCCCGTGCGCTTGAGCTGTCGGTCGGTACACCAGCGACGCTCGCTGCGTTCTGGCGTGATGCCGTTCCGGCTTGGGCGTCAATGCTTGAAGCGCGCCACGCGCAGGCGGCTTGACGCCGCAATCGGGTCGTTAAAAGGGGGCAAGGTGCTGGCGTGATTGCCACGCCTTTAGCTCGGCGCGGTAGCGGTCCATCGCATCTTCGTACAGGTCGAATACGCAAGGCGTGCAGCCGCTGCGGCAGCAGTCTTCGAGCGCTGGACGCGTTGGCGGGATGGGAGCAGGATCGGCCTGCTCCGGGGTGGTGGCGGTCATGCCGTTCAACTTAATTGAGCGGCATGGGATTGTCCAGTAAAAGTGCCAGCGTCAATCGGTGCTGGTGTAGTGGTACAGGTCGAAATACATGCCTTCGTCATCTTTCTGGCAGGTGCCGCGCATGGTGGCGCCGCGCCGTACACGGAAGGTGATTTTCGCGCCAATGGCCTTGCCGGCACAGGCCTTGTGCGCCCCTTCGGGAACAGTCGGCATGGGTGGTAGCGCAGGCGGCTCTGGTGGCGTCGGCGGCACTGGTAGCGAAGGTGGCGCCGGTGGCGCCGGCGGTGCATAGCCGCACTGATGGCGATCGGCGGCCTGGCTGGTGCCGGCGGCGGCGAGCAGGGTGAAACACAGCAATATCGAAACTCGTTTCATGGTCGTTCTCCTTGTGGTTGACAGATCCAGTCTGGCTGCCAAATGTGGAGAAAGCGTGGGTATCGCTAGCCGCCGAAGCGGTGCTCGTACGCGATGCGCAGCGTGGCCCGGCCGGTCGTCTCCGACGCGCTCGAACGTGCGCCGTCGGCATCGCGGTAGCACTGCATATCGCGCTGGTTCTGGCGCAGCAGGTTCGCGCCGCTCACGCGCAGCCGGCTGCGGCCATTGATCACCCAGACGCCATACAAATCCAGCTCGCGCGTCACGCCGCTGTACGACAGCAGGCGGGCAGACTCGCGCAACGGCCCGGCGGTACGCAGCGTGAAGTCGCCGCCCAGCGTGAGTGCGCCGGTCTTGTAGTCGGCGCCGACGCTGCCGCTCAACGGCGGTTGCCCCTCGATGCGGTTGTCCGGCCCGGGGATGCTGGCTATGCGCGACCAGTTGCGCGTGACGTTGCTGCGCACTTGCACGGCGCTGCTCAAGGTCGCGCTGGCGTCGAACGCGATGCCGTGCACGCTGGCGCGCCCCGCGTTGGCCGGCTGCTCGATCCAGGTGGCGTCGTGCTGGAATAACTGCTGCACCGTCACGTCCTTGATGCGACGCGCGAAAACGCTGGCGTTGACCGTGCCGTCCTTGCCGATGTCGTGCGCATAGGCCAGGTCCAGGCCCCACGCGGTCTCGGGCCGTAGCGCCGGGTTGCCCTGGTTGTCGGGATTGTTGGCACTGTTGTCGGTGTCGACCGTATAGCGGCGCGGGATCAGCTTGAACATGGTCGGCGCCTTGAAGGTGCGCGTCACGCCCAGCCGCACACGGTCGCCCGGGGCGACTTTGTAGAGCAACTGCGCGACCGGGCTCAGTACCGTGCTGCGTACATCGACCGGCGCCATGGCGTTGCCGGTGACGTGCGTATGCAGCGCCTCCCAGCGCAGGCCGGCCGTGAGCGACCAGGCGCTGGCAAGCTCCCATTCATCCTGCCCGTACAGCGCCCAGCGCTGCCAGTTGCCCAGATAGCGCTCGTCGAGAACGGCGTTGTTGCGCGTGGCGTCGGTCTCGATGCGGCTGTCGGTGCGATGCGCACGCGCATATTCCCAACCGGAAGTGAACTGGTGCGCGGCGCCGAACGGCATCATGACCTTGCCACCGAGGTTGGCAAAGCGTTCGTCGATGCCGGAATCGACCAGGTGCAGCGCCGCACCGCCGGTTTGGTCGAACACGAAGTCGGAGCGCCGATGCGTGATGACCGCGCCGCCCTTCAATTCGAAGCGGCGTCCTTCGGCCATCGAATGCGCCCACGTCAGGTCGCTGCGCGCGATGGCGGTGTTCAGGCGGAACAGCTTGCCGTTGTCGGGATACTGGCTCGGTGCACCCAACTGCGTGCTGCTGGTGGCGCGGTCATCCTCGCGCGTGCGCATCAATGAGACGAAGCTTTGCGATACCAGGGAGTCGCTGTCGCCAAATGTCCAGCTCAGGCGTGGCGCCAGGTTCAGCGCATTGGCACGCGACTTCGCTTCGCGCGCGGTGCGGCGCGCCAGGGCAGGCACGCCAGCGCCATCTGCCACCGACTCCGCGCTCGACACGCTGGTCAGCTGCGCATTGCTGCTGATGGTCGCTGCCAGCGCATGGCTAAAGCTGCCGTCCTTGCCGGACACGTCGCCGCTGACGTTAGGCGACACAATGCCGTGCTGGCCTCCCGCGCCTGCCTTGAATTCGCGCCGTGCGCGCGAGCCGTCCTTGCGCAGGATGATGTTGATGGTGCCGGCAATGCCTTGGGTGCCCAGCACCACCGAGGCGGTGGGAATGATTTCGACGCGTTCAATTAATTCGGGCGACAGCGAGTCAAATGAAAAGCCGGCTGGCGCGGCCACGCCATTGAGCAGCACCTGGGTATAGCCGTTGCCAAGGCCGCGCAGCCGGATTTCGCTGCCGCGCCCGGCGACTTTGCCGACGGTGATGCCGGGCAGGCGTTTGAGCGCATCGGCCAGGGTAGGATCGCCATGGCGCACCAGCTCTTCGTGGCCAACCACGATACTGCTGGCGGTCTCGTTGCGCCGTTGTTCAATCCTGCTGCCGGAGACTTCGACGCTGACGGGGCGCGTCGGGTCTTCGCCAGCGTGCGCGCCCTGGCAAGCGATGGCAACCGCGCATGCGAGTGCCTGCGGACGAATCTGCATGGTAAATCCTTCGGTGATATTGAGCTTACTTGTCTTGGCGGCTGGCGCGCTCGCGCAGTGCCGATACGAAGGCGTATTCGTCGAGACCAGCCAGCAAGTGCTGCGGATCGATGCGCTGTTCGTCTTTCCATACTTCCAGGTGCAGGTGCGGTCCGGTCACTTTGCCGCTGGCGCCAGAGCTGCCGATTTGCTGGCCGCCTTTGACGATGTCGCCGACTCGCACGGCGCGGCTATCGAGATGGGCATACAAGGAACGCAGCCCGTTCGCATGCTGCAGGATGATCACGTGGCCGTATTTGCTGCCGCCTTCGTATTGATCGGTTGATGTGAGCACCGTTGCGTCAGCCGTGGCCAGTACCGGAGTGCCGGTACGCGCGGCGAAGTCGACGCCATGGTGGCCGGCAGCGAGCCGGTCGCGCCGGGCGCCGTAAAAGCTGCTGACGCGGGCCACGGCGATGGGGCTGTTCCATTGCGCCGTGGCGGTCTCTGCAACGCTGTCGGGCGTGGCCGGGGCGGCGTCAGCGCGCCATGCCAGGGCTGGCTGCAGCACCACGCTGGCGCCCAGCACCGCAGAGAGCGACGCCACGACGGCGGTGCGCGCCAGTCTGTCCACCGGCGCTGCGGCGCCGTCGCGGATTGACTTGATGCGAACACCCACGCTGGTGCCGGCGCCAAATGCCAGCGGCGCAAATTGGGGCGCAAACAAAGTTTGCTGAAGCTTCAGCTGGGCCACCAGGGCGGCTGCATATTGCTGGCGGTGTTGCGGCGGCTGGCCGGCCAGCACTTGCTGGTCGCAACCGAGTTCCTGTGCCCAGCCAAGTTTCCCGTCGAAAGCCCGCAGCGCCGGGTTAAACCACAACAGTGTTTGCAACAGCACGCTCAGATGGCGCAACAGCGGATCGTTGCGACGCCAGTGCGTCAGTTCGTGCGCGATGATCAGTTGCTGCTGCACCGTGCCAAAGCCGCGCAGGTGGTGTGGCAGCAGCAGGCAAGGCCGGCGCAGGCCAAGCAGCATGGGCGAGACCGGCGCGCTCGTTTCAGCGACTCGCATGCCGAAGCGGGCCAGCTGGCGCAGTTGTTCGGTGCCCAGCGCGGGATGGGCGCGCAGCTGGTCCGGGCCGAGGGGGAGGGCGCCGGCCAGCAACGCGGACATGTGGCGTCGCGCCCTGTTCCATTGCACCAGTGCGAACATCAGGCCGATGCCGTACAGCGCGGCCCAGGCCCACGCCAATTGCGCCAGCCAGGCACCGTCGCCGGCATCGCCGGCTGCTTCGATCTGGGTGCCGCTTGCATTTATTTGTGCGGGCAGGCCACTGGCCACCGTTGTCGCGGGTGCGCCCAGTTCAAGCGCCGGCAGCACGCTGCCATGCGGCAGGCAAACCAGCAGGAAGGCGGACAGCACGGCGCCTTGCGCAAGCAGCCACACCGAGCGTTGCAGCGCCAGGCCGGGCCAGAAACGCAGGGCCACGCACAGCAGCGCCCACACCACGCCAGCGACCAACAGGCAATTGAGGCTGGCCTGCAGGAACAGCAGCACGATCAGGTTCATCGACGCCATCAGGCGGGCCAATCGTGCAGCAGTTGCTCCAGCTCGGCCAGCTCCTGCTGGTCGACCAGTTTGCTGCCGGTGAACATATTGACAGGCAGTGGCGTGTCCATCTCCATTACGCGGCGGCCGAAATCGTGCGCGAACGCGGCCAGCGTGCCGACTTTTTCCAGCAGCGGCAGGTAGACCTGCACGCCATGCTGTGCGTGCTGGCTGACCATCTGCTTGTCGAGCATGCGCTCGAGTGTTTTGCGAGTCGACGAAAACGACCAATCGAGTTCCGGGCCAACGCGTTCGTGGATTTCGCGCGCCGACAAGGGCTGCTCTTTCCACAGGGCTTTCAGCAGGCTCAGTTCTGAAACGGAGGGAATAGACATCGGTAACTCCACGGCAATGACTTGAGGCGCAATTATGCGACAAGTGTCACATGCCGGGCAAGCACTTTCTGCGACAACTGTCACACAGAGTGAAACTACAAGTCGAACCGGTACCCGAGCCCGTACACCGAACCGATCGCGTCGACGTCCGGCAGCACCGCGCCGATCTTGCGGCGCAGGTTCTTGATATGGCTGTCGACCGCGCGCTCGGTCACCTCCAGGCTGTCCTGGCGCGCCAGGTCGAGCAGCTGCGCGCGCGAGAACACTTGTCCGCGCCGGCGCGCCATGGCAGCGAGGATGTGGTATTCGCTGGGCGTCAATTCCAGCAGCCGCCCCATGATGCTGATGCGCTGCGCCGCCGCATCGACCACGCACGGGGAGGGCGCGCTGCCGGCGCGGCGCAGGATGACCTTGATGCGCGCCATCAGCTCGCGCGGGCTGAACGGCTTGCACAGGTAGTCGTCGGCGCCGCTTTCCAGGCCAAGCAGTCTGTCGATTTCCTCGACCCGCGCGGTGACCATGATAATTGGCACATCTGAAAAGGCTCGCACCGCCTTGCACAGCGTCAGGCCGTCCATGCCGGGCAACATCAGGTCCAGCACCAGCATGTCCGGCACATCCTGCTGCAGCGCGGCCAGTGCATCGAGGCCGTTGCCGAACACGGTCGGCTGGTAGCCGTTGGCCAGTGAGTAATCGGCCACTACGCTGGCCAGCTCCGGCTCGTCCTCGATGATGAATACGCGCGCGCTCATGCGCTTGCCAACGGAAAGCACATCTGCACCCGCAAGCCGCCTTGCGGCGAGCGGGCGAACTGCAAGCGACCGCCGTGCGCGCTGACGATGCGCTGGCACAGGGCCAGGCCCAGTCCCGCGCCGCCGTGTTCGCGGCTGCGCGAGCCTTCGACGCGGTAGAAGCGATCGGCCAGGTGCGCCAGCGCGTCGTCGGGCACGCCGGCGCCGCTGTCATCGAGGATGATGTCAAGCCCGGCGCCGATGCCGCGCGCGTGCAGCATGACGCGCGCGCCCTGGCCGCAGTAGCGAATGCAGTTCTCGAAGAGGTTGGAAAACAGCTGGCGCACGCGTTCCGCATCGGCCAGCACCATGCAGTCGGCAGGTGCGGCGCCGATCTCGATGGCCAGCCCGGCAGCGGCGAACTTGTCGCCGAACGCGCCGGCCTGTTCGCGCGCCAGCTGCCACAGGTCGATCCGCTGGCGCTGGTAATCGAGGTCGCCCACGTCGGCGCGTGCCAGCGCATACAGCTGGTCGATCAGTTTATTGAGCGACAGTACCTGGCGCAGCATGGCCGCCGTGCCTTCGGCATTGGCCGGGCGCACGCCGTCCTGCACCGCTTCGAGCTGCGCGCGTAGTACCGACAGCGGCGTGCGCAATTCGTGCGATGTGTCGGCCACCCACTGCTTGCGCGACGCTTCGACCTGGTCGAGCTTTTGCGCCAGCTGGTTGAAGCTGTGCGCCAGTTCGCCCAGTTCGTCGCTGCGGGTGTCGGTCAGGCGCGTGTCGTAGCGGCCGTCGGCCAGCGCGCGCGCACCGTCGGCCAGGCGCAGGATCGGTTTGCGAAAGTGCGCTGCCAGCAGCACCGCCGCCAGCGCGCTTAAAACGATACTGACCGCGATGATGATCAACAGGCTGTCCTTCATTTGCTTGATGAAGGCGCCCGACATGGCGTCGCTCGGACGGGCCGCCTTGGCCACCACCAGGTAGCCGACTGTCTTGCCCCGCAATTCAATCGTACGCCGCGCATTTGCTTCGCCGCTGATGACGCGCCCAGCGAGGTAGCGCCCGGCGGCGTCCTGCAACGTCACGCGGTCTTGCAGGCCAAGTTCGTCGACGCTGGTGTCGTCCTGCGGCGCGGCCGGTTCGGGCGGCACTGCCGGCGGCGGCATTGGCGCCGGCGGCACTGGCGGCACGGGGATAGGCGCCATGCCCAGCTCCGTCATCGGGGCCGCTGGCGCCGCTGGAGCAACTGGTTGCACCGGCGGCACCGGCGCCACCGCGCTCAGGCGCTGCCGCTGCAGGCTGGCCAGTTCATTGGCGATCCACTGGCTGCGCGTGTCGGCGTCAGCGGGGATGAAGTCCCAGTTCTGGCTGGCGTGGTAGCGCGCCGCGAGGGTGGTCGACAGCTGTTCGAGCCGGTCCAGCTCAATGTTGACGGCATAGTCGCCGAAGCTGCTCATCACGTTCTGGCGCATCAGCGCGATCGCCGTCACGGCCACCGCAAGGATCGCCAGCAGGACGGACGCGAACAGACGGTGGCCGATGGAGAATTTCAATGTGAGGCCCAGTAAAAACCTGAATTCGTGAGTGTAGCGAACTGTACTGCGCAAATGTGGAGAAACTGTGTGGCCGGCTGCCTGCGCTCGACGTTAGTATACGTCGCGCCGATAGCGTCCGCTGCTGGCCAGCTGCTCGATGCTATCTTCGCCGAGCGCATCTGCCAATGCCGCGTGCACGCCCGCTGCCATGCCGTGCAGGCTGCCGCATACATAGATGGCGGCGCCGCTTGCGACCCAGTCGCGCAGCTGGCCCGCGTGCAGGGTCAGTGCGTCCTGCACGTAGCGCTGCGGCGCACCGTCGCGCGAGTAGGTCAGGTCCAGCCGTTCCAGCATGCCGGCCGCGCGCCAGGCGGCGATGTCGGCGCCGCAGAAGTCGTCATGCGCCGCGCTGCGCTCCCCGAACAGCAGCCAGTTGCGGCCCTGGCCAGCCATGGCGCGGCATTGCAGGTGCGCGCGCAGACCGGCGATGCCGGTGCCGTTGCCGATCAAGATCAGCGGGCGTTCGGCGTTGTCGCCGATCTGGAAGCGGCTGTGGACGCGGATGCGCAGCGCGATTGGATCGCCGATGGCAGCGTCGCGTCCCAGCCAGCCCGAGGCATGGCCGGCGCTGCCGTCGGCATGCAAATGCAGGCGCACCAGCAGTGTCAGTTCGCCCTCGGCGCGGATCGAGGCAATCGAATATTCGCGTGGATAGTCCGGATCGCCCGGCGCGCTGACCTGGACCAGGTCGCCCGGCTCCCACGCTGGCAGCGGCCCATCGGCCGGCACCAGGCCGATGCGGTACACTGGCGCGCCGGCGCTGCCAGGGTTGAGCAGCGTGCGGCTGGCAAGGCGCCAGCTGGCGTAGGCCGGCGCGCTCCAGTCGGGGGCGTCGGCGGTGCCGGCCAGGTGGCTCAGGTGATGCCGCCACGCGTCCAGTGCGGCCGGTGCGGCGCGGTCGGCTTCGACGCGCGCGAACAGCGGCTGGGCGCCGCGTGCTTGCAGGGCCGCGTCGAGGCGCCGTCCGAAACCGCAGAAATGGGTGTAGCTGCTGTCGCCCAATGCCAGCAGCCCGTAGTGCAGCTGCGCCAAAGGATCGCTGGCGCTGGCCAGCAGGCGCGCAAAACGTTCGGCGCTGTCGGGGGCATCGCCTTCGCCATACGTGCTGGCGATGAACAGCATGCGGCTGGCGCCGCGCAGCGACTGTTCGTCGATCTGGTCGAAGCTGGCGCTGCGCGCGGACAGGCCGCCGGTGCGCAGCGTCGTCACGGTTTGCTGCGCCAGGTATTCCCCGGTGCCGGTCTGGCTGGCGTAGGCGACCAGCCAGTCGGCAGCGCCAGCATCCGCAGTGCGGAGCCGCGCGCGCCACAGCAGCACGCACATCAGCGCGTACGCGGCCAGCATGCTTGCCGCGATGGCCCAGCGCGATGGATCGACGTTGATCATTGCAGCAGCGCGCTGAAAGCGCTCGACTGGATTTCAATTAGTTCGCCGCCACGGCGCAGCAGAAAGCGCGCTGCAAGCGCGCGGGCCTGGGCGAACGCCAGACCGTGTACCGGACCGAGGACGGTCAGGGCGGTCGACAGCGCATCGGCGGCCATGCACTCGGCATGCAGCACGCTGACCGACGCCAGCTGATTGTCGATCGGGTAGCCGCTGCGCGGATCGATGGTGTGCGGCAGGCGCTGGCCATCGCATTCCAGATAGCTGCGGTAATCGCCCGACGTGGCCAGCGACAAGCCATGCAATGCGACCACGGTCTGCACGCCATTGCGCGCGTCGGGCACGCCTTCGAGCTCGACCCACCACGGCTGGCCGTCCGGCTTGACGCCGGCGCCGCGCAGTTCCCCGCCCACTTCCACCAGGTAGTGGTGCACGCCGCGCGCTTCGAGTGCGCGCGCCAGCTGGTCGACCGCAAAGCCCTTGGCCACGGAAGACAGGTCGAGCTGCACGCCGCCCGGCTGCCATGCGCTGCCGTTTTCCAGCCGGATCGCAGGCGCGGCCAGCAGGGCGTCGATCTCGGCGCAGGCGGGCTTGCTGTAGCCGATTTGGTCGTGACGCCGCTGCGCGCCGAAGCCCCAGCGTTCGACCAGTGCGCCGGCGCAGGGATCGTAGGCGCCGCCACTGTCGTGGGCGACGCCGAGCGCGTAGCGCAGCACGTGATGGAACTCGGCCGGCAGGCGCAGCCAGGTGCCGGCTGGCGCGGCGTTGAAGCGCGCCAGGTCGGAACCGGTATCCCAATGGCTCATTTGGGCCACCACCGCGTCCAGCACCGGTTGCAGTTCAGGGAACGGTGCATCGGGTGCGAGCACCAGCTTGACCGACCAGGTGGTGCCCATGCTGGAGCCGGCCAGAGAGCGCACTGCCGCGCCATGCGGCGGCAGCAGTGGCGACACGGCCAGCGGGACAAGAACCTGGCGCATTACTCTGGCAAGACCTCAAGCGTGGCGGCGTAGCTGTAGCGGCGCGCCGGCGGCGGCGCGTCGGGCGCCATTTTCGGGGCCGTGGCGTTGAGCCAGTACATGCCGGCGGCCGGCAAGGTCACACTCGCTTCGCCCTTGGCGTCGGTGGCCAGGCGGATTTCGCCGAGCACGCCGCGATAGCGCACGCCGCCCGGGATCAGGCTGAACTCCGCATTGGCCAGTGGCTTGCCGTCCAGCTGGAAGCGCCAGCGCGCAGTTTCGCCGGCGCGCAAGTCGGTCGGATTGGTCAGCGGGATCATTTCCAGTCCCACGCCGCTGGGCTTGAGTGCGCCGCTGCTGGCGCGGTTGGCGGTGACGAAGGTTTCCAGGCGCGCGTGCGACACCGTTGCGCGCAGTTCTGGGGAGTCGGCCGGCACGTCCTTGGCGAATGCTTCCTCGGTACCGCGGAAGCGCTTGATTTCACCGCTGGCCTTGTCCTTGTAGCTGGCCATGACGGTCTTGGTCACCAGGCTGATTTTGTAGGTGCCGCTCTTGGCCATCTTCAAGTCGAAGCTGCTGCGCTGTCGGCCCATGATGGGCGCCGGGATCGGCGCGGTGATGCCGTCCGGATCGGTGACGGTGGCGGCATCGAGATTGAGCACCTGGTGGTCGATCTCGAACAAGTCGTCGGAAATGGCGCCGTCGATCGTGACCCAGGCTTCCTTCGCTTCGACCGTCGTCGCGTGCGGGTAAAACCATGGGCGGTGCGCGGATGCTTGCAAGGTAACGCTGGCCAGCGCGAGCGCCAGCAGGGTGTGTTTCAGAGTCATGTTGGCCTCAAGGAGTGATCTGCAGGGTGACGGCACCAAGTTCTTCCTTGCCGTTGGCGCTGACCGTTTGCCTGGCCTTGAGCGGCAGCGTGAACGGCAGCCGCACCAATTCGCGCCCGCCCGATTCGCGCGCAGCTTCAATCACCAGCTTGTAGTCGCCGGCCGGCAGCTTGTCGATGCCGTTGCGGGCCGCGCCGACGTTGATGGTCTGCTCGCCGGTGGCGCGCGTGGCGCCGCTGACGCCATCCATCGGCAATGTGACGTCGCGCCCGGACTTGCGCCACCAGGTGCGCAAGTCCTTGACCCACTTGGTGCCGGCGTTGTCCTTCTTCTTGACGTCGTACAGCACGGCCAGGTTGGCGGCCACGCCCTGGTCGGCGCGCTCGATCCACATGGCCACGTATGGGCGGTGATATTCAGCCACGTTCAGTTGCGGGATCTCGAATTTGACGGCCAGTTCGGCGCCGACGGCCCAGTTGCTGAGCATGGGCAGGGACAGCGCGAGCGTGTGATGTAGTTTCATAAGTGGGCAATCAATGGGTAAACAAGAGGGCCAGCAAGACCGGCAGCAATATGCCAAAGCCGATCACCGGCCAGGTCGACGGGCGGTTGGCCGCGTGCAGCTTCATGATGAAAAATCCGGTAATCGAAAACACCAGGCAGGCCAGCGCGAACAGGTCGATGAACCAACTCCAGGCGGCGCCGCTATTGCGGCCCTTGTGCAGGTCATTGAGCCAGGAGATGGTGCCGCGATTGGTCACTTCGAATTCGGCGCCGCCGTCGGTGGCGATGCGCAGCCAGGCGTCGCCGCCGGGGCGCGGCAGCGCGAGGTAGGCGTCATCAGGCGTCCACTCGGCGTCCAGGCCGCGCAGGTCGACCGGGAACTGGCTGTTGGCCCACGCGGCGATCGCTGGCGGCAGCGGCGCCTTGGCGTCTTCATGGGTGCTGGCGAAAGCGGTGAGCTCCGCTTGCAGCGCGGCCGGCAGCGTGGCCTTGCGGTTCTCGACCTTGGGCTTCGCTTCAATCTGGCTGGCGTGATTGAGCGTGAAGCCGGTGATGGCGAACAGCAGGATGCCGAGCAGGCACAGCGCCGAGCTGATCCAGTGCCATTGGTGCAAATGCTTGAGCCAGAAGGCGCGGCGTGCGCTGGGGAGTTGCTGGCTGGGGGAGGGCATCTGCGACAGTCCGTGTTTGAATGAATTGTAAATGATAACCATTATCATTTAACTGGTCAACCAACGTTCGCAATTTATTAGACTTCAATACAGGAGGCTTCTATACGCAACTTGGGTATAATTTGCGAGCGAGGGCGAAAATGACGAAGCGGGATCTGTTTGCTGAACTGAAAGAAGGATTTGACGCGCTAGCCGAGGAGCGCGCCGGTAAGGTGACGCTCAGAAACCTCACCGTCGACTATCAGCCACCAGTCGCGATTACGGCCGAAGAGGTCATTCGCGTCCGAACCAAGCTGAACGTGTCACAGCCAGTGTTTGCACGCCGGTTTAGAACCGAAGTAAAAACGATCGCGAACTGGGAGCAGGGCAGGTCCAAGCCAAACGCCCAGGCCGCCATCCTGCTTAAGTTAGTGGACCGTCACCCGGAACTGCTCGATGAGATCGCGACACTCTAGCAATTATCCCTGACTCGACATCGCTCACTTATTTCCATTTGAGATTGAGCTTGCGTTGACTCGCCGCGCAATCGCGCAAATACAAATTGATGAGGCTTTGGTAGGGAATGCCAATGTCTTCAGAGAGCGACTTGAAGTACGTGATGGATTCTTCGTCGAGCCGAATGGTGATTTGTTTCTTAAGTTGAGCTGCGTAGGGATTTTTCCTGGCAGCGGAGAAGTCGTATTCTTCACGCATATATACCTCTACGGATAAGATCTTGATTCCTTGGCATCAGCTTGGCGCGTTCGTCAGCGAAGGCGGACTTGGCCTCGTCGAAACTGACGCCGTGCTTCCTCAGGTTTGCGGCAGCCTTCCGATCATCCCATTCGAAGTGGAGTGTGCTCATACGAGAAGTCTAACTACAATGTAGTGCGATAGCAAACGGGGCGTCACAAGGTGTGCTAAGTGGTTTTTCTTGTATATATGATACTGTTTTGATCGATCTTTACCAAAATCTGTGTCGCATTTGCTGGTTGGTTATTGCCCCAGCGAAAAAGATGATCAACGACATTTTTTCCCAGCACGGAACTTGAGATACAATACCGCGTGCTATTCTCACGTCCTTTGTAAAGAATTCTGCAAGCTGTAAAAGTCCTTCCCCACAACTTGATGTGCAATCCGCTAACCGGTCAGGCCGTGTCGCGGAAGGTTAGATTAACCCGCCAAACTCGCGAAGCGCGAAGAAAGGTGAGCAAGATGATGCAACAATACACCGCCAACTCCTATTTGTTCGGTGGTAACGCGCCGTACGTGGAAGAGTTGTATGAGGCCTACCTCGACAACCCTGGCTCCGTGCCGGATAACTGGCGCGCCTACTTCGACTCGATGCAGAACGTCCCGGCAGTGGACGGCTCGAACAAGCCCGACGTCGTGCATGCGTCCGTCATCGCTTCGTTCGCCGAACGCGCCAAGGCCGGTCCGATCCGCGTGGTCACCGCGTCGACCGATCCGGACATGGGCCGCAAGCGCGTCGCCGTCACCCAGCTGATCGCCGCCTACCGCTTCCTCGGTTCGCATTGGGCCAACCTGGACCCGCTGCAGCGCCAGGAACGCCCAACGATCCCTGAACTCGATCCATCGTTCTACGGCTTCAGTGACGCCGACATGGACACCGTGTTCAACATCAGCAATACCTATTTCGGCCCTGAGACCGCGTCCCTGCGCGACCTGCTCAACATGCTGCGCGATACCTACTGCCGTTCGATCGGCGCCGAGTTCATGTACATCGGCGATCCGGCAGAAAAGCGCTGGCTGCAGGAAAAGCTCGAATCGATCCGCGCCACGCCGACCTTCACGGCCGCCGAAAAGACCCACATCCTCGACCGCCTGACCGCCGCCGAAGGCCTGGAGCGCTACCTGCACACCAAGTACGTCGGCGCCAAGCGCTTCTCGCTCGAAGGCTCCGAGTCCTTCATCGCCTCGATCGACGAGACCATCCAGCGCGCCGGCGAAAACGGCGTGCAGGAAATCGTCATCGGCATGGCCCACCGCGGCCGCCTGAACGTCTTGGTCAACACCCTGGGCAAGTCGCCGCAAGAGCTGTTCGAAGAATTCGAAGGCAAGCACGGCGACGACCTGCCATCGGGCGACGTCAAATACCACCAGGGCTTCTCGAGCGATATCTCGACCGCCGGCGGCCCGGTGCACCTGTCGCTCGCGTTCAACCCATCGCACCTCGAGATCGTCAACCCGGTCGTTGAAGGCTCGGTCAAGGCGCGCATGGAGCGCCGCGGCGACAAGGAAGGCGCGCAAGTGCTGCCGATCCTGGTTCACGGCGACGCTGCATTCGCCGGCCAGGGCGTGGTCATGGAAACGCTGAACCTCGCACAAACGCGCGGCTACGGCACCGGCGGCACGATCCACATCGTGATCAACAACCAGATCGGCTTTACCACCTCGGACCCGCGCGACGCCCGTTCGACGCTGTACTGCTCCGACGTCGTCAAGATGATCGAAGCGCCGGTGCTGCACGTGAACGGCGACGATCCGGAAGCCGTGGTTCTGGCCACCCAGATCGCGATCGACTACCGCGTCCAGTTCAAGAAAGATGTCGTGGTCGACATCATCTGCTACCGCAAGCTCGGACACAACGAGCAGGACACCCCGGCGCTGACGCAGCCGCTGATGTACAAGAAGATCGGCCAGCACCCAGGCACCCGCAAGCTGTACGCGGACAAGCTGATTGCCCAAGGCACGATCGCTGCCGACGCCGGCGACAAGATGGTGGCGGCCTTCCGCGACGCCATGGACGCCGGCAAGCACACGCACGACCCGGTCATTTCCAACTTCAAGAACAAGTACGCAGTCGACTGGCTGCCGTTCCTGAACCGCAAATGGACCGACTCGGCCGACACCGCCGTGCCGCTGACGGAACTCAAACGCCTGGCCGCGCGCATCACCACCGTGCCGGAAGACTTCAAGGTCCACTCGCTGGTTGAAAAAGTGCTGGCCGACCGCGCCACCATGGGCCGCGGCGAAATGAACCTGGACTGGGGCATGGGCGAACACCTGGCCTACGCGTCGCTGGTGTCGTCCGGCTACGCGATCCGCCTGTCCGGCCAGGACGCCGGCCGCGGCACCTTCGTGCACCGCCACGCGGTACTGCACGACCAGAAGCGCGAGCGCTGGGATGCAGGCACCTACGTCCCGCTGTGCAACGTGTCCGACAGCCAGGCGCCGTTCACCGTGATCGACTCGGTGCTGTCCGAGGAAGCGGTGCTCGCGTTCGAGTATGGCTATTCGACCGCCGAGCCAAACACCTTGACCATCTGGGAAGCCCAGTTCGGCGACTTCGCCAACGGCGCCCAAGTCGTCATCGACCAGTTCATCGCTTCCGGTGAAGTCAAGTGGGGCCGCGCTTCGGGCCTGGTGATGATGCTGCCGCACGGTTACGAAGGCCAGGGCCCCGAGCACTCGTCGGCCCGTCCTGAGCGTTTCCTGCAGCTGTGCGCAGACAACAACATGCAAGTGGTGCAGCCAACCACGGGCGCGCAGATCTTCCACCTGCTGCGTCGCCAGATGGTGCGCCAGTTCCGCAAGCCGTTGGTGATCTTGACGCCGAAGTCGCTGCTGCGTAACAAGGACGCTTCGTCGCCATTGTCCGACCTGGCCAAGGGCGCGTTCCAGACCGTCATCGGCGAGACCGACGACAAGATCGACGCCAAGAAGGTCAAGCGCGTGATCGCTTGCTCGGGCAAGGTCTATTACGACCTGGTCAACAGCCGCAAGACGCGTGGCGTCACCGACGTTGCCATCATCCGTATCGAGCAGCTGTATCCATTCCCGCACAAGTCGTTCGGGGCTGAACTGAAGAAGTTCCCGAACGCGACCGAGCTGGTATGGACGCAGGATGAACCGCAAAATCAGGGACCATGGTTCCAGATCCAGCACAACATCTTCGAGAGCCTCGAATCGGGCCAGCGCCTCGCTTACGCAGGTCGCCCGGCTTCCGCATCGCCTGCCGTCGGTTACAGCGACAAGCACAATGCGCAGCAAAAAGAACTGCTGGATACCGCTTTTGCGAAGCTCAAGGGTTTCATCCTGACGAAATAGCTCAAGGGCGCCGCGCGAGTCGCGCGGCTCCTCACCAAATAAATAATAACGTGCGCCCCGCCACGCGCGGGGCGCCGCAGATAAAACAAGATACGGAGTTTCACCATGGCACAAATCGAAGTCAAAGTTCCCGTCCTGTCGGAATCGGTTGCAGAAGCAACCCTGCTGACATGGCACAAATCAGTCGGCCAGGCGGTCGGCCGCGACGAAAACATGATCGATATCGAGACCGACAAAGTCGTGCTCGAACTGCCGGCGCCAGTCGCTGGCGTGATCACCCAGATCCTCAAGGCTGACGGCAGCACCGTGGTGGCCGGCGAAATCATCGCCATCATCGATACCGAAGCGTCGGCCTCGGCCGCGCCTGCGACCGCCGCCGCAGCGCCAGCCGCAGCAGCACCGGCAGCAGCCGCCTCGGCCAGCAAGGGCGACGTCGCCATGCCAGCCGCTGCCAAGATCCTGGCCGACAACAACATGACCACCGCCGACGTCACCGGCAGCGGCAAAGATGGCCGCGTCACCAAGGGCGACGTGCTGGGCGCGATCGCAGTGAAACCTGCTGCGCCAGCGCCAATGGCAGCACCAGTTGCCAAGCCAGCGCTGCAGCAGATCGCCGCGCCAAAGATGAACCTGGGCGAGCGTCCGGAAGAGCGCGTGCCGATGAGCCGTTTGCGCGCCCGTATCGCCGAGCGCCTGGTGATGTCGCAGTCGACCAACGCGATCCTGACCACGTTCAATGAAGTGAACATGCAGCCGGTGATCGACCTGCGCAACAAGTACAAGGACAAGTTCGAGAAAGAGCACGGCGTCAAGCTGGGTTTCATGTCGTTCTTCGTCAAGGCAGCCGTGGCCGCACTGAAGAAGTACCCGATCATCAACGCCTCGGTCGACGGCAACGACATCGTCTACCACGGCTATTTCGACATCGGCATCGCGGTCGGTTCGCCGCGCGGCCTGGTAGTGCCTATCCTGCGCAACGCCGACCAGATGTCGATCGCTGAAATCGAGAAGAAAATCGGCGAATTCGGTGTCAAAGCCAAGGAAGGCAAGCTGACCCTGGAAGACTTGACCGGCGGTACCTTCTCGATCTCGAACGGCGGCACCTTCGGTTCCATGCTGTCGACCCCGATCATCAACCCGCCACAGTCGGCCATCCTGGGCGTGCACGCTACCAAGGACCGCGCCGTTGTCGAAAACGGTCAGGTGGTAGTGCGTCCGATGAACTACCTGGCGATGTCGTACGACCACCGCATCATCGACGGCCGCGAAGCCGTGCTGGGCCTGGTCACGATGAAGGAAACCCTGGAAGATCCTGCGCGCCTGCTGCTGGACCTGTAATCAAAGGGAGCGCGCTGCCTGCAGCGCGTGCCATGCTGAACTTTTAATCGGGGTGATTGCATCATGAATATCTCAGAAGAAATCAAGCGTTTGCACGAACTGCATCAGGCTGGCGCGCTCAGCGCTGAGGAATTTGAACAAGCCAAGGCCAAGCTGCTCAACGCTTCGGTCGACCTGAACAAACCATCTTCCAGCGGCGGGGGCGACTTCGCCACCGAAATCGGGCGCCTGCGCCGTTCGCGCAACGACCGCTGGCTAGGCGGCGTGTGCGGCGGCCTGGGCAAGGTCTCGGGCATCGATTCGTGGATATGGCGCATGATTTTCGCGGTATGCGTCTTCCTCTACGGCTTTGGC
This sequence comes from Pseudomonadota bacterium, assembly GCA_040390915.1. GTDB lineage: Bacteria > Pseudomonadota > Gammaproteobacteria > Burkholderiales > Burkholderiaceae_D > Telluria_A. The sequence goes on from JAZJXM010000021.1 coordinate 22,270, forward strand.
GGCCTGCTATACCTGTTGCTGTGGATATTCGTACCAGAAGAATAAAAGGATTAAATTAATGAGCACTCCAAAACAATTTGACGTCGTCGTCATCGGCGCCGGTCCTGGCGGTTATATCGCCGCCATCCGTGCAGCCCAGCTGGGCTTCTCGGTCGCCTGCATCGATGAATGGGCCAATGCCAAGGGCGGTCCCGCGCCTGGCGGCACTTGCACCAACGTCGGTTGCATCCCGTCCAAGGCGCTGCTGCAGTCGTCCGAGCACTTCGAGCACGCCGGCCACGCGTTCAAGGACCACGGCATCGATGTCGCCGGCCTGTCGCTGAACCTGCCAAATATGTTGAAGCGCAAGGACGTTGTCGTCAAACAGAACAACGACGGCATCCTGTTCCTGCTCAAGAAAAACAAGGTCGCGTTTTTCCACGGCCGCGGCGCCTTCACCGGCACCACCGATGGCCTGTACAACGTCAGCGTCGGCGCTGAAGTCTTGAGCGCCAAGCACGTGGTGATCGCCACCGGTTCGAACGCGCGCGAACTGCCGGGCGCACCATTCGACGAAAAGCTGATCCTGTCGAACACCGGCGCGCTGGCGATCGACGCGGTGCCGGGCAAGCTGGGCGTCATTGGCGCCGGCGTGATCGGCCTGGAAATGGGCAGCGTATGGCGCCGCCTGGGCGCTGAAGTGACGGTGCTGGAAGGCTTGCCGACGTTCTTGGGCGCGGTCGACGAGCAGATCGCCAAGGAAGCGGGCAAGCTGTTCAAAAAGCAGGGCCTGAAGATCAACCTGGGCGTCAAGATCGGCAGCGTCAAGGCTGGCAAGAACGACGTGACCGTGGAATACACGGACGACACCGGCGCGGCGCAAAAGGCCGTGTTCGACAAGCTGATCATCTCGATTGGCCGCATGCCCAACACCACCGGCCTGGGCGCCGAAGTGGTTGGCCTCAAGCTCGACGAGCGCGGTTTCATCGCGGTGGACGACGACTGCAAAACCAGCCTGCCGAACGTGTGGGCTGTGGGTGACGTGGTGCGCGGCCCGATGCTGGCGCACAAGGCCGAAGAAGAAGGCGTGGCCGTTGCCGAGCGCATCGCCGGCCAGCATGGTCACACCAACTTCAATACGATTCCGTGGGTGATCTACACCTCGCCGGAAATCGCGTGGGTAGGCCAGACCGAGCAGCAGCTCAAAGCGGCCGGTATCGCGTACAAGGCAGGCACCTTCCCGTTCATGGCCAATGGCCGTGCGCGGGCGCTGGGCGACACGTCGGGCATGGTCAAGTTTTTGGCCGATGCGACCACCGACGAAATCCTCGGCGTGCACATTGTCGGCCCGATGGCGTCCGAACTGATCTCGGAAGCGGTGGTGGCGATGGAGTTCCGCGCCTCGGCCGAAGACATCGCCCGCATCTGCCACGCCCACCCATCGCTGTCCGAAGCGACCAAGGAAGCCGCGCTCGCGATTGACAAGCGTTCGCTGAACTTCTAACAGCGACAATACGTCGTCCTCGCGCACGCGGGGACCCATACTGAATAAGCTCAGCATGGGTCCCCGCATACGCGAGGACGACGGAGAATGGTTCCCATGAATGTCCAGCAGTTCTATGAGCATGCGCTCTCCCAACGCGGTTACAGCTCCGACGCGGCGCAGCAGCGCGCGGTCGACCGCCTGCAGCGCGCCTACCAGGACTGGGTCGACTACCGTTCGCAGCGCTCATCCAGTTTCAAGCGCCTGATCAACCGCCCGGATGTCCCGCGCGGCGTCTACCTGTGGGGCGGCGTCGGGCGCGGCAAGTCGTTTTTGATGGATAGCTTTTACTCGGTGGTGCCGGTGGTGCGCAAGACGCGCGTGCACTTCCATGAATTCATGCGCGACGTGCACCGTCAGCTCGACGAGCTCAAAGGCGTGGCCGACCCGCTCGACTACGTGGCGCGCAACATCGCCAAAAAATACCGCCTGATCTGCTTTGACGAGTTCCACGTCTCCGACATCGCCGACGCGATGATCCTGTATAACCTGCTGTCGGCGCTGTTCGACAACGGCGTGTCGTTCATCATGACCTCGAACTACGATCCGGACCTGCTGTACCCGGACGGTCTGCACCGCAACCGCATGCTGCCCACCATCGCGCTGCTCAAGGACAAGCTCGACGTGCTCAACGTCGATGCCGGCGTCGATTACCGCAAGCGCGTGCTGGAACAGGTCGACAGCTATTACACGCCGCTCTCCGCAGCCGCCGACCAGGCGCTGCGCACCGCCTACATGCGCATCGCCGAATGCGCCGACGAAGATCCGCACGTGCGCATCGAAGGACGCGAGATCCACTGCCTGCGGCGCGCCGGCGGTGTGATCTGGTTCGACTTTGCCACCCTGTGCGGCGGTCCGCGTTCGCAGAACGATTACCTGGAAATTGCCAGCCGCTTCCACACCGTGGTGCTGTCGGGGATACCGGCCATGTCGGCTGGCCAATCGTCCGAGGCGCGCCGTTTCACCTGGCTGATCGACGTGTTCTACGATCACAAGGTCAAGCTGCTGATGTCGGCCGAAGTGGCCCCGGAAGAGCTCTACACGCAAGGGATGCTGGCGAACGAGTTTCACCGCACCGTCTCGCGTATCATTGAAATGCAATCGCGCGAATACATGGAAGCGGAGCGCCGCGGCGCAGCTGAATCGCTGGCCTGACCCCGTCAATAGGATCTATCAGAATGAATAAACAGTTCGCAATTCTTGCCCTGTGCCTGGCCACGCTGTCCGGCTGCACGCTGCTGCCGCCTTCGGTGACGCCAGTGGTGCCGGTCTCGACCTCGGTCGAGCAAGCGACCCGCAAGCTGGAACAAGTGGCCATCGCGCGTGCCGCCATCGAGAAGGAATACGCTGCCAGCGAGCAAGTGTGCTATCACAAGTTCTTCGTCAACAACTGCCTGGACACAGCCAAGGAAAAACGCCGCGTGGCGCTGGCCCTCCAGGGGGCGATCGAAGACGAGGCGCAGTATTTCCGGCGCAAGGCCGCCGTTGAGGAGCGTGACCGTGACGTGGTCAAGGCTGTCCAGCAATTCGAAGCCGACGAGGCGCGCGCCGCAGCCCAGCCGGCGCCGCCGCCGCGGACCGAACTTGGACCGGCTCTGGTCGCGCCCAAGGCCAGCGTGTCTTCCCGCAGCGCCAAGCGCGACGCCAGGCAGGCGCAGCGCGCCGAACAGGAAAAGGCCGAGGCGCCGCAGCGCGCGGCCAACGTCAAAGCGTTTGAACAGCGCAAGCTCGACGCAGAGAAGCGCCAGCGCGACGTGGCTGAAAAGCTGGCGAAAAAGGAAGCCAAAAAGGCTGCCAGGACCGAAGCGCAATAAGCCGTCGGCCTACGCGGCCATGCCGCCGCGTGACGACGCTGTCAGCATCCCCTTGCCGGCCCGCTTGGACGCATACATCAGGCGATCGGCAGCGGCCAGCGCGGCCTCGATCGAGCGCAGGTCCGGATCGGGCAGCAGGCACAAGCCGATGCTGGCGCCCACCTGCAATGCCGGATGACCCGGCACTTCCAGCTGCGCCACCGCCTGAATGATCTTGTCGCCTATCCAATGGGCGTCGTCGGGCGCTTGCAGCGACCCCAGCAGGACCGCAAATTCATCACCGCCCAGCCGGGCAATCGAATCGGACACGCGCAGGCAGCTGCGCATGGTGTCGGCCACGGCGCGCAAGATGTCGTCGCCAGCGGCATGCCCGGCCGTGTCGTTGACGGCCTTGAAACCATCGAGATCGATCACCAGCAGGGCCGCTAGCCGGCCTGGCAGCTGGGCCTGGGCGAACATGCGCTCGAAGTCGATCGCAAAGCCGGTGCGATTGAGCACGCCGGTCAGCGCGTCGCACTTGATCGCCATCTCGAGTGCGGCGGCGCGCTGCTCCATCAAGTATTTGTTTTTGGCGATTTTCTTCGTCAGCAAGAAGGCGTAGAACGGCAATACCGTCACCGACAGGAAAATGCCGACCGAGACCAGCGGCATGCTGCGCCAGTAGGGCGACAGCGACAGGGCGAAGGCCACGCAGACGCCGCTGAAGGCGGATGAGATGAAGCCGTATTTCGGACTGTAGCGCAGGCCATTGCCCATCGAGACCGTCAGTGGCAGCCACAGCGTCAGGGCGTACGCTTCACTGGCCACGCACAGGCCGACCGACCAGACGATCTGGTCCAGGAAAATGATCAGCTTGCGGCGCAAGTCCGCGTTCACCTTGCACAAGGAAATGAAGTACAGCCAGCCGACCCCGAGCATGCAATAGGCAGTGGCGCACCACAAGGCCAGCTGCGCATTGGGAAGGTGGCCGAACACATACATGGCCATGACGATCAACAGGAAGCCTGGTCCGCCCCACAGGCGCCATATCGCCTGTCCCCGCTCTACCTCCTCAAGTCGATGAAATCCCGCGGGAAGTATGGATGTGCGCATCTGGGAAACCCTGTCTCGTTACGGGCATATATTGCCTCTAAGAATTTAACGATAACATATTGCTAGCGGACAAATAATCTCCAATAGTCACAGCGGGGACATAAAAAAAGGCCGCAAACGCGGCCTTTTTGGGCAAGCGGGCAGCGTTCAGACTGCACGCCCCATTTTCTGGACCACGTAGTTCTTCACTTCCTTGGGCAGCTTGACGAATTTGATGATGGCCATCGTGCAGTTGTCGCCCTTGCCCTGAGCCCGTTCGATGGCTTTGTTGATCAACATCTCCGAGGCCTGGCGCGGGGTGGCTTTGCTGGTCACGGCGCCCAGTTCGGCATCGGTGAAGAAATGCCACAGGCCGTCGGTACAGAGCAGGAAGGTATCGCCGGCGCTGACCTGTTCCAAGCTGCCGACGGTGGTAAACGGCTCCTTGCGCGGGTTGCCCAGTACATTGACCAGCAATTTCGAATGGCGGTGGCTCTTGGCCGCTTCGACCGGCAGGCAGTCGGTGCTGACCAGGTGATCGATGTAGTCGGCGTCGCCGGTGCGCGTCTTGCATTCGCTGCGGTGAAATTGGTACAGGCGCGAATCGCCCACATGGGCCCAGACCGCCTTGCCTTGCGGAGTGATGACCAGTCCCACGAAGGTGCAATGGGCCTCTTCCTCGGTGGTGAAGGCGTTCATCTTGATGATCATGTGCGTTTCGAGCACGATCTCGCGCAGCAGCGTGGCCAGCCGTTCGGTGCTGGGATTGTCGCCCGGCTTGAACTGGTCGAAGGCGAGCTTGGCTGTGTGCAGCACCTGTTCCGAGGCCAGGGCCCCGCCGACGATGCCGTCCGACAGCACCGCCAGCATGTAGCCGGGCGCGCGCGCGCCGGTAAAGATCGCGGCGCGGTCGTTCTGTTGCGGACGGTTGCCGATGTGCTGTGCAGTACCTGCTTCTAGCTTGTATGGTGTCATAAACGTGTGGTGAGTACTGGCTGCGTTACCATGGTGTTTTCTGGCCCGACTATCAATCTATATTGGCGGCAACCCTGGTCTATATTAAACTATGCACCGGGGACGCATAATGTTGCAAGCGGAGACTATTTACGTGTCGACATGAATTGTTACCGATTGTAATGCGCTTCCGGCTCTGCACCTATGCCGCCATCGAAATAAAAACCGTCCGGAACACCACACCATGACAGATGTTCAAGAAATCCAGCGCCGCCTGATCGAACTTGACGTTGAACATCGCGACCTGGATGCGGTCATCGACATGTTAATCCTGGATGGGCACCACGACCAGTTGCAACTACGCCGCCTCAAGAAGCGCAAGCTGCAGCTGAAAGACCATATTACCCTGTTGAAAATGCAATTGGTGCCGGACGTTCCGGCCTGATCCGTCTTCGCACCACTGAAACGCCACCTTGACCGATCCTATACCGCACACCGACAGCGGCGCTGCCGCCATTCCCGATGCGCCCGCCGGCAAGCATGATGCCGAGCTTGACCGCCTGTTCAGCGCCGGCGGCCCGCTCGCGCCTGCGGTGGGCAGTTTCAGCCCGCGCCGCTCGCAGACTGAAATGGCCAAGGCCATCGCGCAGGCCATCACGGACCAGAAAACCCTGATCGCCGAAGCTGGCACTGGCACCGGCAAGACCTTCGCCTACCTGGTCCCGGCGCTGCTGTGGGGCGGCAAAACCATTGTCTCGACAGGGACCAAGAATCTTCAGGATCAGTTGTTTCTACGCGACATACCGACCGTCAGGGCAGCCCTCAAGGCACCTGTGTCGGTGGCGCTGCTCAAGGGGCGCTCCAACTACGTCTGTCATTACCACCTCGAACGCACGCTGCAAAACGGGCGCATGACCTCGCGCGACGACGTCGGCTACCTGCGCGAGATCTCGCGCTTCATCAAGATGACCAATTCGGGCGACAAGGCCGAACTGTCCAAGGTGCCCGAGAACGCGCTGATCTGGAACCTGGTCACCTCGACCCGCGACACCTGCATGGGCACCGAATGCCAGTACTACCAGGATTGCTTCGTCATGAAGGCGCGCCGCGAAGCGCAACAGGCCGACGTGGTGGTGGTCAACCACCACCTGTTCTTCGCCGACGTGGCGCTGAAAGACACCGGCGTGGCCGAACTGCTGCCGTCGGCCAATACCATCATCTTCGACGAAGCGCACCAGCTGCCCGACACCGCCACGCTGTTCTTCGGCCAGACCATCTCGACCTCGCAAATACTGGAACTGTGCCGCGACGTGCTGGCCGAAGGCCTGGCGCACGCGCGCGGCGGCCCGGACTGGGCCAAGGTCGTCACAGGCGTCGAGAAAGCTGCGCGCGACTTGCGATTGACGTTCCCGCAAGACATCGTGCGCCTGTCGTTTGCGCAGATCATGCCATCGTCCGACTTCTTCCCGGCGCTTGAGACGCTCAAGGAAAAACTGGCGGCCATGATCGACACGCTGGAAGAAAACGCGGCGCGCGCCGAAACGCTGGAGCAGGTGCGAGTGCGCGCGGTAGAACTGGCCGGGCAGATCGATGCCTGGAAGCCCGATAACAAAGGCAAAGTGGTCGAAGGTGATCAGGCGGTGCTGTGGGTGGAGGCGTTTTCGGCGTCGCTGCACTTGCACAAGACGCCGCTGTCGATCGCGCCGATCTTTACCAACCAGCGCGAGGGCACGCCGCGCAGCTGGATCTTTACCTCGGCCACGCTGGCGGTCAAGAACGACTTCAAGCACTTCTCGAACCAGATGGGACTGACGGGCGAGGCGTCGCAGACCTGGCCTAGCCCGTTCAACTACGAGCAGCAAGGCTTGCTGTATGTGCCAACCGGGCTGCCCGATCCGAACGCCTTTGGCTACACCGACGCCGTCATCGATTGCGCCTTGCCGGTGATCGAAGCGGCGGGCGGGCGCACCTTCTTCCTGTGCACCACGCTGCGCGCCGTCAAGCACGTATCCGAACGGCTGCGCACCGAGTTCGCCGACCGCGGCCTGGACTACCCGCTGTTCGTGCAGGGCGAACGTGGCCGCACCGAGCTGCTGGACTCGTTCCGCAATGCCGGCAACGGCGTGCTGGTGGGCAGCCAGAGCTTCTGGGAAGGCGTGGACGTGCGCGGCGACGCGCTGTCGCTGGTGATCATCGACAAGCTGCCGTTTGCGCCGCCGGACGACCCGGTGCTGGCCGCGCGCATCGAAGTGATGGAAAAGCAGGGCATGAACGGCTTCATGCACCACACGCTGCCAGAAGCGATCATCAACCTGAAGCAGGGGGCAGGGCGTTTGATCCGCGACGAGACCGACCGCGGCGTGCTGATGATCTGTGACCCGCGCCTGATCTCCAAATCGTACGGCAAGCGGGTCTGGCAAAGCCTGCCTTCATTCAAACGCACCCGGCTCGAAGCGGACGTGGTGGCGTTCTTCAAACCGCAGGAGCCGACCGCATGAGCAAATTGAAATCGCTATTCCTGGCAGCTGCGCTGCTGACCGCGCAGGCCATGGCGGCCAATGTGCCGCTGGCGCAGCTGGCCGAGCGCTTCTATGACGAGCAAGCGCGCTTCGAACCAGTGACCGCCACCATTTTCGGCGACAACCGCTACGACGACCTGCTGCCAATGACGATAACGCCGTCGGTGCGCGCGCGCCAGTTCGCCATGCTGCACGGGGTGCTGGAAGACTTGATGCGGATCGACCGCAGCAAACTGTCGGCAGACGAGCTGGTCACCTACGACCTGCTGAACTACGAAATGAACAAGCGCTTGCGCTTCGAGCAGTTCAAGGACCACTTGCTGCCGATGAACCACATGGACAGCCTGCCGGTGGTGCTGGCCAATTTCGGCAGCGGCCAGGGTTCGCAGCCGATCGGCACCGTGGCCGAATATGAGATGTACTTGAAGCGCATCGCGGCGCTGCCGCAATGGGTCGATGCCGCCATCATCAATATGCGCGCCGGCATCAAGGACAACATCGTGCTGCCGAAGGCACTGGTGGTGTCGCTGCTGCCGCAGATAAAGGCGCTGGCCGGCGCTACCACCGAGGGCAGCGATTTCTATGCGCCGATCCGCAACCTGCCGGCCAGTTTTGGCACAGGCGAGCGGGCGCGCTTGAAGGGCGCCTACTTGCAGGCGGTGTCGGGCAAGGTACTGCCGTCGTTGCGCAAGTTGGCCGTGTTCCTGGAAACCGACTACCTGCCGGCTGCGCGCGAAAGCGCCGGCTGGGGCGCTCTGCCGAACGGCAATCAGTGGTACCTGGCCTGGGCTGCGGCGCACACCACGACCACGATGTCGCCCGAGGAAATCCACCGCATCGGTCTGGCCGAGATGGCGCGCATCAACGCTGAATTCGTCAAGCTGGGCCCCAAACTGGGCTACACCGGCGCGCCGGCCGGCCTGCCGCGCTGGCTCGCCCAGCAACCGAAATACCGGCCGTTCAAGACCGACGAGGAAGTGCTGCAGGCGTATCGCGACCTGAACGCGCGCATCGTGCCCAAGCTTTCTCAACTGTTCGCCAGCCAGCCCGAGGCACCGTTGGAGATCCGTCCCGAGCCGGCACTGTCGCGCGCGACCGCGTCCGACCATTACACGCTGGCTGCGGCCGACGGTTCGCGTCCCGGCATTTTCTGGGCCGTGATTCCGGATGCAAGCCAGTACGGCAGCACGCGCATGACGTCGCTGTTTCTTCATGAGGGCAATCCAGGCCACCACTTCCAGCTGTCGCGGCAGCAGGAACTGCCGCTGCCGAAATTTCGCAAGTTCGGCCTGGTCAACGCGTATAGCGAAGGCTGGGGCTTGTACGCCGAAACGCTGGGCAAGGAACTGGGCCTGTACGACGATCCGAATGCGTACGCCGGTTTCCTGATCATGGACATGCGGCGCGCCGCGCGGCTGGTGGTCGACACCGGGCTGCACGCCAAGGGCTGGTCGCGCGAGCAGACCATCCGCTTCCTGATGGACGAGGCGGGCGACAGCGAAGCCGATGCACGCAACGCGACCGAGCGCTACATGGCGTGGCCGGGACAGGCGCTCAGCTACAAGGTGGGCGCGCTCAAGATCATGGAACTGCGCCAGCGCGCTGCCGCTGCACTGGGGGCGAAGTTCAGCCTGGCCAAATTCCATGATCTGGTGCTGGCCAGCGGCGCCTTGCCGCTCGGGCTGCTTGAAGCCAAGGTCGATGGGTGGATCGCCGAGCAGGGCAAGTGAAATAGACTGTAATCAATCAGTCAATCAGGGTCAGGTCGGGCAATGCGCCAATCTGGCGCAT